>JAPDJS010000014.1 GCA_029258975.1 Thermoplasmatota archaeon | reverse complement strand
CGAGTAGGTGTGATGAACTTTCGTAACTATAACACCACCTCTCTTCCTCTTCTTCCTCGTTGGAGAATAAGTAAGAACTTTCTCTAATACCGAGGGCGAAATCTCGAATTCCTTCATAACACTCTTTACCAGTTCACCAAATCTCCCCCTAGGATTGAGCACATAATCCTTTAAACTCCCTTTAGAGAAGAAATATTTCAAGACTCCATCGGCGACCTTCCAAGATCTAGTTGGGGGGACTTGAAATTTTTCCTCAACGAGCTCCTTTACCTTCTCCCTAAGCCTGGGAATTACATCTCCTTCTATTTCCTTGAGATATACCTGTAGATATTTTTTTGCCATTCTCAAATAACAACAAAAAATGAGATCTTAAAAAATTTTAGAAGGAGATTTAAAGTCTAAGTTATTAATCTAGCTCATGAAGATCATCTTCTCGAGCAAATGTTTGGAATATAGTTCCCCTTATCATCCCGAGAATCCTGAGAGGTTGAGGCTAGCTTATGAGTTCCTCAGGGATAAATATAGCTTCTTGGAACCAGAGCCAGCTAGGGATGAGGATTTGCTTTTAGTTCACTCTAAATCTTATGTGGAAAGGGTAAGGAAAGGAGATATTCATGATGCCGATACTCCAGCTTATGAAAATATCTATGAGTATGCTAAGCTCTCTGCAGGCGGAGCTATATTAGCTGCTAGGGAGAAAGCGTTCTCGTTAATGCGCCCTCCTGGACATCATGCAGGGAAAGAGGGAATAGCCCTAGGAGCACCAACTCTGGGGTTCTGTTACTTCAATAACATTGCAATCGCTGTGAAGAAGCTTGGAAAGAAGACTCTGATTTTAGATATAGATACCCATCATGGGAATGGTACTCAAGAAATTTTTCAAGGTGATTCTAATGTTATTTACATTTCCCTACATACTTATGGCATTTATCCAGGCACAGGATTAAGAAGCGAGGGTAATTGTTACAACTACCCCTTGAAAATTGGTACAGGGGATGAAGGATATCTAAATACTCTCGAAAGGGCGTTGAGGGAAGTGGATTTAAGCGAGATTGAAGTAGTCGCAGTCTCTGCAGGTTTCGATACGTTTAGTGGTGATCTGGGGGGATTAAACCTAAGTGAAAAGTGCTACAGGAAGATAGGCGAGTTAATAGCCTCGCTGAACCTCCCAACTTTCGCAGTTCTAGAAGGTGGTTATACGAAACGATTGGGGAATTGCATTCATGAATTTCTCCAAGGTTTAGGAGATTAGGTTCCACCTACGAAAATAAATAGTCGGTGTGATAGAAAGTTTTTTAAAGTTGAATAGTGTGGTATCACTATCTAGAGGTGATAAAATGAGTGAGAAGAGATTAGCAACCCTGGAAAAAATTGTAGAGGCAGTAGAGCCTTTAGATGATAGGAAATTTATTCCAGCCAAGGAAAGCTTTGTTTATCTTGAGCCACTAAAAGTTAGGGAAGCAATTCCAGGATTCTCTTCTGAGCTAAATGAAGTTACAAATCTAAACCATTTAGAGCAAGTTTTTCTGCTCTCGAAGCTGAGTAAGAAGTTTGGGATTAAGTTGAGGCTTCCAAGTTTGGAGGAAAGTTATTTGGCTTGGAGAAATGAATCCTTTAGGAATAACGTTCTCAATGGGAGAGACATATATACTAGGATTATCGTTAGGAAGGAGGATGAGGAAGTCGAGGTTAGAGAAGTCGATGAAGCATTCTCCTTACCTAAGATCTCTCTGGATAAGATTTTAACGGTTCCCCAAGTGAGGAGTCCCTTAGTTTACGTAGCTCCAAAAATTGTCGGAAATGAAATAGCCTTAAAGCCGGGCTTTTTCTATGAGTTCAAAGTTGTTCCGAAAGAGAGCGATATTTTGAAGAAAGTTCCTAGGTATTCGAGAGGAGGATTTTGGGTAGGGGCGGAATTTGACGAGAACAATTACTCCGTGATTGGATGTAAGTCAAGTGGTGGGACTTTTGCTGCTTATGCAATAGGACCATTGCGTATACTTCCAAATAGGGTAGTAGCGATTTCCACACCAGAAGAACCTAGGAAATGAAGTTTAAATCGAGAGCTAGTCCTATTCCTTTTTAATTTCGCCTTTGGGCAAGATTAATAGAGGCCTGGACTCAACCAACGCTCTAGCAACTTTTTCTCGAGCACTCTCCAACAAACGCCAGACAGTACCTCGAGAGGTTCCCATCTTTTCGGCTATTTCCTCCTGGGTCAATTTTTCTAATTCGCTGAGCCTAAATACTTCAAATTCAGGATAACTCAACTCGATTGGCTCAGGATTGACCATAGGTCTAGGGATAAATTCCCTAACGTGAGGTAGATGATAAAGATAAAGGTAATTGAATGGTCTACCAGGACCCATCCTCCTGCAACCCCATCTCCATCTGGGCATACTTTATTTAGAGGATTTGAGAAATATATTTTTTTGCATTGACACTTAATTTAACGACTCCTGATAGAAGGAGTCGGGAGTAAGGACGCTCGCACACCTTCTTCTAGAGAAGCGAAGATTTTCTCATTCTTAATACATCCCGGATCTGGGGCTAGGGGATCGTCAAAGTAAGCTACTGCTCTAGCTCTGCAGCCACCACATATATACTTATTCTCGCAAACTCCGCAACCAATTTTCTCCCCACCTATTTCCACATACTTCAACTTTTCCCGATCCCTCAAATCCCATAGGAGTTCATTTTCTTCCCAAACTTCAATTAAATCATCCTCCAAGATATTCCCCACCTTCATATTTCTTGGGAAGAAGGTACACGGGAGAATGTCGCCATTTGGTTCGAGAGCGAGGTACAATCTACCAGCACCACAACCACCTATAAAATTAGCGGTAGACTTTATGCTCTTCATTTTCTCCTCGCTTGATGAACTTAACCCACCATAGTGAGTAGCGACGAAGTACTCGATCCCGAGCTTTTCAGCGATTTCTTTAGTTTTCCTCCCAAATTGGGGAGCAGTTGATAAGACCCTATCCCCCCTACCATTCTCGACGTAATTCCTTAAATTTTTGAGAGCAAGTTCTTCGAGGAGTTCTTCCCTTTCTCGGGGCGTAATATCTAATTCCTTCGTTCCTCTCCCCACAGGAATATAATTGAAGTGGATGAACCTAGCCCCAAGTTTATCTGCGAGTTCAGCAACTTTCAAAATTTCTTCTAAGTTTCCTTTCCATCCGGTTGTCGCTATACAAGTATCTATACCCTCAGCCAAACAATTTTTAATACCTTTAAGGGTTCTCTCAAATGCTCCGGGAATCCCCCTAAATTCATCATGAGTTTTCCCTATACCATCTAAACTTATCTCAACATAATCTACGCCAACTTCCTTCAACTTCTTCGCAACTTTCCTGCTTATTAGAGTCCCATTTGATGCTATACTAACGTACATTCCGGAGTCATGAGCTAGTTTAGCTAATTCGAAGAAATCTTTTCTCACCAAAGGTTCGCCTCCAGAGAAAGCTATCGCAGCAACATTAGCCTCTTTCATTTGTTCGAGAGCATACCTAGCTTCTTCCTCATTTAGCTCTGCCTTCCTAGCTAACCCAGCATTCTCATAACAATGCTTACATCTTAAATTGCATTGATAAGTCAAATTCCAAACAATTAGTATGGGGGATGCGGGTACGAATGGTTCCCTAACACCAAATTCCTTCACACCTTTAGCTATTGAAACAATTCCCCTAAGCCAAGATTCTCCATATTCACTCCTTAACCTCCCACTAAGCCAATTCCTATCTACCTTCAGCAACTTTTCAGCTGCGGCGAATGTGGGATTTCCTAAAAATTTGAAAGTCAAATCGCATTTATCACAGAGCTCCAATTCAGGGTCGATGTATCTCTTCCTCAAGAAATTCTCAAGCATTAAACCATCTTTCTCGCATTCTTTATCCATGAGTCCTATAATTAGCTTCCCGACTTTTCCCCCTACAGAATTTAGCAATTTACCCATGAGAGAATTTCGACGAGATGACAACTTAAATTTTTCGATAGTTAGATTTTTTAAAGACCTTGGTTTTATCTTTCCTATGAACCTGAAGAGCCTTCTAATCGCATTCTTCGTGTTACTAATAATCGCTCTGGGTGTTTACTTTCTTTGGCCCAAGCCAAGAGTTCCAGAAATTCCAGGATGCGATGTGATCATTGGGAGATTACCTCTTAATCTGAGCATGAGTGATAAGGTAATCTGTTTGAATAAGGACTTTGAATTAAATTTAACTAGTAGAGAAAGAGTAGCTATCCTTATCTCTGGCAGCAAAAATTTGACTTTGGATTGTTTAAATCATCGGGTTATAAACAGAGGGAGAGTTGGTACTGGAATTTGGATAAATAACTCTTCAGATATTTCAATAAGAAACTGTAAAATTCTCAACTTCTCTTCGCCCTTTCAAATCAACTTTGAACTTTCTCAACCTAAGTCTAAAGAAACGAAAAAAGTGCTCTCTCAACACATAATAATTGAGAATAGCGAGTTTTCTGGAGAAGTTGCGGGAGCAGCCGGCTTATGGGACACAAATGAGTTGATAATTTTAAATAGTTCCTTCCAAAATAACTCATTAATTATTTATGGTGGAAGAGGGCATAGAATAGAGGGAAATTCTTTCTATCACTGCGAAGTTGGTATAAAGGCTAATAATGTAATTTTCTCTGAAAATATGATTGAGAACGGGGCACTTATTTTAGAGGGGAGGAATATTACTCTCAAACAGAACAATTTAAACTTAAGTTTGCTCCACCTGCTGAAGGTAGTAAATTTGATAATGCTAGACAATGACATTTATCTCGAAAATTCCCCCCTCAAACCTGAATTCCTTGGGAAGCGTTTTGAGCTCAATATTGAATTGCTCGACAAGGAAAGTAGAGTGGAATCTAATAAAATAAATGGGAAATACTTTTCGGTTTTTGGTACAGAAAGCAAAGGGTGCCCAACTGAGAATTTCAACTTTTCAAATTATTCAGTGATCGGCCTAATAGGATGTTCTAATCTTCAAATAGAAAATGTAGAACTTATAGGTTTCTTTGGGTTTAATTTGAGTAAGGTGAGGATCACGAAAGTGAATACTTCTGGTTTTGCTACGATAAAAAATTCCGAAGGTGTAATCATTCAAGATAGTATCTTTGATAATTGGGGTTTAGTTTTCAAAGCTAAGAACTCTACCCTCTCTTCAAATAGAATCACTTATCTCTATTTCTCTGGGAATGAAAACGTAATTAAAAATAATTTGATTACAGGACGTAGACCTACCCCCGTTACTTTAATCAAAGGCAGCAGAAATAGATATCATAACAACTCTTTCAATTGCTCTAGCTTATTCATCGAGGAAGAGTTAAGTGAGTTTAGTAAAAATTTATTCAATTGCTCATACATCGATGCGGTTTTAAGTTATAACAGTACTTTTTCGAAGAATGTTTTCAGAGGTGAATGCTCCCTGAGTCTTGATAATAACTTCACAAATAATTTTTGGGGCAACTTTAGCGAGACTTGCCAAGACCTAGATATGGACGGAATTTGTGATGAACCACTTGAAAAAGAAGGCTATATAATAGATCCAGCTCCCCTTTCCAAGTATTACCCCTTCATAATCTCCAAGAGCTAATTTTTTAAAGTTGAAGATTAGATGATTTATTTGAGGGCCGGTGGTCTAGGGGTATGACGCCGCCCTTGCAAGGCGGAGGCCGTGGGTTCAAATCCCACCCGGTCCATCCTCTACTTTGAGAA
>JAPDJS010000005.1 GCA_029258975.1 Thermoplasmatota archaeon | reverse complement strand
TAGTATCTTCGAGCTGATTCTTTTTATTTGTTCTAAATTAATAGATATTTAGAATTAGGTATTTTGCCCTTAACCACTTATCTTTAGTCTCGTTGGTTATGGTTATGTATTAACAAAGGGTGTTTGCTTTATGGCGGATCCAATTGAGATCTATGGCATTAAACTTCCCATCGTTGAAGGGAGATGCGATCTTGCTAGTCTGATTGTCGATTCGATTAAGAAACAAGGTTTGGAGCTTAGAGACGGAGATATAATTGTTATCACATGTAAACTTATCTCCAAATGTTTGGATCTACTTATCGATATAAACGACGTTAAGCCTTCGCCCAGAGCTCTAGCCATATCTTCCAAGGCTGGCGTTAATCCACGGTTTATAGAGCTTCTTCTTAGGGAGAGTGACGAGTTATTGCTTGCAATCCCTATTAAGGAGCTTGCCGATAAGGGGATTATTGATATCTACAAGCTCTCGAAGGACCCAGAGCTTGCCAAGAAAGCCCTCGAGGAGTACCCGACAATGTTCCTTGTTTTGAGGGATGGTATGCTGTGGAGTGATGCCGGTATTGACTCCTCGAACCATCCACAAAACATCCTTTCAATACCTCCGAGGAATATAGATGCAATAGCCAAGGAGTTGAGGGATAGGATAAGAGAGCTTACAGGAAAAGACATAGCGGTTGTTATATGTGACACAGAGGTATTTTTTGTGGGATCTCTAGATATTGCAAGAGGCTCTTATGGTATAGAGCCCGTAGAAAGGGGTTTTGGAGAACAGGATCTATACGGTAAACCTAAGTTTGGCGGAGTAGACGTGATAGCTCATGAGTTATGTGCAGCAGCTGCTTTGGTCATGAAGCAGGGATCTCAGGGAATACCTGTTGCGCTGATTAGAGGGGTAAACTATGAGAAGTGTGATTGTGGATACGGTGATAGAATAGAAAATATTGGGGAATATGCCAAAGCATTGAAATACATAGCAAAACATACGTTAAGAGTTCTTGGGATGAAACATCTACTTAAAACACTTCTATCGATATTACTCAAGTAACAGACTTAACTAGAGACTAGTAACTCTAAAGTTATTGGAGTTAAAAGGAGATCATGAGTTTTAGATAAAATCAAAAGAATTTTTTAGTGAGAAGATAGATAATTAACACATGCCGCTTGTTCATGTATACGTCTGGAAAGGATTTTCAAACGAGGCAAAGAAGAGGGTTATAGAGGGCATTACGAAGCTCTTCGCGGAGATGAACATACCGCCCCAGGCGGTCGAGGTGATAATACACGAGGTGCCAAAAGAAAACTGGGGAATTGGCGGAGAACAGGCAAGCGAGAAGTTTAAAGACGTGAAGTCTCCTTGATTTTCAACTGGTTATCCGCCAATAATACTGGCCGAAGAAGAGCCATAGAATGAATTAAGATAGTCTCTATAATTCCGTCTCGAGTTAACCAGAAACAAGAAAAAGAAGCGTCTGAACAAGTGAGCATCTTCGACTTTATTATGGTACCTATTCGGCTCTAATAGTGATTTTTCTTTCACCAATAGCAACAATTAGTTCAAGTTTTTCTTCCCTCTTTATCACGCTCTCAAAGCCGAAAGCCTCAATTAGTTTCTCAATTGTTCCATAATTAACACCCACATAAGTAGAATACTCGGGCACTTGTCTTGCTTGAAATGTAAAAACAAGTGTAATAGTACACACAGCTATATGATAGCTTCAAAACTTATGCTGACTTGTTCTGTTCCGATCTCTTATATTGTGAGTGTATAGCCAAAAAGGGTATCAAATAACTATAAAATAAATAACTATTCATAACTATGACTAGAATTAGTTGAGGATTCTCTGGTGATGCGCTCTTACTTTCAGCCTACCTTATATAGAGCCAAAATACATTAGATTAGTATCAAACTTTTCAATTTGTGGGGAGAAGGTATGGAAATTTGCATCTTAGGGGCTGGAAATGTTGGTAGATTAGTAGCATATGACCTAAGCAAAGATTTTGAAGTTTCTGTCGCTGACAAAAGTAAAGAGCGTTTACGCTTGGTCGAGGATTTTGCGATGACTCATGAGTTGGATGCCTCAAATTTTGAAGACCTCGTAGGATTCATGAAGAAGTTTGACCTCATTGTAGGAGCCCTACCTGGAAAGCTCGGATTCTCTACACTAAAAACCGCAATTAAAGCAAGAAGAGATGTTGTAGACGTCTCTTTCATGCCAGAGAATCCGCTAGAGTTAGATGCTCAGGCAAAAGAGGTAGGAATTAGGATGGTTGTGGACGCGGGGTTTGCTCCAGGCCTTAGCAACATTTTAGTGGGCCATATACATGCAGTCCTCGGAAAGCTTGATGAAGGGGTTATAAACGTTGGAGGGCTACCAAAAAATCCCCAACCACCACTTTATCACAAGGTTCTGTTTTCTCCATATGACTTAATAGAGGAATATACACGTCCCGCCAGGATTATAAGAAATGGCTGCCTTACAAGTGTAGATCCTCTGCAAGATATTAAACAAGTAAGGATTAAAGATTTTGAGTTTGAAAGCTTCGTTAGCGATGGGTTACGGACTCTTTTAACCACAATAAAAGCGGAAAATCTTTGTGAGAACACGCTCCGCTGGAAAGGACACTTAGAAAGGATGAAAGTACTGAAAGAGCTCGGATTTTTCGACCCGGAAAACGTAGAATCCACGATGAAAGTTATCTTACCTTTAATGCAGTTTGAAAGCGATGACTTTTCTATAATGGAAGTCTATGGAAGGTCCGGAGAACAAGAAATAAGATATTTCATGTACGACGAGGCTCGGGATGGTTTTACTTCTATGGCGAGGAGTACCGGCTATATAACTGCGATAACAGTACGCCTAATGATAAAGCATGATTTCGAGCCAGGAGTGATTCCACCAGAATACTTTGGAATGGAAGAGAAGCTCTTTGACGAAATTATTAGAGAAGTCAAAAAGAGAAATATCATATTGGAGGAATATCGCAAGGGCTTATAAAATGGCAAATACAAGTACACACTCCTGTTTTCTTCCTACTCTTTTTTCTAGGATTGATTGATGTCCACAATCCTTTTATCAGAACTCTTCTCAAAACATACGGTAGAAGTATCACCAACACTTATGCTCGAGGGGAAAAAATTAGCGGTGAAATTTTCGTAGGAATTATAATTGCAATAATAGCAATAGTTGGTGTAGTAGCGTTCCTTGCTTTATGGAAACGACAAACATTTTGATTCTTCTTTTGACGCTATTACTTCCATTTCAAAAATGTAGTAGAGAAGGTTTACAGGAAGGAATGTCAAATAGCATATCTCTGAGACGAACAGTTTATGAAACATTTTCTACTTAAATATAAACGAAAGGTGGTTGATGTTGACGTCAAGAGCTCATGATTGGTTTAGACAGGCCATAAGGGATCTTGAGCATGCAAAGAAATCTTTGGCCATGGGCGATTACGAGTGGGCATGCTTTGCATCACACCAAGCGGCGGAGAAGGCTGTTAAAGCACTCTACCAAGAACTTGGGATAGAAATCTGGGGCCACTCAGTCTCAAAAATGCTCGAGAGCCTTCCGGAAGAACATAAACCCGAAGAGAGTCTTATAAATCTAGCAAAAGAGCTGGATCGTCACTATATACCAACAAGATATCCAAATTCACATCCTGAAGGCGCTCCCATGGATTATTATACGAGAGAAGACGCTGAAAAGGCCATTAAATGTGCTGAGAAGGTGATAGGATTTGTCAGAGATAAAGCTTTTCAGAATAGACTATGATAAAGTCATTGAGAGGTTGAAGGAATTCGCAAAAAGGAAGATTAATGAAAACAATAACATACTGGCCATAGTTCTGATAGGATCACTTGCCAGAGGAGACTATACAGCATTTTCGGATGCTGATTTAGTCGTTATAGTCAAGGAGGATCATAGAAGATTTTTGGATCGCATTACTGAGTTTATAGATCCAACTCTGGGCATAGACATAGATCCTATGGTCTATACTTTAAGTGAGATAAAAGAGATGAGTAAAAGAAACAGTAGACTTGTGAAGGAAATAAAAGAATATGGAATATTGTTAGCTGGAGATAAAAGAATACTAGAGGAGTTCTAGCAAATGGGCTCAGAACTACTATTAATAATCTTTTCTGTCTCACTTTTTGTCTTCTGTGTGCCTTAGCAAGTCCTCCGCGAGTCTGCGTATCATATCCATGGACCACGCGATGCCCACACACAAGGCCAGAACCCATATGAAAACTCCAATAAAGAACCCTACTATAGGATCAATTTCCGTGTCTGGAGTCCACATGAAAGCACAACTAAAAATTATCCCAATGATGAACATCAGTAGCATTATTAGAAGACCAAGAGTCATGCGTTTCTTGTAGTCCTCCATTCCTACACCACCCCCAAATGCTTGAAGTTCTTGCAATAAGTCTGTTTTTGAGGTTGCTTCCCACAATATAATTGGGTTAACTTTTTGTTTTATAAAAATTGTTATAATAGGTTTCAAAATAACGATTCCTAAGACAGCCTTGCACACTACCGTTTTTCTACAAAGGTAATATGCACGTGTTTTACTGCGTTGCTTTAACGAGTGTCTAAAAATAATAGTCGCAATACGTCTCATGTTGAACTTGACGGACGGTCTATAGCGGAATTCCTTTAAGCGGAGAGCTCATGTTCTCATCAATAGAAGCACTAACTCAGAGTAAATACTTGGTGATCCAAACTTGTCTATATTGACCACTCATTGTTCTTTGTTTGTCATAAGTTTTTATTTTTAGATCTTGTAATTAGATGCTTTGAGATGTTAAGCTCCTGCTTGGGGTGTTTGTGATGTCTGTCGTTAAATCTCCTTCAAAATATTTAGAAGGCGATGAATGGGTAAACGAGTTTTTTATCAGAAAGGCAGGATTATTTTTAAAAGAGCTAGACTCTAGGTGGGAAACAGCCGAGGAGGAATCTAGGAACGTAGCTAAACTCTTGGAAAGCATTGGAGTAGCCAAAGAATCAGATTTATTGGATCTAGGATGCGGAAATGGAAGGATCTCTATAAATTTAGCAAAGATGGGGTATAATGTAGTAGGTCTTGATATATCGCCGGCGTTCATTAGCGACGCTAAAAAGAGGGCTTTAGAACATGGCGTTCATGAGAGGGCAGAATTTGTTGTAGGCGATGCAAGAGAATTGGATAGGATACTAAAGGATAGACTGTTCGATGCGACGATAATGTACTGGACAACAATAATAGGCTACTACCTTAACCGGGAAACCGATATAGCAATATTAAAGAACATATGGAAAATAACAAAGCCCAATGGCTACCTCTTATTACTAAACCACTCTTGCGCAGAGTCATTTTTAATCAGGCAGAGTCTATGCGGCCAGGAGCACTATATAAGCGAAATAGACCAAGAACATGTTCTCGTGGAGAACGTGAAGTATGATCCTCTAACTGCTGTAGTTTACAACAAGTGGATCTATTATAAAAAGAAGGGTAGAAATCTAGAGTTCGTGGATGAAGTAAGCTTTAAGTTGCGTCTTTACACATTTCACGAGCTTGTTGAGCTGGCCGAGGAGGCTGGGTGGACTTTTCACTCTGCCTACAGAGACTTGGCCACACTAAAACCATACAGACCAAGTGCTAGGGGCTTAAACATAGTATTCAAGAAAAAACTATAAAGATAACGCTAATTTTCAAAGGATTTTTCTTCTACTGGAACATTTACGTTGACAACGCCTATGTCTATCACCTTCCCCGCTATTTGCGGGGTATCTCAGTACGGACAAAATAGCTTCGTAGGCTTTTTGTTCCAGTGTCCACAAAGTTATTCTTGAATGCCATTATTATAGAGGGAGTCCCTCTGGATCAAAGGTGGCGTACCGTATCAACGATCTTATTATGAGTCTCTCATCGAACCCAGGCCTGGCAACGAATGTCCTTGACATCCTCTTCACTAGCTATTTATATGCTTATGCGTGCTCCAGAACAGATTACTTACCCACACTTGAGAATGTAAAAAGCCCTGATAATCTTTAGATACTTACTCCCCACAACAAAGACGTCGTTTGGTTACTAACAAAAAGATTGAGAAAACCTCTAGGAGTGCTCTACCCGATAATGTTGCTCCAAAAACGTTATGAGCTCTTTTATATAAGACTCTTCGGAGAACCAAGATATCTTCAGAAGACCTTGTGCTCCCGCAAAACCTATGGCATCAACGGCACATAAATTGGAAGACATCTCCCTAACTATTATCGTAATGCCCGCCCAACTAGATGTCCTTAAGAAGAACTTCTCTCCACATAAAACTGCTACTTTGGCTTCGTCGAATATTTTTGTATAGACGCCTCCAAAGCGACTGTCCTTCGAAAGTATGCTTACCAAATCCTTAAAAGGGGCCATGACTTTAAAGGATCTAACTGTAGTCGCCATAATGCCTCACCAAATCACCCATACGTTATCTTACTTTTACTTATTACAAAATGTGTTATATAGTACATCATACGCACATCATGGCGTATATATGTAGATCTTAATTAAGGCAAGCAACATTGGGGGAATAATATGTCTCTCCCCCTTCCTTCTTTACTTTCTCATATAACTCCTCTACTTTTTCAAGCACATTAGGGGCCATGCTAGCTTTAGCATACACACGTCATCTAAAAGAGCTACTCCTGAAGTTTTTCAGTAAAATCATTAAATATTTTATGGAGGTTGAATGGCGCATCAATGTATGGAGGTAGTACTAAAACACGCCCAAAAAAGTTGTTTTCTATAAAGCATTATATTCAGACGCCCAAAATGTGAAAATTTCATAAAAAGGATGGCATGCATATCTTGTTAGACGGAATAAACATAGCGTCTGGAAAGGGAGTAAAATACTATAAGCAAAGACTTACCATTAGCTCCATTGGCTTATGATACCATATTTTATCCAGCCTATCTAATTTTAGTGTTTATATCCAACCCTTTCTTCGGAAGTAAAAGAGCATTGCAATTCCGATAAGGAGCATCCCAATTAGTACTATAGGATATGACCACCGCCAATAGAGCTCTGGCATATATCTGAAGTTCATTCCGTAGATTCCTGTAATGAACGTTAATGGGATGAATATCGTGCCTATAATCGTCAGCACCTTCATAATCTCGTTTGTCTTGTTCCCTACACTCGAGAGATATATGTCCAAGATGCTTGAGAGTATTTCGCTTAGAACCTCTATGCTATCCATAATGTCCACTGCGTGCTTATAGATGTTCTCAAACCGACGCAGCACTCTTTTGTTTAGAAAGCTATCTTCTAGCATTGATATTTTATTCGCAACTTCCCTTATTGACCTTGTCGTCTTTCTCATTGTGATGAGGATTCTTTTTATACTCTGCACTCTTCTCAAAATCTGTTCGCTGGGCTCAACAAGAACTTTGTCCTCTAAGACTTCTAGTTCATCCCAAATCTCTTCGGAGATCCTATAGATATTTTCAAGAATTTCCTCTAGGTATTCGTAAAGGATTTCCTCTGGATGTGCCTCTTTCGGGACTCTTTTCAAGATGTTTTCTTTTATCTTTTCGAAGACATCATCTTTTCTTTGCTCCCAGGTTATAATAGTCTTTGGCATGAGAATAGCAAAGAACGCGCTCATCCTAGGTCTTTTAGTATCTTCTTCCGCTCTCATTGCCCTAAACGACACGACGATCAAGTTTTCAGAGAGCTCTACTAGAGGAGTCCTTCTTACCGTTAGCATGCTCTCCATTGTTTCTATAGAAATATTCAGAGTCTTCGCTACTGTTTTTATTGTACGTTCGTTCACCTTTCCAACGACTCTTATCCAAAAGATTTTTTCTTTTAATTTTTCTATTTCCTCCACATTTTTTAGAGCCTTTTCATGAATGGTACCACTATCGAAATATAATACAATA
>JAPDJS010000006.1 GCA_029258975.1 Thermoplasmatota archaeon | reverse complement strand
TCTGCTATCAACCTAGCTGGTACTAAACCACCTCTAGAAATCGCAACTATTATCTCAGGCTTGTACTCGCTTAACTCTATTTTCCTACTCAGATTAAAGCACGCTTCCTCAACTTTCTCCCATGAAATTGCTAAATACTTTTCCTTTACCTCCCAATCCATACTCAATTCTAACTTCTCCACATTTTTAGATTTTCTGGGCCCGCTGGGATTTGAACCCAGGACCTTCGCCTCGTAAGGGCGACGTCATACCCCTAGACCACGGGCCCATGCGGCGGGCACCATGGGTTGATAGGAACTTAGACGCGAGCTTATCCAAGCCTTGGCTCCCTTCTGCACCCCCATGAGCACCCATGGGACGTGCTTAGGGTTGCTCTCTCCCGAGCCTGGCCCGGTTCACACGTCCATGGATCCCATGGGACAAAAGTTCATCGTTACGACTTGGGGCTCGCATCTAAGTCCTACCGCCCCATGGCCTCGGTCCGTAAGGGCTTCGGTCGGAGCTTTCGCTCCTTAAGGGCCTGCCCAAGACCCCACCTAGCCCGCCGCAATATTATCAAATCTCATTCTTCTTATAAAACTTTACGAAAATTCCTAGAGCTAAAAGTAGAATTAAGAAGAAGTCCACCTCATCTAAGCCTCTAGTTATATACATTCCAAATGGTCCGGGAGAAACTGAAACAACGACGTCAAAAGTTATATCTTTATTTAGATTGGCGCAACCTCCATCCGTAAGATCTTCTATCTGAATTTTCACTTGGGTAGGGGTAGTGCAAGCAGAGATGGGTGTAAACGTATGCTTCCATGGTGTTGCTTCTCCACCGCTTAGGGAGAAATTACTCGAGGCTAGCTCAGACCTTTGATAACTCCCCTCCGGAGTTGAGGAGATGACGAAGAGATAAGACGGATCGTAGCTCACATTTATCCTATATCTAAGTTCTTCCGCTCCAAGATTTATGAGTGAGTAAGATAAGGAGTAGTCTCTCCCTATTTCCATGGAATATTGGGTCCCAGTTGAGTAATGAGAACCTGTTTGATCTCTACTTACGGTCCATCCTAGAGCAGGGGTTATTAGAAGATCTTGGTAGGGGTCTGCTGGAGTAATAGAATCTTGGTAAGTTAGTTGTTGAATTTCTCCCTCAGATGCATAGTAATAAACCGAAAGAGTTAAGGGGATTGGGGAACTTAAGGCACTGCAGTCAATCTTTGTTTTGAATTTAAATGAAAGCATTGAAATATATCCACTTGGAATAGCACTTGGTACTATCTCTGGGAGTGCTTCCTCAGTTCCGTAGGTTAGAGTTGCATTTATTATTACTGCGCTTATGCTCCCATTGTTCCTGAGATAGAAAATTACTTCTGGAGTATTATGAATGTACGGGTTTTTTACATTCATAGCTTCCATGTTTAGATGGGCTCTTTTAACTATAACGTTACCTTGCTCCTCAGCTAAGGCTGGAGAAATTAAGAACAATACAATTACCAAGAGCACGGATTTTCTCATGAAAGTACTTATACTTAAAGTAGATAAATAGCTTACTATTAGTTTCGTTTCAACCCTTAAAATAACAAGCTGACCTAAAGTCATTTAATTACTACTATCCTTGGCCCCCCTCTAGCCCCTCTTATCCTACTTCCCCTGGCTACAATAGTCCTTACCCCGGATTTCTTACAATTTTCGTATAAACCTTTAGTTACTATCCCATCTATTATCAACATCTTCGCATCCTTTATTTGGTTAAGGACTTCTGACAATTCACTGAGCTGAACTTTTGCAATTAACTTCAAGTCGCTCCCGAGGATCAGGGCTCCTCTAGTTCCCCTTACCTCTTCCATAAACCTCCTATATTCCAGTACCTTCTTTCTCTTTTTCCTCAGGAATTCCTCTGCTGGAATTTTTGATCTCAAGCATTTATGAATCTCCTTCCTCGTTAACTCCTCAACTTCTTTTCCTGTTGGGGCGCGAGCTATGTAATCTACTTTTGTTTTATTTAGAAGGCTCTTGGCTACTAACTCTCCTCCTCTATCACCATCTATGAAAAGTGTTGTCTTCTTCCTCTTGCATAAATCGACTATCGATTGAGGAATGGAAGTACCTTCTATCCCTATTACATTCTTAAATCCATTCTTCAGCATATTTATTACATCTGCCCTCCCTTCAACTATTATTACTTCGTCGCTTTCCTCTACTCCTGGCCCTGCTGGGAGCTTATCCACTCCATATTCTATTAACTCTTCCTCTTTTGCTGTCTCCTCAACTTCTCTAACTATTTCTTGAGAAAGTGGTATCAGTTTCTCACTCATCTCCCTAAGGATTTCCTTTGCCCTATCGACAATATACGCTCTTTTCTCTATCCTGACGTCTTCTATTCTATTAACCCTGAACTTCGCTTTACATGGTCCTACTCTTTCAATTGTCTCAACTGCTGCGGCTACTAATGCTGTCTCCGCCCTATCTAAGCTAGAAGGGATAAATACTTTTCCCTTAGCTTTTCCGTCCTTGACTTTGAGTTCTACTTCTATCCTACCTATTCTACCAGATTTCTGCAATTCCCTCAATTCCAAATCTTCTCCAAGTAATCCCTCAGTTTGCCCGAATACCGCTCCTATTACATCTGGTTTATCTACTACCCCTTCTGCCTCGAAATCTACAATAATCATATATTTAATAGAGGTTGGAGCAACTTTTGCCAACTCGATCACCTCCTTACTTTATTTAATTCTTCAATTTTTCTTATCCCCAACTTTCCTAACTCCCTCCTAAACCTCAAACTATACTTTACTTTATTCAATTGAAAGCCTTGGAGAAGTTCCCTCAAGATTCTATCTCCTTCCTCATCGTTGTCTATTAAAATTATTACTTCTTTCTCAAATTCTGTGAGCTTGAATAGCGGCTTCCCGCTGAGCTCAATCACATTTTTTATCCCAAACTTCTCCAAGGCTTTCTTATCCTTTTTCCCTTCGACTAATACCAAACTCTCCTTGCTCTCTTTCTCAAGCTCTCGCATCAACTCTTCTATTGCCTCTAAATTTCTTCTCATTTAACTCTGATTCCTTGAAGGTTTAAAAAGGCTTTCATCTCGTTCTCGATCTTGATGAGTTCTTCCTCTAGCTTCCCTTTCCAAGTATCTAAAGTTGCTTTATACCACACTCTCTCATAAAAATATTTGAAAGGTTTCAGGAATGCATTTTCAAAATGATTCTTATAATCTTTCACAACTTTTGCCTTAAGTTTTAGGTCTGTATCACATTTCTCCATCTTTACTTTCTTCCCGTCCTTTACTACTTCTGCTTTTACTATTCCCCCAATAAAGAGGTTTACATTAATCTTAAACCTCGTGTAAGAATCTACATCTTTTATGCATTCCCATACCAACTCTATCTCCTTCTTACCATCTGCCCTTTCCTTATGCCTATATAAAACTTCATTAACCTCGTAGCCTAGCCAGACAAAGAGTTTATGTAAGTAATCATAATACTCATCTAACTTTAAATAACCTGTGAACATCACTCTTGCTGATGTGACAGCTTCCTCTATCATTTACATGAACCTTCTCAAATTCAAAAAGGATTTTATTTCATTTTCAAATCCATATGCTTCCTCATATACCCTCTTCTTATATCTCTCGAATGTGCTTTTGAAGAAGTATCTATCGTAAATCCCTTTAAAGAGTTTGAGGATTGGGTGGGTCTCCCACCTATTAGCATAATCGGTGACTATTATCCCTTTTATCAAAACTTGAATACTTCCCTCATTAACCCTAACTTTGAGCTCTCCTTTCTTAGCTTGCACTTCCCTCATCCCGAGAATTAGAATTCTGAGGATGATTTTAAATCTAGTATAATCATCCACGTCCTTCGTGCACCACCATTCAACTTCAACTTCGTTTCCCTCTGGTGACTCTTTCTGTTTGTATTTTTTCTCCTCAATTGTATAACCCATTGATATGGCTAAATCCGTCATTAGGGAGTAGAGTTGCTTAAAATCGAAAATCCCATCATATTTCACTGACGTCTCTGTAACTAAGTTCTCTTCAGCCATGCTTAAAGATAATTATTAGAAAGTTAAAAAACTTACTTAACTAAGTCAAAACAGTACTCACAAATTAACATCCCTTTATACTCCCTTAGATTATCACTATAGTTCCCACAAATTTCACAAATTCCCAATTGGCCTGAAGAAGACCGCCTCCTCTTTCTCTTCCTTATCTTAATCCTCTCACTCAAGATATAGATAACGCTTGGGGCGAACTTCAAAATATCCTTCTCCGTAACTAGACCGAGCAACTTATTGCCCTCGCAAACTGGTAATCTACGAACATTCTTCTCGCTCATAACCTTAGCGATCTCATAAATGTCTGCAGTTGGATGAATTGTTATTAACTTCTTAGTCATTATGTTCTTCACTTTAACTTTCCTTGGATCCTTGGCATACCTAACAACCTTAGATATAATATCCTTCTCTGTAATTATTCCAACTATCTCATCCTTCTCGACAACAAGTAGAGAACCTACATTCCTCTTCAACATCACTTCAACAGCCCTCTTCACTGACGCTTCCTGACTTATCGTAACTGGGTTCTTTGTCATTAAGTCCTTAGCTAAGATTCTCATATTAAACCTCAAAAAACCTCCTTTTTTATTGCTTTCGTTCAGAAATTCTACCTTATCCTAATTGCATCTAAATTCCTCGGACAAACCGTTTCAACTCTTAGAGTCTTATGGATAGAACTAGCTAGATCTAAACACTTACTACTCTCCCCATGGCATACGATTACCTTCCTGGGCTTTGGGTTGAGGACTTGAACGTAATTCATGAGTTGGTTTCTGTCCGAATGTCCACTAAAGCCATCAATAGTATAGACCTCCAACTTGACTTTAACATTCTCTATTCTACCATCGCTCTCCATCCTAATTTCCCTCTCCCCGGATTGAATTCTCCTTCCTAGTGAACCTTCTGCTTGATAAGAAACAAATATCAGGGAATTCTCTTTGAAGCCTGCTAATTCCCTAAAGTATTCCATTATAGGACCTCCAGTCAACATGCCACTGGTAGCAACTATAACACAGGGTTCCCTACTTTCTATTACCTTCTTCCTCTCATCACTAGACCCGACTCTATAGAAGAAAGGTGCTAGGAAGGGGTTTATATCCAATTCGAAGATCATTTTCCTTATACTTCTATTCATAAACTCTGGGTAGGTTGTATGCAATGCGGTTATATCCCACACCATACCATCTACATAAACCGGTATCTCCTTAATCTTCTTCTTCCTAATAGCCTCCTCTAAGACGAGTAAGATGTCCTGGCCTCTTCCAACCCCAAGTACTGGGATTATTGCTTTCCCTCCTCTATTTATTGTGTCGTTAATTATCTTCACCAAGAATTTCTCACACTCCTTCCTTGGTGGCTGAATATCTCCTTTGCCACCGTAGGTTGATTCCATTATCAAAGTTTCTAATCTCTGAAATCTATATTCACTCGCCTCTAAGAGTTTTGACCTGGCAAATTTGAAATCTCCAGTATAGAGGATGTTGTGGTAACCATTTCCAACATTCAAATGACATAGGCTTGAGCCTAAGGTATGGCCTGCATTGAAGAAAGTTAACCTTACATCAGGTGTTATGTCAGTAACCTCTCCATAAGAGAGGGTAACAGAATGTTTAATCATTTCTTTTACATCTCTGCTATTAAAAATCGCATTCTTCAAATTCTTTTGCGATACCTCTATGAAATCTAAGAGTAAGAGCGTTATTATGTCGCGCGTAGGCTCAGTAAAGTATACTGGGCCTCTATATCCGCATTTGTAGAGATAGGGAATTAGTCCACAATGGTCTAAATGAGCATGACTTATGACTACAGCATCTAGTTCATCTAGGCTAAATTCTGGAACATTAAAGTAAGGGTATGCTTGCTCCACATTTGCGACATTGACACCACAATCTAAAAGCACATTGCTTTCTGGGGTTTGGAGGAGAATTGCACTTCTCCCTACTTCCCTAAAGCCTCCTAAACAAGAAATCCTTATCCAATATTTAGAATCCCTCTCCCACTTAGAGTAAATTCTTTTTCCTATGTTATTCAAGAACTTCCTCCTATAATCCGATGCTTTGAAGAGGGTTTCCCTAATTCCCCTAACTATTGGGCTCTTTATTGCCGGTGCCCTCCTCACCCTCGGAACCCAAAGGGTTTTTTCCCTAATTTGCTTAACTATTTCCCCTTCCTTCCCTATAACAACCCCTGGTTTTGCAGCTTCAATTATAACTATGCTCCTCTTCTCATCAAACCAAATATCTACAAGACCAGCATCTTTTGGTATTAGATCTTCAATTATCTTCCTAGCCTTTTCCTTCTCCATCAACATCGATGGCTCCATCCTTATCTCTACTCTCTTCTTCAGCTTATCGACGATCTTCCTCACTATTTCCTTGCCTTCTTCCCCAATTAACTTCTTATTCTTCGTATAAAGAACTATATTCGCACCCTCAAAGGAGTAATCAGTAATCAGAGCTCCACGAGGTAAGTTCTTCTTTATTTCAGAAATTATCTCCTTCTCTTCCAAATCCCATCCCTTAAAATATCTAGTAAGAGTGGGTCTATTTCTTCCCCAAGATCTTATCTATTTCCTCCTTCTTCAACTTCCTAAATCCTTCCTTAGTAACTACAGCAACTTCAATTTGTCCACCGGAGTAGATATCTCTTTTAGTGGCTGCTGAAACTGCTCTAGCCGCGAGCCTAACTGCTTCCTCCATCTCCAAGCCTTCTTTGTAATTATCCTCAAGCACTCCATAAGCTATTACAGATCCTGAGCCAGTTGAAATATACTTGTCCTCTACCTTACTACCATCTGGGCCTAAACTGAAGAGATGAGGACCACTTTCGTCCACACCACCGACTAAGAGTTGGGCATAGTATGGGAAGATGCTCATCCTATTTTGGAATAGGATGTGGCTCAACAAAGTTACAACCGCATTTACGCTCGGTTTTCTTTGTCTCCTCATCTTAAATAGCTCTATGTTCACTTTCAGAAATTTTATCAACATCTGGCAGTCTCCAACTCCACCTGCTATAGTAATGGCTAAGTTATCATCTAATTTATACACCTTCTCGAAGTCCTTATGAGCAATTAGATAACCCATTACAGCCCTCTTCTCAGAAGCTAAGACTACGCCATCTTTGAAAATAATACCAACTGTTGTTGTTCCGGTTTTCATAAACTCTTTCATCTTCTCTTCCATTTGCCAACACCAGAAAAAGTGTTACTATGATATCGAATCTCAACATATTTAAATATTTTGTCCCTCAAAGATAAAGAACGAATTTCAACTTCTCCCAAAGCTCATGGTATCTATTCCTTATCGTAACTTCAGTAATCCCCATCTCATCTGCAAGTATCCTTTGGGTGATTGGTTCTCCGACCAGATGAGATGCTATATAGACTGCTGATGTAGCAATGCTTATAGGACTTCTCCCAGTTGTAAGCCTAACCTTTCTCGCTGCCTTCACTATTTTTTGTGCTACTTCACTCACTTTACTGCTCAAATCAAACTTATTGACTAACCTCGGTACAAATTGGCTTGCTCCCACAACTTCAACTTGATAACCCAACTCTCTCCTCAGTAACCTGTAATTTCTCATGACAGCTTTCTTCCATTTATAAAAATCCTCTCCAGGAGGAATTGAAGCTTTTAAGATCTCTGCGACCGTTCTATTAACTCCCTGTCTACGGCAAGCAAGGTAAACACCTGCGGGAATAAGGCTATCTAGATCTCTGCCCCTGCTTAAATTCTTCTTAATTGCCTTCCTATAAATAACAGATGCCTCTTCAACTACGGATTTCGGTAAGGAAAGTTTATCTCTCAACATACTTAATCCCTGTAGCATCTTGACTAAACCTCTCTCCCCTTCTTGAAGCCTTATCCTCCTCTGCCACTTCCTCAGCCTATAAGCTCTCTGCCTCTCTTTTAATGATAATTCTTTTCCATAAGCATCTCTGTTTAGAGAAGAAATTGTAGTAGTCAGTCCCTTGTCGTGAATGCTTGAGAGTACTGGTGGACCAACTCTCACCCTCCTCTTCCTCTGCTCTTCGTCGAATGCCCTCCATTCAGGCTCCCTACTAACTAACCTGTAATCTATTACTAAACCGCAACTTGAACAAATGATCTCCGCAGTGTTTGGATCTTCTATTAACTCCTTACTTCCACATTCCGGACATTGGGTATAGGTTGGTTCATAAGCTGGTAGTGGTTTCTCAATTTCCTTTGGAGGGGGTAAGATGCCTTTCATCCTCAATCTTTTTTCTATCTCTAAAATTTCCTCTTGGAGTGGCCTTATCTCTTCTGGCTTCAACTCATATTTAATCTCTAAGGGAGTATGTCTGGAATTAATTACAACGCCCTCCCTCAAGATCTCTTCAAGTTTCTCGTCTTTCTTCAATTTCGCTATGAGCGTCGTGTCTTGAATATCCAACTCCTCAAAATCTGCTTTCGAAAGGAATAGAAAATCTATCTTAGAATCCTGGGGATAATTCAAATTAATTATCAGCCTATTACCCTCTTCCTTCAAGGTGCATTCAAGACTCATTTAGTTAATATCTTACAATTATGAGTAGTTACATTTCTCTTATCCTTCTTACCCTAGCCTGAAAAGCCATATTATCTAAAAACTTGAATGGAACTCCTAAAATCTCTGCGATTTTTCTGAGTTTCTCTCTTGGAGGGATGATACGGCCCCTCTCTATGTCAGAGATATAACTATTTGTTTTATAGCCAAGCTCCTTAGCCAATTGTCGCTGAGTCAAACCTTTCTGTATCCTCAACTGCCTTAACTTCTGCCCGAAATTAATTGGACTTTCTACTTTTGGGGGCTCGTAATCGGGTTTGCTTAATAACGATTTCAGCTTCTCAACTCTAACTTTATAGATAACTCCACTCTCGCTCTCAATTCTCTCCGCTATTCCAGAAGTTGTTAGTTCATTAAGTGTACGTATCACCCATATTCTTGTACCACGTTGTTTAATTTCCCTCCAAATATCTTCGTATCTCAAGATATTGCTTCCCTCAACTAAATCCCCTATAATCTCTAAGTAAGCTCTCTTTGAAGGTGTTAACTTGAACTCCTTTTGTTCCTTTTCTAATGAGGTTAAAACTTGAGTTTCGAGATTTCTCGAGGTTCCTCCTAGAATTGCTTCGCTTTGACGAATTTCATTTTCTAAAGAGGGCACATACTCAGAAGACTCTAAGGCAAAGCCCCCGCGCAGATCCAAACCAACATTTTGGAATATCTCACCCCCTCCCTCATTTTTCCTCCTGTAAGCTATATCGACCTTCCCCTCTTTGAGATTTACGTTTATACCTATGGAACTATCTGAATCAGAAATATCAATTTTATAAACCCCAACTCCCTCTTTGAGGACTTTGAATCTCGTCTCCTTTCTCACCCTATTCAAGAATGGATTTGAACTTATAAAGATTTCTTCTTGGAGAGTGGTAAAAATGGGCCCGCTGGGATTTGAACCCAGGACCTTTCGGTTATCAGCCGAACGCTCCACCAGGCTAAGCTACGGGCCCTCTCCTTTCAGTTATTTTAGTTTCCATCAATTTTATATCTTTTCCTATTTTTAGTTATCTCGATGATAATCTTAGAGAAGTTAAAGAAAACTCCAACAGCGAAAGAAAAAGTCGAAGTAGTTGAAAGGAAGGGGTTGGGGCATCCCGATTATATAGCAGATAGTATTGCTGAAAATTTCTCGAGGAACCTTTGCAAGCTCTACCTAGAGAAGTTTGGAACTATTCTCCATCATAATGTTGACAAACTTCAAGTCGTTGGGGGTGAAACCAAACCAAAATTTGGTGGTGGGGAAGTACTCAAAAAAATTTTGATCTTCTTCTCAGGAAGGGCTACAAATCAAGTAGGAAAGGAGAAGATAAATGTTGAGGAAATCGCGATTTCCTCTGCTAAAGAATTCATCCAAGAGAACTTCAGATTCTTAGATCCAGAGGAGCATGTCGTTTATTTAGTGGAAACCAAGAGTGGGGCTGGGAACTTAGTCGATATTTACAGGAGGAAGAAGGGTATCATTGGGGCTAATGATACTTCCGTTGGCTTAGGGTATTATCCTCCAACAAAGCTGGAGGAAGTGGTTTTTCACCTCGAGAGATTCCTAAATTCTGAAAAATTTAAGTCAGAGTTTCCATTTAGCGGAGAGGATGTAAAAGTCCTCGGATGGAGGATGAGGGAGAAGTTCCACTTCACTATCGCGATGAGCTTCGTTGATAAGTTCGTAGAGAGTGTAGAAGATTATAAGAGGAAAAAGAAAGAAGTAATCGCTGAGGTGGAGGAGTACTTAAAAGGTAATCTATCTAACAAGTTTGAAGTTTGGCTAAACACTGCAGACAATGAGAAGAGAGGCATTGATGGTTGTTACCTCACTGTTACGGGTACATCAGCAGAGCATGGGGATGATGGGGCAAATGGGAGAGGAAATAGGGTAAATGGTGTTATTCCTTTTAACAGACCTGTAAGTTTAGAGTGCGTTTCCGGAAAAAATCCGGTTAACCATGTTGGTAAGGTCTACAATGTCTTGGCTTACGAGATAGCTAAAGCTATCTACGAGAAGACTTCTGTGGATGAAGTTTACGTGAGATTGGTCTCCCAAATTGGGAAGAGAATCGATAAGCCTGCCCTAATCCACCTCCAACTTCTTGGTAAAGTTAATTGGGGAAGTAAGAGGACTAGTGAAGGAAATAATTGCTGAATGGTTAAGCAAGGAAAAGCTTCTACAAATCCGGAACCAAATCGTTGAGGGAAAGCTCTCCCTATTTTAGG
>JAPDJS010000003.1 GCA_029258975.1 Thermoplasmatota archaeon | reverse complement strand
GAACCCTTTGGAATCTCAACGATAACGTTAACTACATTCGGTACTCTCTTACCAGTTTTAAGATCGTGCCAAAAATCCATCAACTTTCTAAGAAATTAAACGTTTTTAAAACTTAGTCTTCTAAGTAACTTCATGAGCTTCGCTAGAGTTGATATCATCAAATTAGGGTATTTCAAGTGGATTAAGAAGTTCGAGAGCTGTAAGGCTAGTTGTACGGTAACTTTAGTGAGGGATGGAGACTCAAATTTGATTGTAGACACAGGAAATCCAAGCGATGAGAAAGCGATAAGGGAAGGGTTAAGGAAGTTTAAACTTACCCCTAGAGATATAGATTACGTTATCATCACCCACTATCATCCTGACCATATAGGTTGTAATATGCTCTTCAAACATGCGATCTTCATAGATTTTGCAGATTTTTACAAAGGTGATAAATTCAACTTCTTCGAGAAAGAGTGTGAGGTTACGAAGAACGTAAAGGTAATTGCAACTCCTGGCCACACTTATGATAGTTGTTCAGCACTAGTTAAGTGCAAGGAGGGCATCGTAGCAATAGTTGGTGATACATTTTGGACAAATAAGCAAGATAAGCTCCCAGCATTCTACGAGAACTTGAGACAACTCAAATCGAGTAGGAAGAAAATCTTGAGATTAGCGGACTACATCATCCCCGGACATGCAAATATTTTCAAGGTTAAGAAATAACGATGAATTCTAAACTTCAATTACCTTTCCTACACCACTTCTTATGAAATCCTCTTGATACTCTTCCTCAAGAGCCTTCATTGCCTCCTCTCCGGTACAATGACTTGGTGCGACTTTCTTTACACCCAATTTCTTGAGTTCTTTAGCTACGGTAGTTGGAGGATAATGGAAACCCCCCATAACTAGGTAAACCTCCTTATTGAATAAGTCCTTCGCCCTCCTTACAATATTAAGGATGCCTGGGTGGGCACAACCCGTTATTACAACCAAACCTTTCGTTGAGTCGAGGATGAGCGATTGTTCTTTTATAAAAGTTCCAAGCTCTCCTGTAGAATACACGCCTTCCACTATCTTAGTTGGTTCACTAACTTCAATAACTTCTGCCCCCTTCGAAACTATTTCCTCTTTGAATGATTGGGGAAATGATTTCGGGATGAAGACTTTAACATTAGGATTTTTCTCCAGAAAGCCTAAGAGTCCACCAGTATGATCGCCATGGATGTGTGATAAAACAGCGATATTTATGTCTTCTACTTTGATCCCTGCTACTTTTAAATTCTCTAGTAGAGTTTGAGAGTCGCCTCCTGTGTCGAAGAGAATGGTGTTATTCCCTAATTTCACAACACATCCAAAGCCAAAACCTATTTTGAATTTTGGATCAAACCCAACGTTATCATAAACATCTATAATTGTTATATTGCTGACACTTTTCCCAATAATACCTCCTTCAATACTCTTCCCCGCATGTTCTTTTCCCCATCTGAACATTCCTAGAATTAAAGTCAAAAATACAATTAATAAAATTAGTGATAAGACTACAGTCCTCGTACTTCCAACAATTTTTATAAACATTTCTTAACGCCCCAGCCGGGATTTGAACCCGGGTCCCGAGCTCGACAGGCTCGGATCCTAGGCCACTAGACTACTGGGGCTCAGAAATGAAAGTATGCCTTGGTTTTTTAAATTTTTACTCCTCTCCAAGAGGCTGATGCGATCTCGTAAATCAGAAGGAAGGTTGTTGTCGAGATGGAGAAGACTATAAGTTGGTTTATATCTAGAAGGAGGGAGAGGATTGGCCCAGCTATTACATAAGGAACAATAAATTCCCTTACTAATGTCCTCAAGCTAGAACTTAGATTAATTCTTAGCTTAGCAGCGACAATGCAAGCATTTTGAAATGCTGAGTAAAGATAAGCAAAGCACAAAAATCTCAGGGGCTCGAAATTATACCAAAGAAAGGTGAGGATGAATGAAAAATTCAACTCCTCTAAGAAGCCGCAGAATGGGATATCATTCTCGATAAACCACTTCTTCTCCGGCCTATCTACGAACTCTAATGTTCCATGGATCTTTGAGGAAATTAAATAGAGAACTTCTAGCATAAAGCTTGGTAAGAAAAGCATTAGGAGGAACAAAAATATTTCCATGAAGTTTAAGAGGATGTTAAAACAAAAAAATGTTTCTAGTTTTCTAATCACACTTGCTTTCAAAGATCATGCTTCAAATAAGAAATCCCGCGGGCCGGATTTGAACCGGCGCTCTTCCGGTTCCGGCTGATGGTAATTTCATCGATACCTCTTCGGGTTACTCCAACCAACTACAGCCGGACGCGTTGACCAGGCTACGCTACCGCGGGATATTTTTACTTACTCACTATCTATTTAAATTTTTATTTTCTAGGCGCCCTTGAAAGATTTCTCAGGTATGCTTAGTTACATTTTTAAGGCCTTAATTTTTACCCTTTTTCATGGGGGCTTGGCTTTACTTCAAAATTGGAGAAGGAGATCTGAGCAGGCTCCTAAAGAGATTTTTGGGAGAGGAGAAGGTCAAGAAGTTAGAAGAAAAGCTCATTAATAATTGTATAAAGCAGGAGCGGTATTTAGATGGGATAAGAGGAAACCTTACTGAAGTAATTAGTTATTCAATCATCGACTCTCCTGAAAAAGTGAGTTCATTTTTATCGGAGGAAGTTACTCCGAAGCTTTGGATGTATTTGAAAAAGAAGTTTAGAGTTGGGGTGGAGGAACCTATCCTATATCTCTCTCCTCTAAGTAAGGATTTTTTCTTGAGGGTTAAGGTAGAGGCTGAGAAGGAAGGGTTAATGACGGCCTTGTACGAGCCTTCTGGAGACTATTGGGTACTGAGCGAAATGGTTTTCTTGAGAAAATTCGAGAGGGAGAACCCTGACACAATTATTTTAAGGAGCAGCATAAGTAAGAATGATAAGGATTATGAAATTAAAAGGGAAAGGGTCCTAAGTGAGTACAGCAGATACTTCCGGATTCCTAGATGGATACCGATGCCAAGAAAAGAGGATTTAGTTAAGCTAAGGTTGGAAGGTTTGCTTTACCCTATTCACCCTAAACCCCCTTATCGTAAAAGAATGACCACAAAATACGCATCTCTTCTTCTTTCCCCTTAACTTCCCATCCCTAGGGATATAGAATTGAGAATTACCGCATTTAGGGCAAACCACTAATACTTTCATAGTAGAAATTATGGTTTCTTAACTTTTTAGCTTTTTCAACAATCGAGGTTCGAAGGAAAAAGTTCATATAGAAATTCGTCCTACATAACTCTATGGCAAAGGTAACTGTTACGATTTGTGATATTTGTAAGGAGAGACTTGCAACCTCTACTTGCCCAATTTGTGGTAAGGACTTATGTAAAACTTGTACAAAGAACGTGAGCTTTAATGTTAATGTCAAATTTGGCCCTGGGATCGAGTTTTTCAGGGGGACGATGTGCGATGATTGCTTTAGGAAGATTGAGAGGAAATATAAGGAAATCTTGAAGGAGATTGCCTCGAAAATTGAGCCAGAGATGGTAAATATTATTAGAAAGTATGCGACAGAAGGGGCTCAGCCTCAACAGCAACCTCAAGTAGCTTAAATAGCAGAGCTTAACCGAATTCCGTCTTTACGTAACCTGAATCCAAGGAATAGGATTTCTCTCCAATTTTGTACTTCATAGTCACTGGTGGCATTAGGATTTCGCCAATCAAATGGAGTCTAGTCCTTATCTTGTAAGAAATAATTATCTCCTCACCAGGAGAAATTTCCGTGAACTCCCATCTTAGGGTCCTTTTCTTCTTGTTTAGAGTTGCTCTACTAGTGAACGCCCCTATCTCATGAACGAACTTTGGAAGCCTATCTATAAGCTCCACTTCACTCAAAGTTTTTGAAGTAGTATTCTTTATCCTTATAGACACTTTAGCTTCTATCTTATCATCAACATGCCTTTTCTCCGTTATCTCCTTCTCCAAAATTATCCCTTTTCTCATGTAAATTAGGATCCCACCAACAATAATAATTACAATCGGGATAAGGAGTAGCGGGAGATAGGAAATTTTTACATACACTGTCTTTTCCTCCCCAGGGGCTAAGGTAAACTCATAAACTATCTTGTTGTCTTCCTTCTTAAATCCCGGTGCAGCCTCGCTTAGGAGGAGCATATCTAAAGAGCTTAAGTTGAATTCAACTTTCTTAGTAACTGGTAAGGTTCCTTCATTCCTCCAAGTTACAAACATCTCCCTACCTCCAATTCCAGAACTCTCCCTCTGATCAACTAAAACAAGTCTCTTATATCCAAGAACTGTAAAGTTCGTTGACTTTCCAACTGTCGAATTTAACAATCTTATGGAGAATAAGATTTTGTAGTTCCCTGGCTCTTGAGTGTCATTCAACTTTATTATCATTGGGATGTTATTTTGCCCAGGAATCAAATTTTTCTCAACTTCTTTGGAAAGGATAAGCTCTCCATCTTTGTAAATCTCCAGCTTCTTCTGTGTTATATCTTGCTCCAGATTCGAATAAACTACTACACTAAGTTCATGGTACTCCCTTGGGTCTATCTCACTTGGGAAGCTAAGATTAGAAATAGTTATTACCCAAATCTTACCGTAGAGCCTCACTTCCCCAAAATCCTTAACAAAACACCTAAAAGTCACTTTCTCAGGATATCTGTAATTCTCCGTCGTCTTTATCTCCAGGGGAACGATAACCTCCTCTCCAGGCTTGATGTTGAAGGAGAAAGCATTAGTCAAGGATGAATAGTTCCATCGTAACTGATATTCCTCACTCGGGTAAATTGCCAGGTACACATTCCTAGTAACTTTCTCGTTGTTAGTTACATGGATATTGTAAAGCAATGTATCTCCAGCAATTATTTGGTCCTTCACGTTCTCCACACTAATCTGCAAAGCGTAAGAATGGTTGAAAAGTAGGATAATTAGAGAGAGCGTGAACAAAGTGGTAAAAATTCTCCATTTCATCTTCTCACCTTATTTAAGTAGTAGCACTTAAATAAAAGCTTTTCTACTTAAGGAGACGAGACCTAATACTTTATCCTAGTACCAAGACCTCTTTCTCCAAGCAAAGCTCTCTCCAAATAACCTTCCTTTAGTCCGTTTAGGATCTCGCTTTCTACGCCTTCCTTAGCTAGATTTAGCATGAGCTTAACTTTAGAAAGCATGCCTCCAGTCACATCTATCCCATAGCTCCCACTCACCGAGGCCTCAAGCTCTCGAAAGTTCTTCGAGTTGATTTCCTTAATCAAATTTGATTCATTGAAATCCTTGGGATTTGAGGAGCTATATACGCCGTCTACATCAACCAAGAGGAGAATTCTTGAAGGCTTCAATTCCTTAGCTAGATAAGCTAAAAGCTTCTCAGTTGAGATAATCGAACATCCTATCCTCTTGTCTATCACAACATCTCCGTAGGGTACTGGGATCAGATTTCTTTCAAGCATGCCCTTCAACGGCTCTAAATACCACTCAACGATTTCACCACCCTCAGCTACTAGCGAGGCTGATGGTTGAATCGAGACAGCATTTTCCCCAGCTTCAATTAACTTGTTCACAACGATCCTATTTAGCCTAGAAGCAGCATCCTGAGTTTCAGCAATACCTCTTAAACTCTCCTTACTCTTAATTCCCTCAACCAAATTATACTTCTTAGCTGGAACATGAGGGAAGGAGCCGCCACCATGAGCTATTACTAGTTTAACATCTCTCTTTTCCCTAGCCCTATGAATCTCATTTGCTAGTCTTTCAATCACATCTAGCCTTGGAGAAAAAGGCCTATCCTTATAAGTAAGGACACTTCCTCCTAACTTCACCAAGAGCAAATCTTCTAAGCTCATTAACATAAGCTGAAATATGTTCAAATAAAAATCTTTCTCGAGGATTCTTGGAAATTTTTTGTTTCATTCCAGACTAAATCTTTTTATGAAATCATCAACTTTTTGATAGAGCTCCTCTAGAGTCCCGTTGTTCTCAATTTTATAATCATAAAGCTTCCTTAGCTTATCGTAATCGAAATTCTCATTCTCCCAGTTCTCCTGTATTAGGAATTCGTCCCAATTCTTCGGATCCCCCTCTCTTCCCCTCTTAATTAATCTCTCAGCCCTCAGCTTTGGGTCAGCATCTACAAAAAGAAAGACAAATTTATCCTCCTTGAAATGGTTTTTAGGTATCAAATAATCTTCAACCCTTCTTATTCCATTTATGACTACTTTCTTCCAGTCCTTCTCTTCTATCAAATCAACAACCATCTTTCCCCAATAACTCTTCCCGAACTTCTTAACTTTTTCCTTCTGAACTCTAACTAGACTCTCCCTACTCTCATCTAATCCCTCTTCCTTAGCGACTTTCCTAACCAAGTCGCCCATAATTATTACTTCATATCCGTACTTTTCCGCTATATACTTAGTGACAATATCTTTTCCTGCGCCTATAGTACCAGCAACTCCAATTATCTTCCTCATGAGATAAGAAAAAAGAACTCGATATTTTTATTAATTTCCACAACATCTCCTCGAGAATTCTTAAAATGATCAAAGATGCTGAAAATTTAGAGGAATTTCCCAAACAAAAGTTTATTAAATTCTCCAGAGTTTTGGAAGATTATGAATTTCCTAGAGAAAATTTGGATGGTTCTTCGGAGGCCGAGTCAACTATTTCCTGAAATTGGTCTAGAGGAAGTTAAAGATAGTTTAATCTATTATTTCATCTTGTTGATTTTCTTTTCAGCTATGTATTCTATGATGACTTTCGCCTTCCTAAATTTTGGGATAATCCAAATTCCAGAGCTGGTTGGGAGGCCTGGCCTCCAACCTGTGTTTCTAAATTATTGTCTCCAGATCTTCGTAGTACTTATTTTCTTTGGAGGGGCTGGAATTTTTGTCTACGCTGCTTGGCTCCACTTATGGATTTATATCTTTGGAGGTAGGGAAAGTTATATTGAGACTTTGAAATCAACTATCTACAGCTTAACCCCAGTCTTCCTCTTTGGATGGGTTCCAATCGTAAGTCTCATTTTGTGGATATGGTACTTAATTCTTCAACTATTCAGTATTAGTCAACTGCATAGAATTTCCCTATCTCATGCATTCTTTGCTTTCCTCATCTCCTTAGTTCCAATATTCTTAGCCTTTGCCTTTCTCCGAATTTAGATTTTTCTCCTAGAACGCGATAGTTCATAGGCTATTGCTAGGCAAAGCAGGAGAACTAAACAAGTTCCCTCTATCAGAGCTAAGGTCCAAATTCCCTGAGTCATAATCACTTTTACATCATTGAGGATTTAAATTTTTTACAGCAAGTAGTTTTGTTAACAGAGCTACAGCAAGTTTTATAAAAGAACTTTCTCTACTCTTAGGTGATCATGCCTGCGATAGTAAGCGTCGGGAGGACGAGATTTGGAGAGCATTGGGAGAGAGAACCAGAAAGCTTAATCGAAGAAGCTGGGCTCAAGGCTCTAGAGGGAGTAAGCCTGGAAAGGAAAGATTTAGACGCATGCTATCTTTCAGATTACTTCCTAAATCTCACTAACAAGAAGGGGCTAGAAGAAGGGTTCCTAGCTGAGTTGCTAAGGATCCATGTGCCTATGGAGAGGCTTAGGAGCTTCAGCTCAGCTTTAATTAATGCTGCTAACGCATTAAAGGCAGGGGAGCACGAAATTGTATTGGTTGGCGGTTTAGAAAAGATGACTGATAGATACGATAAGATGAGAGATGATTTGATGATGCTTGAGGATCCTTGGAGCTATTACACTGGAGGTACACCTGAGGCGAATCACGAGCTTTTACTTAGGGAATATGTTAAAAGGTATAGGATAGAAGGGGAAGATCTAGAAAAGTTAATGAAATCTCTGGCTTACATATCCGTTAAAAACCATTCAAATGCCTTAAAGAATGAGAATGCTCAATTTAAGAAGAAGATAAGCTTGGAAGATGTCCTAAATGCTAGGGAAAAGAGCTCCGGAATGCTTGGCCTCTACGACTATGCCCCAATATCCGATGGAGCCTCTGCGCTGATCTTGGTGAGTGATGAGTTAGCTGAAAGCTTCAATAGGCCAATTTTCCTAACTGCCTCGGCCTCGGCAACGGACTTCATAACTTTTCCCTTTAGAGAGGATAGGAGTGGCTTGTTAGCCGTAAGATTAGCAGCTTCTAAGGTTTTCAATAAGTTGAAAAACCTAGGGATAAGGAAAGAAGATCTCAAGTTAATTGAAACTTATGATCAATCAACAGTTCTCGAGCTCGTAACCCTAGAGGATCTCGGCCTTATGAGGAAAGGAAAGGGTTGGGAATCAATTTATAATAGCTTGGAAAGTTCTTGGAATCATTACGAAACTAAATATGGGAAGTTCTTCGTGAATACTAACGGCGGTTTGAAGGCAGATGGTAATCCATTGGGAGCAACTGGTGGAGCTCAGATCCATGAGATCTTCCTTCAGTTGAGGGGAGATGCTGGAGAGAGGCAGATTCCGAATCTAAATTATGCTTTAGCTCTGGAACTTGAAGGTTTTGGGACTAAGGCTTACGTTCATGTGTTTTCTAAAGAGAAGCCTCGCTGAGATTGCTCAAAATAAAGTAGAGTATTACGGAGAAGAAAGCTATCGTTCCCAACTTTCCGCCGAAACCAGGGAATAAGGGGAAAGCGAAGACGTAAACGAGAGTTGTTATCAACGCTAACTTCACGAAGCCTTTCTCGATCAGGTTTAAGGAAGACATGCCAGCAAAGGAAGAAGCATGGGCAACTTCGCTCAGGATGAGGAACTCAGGAATGAAGAAGGGGATGAACCCGAAAGTTAGCCCTGTAAGAGCAGATGCTATTACACTTTCGCTTTCCTTAAAACTTTCTTTCAGGATTTTTCTGAGGAAATAAGTGATTTTCAGTGCAATTAACGAAGTTAATACAGCTAGGGCTATCAACAACAAATCTAATTCGAAGTCCCTCACTATCGAAATCTCGAATTTAGATATGCTTGGGAGCATGACGAATAAGATCGATAGGAATGCTATAAAGCCTAATTTCCCACCATACCCCTTAACTCTTCTGAAGAGAAACCACAAAATTGTTGCTGCCATCGAAGCTAAGAAGATCAAATACAGCGATCTCATTACTAGAGATGAAGACATGCCTATAAAGCACCCGCAATATACTCTTCCTGCATATTTCCTAAGGAGTACCCCAAATATCAAACCGAAGAGGCTCGCTGAGAACACCGGGTTAGTGTAGGAGCTTAGGTAGAAAGTCAAGGTACTAGCTACGAATATTACGAGGAAAGTGTAAAGATAACTTCTCATTAATTTTAATTTAAATTTCCGAGATTTAAAATTTCTGAAAGGATAATCCTAAAAATCCCTGAAGTAAATTTTTACCTCATGGAGAAACATGAATTCATAGCTACTTGTACTAGGGGTTTGGAGGAAATCTCAATTAGAGAAGTTGAGGAACTCATCCATGCTAAAGCTAAGCTAGAGAGGGCGGGAGCTATTCGATTCGAGGCGAATCTCGAAGCAATTTACGTGCTGAACTATGTTTCCAGGAGCTTGCATAGGGTAATACTCCTCTTAATCTCTGGAAATTTTCAGAAATTGAACGACATTTACAAGACGATTAGAGAGGTTGACCTAACTAAGTACATTAGCGATGATCAAAGCTTTGCGATAAGGGCTCAACGTATAGGTGATCATGATTTCACAAGTTTAGATCTAGCAAGGGTTGCTGGCCAAGCAGTCATAGATAATTTCTCTGCCTCTAAGGGAAAGAGACTCAAAGTAGATCTCGATAATCCCGACGTCATCTTAAGAGCGGAAGTTGAGGGTGATTGGTTCTTTCTTGGATTAGATACAACTGGAGATGAAAGTTTGCATAGAAGGGGTTATAGAGTCTATCAACATCCGGCTCCATTGAAACCAACTTTGGCTTACTCTCTAGTTAGGATTGCTAATTGGAAAGAGAGGGACTCGCTCATTGATCCAATGTGCGGATCAGGAACAATTTTGATTGAGGCTGCGAGATATGCTATGAAGATCCCGGCTGCTTATCTTCGTAAGAGCTTCGCCTTTCAAAAATTGAAATTTTTTAGCTTAGACGAGTTTAGAAAAGTAAGGGAGAAGTACAACTCGTTAATAGAGGAGAAGGAACTCAAAATCGAAGGTTGTGATTTATTTAAGAAACATGTTGATGGGGCTAAATTGAATGCTGAGAGAGCTGGGGTCAAGATCAAATTCTTTAGGGGAGATGCGACTAAGATCAAATTAGATTACGATGTGATAATCACAAATCCACCTTATGGATTGAGGATCGCTAGTAAAGGGGTAGTGAAGAAACTCTACGAAGGTTTTGCTGAGAATTTGAAGAGGGGGAATTGGAGGAAGTTAGTCATGTTAACTGCGGAAAGCAAACTCTTCTTGAAGTACTTTCGAAGAGAACCAACCAGAAAAATTAAAATCATCTATGGAGATTTACCAACAGAGGTTCTCCTATTCAACACACAAAATTTTTAATGTGGAAGTCCGCTCGGTGATTAATGAAACAGTACGAGAATTTTTCGATGAAATATATTTAAACTTATTAAAGTTTTATGGGAAGAAGCTTCATCGAAGATTCTCTAGGATTTTATCTGTCTTAGGGGCTTGAGGAGCTTAATAGAAGTCAGGACTAAGAGGCCTTAATTTGGGGTCTGATCTGTGGGGTGAGGGAACTGTTTCTAATTTCCTAAACTCTAACACTCTATAGTAACTCCTAGTAAAAAATTTAAATTATCATTATTAAGTAATAACAATATGGGCTTACTTTACGAAATCTGGTGGGAGAAAAGTTTGGAGGAAGTGAAAAAAGCACTAGAGGAGGGGTCAAAGGAGAGATGCAATGCCCTTGGAGTAGAGGCCATAAAATTGACTATAAAAAACTGGGAGGAACTTGGATACGATCCGACTAAGCCTCTATTTGTGAACGTCACAGAGAAGGCGAAGCACTTGAATAAAAAAGGAAAAATAAAAGTCTTCATCTCCATCCTAGACTCTCTATTAAGCTCGGAAAATTCTCTCTGGTATTTAAAAGAGAGTTGTTTAGGTGAGGATTTGTCGGAATTAGAGGAAGTTGAAAGAGATGTATCTCTCACATTGGAAAAGTTAGCGCAAGATTTGGAACTTGAAATTCCAAAGGATCTGTTAGAGAAGTGTTCAAAGAAGATATGCGATGAGTACAAGAGGAACTTAGAAATGCACATAAAATTTAGGAAGAGAAAAGTTAATTACATTGGGTGACGTAAATGAGTGAGTTACATAAGGGAGATAAGCTTTTGAGTTCTGGAAATGGATATGCATTAGAGATAGATGGTTTCAATACTCGTGAGTTTATCGAATTCGCTGAAAGAAAGTTTTTCAAATCGAGGCTCTAGTTAAGTTTTTAAG
>JAPDJS010000004.1 GCA_029258975.1 Thermoplasmatota archaeon | reverse complement strand
CATAGCGTCGTATGAGGCAAAGGCATATGTAGAGTTCCTTAAGGATCCAATTTATAACGAGACTTTAGTTGAGAATTACGACTACAAGAAGAATAGTGCTGATAGCGTTTATGTTACTGTAGATGACATATCTGTAGAAAGAAAGGGAGCTCTCGAAGACTTCACGTATTATGTAAATATTACGATAACAGTAGATTCGACAGCAATGGATACTGGAGTGCCGCTTATTGTTACTTGGAACGCCAAGGACTTTAGCGGCAACAACGGACCAACAGCATCTGGTTATAAGAACTATCAACTCAGCGAGCAGAACATAGACATATATAACCTTACTGCAACACCTCAGAAGGACGGAAAGGTAACACTTTCATGGGAGATTGACGGTACAGGAAACTATTCAGGATTCTTAGTATATGCCTCCAAGACCGGTACATCAGGCTCGTGGGAACTTGTATATAACGGTCTAGGATCAACAGCCACCACAGTTACCATAGACAACAGTACATTGGAGGAGAAGCTATCAATCAGCTATGGTACAGCACAAACAGTCTACTTCAAGGTATATGCAATAACTCACGATGCACGCTCAGATAGCGATACTGTACAATCGATATATGATAGCGCAGAGCCAGAGATTACTGTTAGTGAGAGCTCAGACTTAGATGACGTGTACGTCGATGGTGAGAGCATATACATCAACTATTCTGTAACTGATGAGGGTACTGGAGTTGATTGGAACAACATAACCGTTGACGCAAGCGCAGTAAATGCTAGCGGAGCTACTTGGATATACAACGCCACAAATGGTTGGATTAACGTTACGATAACCTTTGACAAGGGAGTTACTGGAATATACAACATTACGATATCTGTGCCTGACATTGCAGGAAACATAGGCGAAAAGACTGTACAAGTGAAGGTTGATAATGCTGGACCAGAAGCAACACTAATCTCAGCACCTGAGGAGACCTATGCTGGAAACACAATAAACATTCAAGTGAACATAACAGATTGGCCATCCAAGCCTGTGGTGTATAACCTTACAATAGGAGACCAGTACGTCTATAACGACACGTTTACGGCTGTTGAAGGTAACAACGTCTGGTACTGGAACGATACAATTACTATCCAAGTACCAGATGAGGCTGGAACATACGACATCACAATATATCTTGAAGACGCTGAGGGCAACAACAGAACTGTAACGTTGGGTACAATAGAGATATATCCTGCTGAACCAACAGAGCTTAAGATCAATCTAGTAGAACTCAATGGAGAGACAACAGACTTTACTGAGGGTGCGGATTACTATGTGGTATTTGTAGGAGACCACTTCATGCTTAAGGCAACGATATATGACCAGTATGATAACGTATTGAGCTCAGAAGACGTTAAGCTCAAGTGGAAGATTGTGCTAAGAAACGAGAGCGGTGCAGTAAGAGCTGTAGAGATACCTGAAGTAGGTGACTGGGCAAAGTTTGAGGCACTTGCATACGGACCAGTAGTCATTGAAGCACACTTGCTAAGATACACAGATCCCGTTACTGGAGAGACCAAGGAAATCTGGGAGGGCAATGTAAGCTCTACAGTAACGTTGTACATTATACCTGAGGTCAACAAAGTTGTGATAAGTGGACCTACTGTAGTTACTGTTGGCGAGAGCACAACATTAACGATTACTGCATACTATAACGAGACCGAGGGTAAGTTTGTCAACTACTTCGGCGAAGAGTCCTTCGAAGTGAAGGTACCATACGCGCCAATCACTCTTGAGACCATATATGGCACACTCGAAGCAACTGAGGTGACAACGGGAGTAGACGGAAGCGTGACTGTAGAATACACGGCACCAGAGTCCATAGGAACGTACAAAGTAGACGAAACGGTAACTGCATATTATGCAGGCAACGAGGTAGGTAGCACCACGTTTGAAGTTCGTGCAGGACCTCCAGCAGAGATTGTTGTAACATACACGCCAGATCCGGCACTAGTTACTGAGAAGATAACGGTAACAGTAGATGTATACGACGAGTATGGCAACCCAGCATATGGTGAGCACGTACTAAGCATAGAGACCTCAGAACACATCATTGCACCAACCGAGGCTACATACAACAACGAGAGCGTATCATTTGAGATCTGGCCAATTGAAGCTGGCACAGCATGGATCAACGTAAGCTACGGAAGCATATACAAGAACATTACAGTAGAGATACAGCCACTGCCTAACACCGCAGAGATTAGCGGCATACCTGAGGAGGTAGAGGCGTACAACATCTATGACGTAACGGTACTAGTCTCCAACGATGCATACGGACCAATATCTGGCGCAGAAGTTACACTCAAGGAGATAACTGACAGCACCGTGAAGATTGTAGACGAGAACGTTACTACAGATGCAGAAGGTAAGGCCACATTCAGCTATTCACCAAGCCTCTTCAGAGAAGACACACCGGCTAAGCTAATTGCTGAGGTATACGTAAACGGAACATATGTCTTCAGTGTGGAGATCGAGTTCACAATCCTAGCGTACTATCCATACGTAGTCATTGAGGACGTGTCAGAGCCTACACCAGTTACCGGATCTGTGATTATGCCAGGAACACCGTTCTACATTGACATAACGCTCAAGTCCAACACACCACTCGTCACGAACATCACAGTTTACATAAGCATCTACCGCACTGGTACTGGACTCGAAGGCGGTGAGTGGACAATTACTACTGCATACGTACAGCTACAGCCATACGAAGAGAGAACTGTGAGAATACCCGTACTGTTGCCACCAACAATGCCTGCAGGAGACTACACGATGGTAATTACTCTACATGACTGGGACAGATTCATTGAACTTGGACCAGCAGGATCTGTACTACCATTCGATGGCGCAAGAACAGTAATTACATTCACCGTAGCACCATTCTCAGAGGGAACAATGGCTGCAGACTTTTCACCTGTTCGCTTTCTTCTATGATTTCCTTTCTTTTCATTTTTAAATTTTTGTTGTACCATATTTTTAGAATAAAAGTGAGGTTTCTGGGTTTTGCATAAGAAGCTTTTTTGTTGAATAATGAAAAATATCTTTTTATTTGAGATTACCCTATTTTAAAGTAGGACACGTTCATGCTCATAGCACTCTACATCATCCCATGAAATCTTTGGGTGACTAACGATGAAGAGATTGTTTGCTCTTATACAAGTAGGGTTAATCATAGCAACATCTTTTGTGATTTTATTAGGAATGGTAGGCAATAACGTCTTGGCTCTGGCAGACAGCGAAAAAATGTATATATTAAACAATATGGGCGATATTTTTACTGAGATTCCGAAAAGTATCTTTAACGACCAATATTTGAAGGAAAATTGGTATATGAGACTTTACTGGGGCAACATGACTCCCGTGCATAATGCTACGATGTTTGTTGACGTGTTAGCGGAAAACGGAACGTCCATATTAGGTGATTTAATTCCAGTATATGTAACTAACCAGGGATATTTTCCTCTCCCACCAGAAATAAGACTTCCAAATGCCCGTTATTTTGTTATTAGAAAGATAATATATGATTCTCTAGAACTTAAGCCGTATCCTAGCTCGTTTTATCTTCCTGATGAGGATAATAAACCTCCGGTTATTACTTTTATAACGCCTACTCCCGAAGGTGTTGTGAGACCTGGCGAACCCCTTGACATTATAATAAACGTAGAAGAGAACTTCCTTATTGAAAGCGTAAACCTCTACGTAAGACAGGGACAATACGGATCCGAAAATCTTGTATCAGTTGAGAAAATAGGTCCAAACAGGTATGAAGCGAGCTATGTACCTACAGTCACAGGGGAGCTGTATATTAGGGCTGTTGCTTACGATTACTTTGGAAATAAAAATGAAACCACGATAAAAGTTATAGTAACGGATAAGGAGGATTCCTATTCAATTACCATTCTAAGCTACGGTCCAGAGGGAAGGTTCTCTAATGCAAGGCCCCTAATATTTTTCAATTACACTGAAGATCTTGGAGCAAAAGTAATGAACATTACGATAAACGGAGTACCAATATCGGAGCTATCTGAGTGGAAGATATTCGTTTATGATCATTATGTGATTACGATAAACGGAACACAGGTTCACGTATACAAAATGGCTCTCCAACCAGTTTCTGATCTTAATGACGGGGAATATGTCTTTAGCGTATATCTTGAAGACTATGGAGGAAACATCGCTAATGCTACGTGGACTTATGTGGTAGATACCACGGGACCTCTTTTCACATATTTTGTAGAGGATGCCATAATGCCTCCTTGGTCACCATATTACTTTACAAATAGTCACATCAACCTAACGTTAACATCGTCAAGTGGAGACTGTGTAATGTTCAAGTATGCAATTGATGACAGCAAATGGTACATGGTAGAAGCCCCACATGGATATGCAAAAATCGTTATAGACTTCTCAGAATTGTCTGAGGGTCTACACGAAGTAAAAATGGCTGCAATAGACGATCTTGGGAATGTAGGGCCCATTTCAAACTTTACAGTTTTTTATGATGTTACAGGACCAAGTATTGGTCTTCCATTCTCGTATTACAGAACTAAAGAGAACACGATCACTATAAACATAACCATCGAAGATAACACCTATCTTGCGTCGTATGAGATTTATAGGGACAATGAAATGATTGCTGGAACGACCTTTGTAGATCCAGTTTCTGGAGTTGTAAAATCAATTAAAGACACTCTTGAGGAAGGCACCTACGAGTATAAGGTTATTGCAAGAGATATAGCCGGAAATGTTAATGAGAAAACGTTTATTGTTGAAGTAGACCAAACGGGTCCTAAAGTAAAGATTATTGAACCTAAGTCTGGGAGCTTGTACGGTAAGAATGATATGCCCATTACTTTGAAGGTAAGCTCCTATGATGCGGATATTAGCTATTACGAATATTCACTAGACGGTGGAGCAACCTGGAAGATGTTTGATGGAGAGACAGAATTAAGTTTACCTGAAGGAGAGTACGTACTTCTAGTTCGTGGTGTGGATTCGTTAGGAAACATAGGAGATCCTGTAGAAGTTAGATTTAAAGTAGACCTTACGCCACCCATTATCGGAGACGTGTGGGTAGAAGACTCCACAGTGCACGTGAACGTCACGGACGAGTTTAGTGGCATAGCAAATTATGAGGTTAAAGTAGATGAAATATCCATAGACGTCTCTTATAATGCTCTGGGCTATATAGAATTTGAAGTTTCATACGGATATCATCGCGTATATGTAAAAGTATACGATGCTGCGGGGAACGTAGCTGAAAAGGTCTTTGACGTAGAGATCTCTCCACCACCTACCGAAACACCTACTGAGACTCCAACAGAGACCCCAACCCAGACTCCTACCGAGACGCCTACTGAAACACCAACACCCACTCCAACGCTTACACCGTACCCCCCACCTTGGGAGGGTCATGTGATTTCATCCGGAATGGAGGAAGCCGAGACGTCTACGACAATAAATGACGTTATTTTCGTTGCAGTGTATCTAAAGAGCCCTGCTACAGTTTATTGGGAAGTTTATGATATAAGTCCTGTAGAAGGACTTGATGGCGTGAGGTATCTATACGTATCTACGCTCCCACAAAATTCTGTAGGGGCCATACAGTTTAAAGTAAGTGAAGATCTTGCAGAAACCTTGGGAGGTAAGGAAAGCGTATCGTTATTCTACTATGACGAGTCCAGCGGCACGTGGAAAGTGATACCTACAGCATATTTAGGTAATGATGCTCAAGGAAATCTCTATTATAAAGCCATGGTTCAGAACGATGGTCTTTATGCTGTGGCCTCAACTGGCGCTAAACCGGCTCAATTCCCCTCATCGGCAGTAATAGCCATAATTGTAGTAGCGACAGTGGCCGCTGTAGTTTTGGCCTATTATTATACTAGTAAGAGGTGAGAACTGTTGGAAGAGCTCGTAGTTCCTCTCATAGTAGCTGCAACAATCATCTTTTTATTTTACTATTTTTACAAGTTTACTCCACTACAGGTTTCCGTTTCTGTAGTGCTTCTAAGTATGGTTGCAACAATTATTGTAGGGATAGGAGAGAGCTTGGGATATCCAATGTATGAATATCTAGGTTTTAACCCCGCAGTTATTGCTCTAAGACCCTGGACAATATATACTGTTATAACTTCTATTTTCGTACACGGAGGATTCCTCCATTGGCTCTTTAATTCATTGGTTTTAATGTTTCTTTGTTCATATTTTGAATATCTTGTTGGTAAAAGGAACTTTATTAAAGTCTTCATATTTTCTGCCATAACTGCTGATTTAGTGCACCTAATCATTACTCTTACAATTTTTAGGAGTATTTATGGTCCTGTAGTAACTAGTGCGATGCTTAGGGTAACCCTTGTAGGAGCATCTGGAGCCATTTTTGGAGTATTGGCTGCTTATGCGATTTTGTTCCCTACCCATCGAGTTACTATGTTCGTGGGGTTTATACCCCTTCCAGGAGTGCCTATATACTTTGCAGTAATGATAACACTCTTGTTTGAACTCATGGCAATAATATACCAGCCATTCTCCACGATAGCCCACACTGCCCACGTGGGTGGAGCTATAGGCGGCATTATCTATGCATATTATATACATGAAAGGACATCCGTGGTGCCCAAGATAGTATTTCCTAGATCAAGGAGATATTCTTCCAGAAGAGTGTCTTTATGGCCTATAAAGAAAGAATATCGGTTTGATGTTTTGAGAAAGTTTGTATATTCTCCATATGACGAAGAACTTTTGCAAAGGGCAATTGATGACGAGGAGTATAGAGATTATTGGATCTCTAGGCTTATTAATAATAAGCCTTGCCCTGTTTGTGGATTCTCTTTAGAATACGACGATATTGATGGTATCGTAAGATGCATAAACTGTGGCTACGAAGTTAGAATTAGGGAGTAGTAACTCTATCATAAATGTCTTTATTAAAATATAAAGGGGAGTGATATGGGAGTAAGTGACCTTCGAAAGATTTTTCCGGAAGGAGTTGGAAAGGATGTAGAGTTAAATTCACTTTTGGGTAAAGTTGTAGCTATAGACGCCTTTAATGCCTTATATCAGTTTATAACTACTATTAGACAGCCGGACGGAAAACCCCTAATGGACAGACAAGGGAGGGTGACGTCGCATCTTAGTGGTTTGTATTATAGGACAGCAAATCTTGTAGAGGTTGGGATTAGACCAGTTTATGTGTTTGATGGAAAACCTCCCGAGTTTAAGAAGAGAGAAATAGAAGAAAGAGTAGAAAGAAAGGAAGAAGCTGAGAAGAAGTATATAGAAGCTTTAAGGACAGGAAATCTTCAAGAGGCTAGAAAACTGGCTGCTATGGCTTCAAAGTTAACTCCAGAAATGGTTGAAGATGCAAAAAGGCTTTTAGAAGCCTTGGGAATTCCATATGTTCAAGCACCGTCTGAAGGTGAGGCCCAGGCAGCCTATATGGCAAAGAAAGGAGACGTATATGCGTCGGTCTCGCAGGACTATGACTCTTTGTTATTTGGAAGTCCGCGGCTAATAAGAAACCTTACGCTTACTGGTAAAAGGAAACTTCCAGGAAAGAATGTTTATGTTGAAGTGAAGCCAGAACTAATCGTTTTAGATGACCTCCTAAATGCTATGAGAATTACTCGTGAACAGCTCATTGATATTGCAATTTTAATCGGTACGGATTACAACGAGGGTTTTGAAGGCGTAGGTCCCAAGAGAGCATACGAAATAGTAAGGAGCGCAGGAGACCTTGAGGGAGCATTAAAGGTTTTAGGAGTAAAATACGATGAAGTCCTTTTCGAAATTAGGAAATTCTTCCTTAATCCCCCTACAACAGATGACTATGCTCTGAAATGGAAGGAACCTGACGAGGACAAGGTAGTGGAAATTCTTTGTGAAGAACATGACTTCTCAAAGGACAGGGTATTAAATGCCCTTCAAAAGTATAGGTCTAAAAAGGCTAGACAAAAAACGTTATTTTAAGGAAAAGAACCTTTTTTACCTCTCATTGGTACGAAGGCGACATAGCCGTAATCCTCTATTTTTCCTCTCCTATACACTACTAGTTTCTGATAAAAGGACCCTCCAACAGGAACTACCATAATACCATCCGGCTTAAGCTGCCTTAGAAGGTGTTCTGGAAATCTTGGAGATGCGCACGTGACAATTATTCTGTCGTATGGTTTTAAGGACGGAAATCCTAGGGAACCATCAAAAATAACCACGAGGACATTATCATATCCTAGAGACTTAAGAGTTCTATATGCACCTTTTGCTAGGTCTGGTATGTATTCCACACTTACTATAAGACCCTCATTACCAACAATTTCGGCAAGAATTGCAGCTTGATAGCCGCTGCCCGTACCGATCTCTAATACCTTTTGACCCTCCTCAAGATCCAAAAGCTCGCTCATCATTGCTACCATATGGGGCGCAGAAATGGTTTGGCCATGTCCTATGGGAAGAGGCGAATCCTCGTATGCATATTTTGCTAAGTGTGGTGGAACAAAAAGGTGTCTGGGAACTTTAAGCATTGCTCTTTTTACCTTATTGCTCTTTATAATCCCCTCCCGTTGAAGTTTTCTAATAAGTGCCTCCCGCCTCTTCGATTGCTCTTCCCAACCTTCTCTTAAGGGCACGACAATACACCCTTACAACATCCTTTGCTTGAACCCTTCCTTTGTTTATTACGCCGCTTTCTGTTTTTATCTTTGTTACCACTCCATAAAGCTCTCCAAACTTGTATACATCACCGATTTCTATGTACTCCTCAGGGACCATCCAAACGATATGAGAACTGGTTAATGGCCCCCGATGAACTGAGAACTTTACGCGAATTCTATCGTATCTTATGGTCCACAGAGTATCTACATCTTCTGCTTTTGCAGCCCTTCTTCTTAGACCGTCCTTACAATCTATTGCAGTAATTTTTAGTCTTAATTTTTTACCATTTACCCAGAACTCTTCTCCAACACGAAGGACTTTAGTTCTTTCTAATTTTATTCTTTCCGTCCATGATTTATCTACATCACTAACGATGGTTTTGACCTCTACATAAGGGGGCTTAGAGTCATCAATACGAAAATCATGAATAGTATTACAGACTTTACACTGGGCGATGCCTTCTTTGACTTTCTTCCCACGAATTTTTATGATTTCGTGCTCAGTGACTTTATTACATGTGGGGCAGTAAAGCTCCATCGTAATCCACCATGCTTAATAGCTCATTTAATGATTATTTTAAAACATAAATCTGTATAACTATTGCGAGAGTTTAATCCTATATATGGTTATTAAGGTTTCCATTGAAAGGTTTTGGAGGTGCGGAAATTGTCACGAAGAACACCGCTTTATGATAAGCACGTTGCGATGGGAGCAAAGTTTATAGAGTTTGCAGGCTGGGAAATGCCTGTTCAGTATACAAGTATCATAGATGAGCACATGTCTGTAAGGAATTCTGCAGGTATTTTTGATGTTAGCCATATGGCACGCATTATAGTGAGCGATGAATACGAGGACGTCTTAAGTAAACTCCTTACAAATGACGTTAAGGGGATGAAAGATTACAAGCTTAAATACAATCTTATGCTTCGCGAAGATGGAACAATTATAGACGATATGATTGTATATAAGCTTCCACAAAAGTTTATAATAGTGCCAAATGCAGGAAATGACGAAATAATAGCTTCTTGGATAAACAAACACGCGGGAAAAGAGATAGCCAACATTGTTACTGAGAAGTATGCTATGGTAGCAGTTCAGGGACCTAAAGCCGAGAAAATTCTCCAAAAAATATCTGAATGTGATTTGAGTGCAATAAAGTTCTTTAGGTGTACTGAGTGCAAAATTGCGGGTATTGAAGTTATAATTTCAAGAAGCGGATACACTGGCGAGGATGGATTCGAGATAATAATGCCTAGTGAATATGCAGGAAAGATTTGGGATGAAATCCTTGAGGCTGGCGGCAATGAAATAAAGCCTTGTGGTTTAGGTGCACGTGATACGCTTCGTCTCGAAATGGGATTCGCACTAGCGGGAAACGAGTTTGCTGGTGGTAGAACACCATTAGAAGCACGTTTAGACTTTGTTATTGATTGGGATCATGAGTTTATAGGTAAAGAATCCCTTTTAGAGAAAAAGGACAAAATAGATGAAGTATTAATAGGTATTACTTTAGAATCCAAAGCTATACCGCGACATGGATTCGAAGTCTATAAAGATGAAAAATATATAGGAAAAATCTCAAGTGGAGGATACTCTCCAATTCTTCAGAGGTCCATAGCCCTTGCCTACTTAAAGAAAGAGGAGGCATATGAGGGTAACGAAGTCCAAGTGAAGATAAGAAGTAAATTAATTTCTGGAAAAATTGTAAAGCCACCATTTATAAAGAAATAAGTCTGTATAAATTAGAGGAGGTGTTTTTCTATGGAGTACGAAGTTAGGAGTGATATGCTTTATACGAAAACTCACGAATGGGTAAAGTTAGAAGAAGGGAACAAGGCCAGAGTAGGTCTTACTGACTACGCAGTTAAAAAGCTGGGCGATATAGTTTATGTTGAACTTCCAGAAGTTGGCACCGAAGTTACTAAAGAATCCGAGGCAGGGACAGTAGACTCTGTTAAGGCCTCAGAAAGTATCTACGCCCCGTTAAGTGGAAAAATAATAGAGGTAAATTCTGAAGTTACAGAGGACGTAACAAAAATTATGGAATCCCCATACGACGAGGGGTGGCTTTTTGTAATGGAAATCTCGAATCCAGATGAAATAAATGAACTTCTAAAGCCAGAAGACTACAAGAAATTGATAGAAGAGGAGGAGAAGTAATGCCTATAGAACATCTCCTCCCCACACTTTTTTCTAAAGAGGAGATGCTTAGGGATCTTGGAATAGAATCTATTGAAGAACTTTTTTCAGATATACCTGAGGAAGCAAGAAAAAGCTTTAATATAGGAAAAGGTTTGCACGAGTTCGAAGTATTCAGAGAGCTCTACGAAATAGCAAAAATGAACAAAAGCGCATTAGACATGCCAATATTTTTGGGAGGAGGTCTTAGAATCCATTATATACCTGCTGCTGTTCTTGAGGTTCTTTCTAGGTCTGAGTTTTATACTGCTTATACACCCTATCAGCCTGAGGTGAGTCAGGGCGTTCTACAGGCACTTTTTGAGTATCAGAGCCTTATAGCAGAACTTACTGGCATGGAAGTTGTAAATGCATCTATTTATGATAGCGCAACATCTCTAGGAGAAGCTGCAAGGATGGCATATGCGATTAATAAGAAGAGTAAAATCGTAATTCCCAAGCACATAAATTGGGAAAAAAGAAGCGTTTTGGAAAATTATGTTAAAGGTCTAGGAATAAAAATTGTGGAGGTTCCATATAATAGAGAAAAGGGTATTTTAGATGAGGAATGTCTAAAGGAAGCAATAGATAAAGAAACCTCCGCCGTTTATGTAGAATACCCCAACTTTTTCGGGATTATAAATGAGAACGTAAAGTTGGCTTCAGAACTTGCAAAGGAGAATAATGCTGTGTTTATAACTGGTGTTGATCCTATAGCATTGGGAGTAATAAAACCTCCAAGCGAATTTGATGCAGACATCGTTATCGGAGAAGGTGGGCTTTTAGGAAACTTCCCCGGCTTTGGAGGACCTCTTTTGGGAATTTTTGCGACGAAGAAAAGATATGTAATGAAAATGCCAGGGAGGCTAATCGGACTTGGTGAAGATGTGGATGGAAATAGAGCATTTGTTATGGTGCTACAAGCGAGAGAACAACACATAAGGAGATATAGGGCAACATCAAACATTTGTACAAACGAGGCATTATGTGCTATAGCCTCGGCAGTATATCTTGCATTATTGGGTAAAAATGGTCTTAGAAGACTTGCAAAATTGAACGTGTACAAGGCTAGGAAACTTATGAAATTAATAAATGCCCTTGATGGATTTAGGGCCCCATATTTTGACGGTTACCATTTCAATGAGTTCACAGTATTTTCAGAAGTAGACCCCTACCTCCTACATGAAGGCCTACTAAAGAAAGGCGTTCATGGAGGGCTTATTTTGGCCGAGGAATTTCCAGAACTTTATAAAGTCACATTATATGCTACGACCGAGATTCATACGGATAAAGACTACGATAAGCTCATAAAAGCTCTAGAAGAGGTGAGCAGAGATGTACAGGCAGGCAAGATATGAAGAACCTCTTTTAAAGGAACTTAGCATTAAAGGCGCCTACGGTATCACATTGCCAGAAGTTGATGTGGATATACCCGAAGAGTGGGAAAGAAAAGATTTGCCACTTCCCGAACTTACAGAGCCCCAAGTGGTCAGACACTTCACAAGGCTTTCCCAAATGAATTATGGCATCGACATAGGTACGTATCCGTTAGGCTCATGTACTATGAAATATAATCTTAAAATATCTGAATTAATAGCAAAGTTCCCCAATTTTGCATATCTTCATCCATATCAAGATGAAAGCACAATTCAAGGTGCGCTAAGGATAATGTACGAGCTTCAGAATTTGCTCGCAGAGATTACTGGTATGGATGCAATATCTCTACAACCTGCTGCTGGGGCTCATGCAGAATTTGTAGGGATGTTGATTGCTAGAGCCTACTTTGAAGACAAAGGCGAACATAGGGATGAAGTAATAATACCGGACTCTGCTCACGGTACTAATCCAGCATCTGCTGCTATGGCAGGGTTTAAAGTCGTAGAAATTCCTTCTAGGGATGATGGCACAGTAGATTTAAAGGCCCTAGAAAACGCAATTTCTGAGAAAACAGCGGCAATGATGCTGACAAATCCGAATACTCTTGGAATATTCGAGGACCATATACTCGAAATAGCAGAACTTCTTCATGACCAAGGTGCACTTTTATATTATGACGGAGCGAACCTTAATGGAATAATGGGGTATACCCGTCCCGGAGATATGGGATTTGACATGGTACACATAAACATCCATAAGACATTTTCCGCACCACACGGAGGAGGCGGACCAGGAGCTGCAGCAATAGGAGTGAAGAGCCACTTAAAGGAGTTTTTGCCAGTACCTATAGTCTCACGGGAGGGAGATAGATACTACTTGGACTACGAAATCCCGAAAACCATAGGCAAAGTAAAGATGTTCTATGGGAACTTTTTAGTCCTCTTAAAGGCATACGTTTACATCAAAATGGCTGGGAATGACCTAAAGAAAGTTACTGAGCAGGCAGTGCTTAACTCCAACTATCTCAAAGAAAAGATAGGGAAATTCATTGATGTTCCAGGTAAATCGTTGAAGAAACACGAATTTGTAGCTTCTGCAAAGAAACTTTTAAAGGAAAAAGGAGTAAGGACAATGGACATTGCAAAGAGACTATTAGACTATGGCGTTCACGCGCCTACGGTATATTTCCCTCTGATTGTTGAGGAAGCTTTAATGATAGAGCCTACTGAGAGCGAGAGCAAAAGAGATCTTGATATGTATGCAGAAATATTAAAGAAAATAGTAGAAGAAGACGTTGAAACCTTAAAGAATGCGCCAGTAAACACTAGTGTAAGGAGAATAAAAGAAGCTGAAGCCAATAGAAAGCTTAGATTAACGTGGAAGGATATTTAGTCTATTTAGGCCATCTTTACATTTTTCTTGAATTTTAGTGGTGTGATGGCTGATAATAAAAAGTTTATCCAAATTTCGTACAGGCTAATATTGATTTCGATCACGTATTTTTATTAATCCCGTACATAATCAAGTTGTTTAGTTATAGGAGTCTTTTTGAGTATTATTTTGTGTATAATGTCATATATGCTGTTTTGGGAGTATTTGGGTTTGTGTTGTACATTTTCAATAAGAAAAAATTTCAAAAAAGAAAAATCGGATTTTCTACATTATTAGGAATTTTTTATGTTTCGATCATTTTTGTACTTTCAATTGTTTTTAGGAATTATGGCATGAATGTTGGTTTTGGAGAGAACTATTTGATATATGTCCTCATAATGTTACCTCAGGCACTCTTTTTTATTTTATGGGAGGAAATATCGTTCAGGGGAGTTATAATGGAAGCCCTAAGCAAAAAATCGAAAGAAATGGCTTTGAGCATATCAACGCTTTCTTTTGTACTTATTAACG
>JAPDJS010000012.1 GCA_029258975.1 Thermoplasmatota archaeon | reverse complement strand
GGGTCTTTATACAGATGGAGGACGAGATTGCCTCTATTGCTGCTGTTATTGGCGCGTCATGGGCCGGGATGAAGGCCATGACGGCCACTTCTGGGCCGGGGTTTAGTTTGATGCAGGAGAATATTGGATACGCGTTCATGACAGAGACTCCTCTTGTTCTCATAGATGTCCAAAGGGCAGGGCCATCTACGGGTCAAGCAACAATGCCTGCCCAAGGAGACGTTATGCAAGCACGCTTTGGAACGCATGGAGACTACGAGGCCATTGCTTTAACGCCAAATTCTCCACAGGAAATGTTGGACCTTACGATAAAGGCATTTAACATCTCTGAAATGCTTAGAACACCCGTTATTGTGCTTTCCGACGCAGAAGTTGGGCATATGAGAGAAAGGGTTGTCATTCCAGAAAAAGTAGAGTTAATAGAGAGGAAAATGCCCAAAACGCCTCCAGAAGAAACTCTACCGTTCTGGTCAGAAGATGATGATCTAGTACCTCCAATGCCTATATTTGGAGATGGTTACGAGCTCCTCGTTACGGGTTCCACGCATAAGGGTGATGGAACCAGAGATGTTAGAAACCCTGAAAGTCACGAAAAACTCGTAAAAAGACTCCATGAAAAGATTCATAGAAACAAGGATAAATTCCTTGAATGGGAGGAAGCCTATACCGACGATGCAAAACTCCTTGTAATTTCATATGGAATTTCATCTAGACCTTCTAAAGGTGCTGTTTTAAAGGCGCGTGAAGAAGGCCTTAAAGTAGGATTCTTTAGACCAAAAGTTCTTTGGCCCTCACCTGAAAAGAGGCTGTTAGAACTAGCGGAGCGTGTTGAAAAAGTAATTCTTGTAGAATTGTCCTTAAGAGGGTACCTAATGGAGATTCAACGCATATTTGGAATAGATAGAGTTGTCCATTTGGGGTTATCTAGGCCAGAAGTCCCGCTTTCGTCAGAAATATTGGAGACTATAAGGAGGGTATACCAATGACAAGCAGGACTGCACTCCTAAGAGAGAAGTATCTAAGAAGGCTTCCTACAGCGTTTTGTCCAGGATGTGGTAATGGACAAATACTAAGAGCATTTATAGAAGCTATCGATGATCTGGGCATTGATAAAAACAAGATTGTGGCTGTTTCTGGTATAGGATGTTCTGCGTGGATCTCAAGCCCATACCTGCGGGTTGATACCCTTCACACGACCCATGGCAGAGCCATAGCATTTGCAACAGGAGTGGCGCTTACTAGACCAGACTTGTACGTAGTTGTATTCACCGGCGATGGGGATGGTGCAGGTATCGGCGGTAACCACCTTATTCACGCCGCAAGAAGGGGTGTGAATATGCTAGTAATACTAGTAAACAATGGTATTTATGCTATGACAGGTGGTCAAAGCGCTCCGACGACACCGACAGGGCTTAAAACAAAAACGCATCCTACTGGATTCCCCGAGAGACCTTTTGATATAGCGAATCTTGTCCTGTCTGCGGGCGCAGATTACGTAGCAAGATGGACGACTTATCACCTAATTCAACTAAAGAACTCAATCAAAGAAGCACTAAACATGAAAGGCTTCAGATTCATAGAAGTAATCTCACAGTGTCCTACACACTTCGGAAGGGCCATAGGTATTACCGATCCTTGGACCATGATTCAGAAGTTCAAGGAAATGGCTGAGAAAGGGGAAATAAAGGTGGGGGTGTTCAGGAAATGATTATTCCCATAAGGTTCATTGGCTCTGGTGGTCAGGGAAACGTTCTCGCTGCATATATTATTGGAGACGCTGCAGTGCGTTATGGTCTGAACGCTGTGCAGACTGCTATGTACAGCGCTCAGGTTCGCGGAGCACCAACAAGAGCTGACGTAATAATCTCAGATGGAGATATCTACGATGTAAGGGCCGAGGAGCCTATATATCTAATAGTCATGAGTCAAAGTGCGGTATATGCATTCAAAAATACAAAGCCAAAAATTGTAATAGCCGAATCTAACGTCTCGGAAATCCCTATGCGTTACGAAAAACTTTATAAAGTCGATGCAATAAACATTGCAAAGTCCTTAGGGAGTTTAAACGTTCAGAACATGGTATTCCTTGGCTTTCTTGTTAAATTACTTGGAATAATACCGATAGATGTTGTTGAGCAGTCTATAAGGGATAACGTTAGTTCAAAGTGGGCGGAACTTGATATAAAAGCATTAAGAGAAGGATACAAGCTTGCAGAAGAGATTTGCAAAACTTCGTAATATTTTCTTTTTTAGTTGAAGTCTCCAAATTTTCCTTTTATTACTAGGAGTAATAATTTTGGAGAGATATTATGATAAAATTTTAATATTGCACACTTGTTTTATATCGAAGATCAATATATTGATGCTCACTATTGGAGGTTATCCACATGAAAAACATCGTCGTAGAACGCATATACCAAATACCAGTTGAGGAGAGAGAAGCAGAGATGGTCGAGAGAAAGGGTCTAGGACATCCTGATAGTGTTGCAGACGGTATAGCAGAGGCCATAAGCAGAAAACTTTGTAGGGAGTACCTAAAGCGTTATGGCGTCATATTGCACCACAACACCGACCAAGTCGAGGTAGTGGGCGGTGAGGCTGAGCCTAGATTTGGCGGGGGTGAAGTCTTAAGGCCTATTCTCATTTTCATATCAGGACGTGCTACATATAAGGTGGAGAACGATATTATTCCTATACATGACATTGCCATAAATGCTGCAAAAGAATATCTAAAGAATAATTTCCGTAATTTGGATGCCGAAAGGCATGTAGAATATATAAGCCGTATAGGGCAGGGCTCTATTGATCTTCGCCGCGTATTTGAGGAAAAAGCACAAGATGCCCCTAGAGCCAACGATACATCTTTTGGGGTAGGATTTGCACCTTTTACAGATACTGAAAGAATTGTACTGGAGACAGAGAGATACATCCTTACAGATCTTTATAACAAATACAAAGAAATTGGTGAAGATGTTAAGGTTATGGGCGTAAGAAATCATGATACCATAAACGTGACAATTGCTCAGGCATTTGTTTCGAAATATGTTCCAGATGCAGATCACTACCTCAGTGTGAAAGAAGAGCTCGTAGATAAAATTGCAGATCATCTCTCAAAAATGACAGAGAGAGAAGTTCTTGTATACATGAACACTGCAGATTCTCCCGAGAGAGATGTTTATTACATTACAGTAACAGGTCTTTCTATGGAAGCCGGTGATGATGGTAGCGTGGGTCGTGGAAATCGCGTAAGTGGTCTTATAACACCCTATAGGCCTATGAGCATGGAGGCTGCTGCAGGAAAGAATCCCGTAAATCATGTAGGTAAACTCTACAACATTCTGGCATTTAAGATCGCGGATAGGATTTACAATGCACTAGGCGGAGATGCTAAAGAAGTCTACGTTCGTATTGTCTCACAGATAGGAAGGCCCATAAACGATCCACACGTTGCGAGCATACAGCTCCTTATGGGAGAAGACAAAACCATTACTGCTGATGTCAAGAATGAGATCGAGGGAATAGTCTCGGAAATGCTTGATAACATAACAAAGCTCACAGAAGAAATCATAGAGGGCAAAGTCCGCGTCTTCTAATTTTTTGCTCCGGTATTCCTTATTGTATTGTCTGAGAGAAAATACTCTTTTATTATAGGCAAATACTTGAAAATGTCATCTGGATATACTAAAACGTAGAGTTCTTTTCCAAGCTCTTCTCTAATGATCTTAAACGCTTCAGTGACTGCTCCTGCCTTCTTTGCTTCATTAACGACGTAATCCACCATGTTCTTTGAAATCGTCTCATATTCTGTCTTTATTACCTCCGCACCAAGCGTTCAATACAAAGAAAGATATACTAAGTTTGCTGTTCAAATAAGATCAAAAAATAAATTTATCAGACAGACTTAAAGAAAAGGTCATAGATAATCTTAATAAGTTAAACAAAATTGAATAACACAGAATTTAAATGAAGTGAGGGAAATATATGGAAAAACCTTGGCCTTATAAAATTTCTAAAAAAGATTTCTACAAGCTCAAATCTATTTCATCCCAAATGAGAGAGACCTATAGTATAGGGAAAGAAGGATTGAAGGATTCTTTAATCAACGACATAAAGAACTTACTGAAAAAGTATGGAATGATTAAAATAAGAATTCAAAAGGGTGCCATGGTAGAAAAGGATAGATACGAAATAGCGGAAGAGCTTGCCAAAAAGGTGGGTGCTATCGTTATAGAGGTTAGGGGTTTTACTGTAACCTTGGCCCTAGATGAGCCCTCTTATGCCAGGTCAATAATAAAAGGTACAAGAGTTCCTCCGGGGATGAAAGAGGACTGAGTTCCTCGTTTTTTAATATCCCTTAAAAACTTAGGGTAAGAGGGTCGTTTCTATTCTCATTAATTCTACTCCAGTAGATTTGTCCCCAACTATCACGCCTTTTGAGTTTGCAATTATTCCTGATCCTACAAACGGTGTTCCTTTGTTTACAGTACCTATGTTTATGTCGCGATCCTTACCAAAAGCTATCTTAAGGATCTCCTCTTCTTTATCGGATAGATCTGGATGACACAATACGCCATACTTGTTCACGACAGCAGACATCCCTGTAAGGCCTGAGTCTCCTATAGTGCCCCTATAAACCTTTACTTTCATGACTTCTTCTATTAGCCTTACTGTCTCATCTTCTAGTTCTGGATCTACTATAGCCGCAACATCGTCTATTAAAACGAGATTACCCACAGCGTTTTCCTTACCTGGTACTACTTCGACCTCGAGACCGGTCTCTTTCAAAAGTTTGAGTTCATCTTCATAGGCTATGTTCGATACGATAATCCCGTGGGAATTTATTATGAGAAGTGATCCTATAAGACTTGTTCCGCCTATCGTCGTCTCTATAACGTCCACTTCTAACGTTTCTTTGGCCCTTCTTAGAGCTTCCTTTGGAACCCCTTTAGCTACGATAAGCCAATCATCATTTGCCCTTCCTAAAATCCCAAGAAAAGGATTTTTATGAAAGTTTAAAAGAGAAATACCAGCCATGAAAATCCCTTTATTCCTTTTTCTCCTCCTTAGAAGTTATCTCTTCAGAGGGTTCTTCTGCTTTGGTCTCTTCCTCAACCACTTCTTGCTCTTCAGCCTCTATAACTTCCTCAACAACTTCTTCTGCCTTCTCTTCTTCCATTGCCTCTTCTACCGCTTCTTCTACGGCTTCTCTTGTTTTCTCTTCTACTGCCTTCTCAGCTTGCTCTTTCACATATTGCTCGTATAGCTTAACCTCTACAGTACCATCATCAAGTTTCCTAGCAAATACCCTTACCCTTGAAGGTGGTTTTTCTGCGCCTCTCTGCCAAATATACTCGTTAAGGCCAGGATCAATCCACACCAAGTCCTCAGAAGTCTTCATGTGACGAGCAATGAATTCTCGCACAATTTTCGCAGCCTTTTTTGCCCTCTTATATCGGGGCGCTGACTTTGCCTTGCGTAGAGGTATTGTATAGACGCGCTCAATGACGGCCAACGTTATCACCTCTTATTCTTGAGTTTAGTCCTTCTCCAGTTCCTCATCTGAGGAGAGAACATCACTTTCCTGTTTGTTCTAAGAATTACCCATGCAGGTGGTCTTCTATTCTGCTTCATGAATTTCAATAGCCTTAATTTCTTTGAGACATGCTTGTAATGGGCCATTTTTGAAACCTCCTCACTTCTTTATTTTGAAATCCTTACGTGTTCTTTCATGAATGCGGGCAAGCAATTTCTTAAGGGTTTCGTCCGTGATTTTACCCCTAATCTGACCTGATTGGTATAATCCTACAAGATACTCCTCTACGAGAGCAGCAATTTCGGGTTTAACCATACGAACTCTGGCAAGGCGATCTTTGGCCTCGGGGGTTAATATTCGTGAAAGAATCATCCTCTTAAGGGCTTCAATCTTCTCCTTCTCCTCTTGTATCTTGGCCTCCTCCTCTAATTGTTGTGCTAATTGAAGCCTCTTTTGCAGTTCCAAAAGTTTCTTCCTTCTTATTTCTTCTAGCTCGCGATCATCAACCCCCATTTTAACCACTTATCAGAAGTAGAGTTTCATCTCTGGCATTTTCTCAGAGACTTCCTTTGCAACCTCTTTTGCAATTCTATCCATAAGAGACTGGCCCTTCGGTGACAAAACGCGTCCTCTGGGTGTTTTTTCTACGAGTCCTGCTGCCTCAAGCTGTTGGAATATCTTCCTTAGAATTGTTCTGCTGCCCTTCCTTACGTGTGGTGGCTTTACTCCACGTCTTCTCTTACCGCCGAATAGACCTGCAAGTCTTGATGTGCCTATGGGGCTTCTTATGTAAAGCTTTCGCAATACTGCTGCTGCTCTTACGTACCACCAGTCTTCCCTTTGCGGAGGCCTTTCTTTATGCACACCTGTTTTTACATATGCTGCCCACTCGGGAGGCTTTATTTCATCAAACTTTTTAAGTTCCTCTGCAAGACGTTCTATGAACTCCGTGGCTGGCACGTCATATACTGTGACCATGAACCTCACCCATAATCCAATGTCTGAAATGAAAACATAAAGACTATTTTAATAATTTACTCACTCGAAATATCAAAAGCAGTTATGGTGCGGGCGCCGGGACTCGAACCCGGGCTACGGGCTTGGAGGGCCCGTGTCCTACCAGCTAGACCACGCCCGCATATTAGGTTCGTAATATCTTAATCAAATCTATCCTTTAAATTTTTCTTTCGTTTTATGAGCTAAAGATTTCAACCCACCCCAAGGTACATTTTGTGATTCTGCTTAAAAAATCTTTATAAGTCAAGGCAAAGCTAAAATATTCTTAGGTGTTCGTTTATGAAGCGTCCTAAGCTAATTAGAGATCCTATTTACAACTACATTGAGATAAATCCTGATGAGATTGCAATAGTTGATCATCCTCTTCTTCAGAGGCTTAGACATATTAGACAACTTCAAACTACGTATCTTACATATGTTGGCGGCGAGCATTCGCGTTTTCAGCATTCTCTCGGAGTTATGCATCTTGCTACAGAGTTTGCAGAGCATCTTGGCGGGGATGAAGCTATAATAAAGGCAACAAGGATGCTAGGCTTACTCCACGACCTTGGTCATGGTCCTTACAGCCACACATTCGACGACGCTATAATACAAAGAAGTGACGAGCTTCGTAAGAAAGGAATAAAATCCCATGAAGATCTTGGTCTTATGCTCATAAAAAACACGGAGATTGGAGACGCTCTCAAAGATATGGGCATATATGATGTTTTTTCAAAGATAGCGACAGAATCTCCTGACGAGGTTCCAGAAGAGCTTAGACCATATCACTACGTAGTAAAAAGCTGGATATATCCCGCCGATATTATGGACTTCCTTATGAGGGATGCATACTACACTGGGACGAAGGAGTACGGATTTGTAGATTATTATAGGCTCATAAGATTCTCGGAGCGTATAGATGGCGATATCGCCATAGCCGAGCAAGCATTAGCTACGCTTAAAAATTTCCTCATGGCAAGGTCCTATATGTTCTCAAGCGTTTATTTCCACCCCACATGTAGGGCTACGGATTTCATTGTAGGGGATATGCTGGAAAAGGCAAATGAACACTATCACTATGAGGACGCAGTTCTTAAGGCATCTGAGGGAGACTATGATGACTTCCTCATGCTAACGGACGAGTACATTCTCTATAGCATTATTAAAGACGGTAAAAATGCCGAAAACGGCCCACTAAAAGAGGCCTATGAATACGCCTCGATGCTCATAAAAAGGATTATCCCTTGGAAGATGATATACTCTGTGGATCTCAGCTTCAGCGGTGAAAACGCGGCGATGAACTACAGATACTTTGACGTAAAGAGGCATATCGAAGAGGTTAAGTCTGATGTCTTAGCTAAGTTGGAGTCGTACGGTATTTCTGAGTCAGACATTATCTTCGATCACACGAAGTATAAGCACCTCCCAGACAATCCTAGAGAAATGAAGGGCACGATAATAGTAAGGACTAGGAGTCAAGATTTCCACGAAGTTCCTATTAGTCGCGTCGTAGAAGGATACCCGCTTTATACGATCACAATAAGAGTATACGCTTCAAAGAAGTTCAGGGAACACTTCGATAAGATTAAAAAGATTCTTGAAGAAGGTTTTAGCTCAGTAAAAAGCGCAAAACTCGGAGTAACGATGTAAAGAAAGACTTTTATTCGTTGTTACGCGTAAATAAAATACGGTGATGAGCCAGCTATATGCGGAGCTTTTGCTATGACGAGGAAACCGGGCCCTGATATTATCTTAGCACGGTGATTCCGAGTATTGGTCCCATGATTATGTCTCCATAGACCATCGTAATGACGATGCCTATGAATAAATAGACGATAAACGGTATCCCGGGAGAGATCCAGATTTCTTCGAGGTCTGAGTCTTCAATGGCCTTCCATATCTTTTCTATTTCTTCTTCCGGTGGTAAAAGCATCCTAAATCGGAATTCTATAGATCCATCTTCTTTTACGACGTATAAAGGTATGTAGTAATCCTTCTTCTCTAAGGCTTGTTGCTTACATAGTTTTATCCCATACAAGCCCCTAGGTAGCTCTAGTTCGCCATGAAGAACGTTATAAATTAAGCAACCAGGAAAATAAGCAAGAGTTATTATTGCACTTAAAATAAGGGCATCAAGAACCATAGGAACATAGGGCATTGGATGTATCGTATAAACTGGCCAACGAGGAAGCATTACGCTTAGGATCATTATCGCCTTTGCATCCGCACCTCCTAATATTCCGAGATAGAAAGATGCAAATCCAAAGGCAGAGACAACGAGAATGTTTATTATCATCATAATGATCTCGTAATATTCCCTTCCTATTATGTCTAAGATAAGTAGTACAATAGCAAAAGGCGTAAAAATAGCCCAAATCCTGTTCGAGACCCTCCGCTCTTTTATATCCAAGTAAGATGCGTACGCAAGCATAAACGTAACGAGGAATATTCTTGCAATATCCACGTAGTACGGATTCACAGGCATCGAGGACACCAAATACTTAACGCGAGGCTATAAGATATATTTTTTATGGAGTGATTCTATTCTTTGATTATTTCAAAAAGAATTAAAGTAAAAGAGAGTGTGCTTTTTAGAGATATTTCGTGATTTCTTCTACTTTCTGGAAGACTATAGGGGTTCCTCCCGTGTGCAAAAACGTTACTACACTCTCCTTTTCTATAATGCCTCTCTTAATAAGGTCTATAAGTCCGTACATAGCTTTTGCAGTGTACACTGGATCTAATATGAGTCCTTCCATCCTTGCAACATATTTCATAGTATCTACAACTTCCTTGCTTATTACAGCATATCCTCCAAAGCGGTATTCGTCACGAACAATGATGTCTTCGTCTTTAACCTCTATATCTACCTCTAATAGCTTCTTAGTTTCTTCTATAAGATTTCTTACTCTCTCTTTCTCTTCTTCTACAGTCCTACTTATGCTTATCCCTATAACTTTCACATCAGCCCCTAGTAGTTTAAATCCTAGCACAAGTCCCGCTTGGGTAGCCCCTGTTCCTGTGGCATGGACAACGTATTTAGGCATCTTTCCAATAGAATAAAACTGTTCAAGCAGTTCCAAAGCTGCGACGACATACCCTAATACGCCATAAGCAGAGGCTCCTCCTCCAGGTATTACATACACTTTTTTACCTTCTGCCTCAAGTTCCTTTTTCAAGTTCTCTATATACCCATCGGCCTCTTCTGGAGACTCTAGAGGGTGTATCTTCGCTCCCATGAGTTCTTCTAATATTATATTTCCCTGGGAGATTTTCTCCCCTGGAGGGTATAGAACTAAGTGCGCTTCTAGCCCTGCCTTCCTAGCAGCCGCAGCAGTAAGCCTTGCATGGTTCGAATGATATGCTCCTCGAGTAATAATGGTATCACATCCTTTTGATAATGCATCAGCAATTAGAAATTCGAGTTTCCTTGCCTTATTTCCTCCCAACGCAAGATCCATGACGTCATCTCTTTTTATATAAAGTTCTACATTAAGCTCCTTGCTGAGGTTTTTCGCCTTTTCTAGTGGTGTTGGTAACGTTATCAGCCTAAACCTAGGAAAGTTAAGCGCTTTCCAAAACATGCTTTTCACCATTGAATTTTTATGGCACGAGTTTGATAATATTTTTGTCGATTTTTCCTCAATCGCTGTAGAAAAAGACGTATATAAGACCAAAAGAGTGCCATATCATTGAGAGGACACGATACATTACGGCAATAACTGAGGCCTCTAGAGTTTTTCCTAAGAGGCTTCCTGCAATAATACACGCGCCCTCTTGAATCCCTATACCTCCTATACCTGCAGGTATTCCTGCAGAAAGTGCTATAAAAAGATACAAAACCATGGCCTCGAGAAAGCTATATCCGAAAGGTCTTGCATATAGATAGAAACTTACCATAGATGTAAACAGTATAAGAACTGAGAATAATAGAGACGTTAAGACGCCATTTCCATTGTTATCGTTGGTATTATTGCCAATAATAGCACGTATAAATTCATAACCTCCAAACTTCCTGATTAACACCTTTTTTATTTTGTTATCATGAGATATGATATAATATGCAAAAACTATTGATCCTAAGATGAGTATTCCTGCTATAATCACGCCAAAAACATATTTTGCGGTAATAGACACTGTGCCTAAGAATACAAGATACAAAAGCACAGCTCCTATTATGGCAATTTTAACACCAGTATCTGTCGCATTTATTAGCAGTATATTAGATATCCCCCTCCCCAGCGATGTCTTAGATTCCTTAGAGAGCTCTTTAATGATTATTGCATAGCCCACTCTTCCTGGCGTAACATCAGAAAGTATCAACCCATACAAGTGTAACAGAAATGCTCTTGACAACGAGATGTTTCCAAAAAGCTTTCTTATTCTTAGTGCAGATAACAAGTCTATTAAAAACATTGATGCAAATATTAAAGAAAGCGTTGAGAAGGAATATTTTGTTATTAGCTCTATATTTTTCCAAGCAATTTGTATCACATAACTCAAGGCAATTACTGTTAAAACAATATTTATAAGAATGAATATTATCTTCCTTTCATGCCTACTTAGAGCGTGCTTTCTATAGCACACGCTCTTGTTATTGCCCAAAACTGCGACCATAAGTGTCCCCGTTTCTATGGATCCTTTATTAAAAGATGCTTCTTCGCATATTACAATAACGTCCTATTTTTAATTATTTTCTAACGATAGTATGCACGTACCTAGCGTAATGATGCTAAAACACCCCGTCTTTTATTTTAAAACTTGTAGAATACCTGGTGCCCCAAATACTTTTTACGAGATACTCCGCTATGTATATCACAACAATTGATTCTAAATACTCATGAATCTGGAGATGTCTCCAAAAACCATGGCTTACAACGTCTCCAAAAATACGATTGGACAGCATCTCCGTAATTATATTAAATACGATCATAGGCACTCCAACGTACATGGCTATTTTTATGTGTTCGCTTATCCCTATTGCCTCTTTTCTTGTGATCACCCGGAATATTGTATATGGAAAATACCAGACGCCCATCAAAATGATAAAGAGTAAGTAACACCCAGCCAAGAGATAAACTCCAGAAACAGATTCTATTATAATCGAGATCAGGAGGAGTGCCATTATGAGTGATCCTATAGCTCCCCAAAGCATACCGCCCTTTATTCCATTTCTAACGGCTATTGTCTTTAATGCACGCTCAAAAGATCCGTAAGGATTTGTAGCAAAATATGCGTGAGGCTTGCATAAATAAACACGATCCAAATTCCCAAAAACATCATGAATAAGATTAGAATAAGAAGCCCCTTACCACGTAGTAACGGATATACTGCTATACATGCCCTTGTTAATATAAATTCCGTAGAAGCATAAACTATGTCAAGTATGGGCCTCTTCATAACGCTCACTACAATCTAGAAACGTAAAGATATGTTGTAAATCTAGTCTCCACACCACCGCCCTCTAGAGCCATGCTTACATAAACCTCAATTGGATATACTCCCTCAGAGAGGTACTCCTCGATGTCCTCTATATAAAGATCTACGTACAGTTCTCTAGCATTTCCTTCCCAAGAAATCGTTACCGTGTTACTTTCTGCGTCCCATGCGTGCTCCCAATTTTCACTCACTAATTCTTCGTACAAATAGCCTATCGCCAATTCAGCAAGTGTTCCATAAAGAGAGCATTTAAAAGCCATCTTGGATACTTCTCCTGCAATTATTGGTGTTATTTTCTTAAGCACGATTTCAATAAAGCTCTCTGCCTTCTTTATTTCATATTTAATTACATCTCGTGGGCCTGAGCTAATAAGTTCGCTAGGAAATTTTACTTTTATTGTAAGACTTGTTGCGCCAGCGCTTACAAGCCTGTTTGTTGCTCCTTCCGGCAATATCCCGTTAGCACCGAACATCTGTATAGATACTCTATAGTGCAGCTGTTTTATTTCACAGTTACCCTCTTCAATAATTTCTGCAGCCCTTATCCTTGAGAATGTTATGTACACGTTCTCGTTTATGAAATCGTTGCCTCCAATATAATTTACAGCGTTGTAAACAGTTCTGTATAGTACTGGATACTTGTCCGTCTCTTCCCACACGTGTGAGTTTTCCTCGAATGTTGAGGTATACAACACTATTCCGTTTTTATAAAGAGATCTTTGTCATAGCTTCCATAAGCAGTAATAATGTCGTATGTAATTGTATTTGGGACTTCATACAAAAGACCGTAGCACTCTTTTAACTCATTGTCTATATATAGCTTTAAGATGGGTGCTGTTTTCTCTCCAGAGGAATAATAGACGTGAATATTGAGTCTTATCTTATCCCACAAAATTGTCTGTTCGTCCGGATTTTTCGTGTATAAGACAAACTCATAGCTCGGATTCTCGGAAGTTAATACTATGTCTTCCTCCAACATTTCTTTAGTGGGCTGCGTCCTGAGCTCTATAATATTGTATCTGTAGGTTGATCCTCCACCATCTGGAAGAGGAGCGTCATATAGTGGCTGATTTTCTTTTAGAGATATTGCGGTACCTACCGTCAATTTTTTCTTCACACAACCTTTTACTTACAGCCTCAATATATCGCTCGCTATATTTCAGAATTCTTAAATAATCTAGGAGTCTTGGAGGATATTTCGCCTCAAAAGTTTCTTGCATAGACTTATAATCAACAGCATTGAGCATCCATAACTCGCCTGTTCTCCAGTACATGGGACCTCCCGGTCTATCTAAAAACACGTATATGATGCCTAAAGAGAGTCCCTCCTCTTTGGAAATTATTTCTAATTCTCGAACGCCTAGTGCTCCCCTTGCAAACTCCGGCGGATTCTTATAAGGATCTGTCCAGATGGGCATAGTCTGTGGAAGTTTTATTTCTATAATCGTATCCTTTGAGATTTCCTTAGGAATTACATACGTTCTTGTAATGTTGTTCTCTATAACTCGCTCATATATTCTCAAGGGCAATATTTCCCAACCGTTATACCGAGAGTGCGCTGCAAATATTATGCAACTTGGATTCTGACCCACTAAAAACGGGATTTCTGATGCTTTAATTTTAATAATTCTCCCGCTTAAATAAAGATCATAATATGTTTGAGGATTTGCAACGCTCAACCTTAAATCGCGGATGACTTCGCTAATGACTTCGTTTATATTGATTTTACCATGATAAAATCTTATCGGCGAGTCATAACCCGGTAAGGACAATAAACCTGGCATTAAAATAAAAATAGTAGCTACTATCCCAAATACTACGTTCTTCCTACACGCCCCCGTTGGCATATTTCCCACACCTTTCCAAGCCTTAATTTATTTTTGGTCAAACTGCGTATTTATTTTTTTTTAACAAAAAAGTGTCAAAATTGAGGATATATTATCCCACTTGAAGGCTTAACTAGATAATATCCCGCCTTCCATGAAAATTTCTCCGAATATTTTTCGTAGATCTTTTGTGCTATTTCCTTAGAGCGATCTAAATCTGCTATAATTATAGCAGATCCTCCAAAACCAGCTCCGGTAAGTCTAGCACCATATGCTCCCAGATTTTTTGCCTCCCTCACTATGAAGTCTAGTTCAGGACAGCTTACTTCATAATTTTCTGCAATATCCATATGGGCCTCGAAAAGTATTTTCCCGAAGAGTTCAATATCGTTCTCTTTTAGTGCATCCCTAGCTTTGACCACGCGTTCGTTTTCTCTTATTATGTAACTAAACCTCTTCACAAAGAGCTTATTTTCGATCTTTGTCAAATCTTCCAACGTAATCTCTTTTGATGAGTGTTTCCCTAGTATTTTCAATACTTTTTCCACGATTTCTCTTCTCTGAGAATATTCCGACGATGCGAGCTCTCTTTTTATGCCAGTATAGAAAACTATTATCCCAATATCCTTCGGAAATGATATATACTCATAGTCAAGGGTTTCAGTATCTAAAAATATCGCGTATCCTTCTTTTCCGAACGCTATCGAAAACTGATCCAAAATACCACAAGGTACTCCCACAAATTCATTTTCTGCCTTCTTTGCTAACAAAGCCATTCTAAGCCTATCTAAGCCTAGATTTAAAGCTTTGTTTAAAAATGCTATAATTGCCATTTCAAAACTCGCGGAAGAGCTTAATCCAGAACCTATTGGAAGGTTTCCACCTATAGTTCCCTTAATACCTTTTAAAGAAAATCCCTCATCTATAAGAACCCTATAAATCCCCTTTACGTAATCTATCCAAGAGCCTTCTCTTTCAAAATTTTTTATCAAGAACTTTTTCGTTTCATTATAGGCCTTAGAGTATAGCTCTACTTCGTCATCCTGAACTTCAGCGTCAAGTTCTGTATACAGATTTATAGCTATGGGCATTACATAGCCATAAGAGTAATCGGTGTGTTCTCCTATGAGGTTTATTCTGCCCGATGACAATACCTTCATGTGGACACCTTCTTGCTCCTCCGACAATATGTAGAATTATTAAAATGGGTTAAAATATGGGTTGCATCAGAAATTTTATTAAAAATAAAAAGAGTGGCTCTAAAAATAAATAACGCCTATTACATCATAATTATCAGGGAACATCTGCCTAGGAGGTTTTATCGAAATGATAAACTTTCCAAACAGCTTTCTTTTTGGCACAGCAACATCTGCACACCAAATTGAAGGCAATAACGTAAATTCTGACTGGTATTATTTCGAAGAGATTGGAAGGTTGCCATTTAAATCAGGCCTTGCGTGTAATCACTGGAACAGGATGGAAGAAGACGTTAACTTAATGAAAGGGTTTGGCTACAACGCATATAGGTTTTCCATAGAATGGGCTAGGATATTTCCTAATGAAGATAAAATAGACCGAGAAGTAATAGATAAATACAAAACACTAGAAAACTTGCTCTTAGAAAATGACATTACGCCCTTTGCAACACTTCATCACTTCACGCTCCCTAAATGGTTTTTAGACCTTGGGGGCTTTGAAAAAGAAGAGAACTTGAAATACTGGAAGAAATATGTAGAAATTATCCCCGAAATTCTGGAAAATACCAAAAACATCATGACAATAAATGAACCCATCGTATACGTCGTGGCATCATATCTTATCGGTGACTGGCCTCCTTTTAAGAAGAGTATTAAATCGGCATTTAACGTAGCAAAGGGATTGTTGGAAGCGCACGCATACGCGTATGATTACTTAAAGGACCATGGATACTCTGTCGGCATAGTAAAAAATGTCCCGAGGTTTGTTCCAGGGAGCGATAAAAGTAGAGACAAGAAAGCAAGGGACAGAATCGACTTTCTATTTAACTGGGCGTTTTTAAGTGCTCTGTTCTCCGGCAAGTTAGAATTTCTTGGTAAAAAAGCCGATGTCACCCCAAGCAACGCGGACTTTATAGGTCTGAACTATTACAACATATTCAAGGTCTGGCACTCTTGGAATCCTCTGAAATTATATTTCCGATATGAAGACGCGGGGATTTCAAAGAGAACACAAATGGGCTGGTCTGTATATCCCCGAGGCATATACGAATCCCTTAAGGATCTTCACGAGCGGTATAGCAAGCCACTATACGTAAGCGAAAACGGAATAGCGACTTTGGATGACGAGTGGAGGAAGGAATACATCGTGAGACATCTCCAATATGTACATAGGGCCCTAAAAGAAGGCATAGATGTTCGCGGATATTTCTATTGGTCCCTCATGGATAACTTCGAGTGGGACAAGGGCTTTAGGCCAAGGTTCGGCCTAGTAGAAATTAACTACGAGACTTTTGAGAGAATCCCTAGAGAAAGCGCATATCTATATGGAGAAATAGCGAGGAACAAGGCAATAAAAGATGACGTCCTAGAAAAATATGGAATAAAAGAAATTAGCTGACCTTATGCCTTTTCTAAAAGTTTTCTTGCCCTCTCTTCTAATATCTTGTCCAAAGCCTCTTTATCCCTCGGATACCACTCCACGAGCCAGATCCAAATCGCCGCACACGGTATCCAGAAGAGGGATCCAAATACCATCGTCCACATGTACGCTGAAGGTTCGCTATAGCCCATAGAGATTAACATTTCGATAAAAATGCCTCCCAAAACAGGCCCTATGGCCTTGCCTATGTTGTCCATGATGTTGAAGACCCCAAAGACAGTTCCTCTGTCATCCGGAAGGTTCACCTGCGATATTATTGCCCTTACGTTAGGTCCAGCGTAGGATATGAGTTGTATAAGCACGAAGGCATATACGGCTATGAAAATCCAATCCTTTATTGTAAGCTCGCTCGGAATTGGATACAATATTATGCCTATTGTCGCAAGCATTCCTATGAATATCGCCAGACCCGTCAATATCGCTCTCCCGCCTTTCCTCTTGTTCTCAAATACGTCTCCCAGTATGCCACCTATTAAACTTCCTATAACGGAGGCAACACCTAAAATTAAAAGCACAAACGTAGCAGACATCTTGTCAAGACCTCTTGTGACCTGTAAGAACGATACTAGCCAATACACCAAAACTCCCCAAGGTACTGTGCCTAGTATGCCCTGAATAAATATTAGGACGTTCGTGCGCGTCGTAAACGACTTCTTCACTGCATCCCAGGAAAGTCTATACGTATACTCTAAGCCTTTCTCATAGAGCTTTTCTAGCGCTCTATCACCTTCTCCCTTCTTTGGCTCCTCTGCAACTATATAGAAGAGCGGTGCAAGGAAGAAGTTAGGCACAGAGACCATTATGAATGGAGGACGCCATGACGGAATTATTCCTGCGAGGATCATTCCCAATAGCGTTCCGAAGCCAAAGGCAGTTTCTATAAACCCATAACCCTTTCCACGAGCCTCCGTCTTAAAGTAGTCTGCAATTAGCGAGTATCCTATTGGAATAATTGATCCTATTCCTATGCCCGTAAAGGTGCGTATGAGTAATAGCTGCCAATAGCTCGTAACAAAGGCTGTGAGAAAACAGGGGATCTCGCCTAGCAGTACTCCTATTAATAAGAGCTTTTTCCTAGTGTGGATATCTACGAGAAATCCCCAAAGTACTGTTATTAAAGCACTTGTGGCAACGAAGACCGAGGAGACAAATCCCATCTGTGACTCCGATATGCCGAATTCCTGCATTATGATCTGATAGTTCGGCGCAAGGAGGTTCTGATCTGCCATAAAGAATACTGCTATGAGTATTAATAAAACGATAGAGACTTTACGTCTTAGACTTCCCATAGCGCCTCCACCACTCATAAATTGCCTTAAAAGCGTCTAATTTCCTCTCAGCTAAAGGCTCCCAACCTCGAGCATCACTATTCTCTGCGAGGAACGCAATATCCTCTTCCATAAAATAAGAGAGCATATTTAATCTGAGATTGTCTGGATCTAGGAGCCATATGAATAGGGACTTGTCTGGAGCCCAAGAAGACGTCTTAAGATATTTCTTTATGCCAGAAGAAGGCAGATCTTTCGGTAAGATGATGTCCTTGTTCAGCTCCTTAATGAGTTCTATGAGCTTTTTAACATCGAGCAGTTTATCTGCGATAGGCCTATAGCCGAAGAATTCTATATCGGAGCCGTACAACAAGACGTTGTCTATGTTCTCAAGCACCTTTAATGCTCTCTTCTTGCTCATCAATGGAAACGATCCTGAATAAAGCCATACAATGATATTTATGGGAACCCATACGGGTATCGCGTCTATTTCATCGACGCCCTCTACCATAACCTTCCCTTTAATCACTCCTTTTATAGCATTTCTCAGCTCTCGAAGCCCTATGAGGTAGTTTAAGTATATGGGCCTTTTTCCTTGTTGGGCCTTTAAAAGATGAGGATATTCCTTTCTGGGCCTTTTCAAATAAAAATTCGGAATTTCTGAAAATTTTAATGCTTCTCCGTCCACGAAGACGTTTTTATAGCCATATTCCTTTAATATTGCTGGCAAAATAGGGTCATAAGCAAGCTCCGGGGGCCAAAACGTCTTAGGAGCCATACCAAATATCTCTTCCTTTACTTTCTTATCTTTCTCTATTTGCCTTTCAACACGATTTAGGGGCAAAAGCGGCAAAATTGCATGGGTATATGCGCATCCAGTAATCTCTATTAGCCCAGAAGATATTCCTTCTTCTATCATTTTTACAGTCTTTTTTGGCAACATTTCTAAGGAAAATCCAGGAATATTGAATCCAAACGGAATTTCTGCCCTTAGAAGGGCTTCTATTGTGGGTTCATAGCTTTTCTCTACGACCTTATTAATCTCGTTCTTTGGGATCTCCGCATATTGCAAGTTTGCGTGCATGAGGATTGAGATCATGAGATCACCCACGTAAGCATTTTTCTCTTTGGAAAAATTCCTTTATAAATCTCATCCGAAAATCTGTGTGATCTATAGGTGTAGATATCACGCTCTCTTTAGAAATGATTAGAGCCGTTCATCAGAAACTCAATAACATTTAATACTAAAGACGCTCTATAATATCACTAGGGGGCATGGAGGTGGTATCCTATGCCCTGTCCCTTTTATGTTAAGAATTCTCCTATAGGAGAGCATTGTGCATTGACGAACGCGTTGTGCACTGAAGATTGGGCAAATAATTTCGAATGGTGTCCAATTTATCGAAGATGGCTTGAAAAGCAAAAAAGATCGTCCTATTAGAGAATACATAGGGAGTCTTTTATATGAATAAGTGGTTATGTTTGTGGATCGTGACCGTCTATTTTGATGGTTATCGTAATTAATTATAGTTGAGGGCATTTGAATGCAAGCTGTTGAGTTAAAGGGCTATGGTAAAATTGGCGTTGGTAGGTATAAGTTACTGAACTACCTTATCGAAATAACCAATTTCAACGGTAAGGGAGTTAAGTATACTCGATCAG
>JAPDJS010000016.1 GCA_029258975.1 Thermoplasmatota archaeon | reverse complement strand
CTAGTTACTTTACTCTCGGTACCATTCTTCCTCCTAACTTTCTGGGCTAAGGAGGAGTTTAATTATTTAATGGAATCTATAGATGTTTATCCTTTAGTTATCCTATCATTTGTCTTCGGCTTTTCTTCAGGGATAAATCTGTTTTCGGAATTTAAGGAGGGTAAACTCAAGGAGTTATTAATCCTACCCATAAGTCCAATTTCTATACTTTTCGGAAATTTTTGCTATTTTATTGTAACAATCGCAATCAGGTTCTCATTCGTTTTCCTATTCCTCCTTTTTGTCCTCAACTTTCAGATTTTTAAGTTCTTACTAGTCGTGATATGTTCACTTTTTACCTCTTTCTTTTCTTATCTTTTAGGATCTGTAATTTCCTTAAGCCTGAGAGAAAACTCCAAACTCGTAGGGAGCTACATCTTACTCTTCACTTTGGCTACTGTCCCATTTTCAATAGGTCTTAAATACCCAAATTTAAGATTTCTATCTTACTTAAGTCCTTTAACTTATTTGCTACCACTCTTTAACACGATCTTTCACGAACCATCAATTTTGTCACCCTATCTCTCGCTCAGCATAGTAACCATCGGAATGTTCGCATTTATTTTGTTCATCTCAAGGAAAATCCTTAGACTTGAGATATAGGTTATAAAACAGAGGACTAAACTCCACTAAAGTTCTTAGCTCTCTTCTCTAGGATACTGTTCACTTTATTCCTTCGGGAGTAATTTTTTGTGAGGGAGTGAGAAAAGTTTATAAAAATCTGGAAAAATCTCTCGTACAGAACCTTTGCAATTTGGGAAGTTTTTATTTCCTGTTGATTTTTAATCCCAAAATGAGCTATAAGCTTTTGCTCTTCGGCAACACAGTAAGAGTTTTTGTCAGCAGCCTATTTGCTCCTCTTTTAGCAATATTCGCAAAAGAGATAGGAGGGACCCTAATTGATGTAGGAGGGGATTATTTTCATTTTGATGTTCATCGGCAATCTAATATTCACTCTTTGCATTGCTAAATCTAAGGAAACATTAAGCTCTGAAGAAAGGAGATAAAAGAAACATCCTATCTATTGGCAGGAAACAGGACGAAGATTTATAAATTAAAAATGATTACAAACCAGGCTTTTTCTTTTCCATTTATGCTCCCTTCCTCTCTAATTTTTTCTTTCAACAACATTAAATTTATAAAACCAGAGAAAGTTTATTTTTCGAAATGTTGAGGAGCTTAATAAGAGATGCTATCTTCCTTTTCATAGCATATGATTTGCTCTCATCTGCATTCACCAATAGAGAACTTGGATCCATGAAGATGGGGATTTATGGTTTCCTAATTTTATTCTTCATAGCTTGGTTCCTCCTAGAGAAAATAGGTTTACTTAGGAAGCTTGGGGGATGAGAATCTTAAGCCTTAAAGAAATATTTTCGAGGAAGTATGGAGAATCGACTAGATGGAGGGCTAAGGCCCTTTCGAAGAACGTCTTCCTAGATTATATTACTGAGAGACACGTTAGTTTTTTTGTTATAGACGATGCCAGAGGGACGAAACACAACGTTATTTACAGGAGCTATAGGGAGGCGCCACTGGATTGGGATTGTGATTGTAAATGGTACGCAACCCAAGCAAAAAGAACAAAGAAATATTGTGCTCATATACTTGCTGTAAACCTTCGATTGAATAAAGATAAGGACCTGAGGGAGAAAATACTCTCAGCTCTTTCAAAATTTATTTAAAATCTAATTGAAATCAATTCATTGTTGCCCCGGTAGCTCAGCTGGATAGAGCGACTGCCTTGTAAGCAGTAGGTCGTGGGTTCGAATCCCACCCGGGGCTATCCTAACCAACAGGGTCGAGGAGAGATAGCATTTAGTGATAATTTCGTAACTCTAGAAATTAAAAATATTTGTGAGGTAATATGAAAAATACAAAACGACTCAAAAAATTTTGTCTTCCAATTATCATAACTTTTATCTTCATCTTGCTTATTTTCTTAAGTTTTCGTTCTGGAGTAAAAAAGATAAAAACTCCTAAAATATATAGGCCTTCCACCGATGGTGAAATGTTTTTCGTCTGTAAATTTGCGTGTATGGAATTGAGTGGTGTTTACAGTAACGTAACTATCAGTAAATTAAAATTTACAGATTGGTGCACTTTTGGCATTCGGTTCTATGATGGTGAATGCCCAACTGTAGAAAAATGTTATAAGCAGAGAACTAGTGCTAAGTGCAATGATTCACTTGATCAGTTTAGTGAAAAATTCCCTGAACGTGTTGCGTTAAATTGTACTTTTCGTCTAAAGACAGGAGAGCTTTGTAATCCAGATGCTATTGAAGATGGTTGGATTAAATGCTGCAAGGAGCCAAGCTTAGAAAATTGTAACTGTAAGTGAACTTACTTGACTATGAACATTCTACACTCGTCATTCCTCCTGGAGTAGAAATCAAATACTTACAGTTCCTACTAGTACACTGAGCATCTATTAATTGAAATGGCAGATATTTGGAGGAAGTTGCTGCTTGCGTATAAATATAAGGGTCACCACCTCCTCTTACCTTCGTTATTATGAATTCCCCACATTTCCAAACTTTCGGGCTTATTCTCTCGCAAGTCGGAGCTGGACCAAAGAAAACGTCGTCCAACCATACACTACCTTCTGGAGTTTGAGTAGGATTGTACCACTTATACTCTACCCTGACGAAAGCTACTCCACTATATTGATTCTTAAAGTCCAAATAGAACTCCTCCTTCTTAAACTCTTGAGATGTGGAGTAGTTCTTTAGTTCGATCTTTGGTTGAAGTGAGATAGGGTTTCCATTAGAATCGTAGAAATAGACATTAATGTAGAAGTTACCGACCGTTATATTAGTTTTGATGTATTGGCTAAGCACGTACTCTACTGGCTCAACCCTCAGGAGCTTAGTAGAGAGGGAGGCGTTGCTCGCAGCTTCTATTTTCATTGAGTAATTCCCATAAACTTTATAGGTTTCATCCATCCTCCCCGAGATCTCCTGAGCTATCTGGGTGTAAATTTTCTTTAGCTCACTAGCGTTCGCGCTTTTATAGAACTTACCGTGTGTACATTCACTGATATTCTTAAGAAGCTCCTCCTCAGCTTCCTCACCAAATCCTATGGTGTAGAAGACGATTCCATAATTTTGATAGGCATCACATGCTAAGTCCAGTGCTTCCTCTTTAGCCATTTGCTCATCATAAGTCCCATTTAACATCATATTCGCTGCTCCATCACTCATTAGGACGACAACCCTTACATTCTCAGAATCCTTTAGGAGGTCAACACTTTTGTCAATTGCACAACTAATACAGGTTTGGCCTGCATTAGCTTCGTAAGAATCTATTTCACTGAATAATATTGTTGTGTTGTTCATCAGCTCTTTAAAGCTCGTGACAGTAGAGCCGTAAGCAACTAAACCGACGTTATGACCTTTACTTACTACATCGCTAACAAAATCCTTATCTAATTTCTTTGCTAATCTAACCCTAACATTTTCACAGTAATATGCTTCCTTCCTAATTTCACAGATGTTTTGGCAAGTAGGGGGAGTAGGCGAACCCCCTGGTGAGCAAGATTCGACTTCAACTTCTCCAACATATTCACAACTTTCAATATTAGCACAACACTTTACTTTTTCCTTACAACACTTAGCTATGACGTTACAACACTCATATTCTCTACTTTGGCATAAACTAATCCTTGGACAGCAGACATCTTGAGTTATCTTGCACTTCTTAAATTTCTCTGCACAGCAAGCATCAGCGCTAACCCTACATATATCTAACTTTTCGCAACAGTAATCAGTAACTGTAGTACAATTCCTAAATTCTTCACAACAATAATCGCTGTAGAGCGTACAGTTGTGCTGTTCAGTTCCTTCTACACAACAACAAGTATAGCTTGGTTCGCATGCAGGGGAACATTCTTGATCACAAGAAAAGTATCCAGGCACTTCACAACTAGATCCTTCTATACAAGCTGTTTCATACCTAACCCCTAGATCACATTCCCCATTTGTACAGCTAGACTTCCACAAGCTATATTCAGTCCTTGTACCTAAATCAACTTCTCCAGCTAAACAGGCACTCACCTCACAACTACTCCTATTCCTCCAAACACAATTTTGATAAACAACTCCCACGTCACATTCATAATTGCTTTCGTTACACAATTCCTTCGTCTGATAAACTCTGGAAGAAGAGACTAAGTAACTATGTTCTGGAGGACAGGCAGGAGTATCTAAATTTTCACAGCTCCTATTATAATAACCGCAGTTACTAGAATTGTATGTATCGCCTACATCACATTCAGCTAGACTTGCATTACACTGAGCCTTCGCCACTTCGTAAACAACCCTTGTCGAGGAATTCCAGTAATTCCTAACCCCTCCACTTTGGAGACTGCAATTGACCGAACATGGGGAGGAAGCACTTCTATTATAGAAACTGCAGTTTAGGTAGAGGTATTGATAAGTATCGCACTCCCCGTTACTTGAATTACAGGAACATGAAGCACATTTGAAAACATACTCATATTTAGTACCAGCATGATAGCTATCGGAGGAGCATTCAACTGTTGAAGAACCGCAAGGTGTTCTAGTTATGTCAGTACATCCAGGACCATTATAATCTGCATAGTGAGGATTATCCCCCACATATGAGGAGGAGAAAGTTTCAGTTATGGCTATGTGATCTTCGGAAGGATCTTGATAGTTTTTGCAGCTATCGAACTCGACTTCATAACCCTTAGATTGATACCGGGAACTACCTGAGAAAGCATCAAGGGCTAAACTCCCTCCATAATAACATCTACCATAAATCTCATAAGGTTTCTTATCTTTGTAGAATGCGAATGCAAACCCATCAGCTCCACTCCCACCCCCAGCTTTATACTTGAACTTTGCATGGAAGCCTAAGCTCAGATTTCCCCTATATTTCATGAAGGCCATGGCCCCCTTCCAACTAGAGGCCTTTGTTAAATAAACAACTCCCTGAGTGCTATCCCAATAAAATTCCCTAGACGGGCTATTCGCATATCTGTATACCTCCCATCTCGAAGACGGGTCAGTTGAGAAATCATCGTAGAACGAAATCGTTGCGGTGGCATTGCTCATGGGGGGTAGCGAAAGGTTTCCGTAATGGAGGTAAATCTGTTTTGTAGATAGAGATGGAAGTTCATCTATACTAACCCAAATTTTTGTTTCAAGGGTATTACAACCAGATTCTATCCAGTAAGGATACAGTTTCTTCCAGAGAGAAGGATTTGCTTCAGATGTGTTGGTAAATCTTAGATCACCACAATCTGCTCTCATTTTACCTTGAGAAATTAACGAGAGCGTATCGAGTATTATCAAAACTGGAAAGTTAATCAAATCATTTCCAGATCTTTCAGTAATATTTACCTCCCTCCTATAAGTTGAAGAGGGCGTTATTTCCTCCGGACCAATTGAGTAATTAGGTTCAGGTGAAACGTATTTCATTAGGATTACATCATCGATTAGATGATTATTATTAGAGCCACCAGTTGCGCCTCCAAAACCAAATCCATCGTAATTAAAATTTGAGAAGAGCAAGTGGTTAGTGTAATTTATTATTCTTGAACCATCCAGATAAACCTCGATGTGTCCTTTACTCCTATCGAAGAAAATCTCAACTTCATGCCATTCGTTATCCTCTGTTGGGGCTTTAATGTAAGTACTACCAACCTCACATTCATCCGGATTGCAAGAACTCCTTTCCACAACATCTCCAAATCTGTAGTTCCCTGAGAAGATCTTTCCTTGGGAAGAACATGTTTCCTCATCCAAGCTACAAGTTCCAAGAAGAGCAGAATTTTCATAGACACAGTTTGTAACATTTATACCTACTTGATATGGGTAGCTCGAATTACAACTCCCTTCAATCCAGACTGATCCATCTTCACAATTTTGAGTAGTGTAAGTAAATAGAGTGGAATTTATATTGGACCAATTGACATAGATATAATTAGTACCATTACTTATCCCTATTTGCCAATATGGATGAGAAGAGCTACATCCAGCACTAATGTCATTGAGACCATAATTAAATTCAATCTCACCATTCCTATACAGCACTGCTTGAAACTTTACTTTTGTACAATTCGTTCTCTCATAGTAACATTTACCGACCCAAGTTATTACAACCCTGTCCGGATCTGTCTTTACGTCATAGTACGCTGAAGTAACTAACCTCCCCCAGAGAGGGGCTATAATTCTCTTTGTGGTAAGCTCAGTAGAGTCAGGACACCAAGCGCAACTGTGGCACCAAGGATCTTCTCCAGATTTAAGGGGAATTATGAGTCCGTTCGCATTAATCCATAACTTCGTGTAATTTTTACCAAAGAAAGTGAAGTTCCACGGAAGAGTTCTACTTACCCCCCACGAAGCCCAGTCAGTAAATAAACGATTACTATAGCTTTCCCATCTATGGGTTATATAATGAAAATTATAAATGGGCCAGAGGTTTGGATAGTCTGGGTCAGAACAGGTTGAACCAGGGAAGAAGGTACAATTGTTCCAATCTTTCTCAACCTTTAAATTGTAAACCTTCTCAAAATACCTGTTCTTATTAACACAGTATCCTTCTTCCCTTCCCTCTAGCCATTCAGTACAGTTAATTGTTGAAGGATACTCATACTTACAATTCGACACATTCCCCTCAACATCTGGAGGACAATCCCCGTGGGTAGAATCCTCATCCATACACTGACTCATACTATTCGACAAGTCCGTAACTAGGATTACATCAACTATTTTCTTAGATGTTTCCCAACCATCTGGAATTCCGTCTCCATCTGAATCTATTTCGAAGTCCGGATTATCTACGGAATTTTCTATCTTGTAGAACTCCAGCGGAGGGGGAGACGCATTAATATCATTCCACCCTATGTTGAGGAGATCAATTATAGCCTTTGTCCCACTAATAGAGCAACTTCTTCCAATGATTAGTTTACCCATGGCTTCTTTCTGAGCCTCCCCATACTCTCCAGCCCCTATCATACTTTCGTAAAGAAAGTTGAAAAACCCGGAAGAGAAGAGGAAGATGACAGCTAAAGCTATTATAATTAGCAGAACTAGAGGTATAGTAAGTTTCATAATTTTTTAGAAAAAGGTTTAAGATTTAACTTTTTCCGTTCAAAATCTTTTTAACTCCTTTCCTCGTTTAGATTTTATGCGTTTAAATTTTATGAGCTCTCTCGAGCTTTGGAAGTTAGTTGCCTTAGTTGCGATTCAAACACTTTCCTTGGGTCTCGGTTTTTACATAGCTAAGAGGAATAGGAAAGAACTGAAGAAAAGAGGCAAAACTATCATTGGGGAGTGTAGGGAATTTCTACTAATCTTAATTTGCTCTTCAATATTAACTTTATTGATAATTGAGGATCCAGTCTTCGTTCTTCCCTTACCATTGCTGCTCCTCTACATTTACCTAAAAAAGAATTACGACTTTCTTCAAAAGCTTAGGGTTATTGGAGAACCCGCTATATTTGTAAGTATGCTTTCCCTCCCCCTATCAACCCAACTCTGCTTGCTCTTCCTGTTCTACAATCTCCTTAATGGGAGCGAGATTTTCTTGGAGAGGAAGAAGTTATGGATCAATTTCTCAACATTTCTCTCCACTTCCCTACTCCTCATCCCATTCTTATGCGGTTGGTATAAACTTATTTTAATCCTTGGGATATTCTTAGCTTTGTGAAGATATTTGTGAAGACATTTGGTTGTACATTAAACCAACACGATAGCGAAGTGATTAAAGGGATTTTAGCTAGCAATGGCCACGAACTTACAGAAGATTTGGAGGATGCTGAGGTTGTAGTTGTAAATACTTGTGCGGTGAAGCAACCAACTGAGAACAAAGTGATCAATTTTCTCAAAAAGCTAGATCCGAAGAAAGTTATTGTTTCTGGATGCTTACCCCTCATTAATCTAGAAAGGCTGAGGAGAGAGACTAAGGTTAAAGTAATCTTAGGACCATCACCTGGGGAGAAGATCCTCCTTGCCTTAGAGAAACTTAGAAAGGGAGAAACTTTTATAGAAGTAGAGCCTTCTATGCCAAGTCTTGAAACACCTAAGATAAGGAAGAACCCAATAATTGAAATAATTCCGATCTCCTACGGTTGCTTAGGGAGCTGTAGTTATTGTTGCGTTAGGTTTGCTAGGGGGAAGTTAAGGAGCTATAAGCCCGAGGAAATTGTTGGTAGGGTAAGAAAAGCTATTCTAGAAGGGGTGAAAGAAATTTGGTTGACATCCCAAGATACTGGTGCCTATGGTTTAGACATAGATAGCGATTTACCCTCATTGCTCTCCAGAATACTGGAAGTTGATGGAGATTTTTATGTGAGAATTGGAATGATGAATCCTGAGAATCTGAAGAGGATTTTCGATGAGTTCCTAGAGGTTTTTGAGGATAGACGTATTTTCAAGTTCTTACACCTCCCTATCCAAAGTGGGGATAATAGAATCCTGAAGCTAATGAATAGGAGGTATAAGATTGAGGAGGTAGAGGAGATGATTTCAGAATTTCGGAAGAAGTTTAAGGAATTAACTTTAGAGACTGATGTAATTTGTGGATTTCCTGGGGAGGGAGAAGAGGAGTTTAAACATACATTGGATTTTCTGAGGAGAGTGAAGCCTGATGTGGTGAACATTTCTAGATTCTTCCCAAGGCCAGGGACTGAAGCATCTAAGATGGAGCTAATTCATGGGAGGATTATAAAGGGGAGGAGTAGATTGCTTACAAGACTTTGCAAGAGCATATCCCTTAAGAGGAATCAAAGATGGTTAGGGTGGGAGGGTGAAGTCTTGGTAGATGAGGAAGGGAAAGAAGGAAGCTTAATTGGGAGGAATTTTGCATATAAGCCAGTTGTCATCAGAAGTGAGGGGAGTCGAAGAGTTAAGTTGGGTGAGGTAATCAAAGTTAGAATATGTGAGGCAAAGCCAACTTACTTAGTAGGAGAGATTGTAGAGTAAAAATTTTAAAGTTCTCAAGCCTTAATTAAGGTATGAGCGAGGAGAATCCCTTTCTCCACATCGTAGCCAGTGGTGAGGAGGAAGTCATTGGGAAGGACTTCAAGGAGTTCTTAGATAAGTTGAAGAAAGAAATACCTAAGCTCTTAGGAAAAGAGAGGATAATTTTCATCCTTGGAGAACCTGGAAGCGGAAAATCCTTGATTATAAAGAAGGTATGCCAGAATTTGAAGAAATCTAAGCTCAAGCTATTGAACTTTAACCCAAAAATACTTCAAGATTTCCGGGATCTGAAGGATAAGGAAGTAGTTGTCGTAGAGAATTTTCACTTGATAGAAGCTATGAAGAAGAAGAATGCAGAGGAAGTGCTTAGGAAAATAATAGAGAGGACTGAGAAAGGCAACACTTTTATCTTAGAGGCCTCGAGGGATACTCTCGAGTTCTTAAGAAGCATAAATAAGGACCTAAAGAAGTACGAGGAAGTCTTTGAAGTTCCAAGGCTAAGGGAAGAAGATATCTATGAATTCATCCTCTCTAAGCTTAAGAGTGCTCACGGAAAAAAGATAAAGAGTATTGAACCATTCGACAAGCATGACATAGCTCAAATTTGGAGGAAATCTAGGGGAAATCCAAGGATGATCCTTCTCCTCGCTCAGACTTTATATGACATAAAGATGAGAAAGGTATGAAATATAGGATAGAGAATTTACTTATTTTAGTATCCTTATTTCTCGTGGCTGAAGTCTTTGGTGTTTGGGCTACTGGAAGTTATTTTAAGAGGGAGCTTCCCTATGGCTTAGAAGCTCCAAAATGGGAACCAGAGGTAGCTCCAATAGCTTTTATGATAATTCTGTTGTTAGCAACTGCTCTAATGATTTTCTTAATTAGGAAGAGGGTGAAGTTCTTCTTAGGAGCTTGGTTCTTCCTAGCGATCTTCCTGTGTTCGAGCGTTGGGTTAGCTTCGTTCTTGCCTGAGAGCTACGCCCTTGGAATGGCATTGATTTTAACCATCCTTAGGTTTAAGGAAAGGGATATCTATATTCATAATTTGAGTGAGATGCTCTCCTACGTTGGAGTTACTGCAATCTTCCTACCACTCTTCACCCCACTTACAATTTTAATCCTCTTGATTATAATTTCAGTCTACGATTTCCTAGCAGTCTATAAAACAAAACATATGATAAGGATGTTTGAATATCAGAAGGGCTTTGGGATTTTACTTGGCCTTTTCACGAGGTATAAGGATGAGGTGGCTTTTTTAGGAGGGGGTGATGTAGTTTTCGTCATGCTCTTCTCAGCTGTAATGGCTAAGTTCTACAGTTTTGCCTATGGATTAATATCCATATATCTCGCTGCTCTTACTATCTTCCTGATCGGCATCTTTGGTGAGAAGAAGAAATTTTATCCAGCTATGCCCTTCCTAACGTCTTCTTGTCTTCTTAGCTTTCTCATAGCGAACGCTTTTTAAGAGTTCTATGACCTCAAGTTGAATTTTTTCCTCAAGCCTCTCTGTTCTTTGAGTAAGTTTCTCTACCCTTTCAACTAGTTTTATTAGGTAGCGGAGAGAAGTCAATACTCCTAAAACTAATCCAGCCAATATGCTTAAGAGATAGATGTCCATTTACTCCACGCTTCCCTTTTGACCCTTCCTTATTTCGACGAATCCTGGTGCAGCGATTACCCAATCCTCATCGATCGCTATTACCTGACCATCCAATGTCTCTGTGGTTTTCTTTATTTTGTTAATAGCCCTCTGTAATTCAACCCTGGATTTCTCAGCTAGGGGCTTGATGTTGATTATCGTTATCACATATCCTGTCCTCAAAGCGTTTAGAATGTACTTCACGTCTTCGAATTCCTCGAGCGTATATTTCTCGCAGTAGATCTTGGCTGCTGGCTTCTTTGGTATTGGCTCAAGTTCAACAAATTCTTCAGAACTCCCACCTTCTTTCGGTTGCATGATTTTCCCCTTAATCCCTTTTAGTTTCTCAATTAATTGCTTTACCATGTTATTATGCTCACTTTCCTAATATTTAACTTTTTTGAGTAAGTTTCTCTTGATTTCAGATCGATTCCAATAAGCTTACAATGCTCCAAATTTGGGTCCTAGTATAGATGGGCATATTTGGGTCGTTGCTTACTTCCTCTAAAGCGTGGATAGCTGCGTCAATCCTAACCTTGAGTTCCTTACTCTCGTCTTCCAATGCATTCTTCGCCCTTTCTACAGCCTCCTTTATATTCCTTGGAACCGTCCTATCTTCCAGGATTTGAGAAAGATTTTTTATAGCTTCTTCCAACTCCTTCACCTCAACCACCTACTTCTTCTCTTTTGGTCCTTCTTTTTTCATCTTTTCCAAGATCTTCGATTGCAATTCATTAAGTTTAGAAACAACATTACCTATCTGTTTGTCTATAGATTTTATCCTTAATTCGAGGAGCTCCTTCCTTTCCTTTAAAGAGTCTAAAATTGTTACTCTATCTTTTTTGATCATAATATTTCCAACTATCTCAAACATCTCGTTCTCCACACTCTTATCAACCTCTTTCATAGCGCTCTCAACCTCGCTCAATTGTAGTTCCAAATTCTGCTTCTGAAGAAGTAGGGATTGATGTTGCTGTTGGAATTGCTGCAACTTCATCAAATCTTCTCTAACCTCTTCAGGGATTTCCACAATCTCGGCCATTTCAACACCTCAAACTGCCTTAACCTTCTTAATTATCTTAGGTCTAACTTTGAACAACACTTTCCCCCCACACTGAGGGCATCTAATTTTCTTCCCAAGTTCCTTTGGGTCTATTTCCCTACCACAATAAAAACAAACGTACTTCGTCATTTTTAAGGTGAAAAAGCATCTCCAGCTATTTTAGCACCACAGCTTTTACATTCCCAGATACCATGAACTTTCCTCTTCAAACTTTTTTTACCACAAACTGGGCATTTATATTTTCTCCTAAGCTTGCTTTCTATCTCAGCTAACCTTCTCCTAATTCTGAGCCCATATCTTGGTCCTAGACTACCAATTCTACCTTTTGGCATAAATATCTTTCACGACTTATTGCTTTAAAACTTTTCCTATTTTTCAACTCCTCCAGAAATTCATGGGGAGGCGGGGATTTGAACCCCGGACCACTGGCTCCCAAGGCCAGCATTCTACCAAGCTAAACTACCTCCCCAAGCAAGAAAGAGGAATAGATTAAGCTATAAAACTTTTCCGATGTTTGATCTTCAAAATCTCTTGTATTTTGCTACAGTCTCTATCAAGTCTATATGACCCAGAAATAAAGCTCTACAACAGTACCTCTTTAATCCAAGCTCGTCTAGAACTTCCTTTGGGCTCCTACCCTTAGCTACTTCTTCCTTGAATTTCTCCCACAAATGAGCTACAGGCTTTCCACAAGCAAAACATCGGATTGGAATTATCACCAAGCTCACCTCTTCGAAGTTTGCCTCATCCTCCTAGCGGCTGAGTAATATGGTTTTTGTGGTTCTGTCCTCCTAATATCAGCAACAAGCAAATGTCGATCATAATTTAAAAACTTCTCCTTCAACTTATCACTTTTACTATACTTAAGCAATGCCCTAGCAATAGCCATCCTAGCAGCCTCGGCTTGTGATTGCCAACCTCCTCCCTTAACCTTCACATAAATATTAACTTTACTCATCAATTTCTCACCAGCTAGGATAATGGGTTCCATGATTTTTAGTTTTGCTAGTTCTGGTGTAAGGCATTCTAGATTTACCGAATTTATCCTAACTATCCCCTTCCCAGGCTTAAGATAGGCTTTAGCTATAGAAGTTTTTCTCTTCCCAACAGCGATTATCACTTTCTGCTTCTTCTTCAAGGCTTCCACCCTAGTTCTTTACACAAGTCTTCGAGATAAATATATTTCGGGATTTTGAATTTAGAAGCATCGAATTCCTTTAGCTCAACGAAGTTTACTTTCTTAAACTCATCTGGGACCCCAATGAATACCTTTACCTTCCTAAGGGCTTTCCTTCCCTTCTCCTTCTTATAAGGCAGCATTCCCCTAACAGCCCTCCTGAAGATTAGATCTGGCCTCTTCGGATATTTTGGCCCCCATCTAGGAGATCTTCCCCTTTGCCTCCTCTGAACATAGAACTCCACTAGGTACCTCTTGTTCCCAGAAATCACGCACTTCTCCACATTCACTACGTATACCTCTTTACCGAGGAGCGCTTGCTTAGCCACGAAACTAGCTAATCTTCCAAGTACTTTATCCTTCGCATCTACAAATATCCTAGCCAATCAACTTCACCCCAGAGCCACGAGGATTTTCCTTCATAAGCTTTTTAATATCTAAAATCTCAGCCTTTGCTTCCTTCAATTTCCTGAGAGCAGCTTCTGAGAAGGAAAATGCCCAGATTTTAATCTTATGGTCTAAAAAACCGATCCCAAGTACTTTACCTGGAACAACTACTACATCACCTTCCTTCGTATATTTATTAATCCTCTCGAGATTTACTCTCCTCCAGATCCTCCTAGGCCTTTTGAGGTCCGAAGCTAACCTTTTCCAAATTCTAGCCTTCCCTTTCTCCAAGAGCCTAATAGTTTCCAAAAGCCTTGGATGAGTTTTCCTCAACTTTTTCTTCTTCATTTCACAACTTCGAAGAATTAATTATCTGAACTTTTAAAAAGTTTTCATTTTAAAGCTCCTTCCTTTTAAGGAAAATAAATTTAAGGAAAAACCTTTCATATAGAGTTATCGCGGGGGTCGCCAAGCCAGGTCAAAGGCGCAGGGCTTAGGACCCTGTCCCTTAGTGGGTTCGTGGGTTCGAATCCCACCCCCCGCATCTCATTTGTATTGTAAGAGATGAACCCCACTCAAAATGGAAGTAATTAGGAAAATTGCGTAGAGGCAAAGGAGTAGGAACCCTTCAGCTCTTGTTATCTTCCCATCTTCTACGGAGAAGAAGAACACAAGAGATGCTAGAATCAGGAAGAGGGAAGTAGTTAAGAAGGGAGTGAAACCAGCTTTAATAGGATTTATCACTGAAACTAAACCTAAGATAAGCGTGGAGTTGAGGACTAAACTACCAAATAAATCACCTAAGACTAGACCTTCCTTCCCCCTCCTAATTGACTGGATTTCAAAGGATAATTCTGGTAGGGAAGTTCCAATCGAAACTAATACAATTCCTATGACAATTGGTTGGATATTAAAATCCTGTAGAAGGAGAATCGAAGATCGAATTATCCATCTAGCACTTAGGATGAGTAGGATAATTCCTACTACTAAGGAAAAGACCGTAGATACTAATTCTTGTTCCGTAAGCTTGACCAAAGGTTTCTTCGTTTCCTTTCTTTCCCTTATGAGTTGAGACATATAGAATCCGAAGCCTAGGAGAAGTATTATACCGTCGATTATCGACAATTCTCCATCTAAGAAGAGAATTAAGGGCATGAAGGTGAGGAAGAGGGTAAAGAGCCAATTTTTTCTGAGGTTGCGTTCTATTCTTACTTTCCCAGCAGCAAGGGCGACAGAACCAATTACAAGGGTTAAGTCCACGACATTAGATCCAATCACATCGCCAAATGAGAGAGAAGAAACGTTATTCAGAGCGGAAGAGAGTCCTACGATCAGCTCGGGTAAGGAGGTCGAGAGAGCCATCACTGTGAAGCCTAAAAAGAACTCTTTAAATCCGTAATGTCGAGCTAAGCGGCTTAGGGATTCTTGAGCTAAAAATCCTCCTAACGCTAGGGAGATGCAGGAGAATGCAAGGAGGACGAGATCGACGAAGACCACGACTTTTCACCAACCAAATATGTGAACTTCCTCTACCCTTCTATATTCTTGGATCTCCTCTGGAGAGAACCAAATCTTAATTTCCCTTTCAGCCTCTTCCCTAGAACCAGAAGCATGAACCAAATTCCTTAAACTCATGCTTAAAGTGTCTGCGTATTCCATAGGAACATGGGAAAAGTCTCCACGTATAGTACCCATAGGGGCTTCTAGAGGATCAGTAGGTCCAACCATTTTCCTAACGGCTTCTACTGCCTTAACTCCTTCTATTACCATAGCGACGACGACTCCTGAGCAAAGATAATCCACAAGAGCTTGATAGAAGAACTTCCCTTTATGAGGGGCATAATGTTTCTCAACCAACTCTCTTGTAGGCTTCAACATTTTGAGAGCAACGATTTTCAATCCCCTCTGCTCGAACCTCTTTATTATTTCTCCAGTAAGCCCTCTTTCAACAGCATCTGGTTTTAGGAGAACTAGAGTTCTTTCGATGAACTTCTTTCTCTTCTCTTCTACCTTGCTTTTTCCTCTTTTCTCTTCCATTACTTCCCTTAGATTCCTGGGAATTTAAAGAATTTTCGATGATTAAGACAAAGATTTTCCAAGCGAGAGTCTTGGAAAAGTATTTAATCTACTTAAATCATTAAATAAAATAAGGGACCCGCCATGGCCAAGAAAAAGAAAAAGGCTGCTAAGAAGAAAACAAAGAAGAAGACAAAGAAAAAGAAGCGCAAATAGGGGGGTGTCTAACCTTCTTGCCTTTTGTTTTTTGTTTTATATCCAAGAAATCAATTTATAAATCAATTTGGCAGCAAGTTCTTCCCCAAGACCATCAGGAATTATTTCGACTACATCAAACCCTACGATCTTTGAAGTAGAAGTTACGGTATTTAAGATTTGAATAAGCTCATTCCAGCTAAATCCATCTGGTTCAGGATGAGCTACACTTTTTGCTAGACTTGGGTCAAGGACATCGAAATCTATACTCAAGTAAACTTTCTTCCCTTGGATCTCTTCTATTATTTTCTTCAAAGCGGAAGTAAAATCTTCATTAAAGTCCCACTTGTAGAAAATTTTTAAGTTCTCAACTCTCTCCGAAAATTCAAATTCATCCTTACTTATGCTCCTCACACCAATCTCAACAACTTTTCTGCCCTCTTCAACGATTCTCCTAACAAAAGTTCCATAATTTACCTTAGAACCTTCTAACTCATCTCTGAGATCTGCATGAGCATCTAAGGAGACGAAACAAACATCTTTACTTAAAGCCCTAAGGGCTCCTAAGCTTATTGTATGCTCCCCTCCCAGTAGGATTGGGATTTTATTTAAAGAAACAACTTCTTTAACAACTTCTTCAATTCTCTTGAGCGTTTTTTCAACATCTCCCCTAACGACCTCAATTTCAGGAGTTGTATAAACCCCTTTCTTATAAGCTTCTTCTCCCGTTCTTGGATCAAAAAGAGAATCTATATGATAAGATGCTTTTATTATAGCTAATGGCGCTTCCCTTTGACCACTCTTATAACTTTCAGTTGAATCGAATGGAACTGGTATCACTACGAATTTTGATTCTTCTAATTTGTTAAATGAATCTATTCCTAAAAAGTTCAGTGGAGATTTGAAGTACAAAAATTTGATTTCCATTTTTTAACTTAAGGAAACATAATTTAAAATTTTTAGCCTTAGGTTTGAAATCAAAAAGTTTAAATCACAAAAATGCTTTAAAAAATATAGCCAAAAAGTTTTGTTTCGTGATGAAAATGGCAAGGAAAAAGGGGAGGAAAAAGGCCAAGAAAAAGAAGGCAAAGAAGAAAACTACGAAGAAGAAGAGAAAGAAAAAGAGGAAGTAAAACCTTCTAAAACTTTTCTTTTTATATTGTTTTTCGAAATTCTATTTTGATGATTCCAATATTTTATCTTTAATTGCATTCACTAGAGCTCCAACATTAAGCCCAGCAAGTGCTTTACCAATGTCTTTCTCCATTCCCCTCAAAACATCGAAAAATTGTAAGGGGAAGATTATTTTCGTAGATGCTCCTTTGCTTATTTCCTCCAAAGCTTTTATGTACAGATACATTATAGCCCTATCATCTAGTTTAGAAGCAGCTTCTCCAATGGCTTCTATCACGACTTTCCTAGCTTCAGCTCTGAACCTTTGGGCTTGGAGCATTTGAGCACTTATGAACTTTTGTTGCATTGCTACAGCAATCTCCTCTGGTGGTGATACCCCTCTTATTTGTACAGAGCTTACATCTATACCCCATTTCCAGGAGGTTAACCTAATTCTATCGGCAAGCATGTCATTTAGCTTATCCAAATTTGCGAATACTTCCCTCATGTAGAGGGAACCTATCACATTCCTAGTTTCTGATTGAACGAGGTTGCTTATTGCGCTTCTATAATCCTCAACTTTAAGCACTGCTTTCGTTGGATCAACAATCCTGTAGTAAATGTAACCTTGAACTGATAGTCTTAGATCATCTTTAGTAAATGCTTGGGGGACGTTCAAGTTCATCATCTTCGTCCTTACATCCAATCTTGCAAATTCCTTTTCAAAGAAAGGTATTACTATGCTCCATCCAGGTCCAGCTATTCTGTTGAATCTCCCCAATCTAAAAATCACAGCTCTCTCATATTCATCGTATTTCTTCACGAAAAGGGCGAAGAATACCCAGATAAGGAAAATGAAGAGGAGTAAGTAAAAAAAGGGAGGGTAGATTATCATGAGGACGATTAGGATGAGCAATCCGAGGATGAGCATAAACATACTCAGCTCTCGCATAATTATTAAAAAATGCGTAATTTTTTATAATTTTCTTGTTCTGGGAGGATTAGTCTCGAGCTAAGCAATTAAATAGGTTGAGTTAAATTAGTTAAATTTTTAAAAAACCTTGATGTATAGAATATGTTATCATTCATTAACAAAAAGTTTACGAGAGGTGAGATCATGGAGGAGAGTGTTCCAACGATCTTTGTTGGAAAGAAACCATTTATGAACTATGTTACAGGTGTTGTCCTGCAGTTTAACTCTGGAGCTAAAAAGGTCTTGATAAAGGCGAGAGGGAAATACATTAGCAGAGCAGTAGATGTGGCAGAGGTTACAAGGAACAAGTTTTTGAAGGATGTTAAATTGGAAAGCATTAAGATAGGCAGTGAGGAATTCGACTCTCCAGAGGGGAGGAAGATAAGAGTCTCGACGATAGAGATAGCCCTTAGCAAGCCCTAAGGTATTTTTCTTATTTTTTCTAAAATTTTTTAATGAAGAAGTTCCTTCTCCCTCAAATGGCGGGTCATGATTATCTCTACGTGGATGTCCACGCTCATTTGGATGATGAGAGCTTTGATGAAGATAGGGAAGAAGTGATAGAGAGAGCTAGAGATATTTTTATTCTGAATGCTGGACAAGAAATGAGAAGTAATAGAGCTTCTTTAGAGATAGCGAGGAAGTACAAAAATGTTGGTGCGTGCTTGGGTTTCCATCCAGAGTTCATACTGAAATTCAAGAGTGAGGAAATAGAGGAGGAAATGAGGTTCATAAGGAGAGTAGTGGAGGAAGAATCTTCTCTGATCTTTGGGGTATCTGAAATAGGATTGGATTTCAAGGTTGCTAGGAGGGAAATTGAGAGGGAGAAACAAATAGAATTCTTTGAGAAGTTTCTGAGATTAGCTGAAGAGCTGAGATTACCAGTTGTTGTCCATTCGAGATTTGCTCCTTCCAAAGTAGTAGAAGTATTGAAAGACTTTAACGGAAAAGTGGTTCTTCATAGCTTTCCTGGAAACGAGAAGGAAATAAGGGAGGCAATTGATTACAATTTCTACTTCTCAATAGCTCCAAACATTTGTAGGAGCAAACAGAAGCAACTATTGGCTAAACTAGCCCCTGTAGAACTAATTCTTACCGAGACTGATTCTCCAGTCCTTGGTCCAACTCCTTCCGAGAGGAATGAACCATCTAATATCCATATAGTTGTGAGGGAGGTTTCAAGAATAAAGCAAATAGAGGAGGAGGAGTTGAGGAAAGTAGTTCTCAAGAATTTCGAGAAAGTTTTCCTGAAGGGGGCTTCGAAAGATTTTTGATTTTCTAAAATCTTTGTCAAAACATGATAGAAATAATTTTTCTAGGAACTAGTAGTATGTTTCCAACTAAGGAGAGAAATCATCCAAGCATTTATCTTAGGTATGAAGGAGAGAGAATGTTGTTTGATTGCGGAGAGGGAACTCAGAGACAGATGAGAATAGTTGGCTTAAGCCCAACGAAGATAAAGAGAATTTTCATCTCTCACTGGCATGGAGACCATTCTCTAGGTTTGGGTGGCATAATTCAGAGTTTAAGTGCTAGTAGGAGGAAAGAGAAGCTTGAAATTTATGGGCCAGTTACTACAACTAAGAGAGTCAAAAGCATTATGGAATCGTTCTCCTTTTTCAAAAACTTCGAAATCTTGACCCATGAGATAAAGATAAGGAAGATCAAGAAAATCTTAGAGACTAAGGATTTCGAGATATATGCTTTTCCCCTGAAACACATCATACCATGCCTAGGTTATGTTTTTAAGGAGAAGGATAGGAGGAAGATAAAGCTTGAATACACGAGGAAGTTTGGTCTGGTTCGACATCCAATAATGAAGAAATTGCAGAAAGGTGAGGACATAGAATGGAAAGGGAAGTTGATCAAAGCTGAAGATGCAACTTATATTGTTGCTGGGAAGAAGATCGTCTATATCTCAGACACAAAATTCTTCGAAGGCTTAGTTGAGATTTGTAAGGATGCTGATCTAATAATATCGGAATCATGTTACTGCGAATCCGAAGGGGTGCTCGCAGAAGAGTATTATCATTTAACTGCATCGCAAATAGCAAGAGTAGCAAAGGAGGCTGGGGCGAAGCAATTAATTCTCTTCCACTTTTCCCAGAGGTATAAAGATATTAGTAAGTTGATAAAGGAAGCTGTGGAAATTTTCCCAAATACGAAAGCAGCCTACGATTTTATGAAAATAGTATTGAAGTAGCTATTCCTCGAGTTCTTTAAGTTTTCTTTCAAAGAATTTCTTCACGAGCTTCTCAGGATTTTTCGTTACTTGAATCTTCCAGTCTTTGGGGAGACATTTATAGTAATTCCTCCAAACAAATCTCTCATCTAAGAGAATTACGGCACCAAAGTCTCTCTCAGATCTTATCAATCTTCCAGCAGCCTGCACCACTTTTATCATGGCTGGAAAGATGTAGCCAAAATTCCATCCAGCTCCAAACTTCTCTTCATAATAATCTATTAGAGCTTGAACTTCCAAATTCGGCTTCTCTAGAGGGACACCAACGACTATGACTGAGAGTAAATTCCTACCACTTAGATCAATACCTTCCGCAAAACTTGCTCCAGCAACTCCAAAAAGTACGGCCCCCTTCGAGGCTAGTTCTTTAAATCTGTGATAAAGCTCCATTCTCTCAACTTTACTCATACCCTTCTTCTCTACGAGGATCTCTCTATCACAAAGTCTCGAGAAAAATTGTAAAATACCGTCTTTAACTTCATAACTTGGGAAAAATATCGCAACATTTCCAGGAATTTCTCTAACAATCTCCCAACATTTCCTAGCAATCCTCCTGTACTCTATTTCTCCCCTCCTCTTGAATTTGGTAGTTGTTTCAGGAACTATGAGAACCAATCTATTTTCCTTTGGGAAGGGACTTGGATACTCAACGAATTCAACTCTTTCCTCAATTCCTAACAGCTTAGCATACATTCGTGTAGGTGTTAAAGTACCACTCATTAGAATGCTGCTCTTAACCCTTTCAAAAACTTCTTTAGTAGCTAAACTCGGATCAAGGCATTTGTTAGAAAGTAAGAAGAACTCCCCAAGCATCGGCGAAACCCTCCTTCTCAATATCTTTGCAAAACCCTCAATTTGATTATACCAACTTTCCAAGAAGTTGCCGAGCTTACCCACATAACTCCTCCTCTTTACTTCCCTAACTTCGTCACCGATCAAATTAAACATATCGATTAAATCTTGTAACGATTCCTCACATCTTTCCTCAATTCCCTTGATGAACTCTTCCCTTCCCACAAAAACTTCTTCCTTGTCCCTCAATTTATCTTTAACAAGCTCGAGGAAGAAATCGAGTATCTTTCCTATATCTCTACTGACTTTAACGAATCCGAACCTCTCAGCCTCCTTCACAGCCCTTCTCAAACTTAAGTTAGAAATATTCATACTAAGGATCTTCCTTACTCTACTAGGTAGAGCATGCGCCTCATCAACAATTAAGATACAATTTTCAAGTTCCTTCTTATTTTTTATGAAGAATGCTTTTCTAACATTTGGTTCAAAGACATGATAATAATCAGCTATAATTACCTTAGCTTCCTTCCCAAGTTCACAACATATTTCGTAGGGGCAAAGCTCTTTCTCCTTGCAGAACTTACAAATCTCCTCAACATGAAAAATACCCTTCCTTAACTTTTTCAGGAGTGAAGAAGCCTCCCTAGAAAGCTTATCCCCTTTCCTCACCTTATTGAAGAAATTGCACCTTTCATCCCTTTTGAGATCTTTACATAGTTCATTAAAATCTCTGGAGCTTAGTCTATCCACACCTGGTAGAAGGCACATCCACTTTTTCCCTATGAAATCGCTTACTCCAAAATTTACCTTATACTTCGATTTTATCCTCTTGAGGGTCTCGATTACGATGTAATGTTGAGTATGTTTTGGAGTTACGAAAAGTACGAAGTTATCGCTCTCAAGAGCATTTTTGAGGGCAGGAGCTATTACGGCTGCGGTTTTCCCTATTCCAGTAGGTGCATGAGCTATGAGGATTTGGGAGTTCTCTATTATATCGTTGCTCTTGAGGAGAAAATCCCCTTGGATTTTCCTGACAGTTGGAAATGGGAATAAAAGTTTCCTATATTCATTCTCTAGCATGATTTTTAAGGGACGGTTATGATTAAAAAAAATTCTCTTATAGAGGAATCAAAATTAAAAGTTAGTCTGGGGAAGAAAAGATCGAGATCCCTAGGATTCCCATATCTCCTTAATTCTTTTCCTCATTTCTTTTCTGGATTTATCATTCCTTAAGATTCCCTTAATTCTGCCAGGACCCGAACTGAAAATTACTATCCTATCCCCCATGAAGATGGCGTCTTCTATGATATGGGTAACGTAAACTATTGCCCCCTTGATTTTTTTATGGATTTTTTTAATCAGGACTTGTAACTCATGTTTTGTTCGATAGTCGAGAGAGCTGAAGGGTTCATCGAGCAATAGAATATCGTGACCAAAGCTGAGTGCTCTAGCTATTGCAACTCTCTGTCTCATTCCACCAGAGATTTGGTGAGGATAGTAATCCTCAAATTTCTCCAATTCAACTAATTTTAAGTACTTCCTAGCTATATCTCTCGAGATTTTATCATCTTCGCCTAGGAACTCTAGCCCAAGCTTCACATTTCCAAGAACAGTTCTCCAGGGTAGAAGCCTATGCTCTTGCCAAACTATCGGCGTCTTAAGCCCTTTCTTGAATTTGATGACCTTTCCTTCCGTTGGGTCTTCAATTCCAGCTATTATCTTCAGCAAAGTTGTTTTCCCACAACCTGTTGGACCTAAAATCGATAAACATTCGGAGTCGTAAATATTCAAACTAATAGAATCTAAGACCTTGATCCTTCTACCTCTATTGTTTTCATACACCTTAGATACATTTTCGAGTTTTACTTTTATTCTTCCCGTGGCATCCACCTCAATAAGTAGTGATACTCAATAAAATCAAAAGACTTGTAGATGATTAGGCTAATGATAATGAGAACAATCTGGCTAAGGATAATTATTTCAGGTTTAAAGAATTCTCCTGCTAAGTATATAATCCCACCAAGACCCATTAAGCCAACAATCATCTCCGATGCAATTGCGGAAGTTATAGCTCTTCCTATCCCCACTCTCAGGCCAGTAGTGATGTAAGGTAAAGATGAAGGGAAAATGATCTTCCTTAGAATTTGGAACCTGTTAGCGCCAAAATTCTTTCCCACTTCAATTAATCTTTTATCTACCTTTTTAATGCCTGAAAGTGTATTAATAAAAGTTGGAAAGAAAACTGCGAGAGCGATGATTATTATTAGAGGTATTTCCCCATAACCAAACCAAAGGATGAATAAAGGTAGGAAAGTAATTCGTGGAACAGAATAAAACGCATTTACTAGAGATCCCAAGGACTTTTCAAAGAACTTGCATAGAGCTGCTAAAAAACCCAATAATATACCAAAAAAAGACCCTAGTAAGTAGCCTTCACCAATGTGTTTGAGAGTGACTAAAAGAGCATGAAAAATTTTACCACCCTCATCAAGGAAGGCAGATAGTACTCGAGAGGGAGGGGGTAGAAAAATAGTGTTAATTATTTCGAATCTCGTTAGGAGTTCCCACAGAATAAAAAGAAAGAGGAAGGTCAGTATAGTTTCTTTTGCGTCTGATAGAGTTTTCATCTTAGCTGGGCAAAAAGCTCAGATTGATGAATTCGTTTAAGTCGATTGGTGTTTCTATAGCCCCTGTCTCAAGGTAAAAGTCATGGATCTTCCTTATAGACTCTATATTTGGTCTTCCATCTTCTGGGATGTATAGCCACTCCATCCTGCTTACTATTTCCTTATCCACTCCAGTTAGATTTGATATAACTTCCACGACCTCTGTTTTATATGGCTCTATACCTTGGTAGGCATAGCTGTAAATCTTAATTCCTTTTAGGAGGGCTCTTAAGAAATTTCTTAGAGTTTCAGGCTGTTCCTTCATGAACTTACCGGAAGCAAAAACCACTGCCCTTTGGAATCCTCCTTCTGGAAAGTACTTGCTCATATTTGGGTATAGGACTATGAGACCCCGTTCCAGAGCTAAGGTTAGGTGTGGAGGTCTTAGACTTGCAGCGTCAATACTCTTTGATTCCAAAGCAGCCACAGCCTCTTTCTGACCTAGGAAAACCAACTTTAAATCCTCCTCTATGTCTAGCCCTTCTTGTTTTAAAACATAGGCAAGTCCAAAGTAGCTCCCTCCACCTTTGGAAGGAGAATGTACCCTTCTTCCCTTCAAGTCTTTAATTTCCCTTATCTCTCCGCTGTCCCATAGATCCTTTCTGATACAGAGCCATGGAAGTGCCTGCGACATTCCAGCAACAATGTGTATCGGGACTCCCCGCTCAAATGCGTTGAGAGTTAATACAGATATAGGAGCATCCGCGATTATGTCTATATCACCTCTAGCTAGAGCTTCTACTGCATATTTCGATTTTCGGAATGGGGTAAGCACAAGTTCTATGCCTTCCTCCTTAAAGTATCCTCTGTTGAGTGCAACAAACATGGGTGAAGCTGAGATGGAAGGTATGTAACCAACTTTAACTTGCTTGAGCTTTCCCTTAAACACAGAGGCTCCAGTTAAGCGAGGGCTACTATTTAGTGTATGATTGCCTACTATCACAAAAATTCCAATCATAATTACTGCTATGACTGCTATGGACCCCGTAATTAAAAGTTTATTATCTACTCTCATGGCGTTCAAGAGTAGAAAGGAGAAACATTTAAATGTTTTCAACAACTGAATTATTGTTGTATGTTACAAGCTTTTCTCAAGAAGATGGGATTATCCAACTACGAGATTAGAGCGTATCTAGCTCTTTTAGAGCATGAGAACTTAAAAGTTAAAGATTTATCGCAGAAAAGTGGAGTGCCATACGGAAGGATTTATGATGTCGTTGCTAGTTTGAGGAATAAAGGTTTAGTATCTGTTTTATCAACGGCACCTAAGATCCTAAAGGCCTTAGAGCTTGAGAGAGCGTTAAATCTCCTCTTAGAGAAGAAGGAGGAAGAGATAAAGCTACTGAGGAAGGAGAAAGAGGACATTCTTACTAAAACAGAGTATCGCATCAAGGAACCAGAGGAGGAGTATGTTTATGTCTTTCTGGGAAGGAGAGCAGCAAAAGAGCTTTATGGGAAATTAGTAAGAGAGACAAAAAAAGAATTACTCATAATAACATCGAGGAGTTATCGATTTTATCCTGACACAGCCAAATTATTAAAGAGGAAAGTCACTTATAAAGTCATAATACCATCTCTGAGTAAGGAAATTTTCCCTCACATTCTTAAGGCCTATAGGGCTGGCGCAAAGATAAAGATGAAGAAACTTAAAGGAGAAATTTCCTTCTGGGTGCGAGATGAAGTAGAGTGTTTACTAGTGTTATTAAATCCTAAAAATAAGGAAAGTAGGATTTCTGTATTAATAAGGAACGAAGACTTCGCTAAGGTAATAAAATCATTCTTTAATTCTCTTTGGAGAAAAGCAAAGAGAGTAAGTTTTCCCGAAGCCACGAGAATATAACACACCGGCTCAAGAATGACGATTTTGATAGGACATGTATTTGAAACGTTTTTTGTAATACTTCTTCCTGACTTCAGGCCGATTTTCTATAATCTCCTTTAAATCTGAAAACTTGAGATTCCTCGTAAATTTGTCTAAGATGTCTGGATTATAAAGTTCTTTTAACTCGCAAACTTTCTTGTTTTTTAGCTCGTGCCATTTACTTTTAATCTTCTTCCTCTTCCTCTTCACTTTCAAGAGATTAGCTATTTTGTGTGCACTTTTTTTGTAATCAAAACTAAGGCCGGACTTTTCGGCATTTTTACTCAACCTTCTAAATAATTTATCATCTTCCAATAGTTTAATTATGGCCTGGATGAGTTGCTTTTTATTTAATTTTGGCTTATTGTTCTTCCACTTGACGTCAATTAAAAAACCATTTTTACCGTCCTTTATGAACTCTGGAGCACCAGCCCAGTAAGAGCATACAACAGGAGTTCCACAAACGAACGCTTCTGGAATGACAACTATAGTGCTTTCTTCTATAGCTAAGGTTGGATGAACTAAGATCCTAGAGTTCTTAATTAATTTGAACTTCGTAGTCTCTGAGACAATGCCTAAAAAGTTAACGTTCTTTTCTAAACTAAGTTTCTTGATAGACTTTTTCAGCTTTTTTACGTACGGAGTAGGCCTTTTCCCTACCCTATTGCCGGCTAGGGAGCCTACTATATTTAACTTAAAGTCAGGGAAATTTTTCTTGATAGTCGGTAAACAACTTACTAGAGTGTGGACGTTTTTTCTTTCTGTTATTCTACCTACGTATATGAGGGACTTAGGGTCACGAGAGACTTTGGAAATACTGTTCCTTATGAGAGGCACATCTAAGGGATAGTTTATTGTATAGGATTTAAATCCACTCAGAATTTTGTTGAGCTGCTTCTTAGCGAATCTAGAGAAGTTCACTATTATGTCATCCTCTCGAAGAAAGGGTGCCATGAGGAGAAAGTGTAGGATCCAAGGTGTTAATGTATGAGTCACAAAAATGAAAGGAATATCAATTTCATTTAGATCTCTATATAGAATAGGGTAGAAGCTACAGTCCATAATGTTGAAGTATATGTAATCTAAATCCAAATTTTCTATCAGCTTTAGGTTGATCTTTTTCTCATTCTTAAAGGGGATTTCGATTACGGTAGCGAATTTTGTAAAAAACTTGTAAATATTCCTTTCGATAAATATAGAGCTGACGAACCATCTATTCTTTTTATTCAAAAAACCTATCCTAACTTTCCTCATGGAGCTTCCCAATTTTCCAATTTTAATCTAGGACTACTGTATCGGCTTAAGGCTTTCCTTGCGTTGATTATAAATCTTTTAATCTTGGAAAAATCCTTCTCCCCTGGGGCTTTTTCAAAACAACTTTCTGCGTCAACACCGTATGGTTTAACTTTTCTAATGGCTTTTTCGACATTTTCAGGAGTTAAACCACCAGCCAGTATAACGGGCTTGGAGCAAGACTCAACTATTTTTGCACTTATATTCCAATCATGGACTTTCCCTGTTCCTCCAACTCTCTTTTCCCCCTTTGTATCGAGGAGAATAGCATCAACATACCTCTCGTACTCCTTCGCTAATTTTATGGAACTTTCCCCTACTACAGGGATAACCTTTATGATTATCATTCTTCTAAATGACTTTCGGAATTCCTCTATTTTTTCAGCTTTAACATCTGGAATTACTTGAACAGCTGGGGGTTGGAGATATTTACATACTTTAAGTGTTTCATTTATATCACGGGATACAGTTTTAATGACGGGAAGAACTGAAGGAGGTAAAGCATTTATTATTTCCCTCGCTCTCTCTAGATCGATTATTCTTTTTTGGATTTTTATTTCATTACCTACCAAGAGACCGATGGCATCTGCGCCTAAGGATGATGATATTAGGGCCCCTCCCTTTGTTAAAATGCCGCTTATTTTAATCCTGAAGACCATCTTGATTATACAAAATTTGCTTTGCTATCTGAGCATACACTTTCCGTAAGGCAGGATCCTGTTCAAAGAACATGATAGCTAGATAATATTGTAGTCGATATACTTCCTTCCTTCTTTCGAATTCTTGAGGAGGGGAAATTCGACAGTATTTTTGATATCCTTTAAGGAAGGGTTTTTTCATAACGGGATGGGGAGCAAATATTTTTTCGTCTACTTTAATGAAATCCATTTCATTATGAGATGACCTACATGCCTCGAAGTCCAAGACGCCGCTTACTTCATTT
>JAPDJS010000015.1 GCA_029258975.1 Thermoplasmatota archaeon | reverse complement strand
GCTACTCTTATTTTACTAGAGTTTACATATTTGGAGGATATGATTACTGGGTTGATCAGATGAGAATTAGGAAGTACGCCTCCCCAGAACCAACTTACTCAATAGGTGAGGAGGAAAATTACCCAAGGAAGAGATGGGGTTGTATAGAAAGTGGGAATTTTTATATAGGTATCAAAGTTTGGAGAAGAGTTGAGAATGGTACAGAATTTGAGATAAGTGATGGAGTAGTGGCAATTGCTAATACAACCACAGGGGATACGGCGATAATTACTTTACAAGGTAATTGGACATCACCACTTATTCGGATGAATACCGCAGATTCTATCGTTGTAAGAGTGTACGCTGGAAATGCTACCCCACCGACGGATTCACTAGCTACTTTCACTACGGAACAGCTAGGTGCTGATGAATTGAAGAGTTCAGATTGGAGAGTTTATTACACAATTAAAAGGATTAACGTATCAAATTCCTACTGCTATGAACTGCTTTTTGGTAATCTAGCTCATAATTCTTACATAGAAAATTTCGGTTATAGGGTCTCCGGGATTACTGTTAACTGTTCAAGAGGGAGTTCAAGTGGAAACGAGGAAATTTATGAAACAAAGAAATTTGTGGTATTCCAAGGCGCTAGTGAATTGAAGAAACTTGGAGAGATGGGGGATAAGATGGAAGTGGAAAGCGGAATTCCTTATAGTAACATAAGCGTTTTGCTTAAAGCGTTACGGAGCGTGGATTTCAATGTGTCCGAAAATACGACTTTTGATATAAGTTGTGAAGTTTCTGACCTCTTTAATAGATCTCTCAGTCGCAAATGGAGGATATACTCGAATTCGATAAAATTAACTTCTTCTCCAAAGACTTTCAATGTTTGTAACATAACAATTCCAGAGGCAACAAGTGTAGGTACTTACAAAGTGAAAGTGACTATGAGTAACAGTACGCTTGGAATCGTAAAGACTGGCGAAGCGTACTTTTATGTTTTTAAAATAGGATATATCAAATTGGCCTTTAGGAAATGAGGAAAGCATTTGTAGCGACAGTGATGGTATTTCAGCTTGTCCTACTGGCAGTAGTGAGTTTCATAACCCTTAATATGAGAAGCGAAATGTCAGTAATTTCTGAGAACGAGAGGAGGATAGTTACTTATAAGCTCTTAGAGTCTAGTAATGATTTATATTCAGATTGGTTGAAGCTAAATGAAAGTAACGCAAATTCTAATTCCTATGTACTCTATAAAAACTATATTTTGACTCAATGGGAGCAATTCTACCCTGCTCTTGACCTCAACTTATATTCCTTCAATAACACCATCTTAAGTTTTGAGGTGACCTATACGCCTTTAAATATCAGGAAAAGCTATTATGTAGAAAGATGAGAAGAATCGGAAAAGCTCAAGTTAGTATAGAATTTTTGTTTGTTGTGGGGATAGCTATTGCTGTATTGTCTCTAGTTCTCATCATAATCTTCCCGTATTTTCAGGAAAGTATATTGGAATTAAATCTCGAAAGAGCGAAGAATTTAGTGGATAAGATAGAGAAAGAAGTAAATTTCGTATGTGCACTGGGAGAAAATTCAAGTTTGGAGATGTATTTTATCATGCCATCTAATGTACTAAAAAACTTCACTTTCCTGAACAACAAGTATGTGTACATTACCGTTAACTATAAGGGCGTCCCTCAGAAGTTTAGTAAAGTTGTTGAGTGCAATGTGTCGGGTACCTTACCACTAGATCAAGGCGAGTATAGGGGTTTCTTCGTCTCAAAAGGGGAGGAAGTAATTTTTAAACTAGTTAATCCAGTTTCGTTCATAAAGATAGAGGCGAACAAGACAACGAATTTATCTAACGGAGAGGTAATATCCTACAATGTAACTCTCTTAAATCTTACGGAAGATCAAATTACTAGTGAGAAGGAAATTGAAGTTACTTTCTACGGTTGTGGCGGAAGTTGTGTTGGAGATTCTTTTACGACAACGATTTCTGGAACATACTCAGGCACTTACACTTACGATTGTTCCTTAGGCAACTATACCTTACTTACAGTAGAAGAAAAGTCTCAGAAGGTATTTAGTTCCTTATTGCTCTTAGCTAATTGTTAATCTCGCTGGGTTTTGAATAGAGGATGTTAAGATCCCTTCAATCACTTCTTCCCCCTTCCTATAAAGCTCTTGCTTCTCCAGCTCTTTCTCCCCTCCACCACCAAATAAGCCAAACTCATAAGACAGGTAGAAAAAGATTATTATCAGAGCCAAGAGGATAAGGATAGCAATTAGGGAGTCTACTGTAAATAGTTGCCCCTTCATATCTCCTAGAGAAGATTTCCTACTTCTTAACGTTTTCTATTTCTACTCTATAAAAAACCTAGAAGAAGAGGAAAGTAAGAAAACAGCTACAGAAGGAATGTCTACGTTACTACAAGGCCAATCAGATTCGCAACCATCGGAGATGTCCCCATTACAATCGTAATACCCAGGATAACATTCATAATTACAAGCACCATCATTTGAGCAACCAGCTTCACAGACACCACTTTGACAATACTCATCAGGTCCGCAATCAGGATAAGATCGACAAATACAAAGAGAGGAATTGAGGATTAAAGTGGTCGAGCAGGAATTCGAAACTACGAAAGCATTCTTAACTTCTGGGCAGGGGGGATCAGCCACACTACAACTACCGCTTAGAACAGCACAGTCTGAACTTTCACTACAACGAGAGCATTCAAGATTAGGATCGCTTTCTTTACAACCACAGTCCAAATTCGTTCCTACAGGAGGATTACATTGACCAGAGAAGGAATTATTTCTATTAATTGAGTAAAGAGCTTTTATTGTGTAAGCACCCTTCGAAAAGTTACTCAGGTTGAATGAGACGAGAAATCCATAAGAATCGGTTGTGTTCACAACAGAATTTAAGACAAGTTTATTTGAAGAATCATATATAGATAAATTTAATGCGATGTTTGGCTTGAACCCGAAGCCCCGAATAGTTAGATTCTTGTCCTCTAACTCACTTTCTTTGTAATAAGTTTTTTCGGCGAAGCAAGAAGTTATATAAACATAGTCGTCTAAATTCGTTATACTTAAAGTTGTGAGCGGCCTCGCTCCATCGCCAATTACTTTCCTCGTATTAGTTTCACAAGCTATTTCCCCACTTTCAAATTCTATTATTATCACATTGCTCGAATTTACGAAAGTCACGTTATAATCTTCTCCACTTAAATCCGAGGGTAAGGTAAATTCCATATGAAATTTGTCACCTCCAGCGGCAACTAAATTTATAATACTTGCTAACTCTCCACACAGCCTTCTTGCCTCATCTTTAGCAGAGTAAGTATATGGCTTAAGCAACAGGAAGGAGAAAATTAGTATGAAGAGCATAATAGAGAATCCTATGAGCAGATCTAAGCTGACTTGTGCTCTGCTAAAAATCATTTTTATTAGAAATCAATCCCATAATTTAAGAATTTCTGGGGTGCAAATCTTAAATATGAAGAAATCCTTCATTCTCTAATGCGGGCCCAAGTATCTATCGAGTATTTATTTATAATAGCAATAATCTTCCTATTCCTCGTAATCTTTTTGATAACCAGTTTGCCAAGCATCCCGACTCAATTTAAGAAGGAATGGGGAGATTTCTATAACTTTGAACCAGTAGATTGGGTCCTCTACGATAACGGGACTTTCATACTAATCTTAAAATCAAAATTACCTTACAAAGTGGTTGTTCTACAAATTAATTCCACTATAGACACAGAAGAAGTATCTTTATCTCCCCAAGTGGAGGTGGACTTTAATGAGACTAAAAATTTCACTTTTCAATTCAATCCTAAAAGCGGAAATTACGAAGCAGAGATAAGGGTTCTGTACAATAACACTTTAACAAATGAAACGAAAATTGAGGAAGGATTTGTGAGGTGGCATACGACGGCTTCTTAGATTTGGTTCAAAGATAAACAGGAGGCTCACATAACTCTCTGTTAATGTAAATCTTACTTCCTGTTCTAAGGGCTATAGCAATCGCATCGCTTGGCCTAGAATCTATTTTCAAGAGATTAGAATTATCTGCTAGGTAAATAGTTCCGTAATAAGTATTATTTACAAGTTTATCTATCGTAACATACTCAACTTGGAGGGATGTGAAGCTTATTATGTTAGAGATGAGGTCGTGAGTATTTGGTCTAGAGGAAGTAATGTTATTTAATGCGTTTAGAATGGAAATTGCTTGGGAGATATCTACGATCATCCTCAAATTTCCTGTTTCGCAACTTAATTCTAAGATACCAAGTCTATCAGTCAAATTTACACTTTTGACTTCACTTTCTATATAGTTAATAGGAGGCCTAGGAGCGGGCACGGACCTTTTTGTGACGTTTAGAGTAAGATTTGGTACACACGAAATGTTTGATACAGGTACTGTAAGAAGACCTTGTAGTATCTGAAGGAAGACAGAAAAGCAGAGTAGATTAATAATTACTAGCACAATCAAAAAGATTTCAAATAGGTTAATTTCATTCGTTTTCATACTCTCCTCACTTCTATCCCAACCTTCCCTTCAACTAATCCAATGTTCTTTATCTTGAATTTATATAAACCTGGAGGCAATTTAAGTTCCTCACTAGTTAGATTCAAATTATATTCGCTTAGATCATAGACTAGCTTAACATTTACATAATCCTTGATCCTAAAGCCAAATGATGGATTAACTAAGCTAAAGAACCTATCCTCCTTCAGTAAATCATATCTACTAATAGCTAGGTATTTACTACCTCTAGTAAAAACTAAAAGAAAGCTATTTCCCTTATAATCTAAGCTAATAGATAAGTTATATCCAGCTGTAGAAGGAGAATCAAATCTCACGTAGCTTAAATCTCCTCTATAGCTTGGGTCAAAGAATAGGCCAAGCAAGAAGCTAGGCCTATAGACAAATATATAGTAATCCCTATCCCTTAGCTCTTCTTTAGTTATTAAGTAATCATCAGTCATTGGACTAATCTCAACATCTATTATCGTTTTATTAGGGATGTATAGATTAGTTCCATTCAAGCCAACTAGCTTAATAGTAACTTTATGAACAACTATGCTTATATCAACATAACTCTCTCCAGCTACATCACTTTCAGGATCCTTAACCCTTACATAAATTCTATAGCTCCCCTTATTTTCTATTCCTATAGAGAAGCTATAGTTCCCATCTCCTAAATTATTGAAGTTAATTAAGCTATAGCTATTCGTATAGTTATCATAGACGTAGAAATCACTAGCTGAAGCATAATCTAAAGGAATGACTTCTCCAGTTGTTAGATTGACTGTAGTTACATGAACTAGGAAATCTACAGTCTCTTCTGGATAGGCAAAGAAACTACTCTTATCCTCAGGAGCTATTATATCTACAGCCACACTCCCAACTATAAATTCCTTTTCATCACTTACTTCATAATGTTGGTCGTCATAGGTGAAATTGAATTTAGCAATTATCTCGTTAGTTGTTGTATAAGGTTTAGATGGATCTATGTAAAAATCGGTCGAATAGGACTCCGATGAGCCTGCTGGGAGCAAAACAATAGTCTTTTCCCAACTATCGACTACTTGATTTTGAGAGTTATAGATCGTGAGAGTTAACTTTCCTGTGTTTGCTGTCGGATCCGAGTATACATCCACGTTTCCTAGGTTAGCCAGATTAACAACAACTGTCATAGTCTCACCCTCTGCATACGAGTCTTTATCAAGGTTCAAAGAGATGCTAACATTTACCTCTTCTTCTATCTTAAAGAACGACCATTCAACCTCTTCATAAAGGTTGAGGCTCTCATTTTTCAATTTCATAGTAATGTTATATTTTCCAGCTTCGTAGTGATTAGTATCCCAGCTAAAGTCACAGTCCTTAGTAGAAGAAGATTTAACTAGATTTCCTCCAGAGCATCCGCTGACCACATCAACAATTTCATTGGCATCGATGTTCTCAAATTCGTAAACAACGTCTAAAAGAATGTCAAAGTTCGAACAACTATCGATAGAGGAGGTGACATTAACTAGTTCATTGCTTCCGTAGCTTGGAGGTATCTGCTCAACACCATCTACTATCTTCTTTACGTAGACAGTTGATGAGATATTGATATAAGGTTCAACATAAATGGTTGTTGAGTTATAAGCTTGCTTTGAATCATAAGAAGCAAAAACCTCAATTAAATGATCGAAAGCTTTTAGATTGTAGACGCAAAGATCGCTGCTTATAGGTAAAGTATATGTATAATTCTTGTTTTCCCCTACTTTAACTTCGATGTTAGAAATATCATAGTGATCCTCTACTGGATCATGAACGATTATTTTGAGAGTTACATTCTCATCGAAGACCCCTGTGTTATTAAGATTAACTTTAACTGTTAGAGTATCATTTACATCAAAACTCTCATTAAAAGAAGGTTCTAGGATAGTTATATTTATCCTCCTCAATGGGGTTATGTGGACTGTAACTATTGAAGTTGCATTTACTTCTTCCTTCTCCTCATTCTCATAAGTGAAAACTCCAAGGATTTCATAATCCCCTTCGACCCTTATCCACGAGATATCATAGCTTATCGACCCGGAAAAAGGAGTTGCATTTACATCTTCGTAGATTAGAGTTGACCAGGTACTATTCCTCACGTAAATCCTAGCTGTTCCTTCAATTACCTTAACTACACTTCTTTGGGTTGGTGTTACGCTGAAAGATATCAAAACTTCTGTGTCGTCTGGAATATTATAACTCGTTTTATCAGTTGTTACGTTAATTTGTGCTTCAGTTGGAGCAATCTGCCATCCTTTGATGGAGCTATTGCAGAAATATTTACCCACTAATTCATCAGCTTCTGCTACTCCACCTGTAGCTCCCGAAACAGAGTCGATACAACTCACATATTTTCCATTAACACAAATTAACTCATAAACATCGTCTCCATCATAATCACAAATAACATTTGTCTGTGGAACTCCATCGAGAGTCGCATTTACCACTGTTCTTCCTCCACAGCAGCACCAAGAAGCGCCACTTTCATTATTTTCCCAAGTATCAAGGAACGTAGCATAGGACTTAGATAATCCAATATCATCCCCACAACAATTTCCCCCAAAACCATCGACAATCGTACTTCCAGCTAAGTTACTCCAATTCCCTCCGATTACATCGCAAAATTCTTGAGAATCGTCTATATCATACCAGTAGCTACCAGTACTGTTAACTAAGCAAATAGCATCTCTATAGTTTGTGAGATTAGAGTAGCATTCTTTATTATAACTACAGTAGTTTGCTCCTGGGCAGCAAGCGTAAAGTTGCGTCTTTGTTCCACTAAAGCTCTCAAATGGAGTTTGGTTGGCAAGGTCACTCACTATATACTTCATCAAACAATTATGTTCACACTCATAGCTGCTTTCAGAAACATCATAACTCCTTACCAAATTCCAGCCATTGCTGCAATTATAGTAGTTTGAGACCAAGTTATCTCTGTCGCAAACAACTAACTTTTCTTGTAAGGAATCATAATGGAATTTACAGTTTTGACTCTTACATTCGTCGAATAAGTTGAAAGATAGAAAGCTACATGTAGTTGCATTGCAACTTTCAAAACCATTTGTTGACGTGGATAGATAACAAAAGAGCTTATTTGCGAAAGTTATATTTCTGATATCTTGATTATACCATCCAACACTTGGCTCATATATCCACAGATCTTGAGTTTCATAATATATCGAGTTATTCCTTGGACAGAAGCTATCTAGAGCTATAGCTTCCCAACCATCTGAGCTACAGCTAACTTGATAATAACAATAATATGAACTTAGATTATAATAAAATCCGCTCGAGCAATTATACATTAGACTATTGTAATCACATCTCCCAACTAAACTTCCTTGGTAGTATAATAAATCACTACTATAGCTACTCCCTCCCTTACAATATAAACAATAGCTATAATTCACAATCCCAAAGTTATCATTAGTTAAATCATCTCCACAACATAGCCCAATGCTCTCATTGCTTAGCCATGTATAGTTACAAGCTTCACAATAACTCCTATTCTTATCTAAATCAATCCATTTACCATCTAGACAATATAGCTTCATTCCATCTATTGAATAGCAGCTTCCAGAAGAATAACAAACTCCATTATATACACAATCGCTTGCTGAATCACAACAAGCTCTATCGTTTATATCTGTTGTACACTGGCTCTCAATCTCACAATTCCTATATAAACTATACTCATTCAAATCATCTCCACAACAATAAGGATTACCACTCTCAAATCTACTTGAATTACTAATCCAATCTAAATTTGCTAAGCTACATGCCCATTCATAATCATCTACATTTACCCAATAGCTACCTCCTGCACTACTATCTAAAACTATACTCCAATCCTGATGGGTAAAGTTATTAAAGCATAGAGCATCTCCAACAAGAGTTAAGTTAGGATAACATCTATCATTATAAGCACATTTACTACTTAAATTACAGCAAGCAATGAAATCTCCATTAGAATTAAATGAATTAAAACTACTTTGATTCAACACTTTAGATATAGTTAATACCTCTCTAATTCCATTAAAATTATCATCTCCACAACATCTATCTCCATAACCATAAGGAACTTCATTAATTTCTCCCCCAGGAGCCCAAGTTTTGGCTAAACAGTAACTAATCGGGTTACCACCTATTGTTGGGAACCATTCTTCCCTGCTATTCCTTACACTACAGGTGTAGAGACAAGCATTACTATCATCATCTCCATGAATCCAATAACTTCCAGTATCATTACTTATACAAACTGCATCTCCAATCATTCCATTAGCTGAACCCTGAAAGTAACATTTATCATCATATACACAACTACTAGATGAATTGCAACATCCATACATATCTGTAGTATTACTCCAGGTAAAATTCTGAAATTCAGTCGTATTTACTACACTTGTATTTATCCTATATTCGTTAGGGTCGTCTCCACAACAATATTCATTACATCCATAAGCAGAGTACTGACCATCATTATCTGGACGAGAAGCTAAGCAATGAGAACCTCCAATCGACCAACATGGCTCAGAGGAAGGACAAGTTATAGTATTGAAGAGGACTATCGCACATACAGTGGCATAATAATCGGCATCATATGCAGAACAATCAGAAGTACAGATGTATTTTGATTTGTACGGGATAGTACTTGGCTCCCCTTTAGTATTTTGACAACCATCCTCATTTTCACAAGTATATACGCCGCTGGTTTCTCTTCCTTCACAAGCTGTAGATGCTCCACAAGCTGCATAACAATAGTCAGGGTTACAAGCTAGAGTATAGTTTACACTCGTCTTTGGTTCCGGACGTGAGAACTTTCTTATCCTGACGAAGTCTATGTAGAGGTAAGAGTAGTTATAGACATAAAAGTATATGTGGGATAAGGTCGTACCGGGAAAACAATCACCAATATACCCGTAATTTTTGTATAAGTACCAATCCCCTCCAAGGTGAGTTATCCCCCATAGTTGGTACCCACTTGGCCAGCTTAGGGAAAGACCACATCCACTATATGGATAGTAAGTTTCAAAATTAAGGTCGGTAGTTCCATAACTTTTCAACACACCATAACTTGGCTTAGAGAAGTTATAAAATCCTTGAATGGTTCTACTTCCTGCCTGTGCAGGAGAGAGCGAACTCCTAAATTCTAAAATAATATCATCGGAAGGTAAAAAGAGCTCGGTGGAGCGAATTTGAGAGTACACATCCCCACTTGGCGCGAAAAGTCGTAAAGTATTACCAGTTAGATAATAATCATACCCACTAAAAGTCCATTTACTCGTATTTAATGATGACGTATCAAAACCATCAAAGAATGTGAAAACACGTTCTCCATTACTGTAAGAGGGAGCAGACGAATTTCCAAAATACATATAAATCTTTTTGGTTGAGTTACCTGGAACGAGAGGTACTTTAATCCAGATCACAGTAGCTCCGGTATTACAACCACTTTCTATCCAGTAAGGTAAGCCTTCATTCAAACTCCAATCATCTGCAGATTCCGAAAATCTTATGTCTGAACAGTCATCTTCCATATAACCATTATATATCAAGTCCCACGTATTTACACGTACCTTAACCGGGTAATCGGTCAAGTCATTTGGATTTTGAGTATTATTTATTGTTATCGTATAACGATAGTTGAAGACATAAGCATACGAGACATCCAACAACAGAAAAGAAAATAAAATGACTAGGGAGAGGGTGATGGTTTTCAATTTATTCATGTTTTTCAATTATTCCGTCTTGATTTAAAACGATTGCGGGGGGTGGGATTCGAACCCACGAAGGCACTAAGCCACAGGGTCCTGAGCCCTGCCCCTTCGACCTGGCTTGGGTACCCCCGCATCAGCAGAAACGAGGATTTTCCGACTTAAATAATTTCTAGATTCCTAATGGGGAGATGAAGAATAAAATAAAGAAAAATTTAAGGAAGTTGAGGCTCTAAGGATACTTCGGTACAAATGGTGGTGTTGGCTTCTCGGTCATGTTTTCTATTGTTTCTACACTTGTTTCTATTTCTGGTGTGGTTGGAGTTGCTGCAAGCCTACATAAAAATACCACGAATCTGAGATTTTCAGCAGCTCTAGCATACTCCTTATTCTCAACTAATTTTATCGTCCTGTTGATCTCCTCAGAACATCTGGTCGCAGCTTGAGTCCTCAAATTTCTTACTCTTTCTCTCAAGTCTTTAAGCTTCTGGAGGATCTCTGAGATCTTTTCCCTGTAGGTCGAGACATTCTTTTCCTCCCTATCGATTTCATCTCTTACTGATAGATACTTCCACTTCAAGTATTTCTCGAGGTGAACGAGTTTCTTACACCACTCTAAAGCTTGGAGTGGTCTGTTTTCATCAAGCGCGTTGCTCAGATTTCCAAGTATAGCTTTCAATTTAGTGATTACACGAGTCTTGTTTGGAAGTACAGTTCTATTTTCTATCTTTTCGATTAGTTTCATAGTTAAGTTGTACCTAATCTTACACTTAGTCAACTCCTCCCAAAGTCTACTCTTGATAGCGTTTTTGATCTTTTCTCTCAAAGCCAACGCAATTTTCCTCCTAGCCCTGATCCTTTCTATGTTTTCTCTCATATGATCAGCAACAGCTTTGATCACTTGTCTTACAGTGAGGCACACCGGCTCTACATCTGTCTGATTCCTAATTGCATCGCAGATTTTCGAAGCTAATTCCGGTTTCCCAAGGACTTTAACATCAGTGTAGTTCACAGAGTTAATTTCATCTATTAAGTCTGAGATCTGATCCTCGCTCGAGATCAATCTCACTGAACTATTGCCTGGAGCATATGGTGCATCGCACACATCACTCCAGTTTCCAACCGCAATTACAACTAATGCTTTGTCCTTCAAGTTTCTCAATCTCTCGATTATTTTGTTCTTTATCTTCCTCGCTATTTCACGGAAGTTTCCAGTTATTTCTTCCTCTACAGTTATGCCTAAGTTGCTCAGCTCATCCTTAACTATCTGACCAACATCGCCAATAATCACGACTTTCGTTACATTCAAGAATTTTAAAGTATCACTAACCTCCGGCGGCATCACACTTTTAGGAACTAATAAGAGTGGCACGCCCTCGCTTATTGCTATTTCCTTTGCCTGAGCCACTAGCTGAGCACTCTCTAAGTTTTGAGTTGGTTTGTCAAGTTGATCCCAAACAATAACTGCTTTCTCAGAGCCATTCGGCCAGAAGTACTTTGCAACTTCACAAGCTGTTCCAAATCTAGTCATTCCCCAGATTCTGACTACATCATAACCCATTGACGTTAAATCCTCCTCAACCTTCTCACTCACTACTGCCGGTCCTCCAATAATGTAAATTTTTATGACGTTAAATTGCTGGAGGGTGTTGAGGACTTCAGTAGATACTGAATCCCTCTGAGTTACTAGGATTGGTAGTCCATTTTGAGCAGCGACTACACTACTCACCAAAGTATCCGGGTAGGTGAGAGTCGTTGTTAGGATTGCTTCATTCTCCTCTTGAGCGAAGGCCTTCGAAGCAAATAAGATTACTGAAATCGATACTAAAAATAAGAGATACTTCCTCATCTCGATCACTCTCATTTTTCTTTTTAAGGAAATTCTCCTTAAAAAGGTTTTTGAAACATTTTTATTCCCTAAAACTTTCTTCCTTATTTATGAGAGAATTTATAATTTTCTCGGAAAGAGGGAGAACTAAAGGGGATTTCAAGGACTTGATGAGAGCTGGTAGACTTGACATCCTTTGTCACGCTGTAATATCAGCATTTTTCCTCTCAAACGCTATGAGGAGTGATGTTCACCTTCATCTAATCTTAAATGGTCCTCCAGACCCACCAAAACATATCGAATTTCGGAGTGACCCACAAATGCCTATCTCAAAAAAGGATGTTGGTGAACTGTTGAGGGCTACTCTTTGGAAATATAAGAAAGGGAAGAAAGTAAGGGCATTTCCAGGCGTCTACGTCGAGAAGAAGAGTTTCGAGGAAGTTCTTAGGGAACATGGGGATAGAAATATTTATTTACTTGACCCTAAGGGGAAGCTGATCGATGAAGTTACTATAAATGAGAACCCCGTTTTTGTCTTAGGGGATCATTTAGGGTTGCCGAAGAGAGAAAGAAAGATTGCTAAGAAATTTGCTAAGGAAATTATTTCCTTAGGACCTTTTCCCTACTTCTCAAGTCATTGTATAGTCATCGTTCACAATTTCTTGGATAAGAGGTTGTTATAGCTGTTACAAACTTGTAGTAGTAAAAATTATTAGGAAGTTCATATTACCTTACACATATGGGGATATTCAAAAAACTATTGAGGAGAAGCGATCAAGCTGAGAAGACTATCAGGGAACTTCAGGAAAAGTTGAGGAAGAGTAACGAACTTCTCATAAAACAGAGTTTCGAGATAGAAGCATTGAAAACTTATAACAAGCAATTGTTGGAAGAACTGGAGTTTGAGAGGCAGAAAGCAAGGGAAGCCACGGAAACGTTAAGTAAGGTACTCCTCGAGAACCCACAAATAAACAGAACAATTAGATACACGCTAGAATTGATGCGGAGACAGGACGAAACATATTTTAAGAATATTGAAGGGGCAGAAGCGGACCTTATAGTTTTTCATCACGATGATATAGATGGTTTAATATGCGGGGCTCTTCTTGAGCGAGAGTTCGGGAGAGAATACTCAAATACAAAGATATTTTATATTCCTCAAAAGAGGAGAGATCTAATCCTGAAAGTTAAGCCAAGAGCTAAACTAATAAGCGCCGATCTGACTTTAAGCGAGGGGTTAGCGAAACATTTGTTAGAGCTCAAAGAGAAAGGAGTTGATGTAAAATTCTTCGACCATCATCCAGATAGCTTAAAGGTGGGGAAATCGTTGCTCTCAATTTTAGAGGAAGAAGGAGTTTTCATTTGGAAAGATGCCCCTTCAGCAACTTCAGTTGTGTGCGATTATCTTGGCCTAAATGATGAATTCTCTTTCAAACTAAGAGAAATAGCTGATGTGTGTGATTCACCAAGCTTCAGGAATAAGAAACCCTTGGACCTCGTTACGAGGAGAGAGATATCAACTCTGGATAACTTACTAATCCTTGATAATCAAACAATCTCAAAAGCTCGTAGAGAAGTTGCAAAATTTGGAAAGGTGCGGAGTAAAGAATTAATGGAAAAGGCAGAACTCGCTAGGATGTTAACAGCATTTACAAGTAGGGTAATGGAAAAAAGGAAAGCCGTCGACACGAAATATTTCCAGATCTACCATCTCAAGGGAGGGGATCTATTGCTTAGAGGGATTAGAAAAGCGGCTCGTCTTATAGCTGTAAAAGAAGGCAAGGACGTATATGTGAACTTGGAGGAGAACGGTTATTTCAAACTCATTGGGAGGAGTAAAGTAATAGAAGTTAGTAATGTGTTCTCAAGAGCTGCCCAAGAGATAAATGCTGAGGAAAATTATGGGAGAGGAGGGGTTGGAGGGATAATTTTCGAAGCTAGCAAGAAGAAACTGAATAAAGTTATTAAACTATTGGAAGAGGCTTATGAGAGAAAAGCTTTATTGAGTGGAATTCTTTCTCTCAAAACAAATTTCGATGATTTCTATCGTCGTGCAACTAAATCAACTAAGAGTCCGAGATTCAACTCAGCTTAAAAGGAAGCTGCCATCACATGTATTATCATTGAGTTCCCTAAAACCTTCTCTACAACATGCAAAGCTTATCCCAAACTTCGAACAGATTTTCTTAACTTTCCTCATGATTTCGTATCTCAAATCTCTGGGTAAATAGTAATAGTTCGAAATTCTCTCCCCTTCCCTATAAAGCTTGACTAACTTTTCATATTTCTCCGGAAATTTCATGCTTAATCTAGCTAAGCTATCCTTCCTAGCTTTATAGGTTGATGAGATGATGTGATCGATCCCTATCTTAGAGAGGATCTTAACTAGTTTCTCAATTTTTGAGAAATCATCATTTATGAAAGGTATGATTGGATCTATTCTCACACAAACTGGAATCCCTTTCTTTTTTAGTTCTTTAGCTGCCCTGATTCTTTCCCTGGGGCTCGGAGCATTCGGCTCCAACAACTCTGAGAGCCTCACATCTACTGTTGTTATGGTTATGGAGATTACAGAAATATCTTTAAGCAAATCCACATCTCTCAACACAAGATTGCTTTTCGTCATCACTAAGATTCTCCAATCGAATTCTCTAAATAGGTTAATGCATTTCCTCGTCAGTTTAAGCTTCGCATCAATTTTTTGATATGGATCAGAACTAGCTGAAAGCGCAACGACCTTTCTTTTCCATCTCCTACCTTCCAACTCTCTCCTAAGTCTTGGAAGCAAGTTGCGCTTTACCCTAACTTTAAATCCGGATTTTATATAAGAGGTTATGTAACAATATGCACAAGCATGAGAACAACCTGTATAGACGTTTAACGAATACTTAAACGGGCAAGTACATAATTTACTTTTCCAGGGGTCAAATTCATTAATTAGTTCCATTTTCTAAATCTTTAAAATTAGTTTCTTGTTTCTTAAAGATATGAGTGAAAAGAGGGATATAATATTTTTTGAGCATACGGCTGATGTTGAGTACGAAGCTTACGGTAAGAGTCTGGAGGAAGCCTTCGAAAAAGCAGCCATAGCGATGCAAAACGTTATGACAGATCTGAAAAGAGTTGAGGCAAAGGTTGAGACGGAAATTGAGGCTAAGGGAGAGGACTTAGAGAGCTTACTTTACGATTTCTTAGAAAAAATCCTCATCCTAAACGATTCCGAGAATTTGGTTTTCTCTCAGGTGAAAGTTCTTGAGATCTCTCAAGGGAATGGAGAATTCTTGCTTAAGGCCAAATTAGCCGGGGAGAAATTTAACCCAGAGAAGCATGAAAGCTGGACCGCAATTAAGGCAATTACCTATCATAACATGAAAGTCGGGAAGAAAAATGAGGAGTTCTTCGTTCATGTCGTTCTAGACATTTGAACTCGTAAGATTTTTATTCTTGAGAAAGCTTCTCAAGAGCATGAGTTTATCTAGGGCGAAGATGCTTCTTATTGGTACAGTATTTCTCCTTTTCGCTGTTCCTTATGTAAAAGCGGATGGTGCCGTAATCCCTTCCGTAGTTCCGGAGAAGGAAATAAACCTTCCCTCTCAGAAAGCAGTTATTCTTTGGGATGGAAACAATGAGACTTTAATCCTTCAAACGATTATAAAGGGAAAGAATATGAACTCCCTAGCTTGGATTATACCAGTCCAATCGAAAACAAAGCCCGAAGTGAATGAAGCAAATGTAAGCATCTTTAAAATATTGCCTTATATATTTGGGAAAATTGAATATCCGGGTAAGAGTTCCGAGATTTTATATTTCATCTACTTCCTCCCAATTCTCGGATTCTTCATAATCTTAATGATTGTTTCAATTATCAAGAGCAAAGATAAAAGTATTCTGAAAGTGCTGTGCACGCTCTCAGTTTCGATCTTCTTTCTCTTAGGATTTCTCCTCTGCTTATTAACCCCTCTCACAGGGGGAATTTTCTCATTACTTCTAGGACTTTCTTTCTTTATATTAGGGATAATCGGCATTATCTCAATTCGTAGGGAAGAAGGTCTATTTGCCTACTCTCTTATTTCTGAGCTCATCCTCCTTTTCGTTGCTCTCATCGTACTTTCAATTTTCTTCTATCCTCCGCTTATAGTAGGCCACCTTGGGCCAGGAAAGACAAATATTACTCCTATTGAGATTATCGAGACAAAGAAAGTTGGTCTGTACGACGTTGTAATTCTGAAAGCGACTAACGCAACTTACATGGTAAATTGGTTAAACCAGAACGGCTTCCATATATCTTATGATGCTATTCCAATTCTTCAAGAATATTGTGACTTACCTAATTTTTACTTCGTTGTAAACAAGATCTCCCTAAGTGATCTGCCAGAAGTGATGAGGGGAAGAATTCAGGAAGAATTTGAGGAAGGGACTGCAACCCCTCTCGAAATAAAATTTTCCCCAGGAAAGCCATATTATCCTCTGAAAATTTCAAGCATCAATGGAGGTAACACGGAGATAGATATCTTCTTCTTTTCGTTGGAAGATTTCTATAAAGATGAGAGTGGGATCTTTTCCGTGAAAAAGAAAGCGGATTTCGCTTTAGCTTATTCAACAATTGTGAGGTTTTGGCCTTCCTTAGAAGGTTTAACTCCTCCGGACAAATTAGCTCTAGAGGACTTAGTTCGTAAGTTCTCCTATAGAATAGATGAGATAAGAGCAATTTGGCTGAAATATGAAGGCCCGCTGCAAAATTTAAACGAAGATGCCTATTTCGTAAAGTTTGAATAATTATCGATGAAAGCTAATTAAATACGGGGTTAATTTTAAATTAACTCAAAGAGATTTTAGAATTATGTCTAGTAGGTGATCTAAAATGAAGGAGTTTTTGTCTGGTTTAACTTTAGGGACTATAATAGCTCTAACAACTCTACTGATAGTATCGATAGCTATTGCTCAGCCAAATCCAGGGCATTCAGCTGATCAAATAGGGCCAGGAACCTTCCAGGGAGGAGGAGATTATATCTTCCCATCCTCAAGCAATATAGTAATGAGCGACTCAGGGATCTATTTACGTACCGATAAATTCCACGGGATTAAGTGGAGCCATAATACGAATAGATTTGATGGTCCAACCATATTTGGATGGAGTGGAGTAAGCATAGAAAAAAGAAATGAAACAGGAAGTTATTCAATAGCTAACTTCACCTTCGAAGGGGTCAATATTTCAACGAATCTAAGATTACCTCTTTATAAGAAACTATACCTAGGGGATGCTTATATCTATGGAGCTAAAGCATTTGACATTAACTACTTCTATACTCCAGACATGTTCTTCATAGGCAAAACTCTAGGAGTGAATGGATCAACTTTCTACGTCAACTCAAATACAGGAAGAGTTGGGATAGGAACTACATCTCCCGAGTGGAAGCTAGATGTAAACGGGAATGCTCAGATTAGGGGGAATTATCTGAGGATAGGGAATGGAAATCCAAGAGCATATGTATATGCGGATGCAAATAATATGATTTTTACTTTGCCAGGAGGAAACAATGAATTCCACTTCAAGGATAAGGATGGGAACATTAGGGTATGGATATCAAGCACTGGAAATCTAATTGCTAATGGATATGGAAGCTTTAATGGAGCAGGCCGATGGACTAATTTCGTAACATCAAAGACTGGGTATGGAGATACTATAGGAATAGGTGGAGACGATGCTGGAAATGATATTGAGATTAGGGTAAATGCACCGAGCTCCAGGAATACATTAACCCTATGGAACTCAAACCTCAATGAGAATGTTAATTTCGTTGCAAAGGACATAAGGGCAAATGGGGATATAAGCTGGGGGAGTAGAGGAACTCTTAGCAGGGATCAAGGTGCTTCAATAGAGCTAGGAGGGACAGGGAAACCATATATAGACTTTAGTAACGATGATACTAGCGATTATGATATGAGGATTCAATTAACAGGTAATGACGCCTTAAGCATACAGGGTGGGAGAGTAGGAATAGGAACAAGTACTCCACAAGCAAAATTAGATGTTGATGGAAAAATAAGAGCTTCTGGAAGCATCCAATTCTACGGAGGATGGAGTGAGGATTGCAATGAGACCACGGAAGGGACTATGAGATATTATTGGGCTTGTTACGGTCATAGTTACTGGTCTGTTCTACAAGTATGTATGAGAAACGGAGAAGACGAAAACCATAACCCAACATTTACTTGGTACACAATCCAGAAGTATGAATGGACAGGTTACTATACCTGTATTTAATTCCATTAGCCTGAACTTTTTTCTTCTTCATATTATTTTTATGTGTTTTGGGATTATATAGAGTGAGTCTGAATTTAATAATGTTTAAAAACCTAACAATTATTTCTTATTTTTATGATGAAAATAGAATTGAAGAAGCTGAGCGATATTGAATGGGAAATTCCTCAAGGTAGTATTCCTGGAATGAGGGTTCCAGGGAGGGTAATAGCATCTCAGAAATTACTAGAGAAGATGAAACAGGATAGAACTCTATTACAAGCTGCTGGAGTAGCTTGTTTGCCTGGTATCTACAAATACTCGATCGTTCTTCCAGATGGTCATGAGGGCTACGGATTTCCAATAGGAGGAGTAGCTGCAATCGATTATGAAGAGGGGTGTATCAGCCCTGGAGGCATTGGCTATACTGAAGATCACTTTGATCTTCAGGGCTAGGATATAAATTGCCTTCCAGGGCACATTGAAGTTCTTAGTAGAGATGGGTATAGGAAGAAAATTAGGGAATTTTCTAAGGATTGGGATTCAGAATGTTTGAAATGCTTTGAGTTGAATGATCATATAGATACTTCTACGAAGATAGAGAATTTCATCGTCATGATTCCTGGCAAGGAGATATTAAAGTTAGTGACGGAGGAAGGGAGAGAAATTGAATTGACAGAAGATCACCCTATTTTAACTAGAGAAGGCATGAAGGAAGCGAGAAATGTTAAAATTGGTGAGGAAATAGCAGTTTATCCATTTGAGGGAGTTGAGTATGAAGAACCACAGGCTAAGAAATTACTTGATGAAGCCGATTTCGAAGAGGATGTAGCTCGAGAATTAAAGAAGAGAAAGTTATTACCCCTCTTTTTGAATGATAAGAGGATAGGGATTTTAGCGAGATTGGTTGGCTATTGTATGGGTGACGCTCACCTAAGGGAATATGTAACCAAAGAGAGAGGGAATTTGAGGAAGAGGAGAATTACAATTATCTATGGAGAAGTAGAGGGCTTGGAGGAAATTAGGAGGGATATAATTGAACTTGGCTTTAAACCAAGTAAAATAAGGAAGAGAAGGAGAAAGGTTGGGAAGAGTGTAGGAGTGGAAAATTCGATAACCATAAGTTCCAAAGCTTTTACTAGCTTACTAGCCGCCCTAGGTGTACCAATTGGCAATAAGAGTAAGTTGAGACTTAGGGTACCCAAATGGATAAAGATCGCTCCTCTTTGGATCAAGAGAAATTTCCTAGCTGGACTCTTTGGTGCTGAACTTTCAAAACCTAATGTAATAAAAGACTGTAAATTTACTTTTGAACAACCTCACCTAACTATAGGTAAAGTCAAAGAGTTGGAAGAGGATGGAATTAAATTCTTGAGGGAGATAAGGAAACTGTTGGAGGAGTTTGGAATAAAGAGTAATTTGATCTACGTAGCTGAGAGGAAGAGAAAGACAACTATTCTGAGGTTAACGATTTCAAGTAAAGAGGAGAACCTCATTAAGCTATGGTCGAAAATAGGTTACGAATATCAGAAGGAGAGGAGCTTACTAGCGAATCTCGCAGCCCAATATCTGAGGATCAAGAAAAAGCATAAATCTGAGTTAAAAAATAGATCCAGAAAGATTGAGTTTCCTGAATTCCCAGAGTTCGTTAATAAGTGTATTTCCGAAGCAGGCAGAACGGGGTTTGTCTTTGAGAAAATAAGGGAAATTACTAAAACAGGAAGAAGAGAAGTTGTTTACGATTTCACCGTGAACCATAAAGATCACAATTTCGTAGCTAATAGTATTGTAGTCTCAAATTGTGGGGTTCGCTTACTTAGGACGAATTTGAGAGAAGAGGATCTACGTCCAAAGCTTAAAGAATTACTTGATGTTATTTTCAGAAATGTTCCATCTGGAGTGGGAAGAGGTGGGAAGGTAAGGGTATCGATGAACGAGTTGGATCAAGTTTTGAGATTAGGTGCTAGGTGGGCTGTCGAAAATGGATTTGGTTGGGACGAGGATCTTGAACATTTGGAGGAGAAAGGTTGCTTAGCTCATGCTGATCCAACAAAGGTCTCGAACACTGCTAAAAAGAGAGGTATGCCCCAACTAGGTAGTTTAGGAGCTGGGAATCACTTTCTCGAAGTTCAAAAAGTTGATAAGATCTATAACCCCTCTGTAGCTAAGGTTTTTGGGATTGAGGAAGAAGGACAAATTACCGTTATGATCCACACAGGTTCTCGTGGGCTCGGTCATCAAGTTTGTTCAGACTATTTGAGGGAAATGGAAAGGAAATATCATCATCTAGTTTCTAAACTCCCAGATAGGGAACTAATTTATGCTCCATCGAAGAGCGATGTGGCCGAGAGTTATTTCAAGGCTATGTGTGCTGCAGCGAACTATGCTTGGTGTAATAGGCAAATGATCCTCCATTGGACTAGGGAGAGCTTCCAGCAAGTCTTCAAGAAGGATCCAGAAAGCTTGGGAATGAAAGTAATCTATGATGTGGCTCATAATATTGCTAAAGTAGAGGAGCATGAGATCAATGGGGAGAAAGTTAAGTGCTTCTTGCATAGAAAAGGAGCTACGAGGGCCTTCCCTCCCGGAAGCGAAGACATACCTCCTGATTATAGAAGTGTTGGTCAACCAGTTCTAATCCCTGGTTGTATGGGGACAGCGAGCTACGTTCTAGTTGGTAATGAAGAGGCTAAGAAGACATTCTACTCTACTGCTCATGGAGCTGGGAGGGAGATGAGCAGACATGCTGCAACTCGTAGATACAGAGGGGAGCGGGTAGCTAAGGAGTTGGAAGGGAGAGGAATTTTAGTGAGAGCTGCATCTTGGCGCGTCGTTGCCGAAGAGGCTCCTGGAGCATATAAGGATATTGATGAAGTAGTTAGAGTTAGCGATAGAGCAGGTATAGGTAAGCTTGTAGTTAGATTAGTGCCTATTGGTGTGGTTAAGGGTTGAAGGAATTCCACTTTAGTTTATGCCACTGAAAAATAGTAACATTTAAATTCTCTAAAAGTTTGAAATGGAATATGCCTAGGATAGGAGAATTGTACAAAGTTTTGGATTATGAAGGAAGAGTTAAAGGAGTGGTCATGCTTAGGCCTAGGAATGTAGTCGAACCTTCTGGGCCGATCGTTCGTTTTATCGATAAGAAGTTAGTATATATCGGTGCTTTGCAAGTTGAGAGGAAGAGAGATAAACATCCAATATTTTTCAGGAGTGCTAATGGTAAAATGTATTCAATTGGTGAAGGTTCTGAGGAGATTTATGAAATTGCTAAAGATCTCGAGAGGGAAGCTAATCCATTTAAGTGGAAAGCGAACTTCCCGGATCTCGGAACGATGTTTAAGATTTGTGAATCACTTTCCTCTTGCGATGGTACAATCCCAGTAAATGATGAGATAATTAAATTCTCAAATCCAGAAGTTAGAGAAGGAAGGATAGTTTTTCCTTTAGAAAAAGGCAAAGTAAGCATTCAAGGAACTTTAGAGGATTTTCTTTAAAACCTAAATAGCTCAAGCTTTGGATTTTTCACATTAAAGCTTTCATTCAAAAATTCAAGTGGTAATTTTCAGAAACTTTTAAAAATAATGTGAATTTAGAAGGTTAAGTATGGGGCACAAAATAGGAAAAGCTCACGCACCGCATAAAGGTAGTTTGCAATTCTATCCTAGAGTTAGGGCTAAGAGGATTTATCCTAGAATTAGGAACTGGCCAAAGGTTGATGAGGTTAGATTGCTTGGCTTCGCTGGCTATAAGGCTGGAATGACTCATGCAATAATCGTTGATAACAGAAAGTACTCCCCAACCAAAGGTATGGAAATCGCGGTTCCTGTCACGATCATCGAAACTCCCCCAATCCTAATTCTAGCCCTACGTTTCTACAAAAAAACATCAAAGGGTTTGAGATGCGTGACAGAAGTCTTTGCTGATAATTTAAGCAAGGAGATAATGAAAGATCTGAGTAGAAAGATAAAGCTGCCAAAGGAGAAGAAGGATGCTAAAAAACAGCTTGAAGAGCTAGAGAAGAGGTTGGATGAGTTTGCAGAAATTAGAGCTATTTGCGCAACGAGGCCGAGGCTAACGAAATTGAAGAAGAAACCGGAGATATTTGAAGTTGCAGTTGGTGGGAAAGATATAAAGGAGAAGTTCGAGTACTTAAGGAACTTGCTTGGGAAGGAAGTGAGGATAAGCGACGTTTTCAAGCCTGGAGAGCAAGTTGATGTTTTCGCAGTAACTAAAGGCAAGGGCTTTCAAGGTCCTGTTAAAAGATTTGGGATAAAGCTACTTCATCATAAGGCGAAGAAGAGTAGGAGGAAACCTGGAACCTTAGGACCTGAGAGACCGGGAGTAGTCTTGTTCACAGTTCCGCAGGCTGGACAGATGGGTTATCAAACTAGGTGTGAATATAATAAATGGATTTTGGACATAGGAAGCGATGGAAAGAAAGTTACTCCAGCAGGAGGCTTCCCTCATTATGGGGTTGTGAGAAATGATTATATCCTCTTGCTCGGTTCAACTCCTGGACCGAAGAAGAGATTAATAAGACTAAGGTTAGCGTTGAGGGCAAATAAAAAGCTGCCAAATGTGCCTCCTAAGATAGTCTACTTGGATTTAAGCTCAAAACAAGGTGCTTAAAATGAAAGTTAACGTTTACTCAATAAATTGTGAGAAAGTTGGGAGTATAGAGTTGCCTCCTCAGTTTAAGGAAGAGTATAGACCAGATCTAATTCAGAGAGCAATAATAGCACTATTCACTCATCAACTCCAACCAAAGGGGACAGATGTCCTAGCTGGGAAGAGGAAAGTTGTTTGGCTCTCGAAAAGGAGAAGGGCTTACAAGGGAATATATGGCTACGGGATAAGCAGAACTCCTAGAAAGACTTTATGGAGGCGTGGGGAGAGATTTTATTGGGTTGGAGCATTTGCACCCCAAACGGTTGGGGGTAGGGAAGCACATCCACCAAAAGTTGAGAAAGTAATTTACGAAAAAATAAATAAGAAAGAGAGGAGGAAGGCGATTAGATCTGCGCTCGCAGCAACATTAAATAAAGAGTTGTTGAGTAAGAGGCATAAGTACTTAGATAAGGTTAAGGAAGTACCATTAGTGATAAATGGGAAGATCGAAGAGGTGAAAAAAGCAAAAGAGTTCATGGAGATTATGAAGAAGTTTGGCGTCGATAAGGAGATAGAAAGAGCAAAGGAGAAAAAAGTTAGGAGTGGAAAAGGGAAGATGAGGGGAAGGAGATATAAGAAGAAAGTTCCTCCACTAGTAGTTGTGAGTAAGAAGTGTGATTTGATGAAGGCAGCGAGGAATTTAGTAGATGTTGTTCAGGTTAAAGATTTAAATCCGTTGATCCTATGCCCAGGTGGAATACCTAGGCTTGTGATTTGGAGTAAAGATGCACTCGAGAAACTAGCAAAGGAAAAATTGTTTATGTAAAATGAAGGAGATACTGAAATATCCTTTGATATCAGAAAAGGCTGTGAAGCTAATAGATAAGGAGAATACAATAGTTTTTATAGTTGGGGATAAAGCTAATAAAGTTGAAATTAAGAGAGAATTTGAGAAGTTGTATGGAGTTAAAGTAGAGAAAGTGAGAACTTGTACCACGAAGAAAGGGGAGAAAAAAGCATATATTAAAATAGCTAGAGAGTATAAAGCAAGAGATATAGCTTCGAAACTTGGTGTGTTATAATGGCAAAGAGATTGAGACAACAAAGAAGGGGGAAGGGGAAGAATGTATTTAGAGCCCCGAGAAAAAGCGCGAAAGCTAAGATTAGCTATGGTCCTCTTGATGAAATTCAAAGGAAGTCTGCTTTGAAGGGAAAGGTGGTTGATTTAATTCACGACGCTTTACATACAGCTCCATTAGCTAAGATAAAGTTTGAAAATGGTAGAGAGATTTACTTACCTGCAGCAAAGGGTTTGAAAGTTGGAGATGAAATAATGGCTGGAGCTAAAGCTGAGGTTAAAGCTGGTAACATACTGCCGCTTGCTTCGATTCCAGACGGTACGGAAGTATTTAATATAGAAGCTACTCCTGGAGATGGTGGGAAGTTCATTAGGAGTGGCGGGACTTCAGCTAAAGTAATTAGCCATGAGGAAGCTGGAGTTGTCGTTCAATTTCCTTCGAGAGTTCTCAAGCTTTTTAATCCAAATTGCAGGGCAACGATAGGAGTAATTGCTGGAGGAGGGAGGATTGAGAAACCATTCACAAAGGCTGGGGCTAAGTATCATGCTACAAAAGCAAGGGGAAAGTACTGGCCAAGGGTTCGTGGAGTTGCAATGGTCCCTGCAGCTCACCCATTTGGTGGGAAGAGGGCTAGGACTGGTAGGAAACCAAAAAGTGTATCTAGAAGAGCTCCACCTGGAGCTAAAGTCGGATCTATAGCTCCCAGGAGAACTGGGAGGAAGAAGAGGAAGTAAAAATGGCTAAGGTATTCAAATATCGTGGCTATACGATTGAACAACTGCAACAAATGAGCTTGAAGGAATTTGCTAAGCTACTCCCAGCTAGGGAGAGGAGGAGCTTACTCCGTGGCTTAACTGAAGAACAAAAGAAACTATTGAAGAAAATAGAAGCATTCAAAGCTGGGAAATTGAAGAAACCGATAAAGACGCATTGTAGGGATATGATAATCCTTCCTCAGATGGTTGGGGTTAAGATAGGAGTTCACAATGGAAAGGAATTCAAGTTCATTGAGATAAAGCCCGAGATGATTGGACATAGGCTTGGAGAATTTGTCCTAACTACTAAGAAAGTCGAGCACTCTGCTCCAGGAGTAGGAGCAACTAGATCGAGTATAGCAATATCAGTAAAGTAAAATGAGTTCCAAACAAATTGCCAAGGCTTCTGGAAGGAGCTTACCAATTTCCTTTAAGGATTCTGTAAATGTGTGCTCAGCTATAAGGGGGATGCTCGTCGAGAAGGCATTAAGATATCTCGAGGATGTAATAAAGTTAAAGAGACCAATTCCTTACAAGAGATATAGGAGAGATATGGCTCACAGGAAGGGAATTGGTCCAGGGAGATTTCCAAGGAAGGAGTGTAAGTATATAAAGGAGGTTTTGAAGAATGCAATTGCAAATGCTAAGGCTAAGGGGATGGATTCGAGCAAATTGTACATTTCAAAAATAATTGCAAATCAAGCAGTTTCTAAGGAGAAAGTCAAGCGGGGATTTTCAAAAGGAACACATATTTATATTGAAGTTGCAGAAAAGGAGATTGTAGAGGAAAAGAGCAAAAAGAAGAAAGTAGAGAAGGAAGAAAAAGTAGAGAAAGTTGAGGAAAAGGTTGAAGAGAAGAAAGAAGAGGCTAAAGAAGTAAAGGAGGAAAAGAAGGAGGAAGAGGAAAAGGAAAGTAAAGAAGAGGAGAAAGTTGAGGAAAGGAAATGATAGAGAGGAAATTTATTGAGAGTAAGATTAATGAGATGAAAGTTAAGGAATTCCTAGAGAAGAGGTTCCTTCATAGAGGTTACTCTTGGGTAGACATTCAGAAGACTCCTCTCGGACATAGGATAATTATATATTCTTCAAGACCCGGAGTTATTATAGGGAGAGGTGGGGAGACAATAGAGGAGATAACGAGGATATTGAAGGAGAAATATAAGTTGGAGAATCCGCGGATTGAGGTTCAACAGATTGAGAATCCATTTTTGGATCCGAGGATAATGGCTGAGAGAGTTTGTATTCAACTTGCAAGATTTGGAGTACAGAGGTTCAAAGCTATTGGATACAAAAACCTTCAACGAATATTAGATGCCGGAGCTATTGGAGCTGAGATAGTTATAAGTGGAAAAGTCCCGAGTAGTAGAGCTACATCTTGGAAGTTCACAGGTGGATACCTGCCGAAGAGTGGGTATGTTGCTGATTACTTCGTTGAAAAAGCAAAGAAACAGATCTTACTGCCTCCTGGCATTGTTGGGGTTTCTGTCAAAATTTTACCTCCAAATGTTGAAATGCCTGACATGATGAAGTTGAAAGAGGTTACTAAAGAGATAAAGGTTGAGGAAGTTCCCTTAAAGAAGGAGGAGGAGAAAGAGTTGGAGGCCGCTGAGAAGGAGTTGAAGGAAATTGAGAAGTTGAAGGAAAGTAAAGAAGAAGAGAAAGCTGAAGAAGGAAAAGAGGAGAAAGAAGTGGAAAAAGTTGTGGAAGGAGAAGGTGGTGAAAGTGGCAATATTTCGGATGAAGGAACTGAGAAAAATGAGTAATGAAGAATTGGAGAAAAAACTTGAAGAGCTTAGGAGAGAGTTATTGAGCATTAGGGGGAAGATTAGGGCTCATATAACTCCAGATAATCCTGGGAGAGTTAGGGAAATAAAAAGGAATATAGCTAGGATCCTTACTTTACTTAGGGAGAGAGGTATTAAGAGATAAAATGGAGGAAGTCTGCCCTGTTTGTGGTCTGCCAAAAGATTTGTGCGTTTGTAAAGTAATTGCAAGAGAACAAACGAAGATCAAGGTAAGGACCGAGAAGAAGAGATTCGGAAGAATAATGACGATAATAGAAGGGATTGATGAAAAGTCAACAGATGTGAAAGATTTGCTCAAATTCTTGAAGACAAAACTTGCATGTGGTGGGACTTACAAGAACGGGATGATCGAATTACAGGGAGATCATAGGAAAAAGGTAAAAGACCTCTTAGTTCAACAGGGGTTTCCGGCTGAGTTAATAGAAGTGTTGTAAATGATAAAACCAGAAAATCTAGTAAGACACGAATTGATAGGCCTAAGAGTAGAGGTCCTCAGGGCTAGGAATAAGAGTTTAATTGGAATTAAAGGTAAGGTCGTTGACGAAACTAGGAATTTACTTGTGATCGAGACTAAGAAGGGGGAGAAGAAAGTTTTAAAAGAAGAGGCAATTTTTAAATTTACGCTCCCTTCAGGTCAGAAAGTCATTGTCAATGGAAAGTTGCTTGTTGCAAGACCTGAAGAGAGGGTAAAGCTCAAACCTAAGGTGAGGAGTAGATGGTTAGAAATATAGGAATAAAGGGAGTAAAGCCCCCGGAAAAAGAGTGTAAGGATGAAAAATGTCCTTGGCATGGGAAGTTGAGCATTAGGGGAAGGATATTTAAGGGGGTTGTAGTTAGTGATAAAGCTCAAAAGACCGTTGTTGTAGAATGGCCTAGATATGTATATCTCTCAAAGTATGAGAGGTATGAAAAGAGGAAGACTCGAGTGATGGCTCATAATCCTCCATGTATCAATGCTAAAGTTGGAGACAAAGTTATAATTGGGGAATGTCGTCCGTTGAGTAAGGCTAAGAAATTTGTGGTGCTTCAGGTGATTTAGATGGGAACTGGTAGGAAGACTGCTGGTTTAAGGCCTTTGAAAGCTAAGGTAACTAAAGCATTGCCTGTTGGAGCTTACATTACAGTAGCTGATAATTCGGGAGCAAAGGTTGCTCAAATAATAAGCGTTCGAGGATATCATGGGAAGAGGAGAAGGTTAGCTAGCGCTGGGATTGGGGATATAGTCACGGTTGTGATTAAAGAAGGAGATCAATCGATAAGGCATAAAGTCCTGAAAGCGGTGATAATTAGGCAGAAGAAGGCGATAAGGAGAGCTTCTGGAATAAGAGTGAAGTTTGAGGACAATGCTTGCATTATCTTGAAGGACGAGAAAAAAGGGGAACCTCAAGCTACGATGATTAAAGGACCAGTAGCTAGGGAAGTTGTCGAGAGATTCCCACTAATCGGAAAGATCGCTTCAATGGTGGTTTAATGAAAGAGTTTTCGAAGAAGTGGAGAGCTAGCAAGAAACCAAGTAAGCAGAGGAAGTACATTTACAATGCTCCTCTACACATACGTAGGAAGCTCATGGCAGCCCACTTGAGCAAGGAGTTGAGGGAAAAATATAAGTTGAGGAGTTTACCGGTAAGAAAAGGAGATAAGGTCAAAGTGATGAGAGGAAAATTCAAAGGTACTATTGGAAGTGTTGAGAGAGTAGATTTGAAGAATTATAGAGTTTACTTGGATAATGTTTGGATAAAGAAGAAAGATGGTTCCAAAGTCAAGTTTCCAATTCATCCATCAAATTTGATGATAGTTGAAGTAAATTTAAGTGATAAGAGAAGATTGGGTGGTGAAGCTAAGTGAAGAGGCATTTAAAGAGGTTGGCTGCTCCAGCAACTTGGAAAATTCCGAGGAAGGGATTTAAGTTCATAGTTAAGCCGAGTCCTGGCCCTCATGCTCAAGAGAGATGTTTACCTCTACTAATCGTTGTTAGAGATGTACTTGGGATAGCTCAATATGCTAGGGAAGCTAAGAAAGCAATAAAGAAAGGAGAGATACTCGTAGACGGAGTTAAGAGGAAGGATTACAAGTTTCCAGTGGGATTAATGGACATCATTGAAATACCCAAACTCAAGAAGTTCTATAGGGTTAGCATAGATCACAGGGGAAGGATTACTCTCATTGAGACAAGTGAGAAGGAGAGGAATTTGAAAATATGTAAGATAAGGAACAAAACTTATGTTAAGGGTGGAAAAATTCAGTTAAATTTGCATGATGGCAGGAATATAGTAGTGGATAAGGATATTTATGAGAAGAACTCCTCCTTATTGATTACAGTTCCAGATCAGAAGATAAAGAAGTACTTACCACTTAAAGAGGGGATGACAGCCTTCGTCTTAGGTGGGAAGTATAAGGGACAGGTTGCAAGGATATCTAAGATAGATGGTAAAGAAGTTACACTGAAGAATGAGAAAAATGAGAGCTTCATAACCCCAATAGATAAAATAATAGTTATTGGTGAAGCAGAACCAGAAATAAAGGTGTTGTAATGGAAAGGAGTTCTACAGCTAATAAGATGAGGGAGATAAGAATTGAGAAGGTAGTTTTAAATATAGGTGTTGGAGAACCAGGAGAGAAGCTAGAGAAAGCAAAAGCATTACTTGAGAGGATAACTGGAAAGAAGGCTGTAAAGACTTTTGCGAAGAAAAGGATTCCTGAGTTTGGAGTTAGACCCGGTTTACCAATAGGAGTTAAGGTAACATTGAGAAAGGACGATGCTTTGAAATTGTTACCCTCTTTGTTAAAGGCTATAGACAACACAATGAAGAAGGAGTGGTTCGATGATGAAGGTAATATAACGTTCGGGATAGAGGAGTACATTCATATTCCAAACGTCTCCTATGATCCATCTTTGGGGGTAGTTGGGTTGAGCGTCACGATAAAATTGGAAAGGCCAGGGTTCAGAGTTAAGAGGAGGAGATACAGAAGGAGTAAAATTGGGAAGAAGCATAAAATAAAAAAGGAAGAAGCAATCGAATTTATGAAACAGAAGTTTGGTGTTAAGGTGGTTTGATGGTTGAGGAAGAGTATCAAAAGATAATGAAGCAAATTGCCCATAAAAAGGCTAAGCTAATCAGATTTCTGAAGTGCAATAAGCCGAAAGAAAGGAAGTTTGGTAAAGGAGCTATTAGATGCGTTCGTTGTGGTAGACATCAAGGAGTAATAAGAAGATATGGTTTGAATCTCTGTAGGCAATGCTTTAGAGAAGTTGCCAAAGAGCTTGGGTTTAAAAAATATGGTCATGAGGTGTGAGAGGAAATGATGATGGATCCATTGGCTGATTTATTAACAACGATAAGAAATGCTGAGAGAGCGGGGAAGAAGGAGATTAGCTTTAAGCCTAGTTCCAAACTCATTAAGGGAGTCTTGGACATAATGAAGAGGCATAACTATATTGAAGATTATGAAATAATAGATGATGGTAGAGGGGGAATAGTTAAAGTAAAGCTAAGGGGGAGGATCAATGATTGTAAGGTAATAAAGCCTAGATATTCATGTAAGCTTGATGAGTTTGAAAAATTTGAGAAGAGATTCTTACTCTCTCGAGATCTTGGGATTATAATAGTATCTACATCCAAGGGGCTGATGACCCATAGAGAGGCTAAAGAAAAGAGAATAGGTGGCGTTTTGATAGCTTATGTCTACTAAAATGATGCTGGAAGAGATTGAAATTCCTGAAGGAGTCGAAGTGAAAGTTGAGGGAAATAAGGTTTGGGTTAAGGGTGAGAAGGGGGAAGTCCAAAGGGAATTTAAGCTATTGAAAGGGATAAAAATCTCGCTTGAAGACAAGAAGATAAAGATAATTTCTGAGGTTGAGAAGAGGAAGTTTAAGAAGATCGTCAAGACAACTGTTGCTCATCTAAAAAATATGATAAAGGGAGTTCAGGAGGGTTTCAGATACAGATTGAGGATATGTTTCTCCCACTTCCCAATTACTGTGAAAGTTGAAGGAGACAAGGTAATAATTGAGAATTTCCTTGGGGAGAGAAATCCAAGAATAGCTAAGATAGTTGGCAACACCAAGGTTGAAGTTAAGGGGGACGAGATAATTGTATTTAGTGCTGATAAGGAAGCTGCTGGGCAAACAGCAGCTAATATAGAATCTGCTACGAGGATTAGAGGTATTGATAGGAGGGTATTTCAAGATGGGATCTACATCATCGAAAAGTGTGGAAAAGAGATTGCTTAAGATTAGGAGGTTGTTGAAGAGGAAGAAACCGGATTTCTTGAGATTTGATACTCACAAGAGGAAGAAGCTAGATGAAGTTTGGCGAAGACCAAGGGGGCCTGGCAGTAAGCAAAGAAAGAGGGAGAAATCAGTCACTCCTCTACCAGAAGTTGGGTATAGGGCGCCTAAGAAAGTTAGGGGCCTGCATCCATCTGGTTTAGAAGAAGTTTTGGTTTATAATCCGGAAAATTTGGATGGTTTGAATCCTAAGCAACACATCATTAAAATAGCTTCAAGTGTTGGAAGGAAGAAGAAAGTTGAGATAGTTGAAAAGGCGCTTGAACTTGGGCTCAGGATTTCAAATCTAAAGAAACCCAAGGAATTTCTTGAAGAAGTAAAGAAGAAGATGGAATTGAAGAGGAGGGTTAAGGAGGCAGAAGCAAAAGAAGTTAAAGGGAAAGAAACTCAAGAGGAGCAAAAAGAGAAGAAGGAAAGTGAAAAAAAGGGTGAGGAAGTAAAGAAAACGGAAGAGAAGGAGAAAAAGGAGGAGAAGAAGAAATGAAGAAGTTAGATTTCCAGCGAAGGCTAGCTGCAGAGATTTTGAAAGTCGGGAAGAGTAGAGTAGTATTTAGTAGGGATAGGCTTAAAGATATTGGAGAGGCCATAACAAAGGAAGACATAAGGAAGCTTATTAAGGAAGGAGCAATAAAGGTGAAGCCGAAAGTTGGAACTTCAAGGGCTAGAGCTAGGAAGAGGCATTTACAGAAGAAGAAGGGGAGGAGAAGGGGAATTGGGAAGAGAAAAGGGAAGTTAGGAGCTAGAGCTGGGAAGAAAGAGCTATGGGTTAATAGGGTTAGAAAACAAAGGAAATTCTTAAAATATTTGAAGGAGAAAGGAGTGATAGATAAGAAGTTGTTTAACAAATTCTATAGGAAAGTTAAAGGTGGAGAATTCAGGAGCCTGCAACACTTGAAAATGCTTTTAGAGAAAGAGTTGGGTGAGAAAAAGTGGCAATGAAGGCAACTTATGCTGTGAAATTTAGGAGGCGTAGGGAAGGGAGGACTGATTATAGGAAAAGGCTTAAGCTACTCAGTTCTGGAAAGATAAGGTTTGTTGTGAGAAGATCCCTAAATGGATTCTGGTGCCAATTTATCAAATACGAGAGAAATGGAGATAAGGTAGTTGCCTCAGCTCACTCAAGGGAACTTAGGAATTTTGGCTATTTAGCTCATTTGGGGAACTTACCTTCAGCTTATCTTACTGGGTTACTTGCCGGAATTAAAGCGAAAAAGGCTGGAGTAAAGGAAGCTATTCTGGATCTTGGACTACAAAAAAGCACTAAGGGTTCCTCACTCTATGCTTGCTTAAAAGGAGCCCTAGAGGCTGGAATTAACATCCCTCACTCTCCTGAAATTTTACCATCTGAAGAGAGATTAAGTGGAGCTCATATTGCTGCTTATGCGAAAGCCCTCAAAGAAGAGGATCCAAAGAAATATGAGAGGCAGTTTTCAAATTATTTAAAAAATGGGTTTGACCCAATGAAAATAGTTGAGCACGTTGAGAAAGTAAAGGAAAGGATATTGGAAGGTGGTTAGATGGAAAAAGAAGTAGGGGAAGAAAAGGAAGAAGAGTGGATCCCAAAGACAGAGTTAGGTAGACTTGTGAAGGAGGGGAAGATAAAGGATATAGATGAAATTCTAGACAAGGGAATTAAGATAAGGGAAGTTGAAATAGTAGACACATTACTCCCAAATCTCGATTACGAGCTCCTCCTCGTTGGTCAAGCAAAAGGTAAGTTCGGTGGTGGGAGGAGGAAGATTTATAGGGTAACCCAAAGGAAGACAGCAGAAGGTAATGTTCCAAAGTTCAGTTGCGTTGCAGTAGTTGGAGACAGGAATGGTCATGTTGGCGTTGGCATGGGTGTAGGAAAGGAGTCAATAATCGCAAGGGAGAAAGCGATCAAGGAGGCAAAGCTTAACCTAATAAAAATAAAGAGAGGTTGTGGTTCATGGGAATGTGGTTGCGGTGGTAATCACTCTATTCCATTCAAAACTGAAGGAAAGTGTGGTAGTGTTAGGATAGTCCTAAAACCAGCACCCAGGGGTTTAGGGCTTTGTATAAATGAGGAATGCAAGAAAATCTTGGAACTCGCTGGAATTAAGGATGTGTGGAGCCAAACTTTTGGGGAGACGAGAACAAGAGTTAACTTAGCATTCGCCTGCTTTAATGCATTGAAGAACTTAAGGAAAATAAAGGTAGATTAAATTGGAAAGGAAGAGGATAGCTGTCATTAGAATTA
>JAPDJS010000001.1 GCA_029258975.1 Thermoplasmatota archaeon | reverse complement strand
GTAAGTATTGCAAAGAGGCTATTTCTAATAAGCGATGCTGACGTAAATGGATCAAAAAGCTTTTTTCGCATCACATATCACCTTTTCGTTTCTTAGCAATACTATAAACGGCTATTAATGTTGGACCAACTACAGGCACGCCAATCGTTATTGGCGAAGGCGCCCAGTTTGCGGATATGCTAGGTTCTGAAATCCTCCAAGGGATATTTGTGTCGTAAAGGACCACAAGTAATAATCCAATGTACTCGTCTTTTTTCCCTTCATTCCATAGGATCAAACATTTATCCGACGTAACAAAATCACGAGCTTTACACCAAATCTTTGCGGAGGAGTTTGTAAAGATAGAGATCGGAAAGACGAAGTTTCCTTTAAAGGCTATGGCTATACCATAATTGGGCTCATAAAAATATTGGAAAACATAGTTAGCAGAAGGTCCCTTTGGCATTGAGAAAACTATAGTAGGAGGTGGTGCATACCCATTTGCAAGAAGAATTTTCTTTTTTGTCTCTACATAGCAACCTATGCTGGGTAGTTTCTCTCCTGGAACCATAGTCCTATCAAACCTTGTCTTAATAAGATCTATATTACATATTTCCTCTTGTGTAATCCAATATGGCCAATAACCACAATAGGAGTGATTGCTAGCGAAATACGTCTTTCTATCCTTCTTGTTTACTAAATAAGTCTGCGAAAAATTCCAATTTAAATTAAGCTTTAAAAAACCGCTTAAAGTGAAGTATGAGGCATTAAACGCTGATAGATTAACCCTGACTACGTAATACTCTTGGTCCTCATCAATGATTTCCCATTTAAAAATCAACTTGCTTTCATTTCTCTGAGCTACAAGTGCGCCAAGGTAAGAATCGTCCTTTGGATCATACATTTGGATCAAGAAGGACATTTTTCCTCTTGCGATATACTCTGCGTAGTGCCCAGGTTTTAACTTTGTCTCTTCACTGAGCTCTGCTCCCGTTATGGGAGATATTAACATAATTACGGAGATAAGTATTAAAGAAAGAATAATGCTAGACACTAACCTTTTGAGACTCATACCACCCCCTAAGTAAAATTATGAGTTAACAAGCCATATAATATTTTCGAAGACATCAAACGAATCTCTTTTGAGGCAATTCGTTAGGCTTCATATCTACGATCTAAATCAAATGGGAAATTTAGATTTTACAAAAATAAGGATGATTTATAGGGAGATACAAACAAAAAATAAAGAGGAAATTAAAATACTCAAAGATACTCAACTTCATATTTGTAGCCATCTTGCATTATCACAGATTGTTTAGACTCGGTTTTTATAATCTTTTTGACAGGCAAATAATGTTTTTCGTATTTCTGAACAAAATCTGGTGATAGAGGTATTAAAGAAAATCTTTCGTGGATCTCGGTTACATAGATATACCTTTCATCATACTGCAAAGCTCCCGTGGGACAAGCATCAACGCACAGTTGACAATATGTACATCTTCCGTAGTCTACTTCCGGCACACCTTTTTCTTTTATTTTGAGGGGCACGAGCCTTATTGTACTTGCAGGACGGTAAAATTACACAATTTTGTTTAAAAGAAGTGAGGAGAAAAATAGGAAATGATACATTCGGGAGGGACATAGCTTGCAAGGCGTACTGTTTTGGAGGCAATGTAGATTTTAATTCCCCTTTTCCTGAGGCAGTCACAATCAATAATGAGTATTACGACATCGGAACCATGTCTTCTTCCAACAAGAGACGCATCTTCTTTTGTTAAAGAAAGATGAACCCAACGTCTTTTCATGGGCTTTAATCCTTCCCTTAGAATATTATCCAAAAACCTTTGAACAGTGCCGTGATACAATAACTCTGAAGTTAAATCCTCTTGATAGTCGACTTTCACGTCGATAGTGTGACCATATCTGGCGCGTATTTTATCTTCTTTAATCTCGAATCTTCCCTTCGGGTCTAAAAGAGCTATAGCCTTTACCACGTCTTCTGTGATCCAAGAAAGACCTCTTCGCCTTCTCTTTATTTCTTTGACTAAAACCTCTATCTCAGCCCATCCCCCAACATCTAGTTCTATACCGTATTCTTTTGGAAAGTGTCTTAGAATTCCGCTAAGAAGTTTACTAATCCTAATCCTCTCTCTAGGATTAACAATCAGCCTAGCAGGTTTGTTGCAATGATACGCCTCTTCAACAAACCTTCCACATACTGCGCACTTGTATATGGGCCTCGTACTCTCAGCCATATGAAATCACGGGAAGCACTCACTGATGAAATGTGTTACTTTTATAAATAAATTCTATCTATGCAAAGTGAGGGGATCAACTTTATGGGGGACATAGAGGACCATAGATTCTATCTTTTCAAGAAATCTTTCTGGTTTATGTTGGGAACAATCTACATGAATTTAATGTCGTTATTATTTTGGATAGTTTCATCCAGATTTTCAACGACAGAGGATGTGGGATATGCGACTACTGCCTTCTCGCTCATAATGCTTCTTTCAGGAACTTTTACTCTCGGCACTACTATGGCAGTTCTAAAATATGGCTCTGTTGAATCTAAGAAGTCTCAAATATTTTCTGCAACAATATTCATCAACCTCATACTCTCCCTCATTATCGTTATAATATTAATGGTTTGGGGCGGTAGAGGACTCTATGGGGAGGAGTATAGGACGTACATTACAATGGCTGCACTATTTTATCCGTTCATGGTTTTTGGGAATATCCTCTCAATGGCCCTTCTAGGGGCGATGAAAAGCGAAATAGTGACGATAATAAGGTTCATTACAAGTACCACAAAATTTGGTCTTGCTGTTTTATTTGCAATAATTTATTCGAAAATCACGGGTCTAACGATATTTATATCTGCAAGTGTTCCTATAGTTTTAGGCTTTATATTATCTCTCCCCATATCTATGAAGATATTTGAGTTTACACCAAAAGTTGAGAAAACTTGGATTATAGAGACTCTAAAAATAGGTTTAGCAAACATGCCATCGAGAATTTTTAATATAATTCTTATCAACTTTGGTACAGTTCTTCTTGCGTTTTTTACCAACAATCCCTCACAAGTGGGCGTAGCATATATATCTTTAATGATAATGCTTGCTCTAGCAGGTCTTTCTGGGAGTTTCTCTACGATGGCTCTTCCACACTCTACTGCTACGGACTACCACTCCTACGTAGATAGCCTGAGATATGGCATTGCCCTCACAGTTGTGGGAGCCTCAGTTATTGCCTCGGCACCCAGGTTTGTACTTTCTATTATAAATCCTGAAATGGCATTTGCCTGGAAAAACCTTATTGTTTTGATGTGGGCGTTGATTATTTACGTAGTAATAATGAACGTGATTACCGAATGGAACGCAAAGTCGGAGTATCTTAAGGTCGCAATGATAGGAGTTATTATGCTCGTGATGTTGCCAGCAGTCCTTTATATTTCTACAATGATTCCTCAGATATATGATATAAGCATTGGGCTTGCGTTGTTAATCTCCCTCACATTAGCCTTTTGTTATATCTTAATATCGTCTTCGAATAAATGGTTTGTAAAGTGGCTCGTTGAAGGAGTTATAGTGATGGCCTTATCGTCAGCTCTTGGAATCTTTATTACCGCGGAAATACACCCTATTGGAGGAGTTATTGCATCTTTTATGCTTTCGTCTATGTTAGTAGTGTTTATTTTTAAGATAATATCGTTTAATGAGTTGCTAAGCCTTTTTAGAGGACTTATTCAAAAATAGAGTGAAAAGAAAAGGCCTCAGAATTGTTTGAATAAATCTTTTGACGCACCACAAACTGGACATTTTTCTGGAGGAGCGGGCCCTACGTGTGTGTGCCCACAAAGGGGACAGATCCAAATATATCCGTCAATTTCCCAATCCTTTTTAGCTTCTACACTCTTTTTAGCCTCTTCATAAAGCTTTGCGTGAATTTTCTCAGCCTCGTATGCCCACTTAAAGCTTCTTTCAGCATCGCTTTCTCCTTGGGCCTTTGCTATTTCAATGTAAACAGGGTACATTTCCTCTACTTCAAAGTTCTCGCCCATAATTGAAAGTTCGAGGTTTTTAAGAGTATCTCCAGGACCAAACGTGGCACCCGCCACGACTTTTAGATCTGTCTTTAGATCTTTGAGGATTTTATAATGATTGCTTGCATGGACATATTCTGCGTATGCTATTGCTCTAAAGAGTCTAGCTACATTTGGATATCCTTCCTTCTCAGCTATTTCTGCAAAGACAAGGTATCGCATATGGGCCATAGATTCTCCGCCAAAAGCAGAGACTAAGGCATCTTGGGTCATAGGTTTGGGAGACATAGGAACACCCCCATATACTTCTTGGGAAAATAATATTATTAAGGTTAGTAGACGAATTTGTTTAGCAATTTATCGCTCCAATACAACAAACTCGTATTCGCCCAATTCTTCTATCGTAATTATCGACTTGCCCTCTTTTACTGTTATAGGAACTTCTTTATTTCCTCTGAGAGGAAGATATGCCGACTTAACATCTCCCCTTACTATAATTTTCACGTTTCTTACTGGTATAACCTCTCTTGGAGGATGTACGCTCTCTGTAGTGCTATATGGTGGCAAAGGCTGTTTTACTCTGCCGACGCCGGCAGCAAGTATGCGCTGATTGTATGTGTGGTTTAGGAGGTGTACGATGAGTTTGTTATTCTTCTGATAAGCCTCAAAAGCTACGCTCTCTGGAGCATCGACAGTCACGTCAGGCTCTCCGCCTAGATAAATAGCAGAATTCTTTATTATCGTCTTGTACTCTGGCAAACCAGTTCTCCAATATAGGCGACCTAATTGTCCGGAGAAGTATAAGGCACGGCCATTATGGTATGTATTCTCGATAAGCCCTGGAATTGATGTCTGGCTTACCATAGGTGGTGGAGATCTGCCGAGAGTATACTCGTAGCCCCAGAGCCCTCCAGCTACGGCAACGTTAGCAAGGACATTGCCCTCGATAGGTCTAAGGATTAAATGCCATCCCAGTACGGGTGAAACGCGTTCATGAACGAACTCATAGCTCATATCTCCCATTAATATTAAGTTCTCTGTTAGTCCGGAGAAAATAGGATGTTCGATGTTGTTTATTATTAAATAACTCCAGTTTTGCCTTAGAACCCCTACTAACTCTCCTCCTATAACCTCTTTTATCCCTATTTCGTACCTTCTTATACCATCCTCGAATCTTGTGGATGTAGAATATGTTGCGAGAATCTTTCCGCCGTTTTCAACAAACCTTTTGATGTTTTCAATTGCTTTGTCGGACATACACGCAGTATTTGCAAGAATAACAAGGCGATACTGATCTAATACTTTACCATTCTCTAAATCCCTATCGGAAATGAACTCTACGGGAATATGGGAATGTATAAGGGCATAGTAGAAACCGCGAACCTCGTCGACATAATGATTCGGATGCTCTCTTCCATAGAAATCTCTTGTGTTATTGGAAGCTACAATTGCGGCAAACTTTATACTCTCAGAGCCCTCCATGTATGGAGATATAGTTTCGTGCTCCTCAAAGACCTCTCGAACGGCATCTAGTCTAGCGGGGTTTTGGAAATAACCAGAGGAGAATACTAATATCCATGGAATTCCATTCGCGATAATAGCTTCTCTCAATCCTTGCTTTATTGCAAGCTTTGTTGTTGGGGATACTGTTCTGTACATGTGGAAATAGTTTCTTGATGCTGCTACTGGTTTATTGCCAAACATTGCTTTAGTAAGTTTAATCATTTCTGTAATAAATCCAGATGGCTGATGATCTGCTTCACTACATTCAGCAAAGACAACATCTACATAATCCCTGGCCATCTCTACGATTTTGTTTGTCCTTCCTGCCCATCCGCCGGGGTGGCTGTTATACATCAAAAGGACATTTTTGGACTTACTTCTAATTTTCTGAGAGATTTCCCGAATTCTATCTACTACTACCTTATATCTCCACTTCCAAAGTTCTCTCCATCTCACATCTGACCAATCAATCTCTCTAGGCATCTCATAACCGAACTCTTTTCTGAACCTCTCCTGACACCACTTACAATAACAAGCTTTTTCTATGTCTGGTTGATATCTGAAACTGTCTAAGAATACACCATCGACGTTTAGAGAAAGTACCTCATCAACTTCTTTGTGCACATACTCCATAAAGGGAGAGTTGATACACATTAAGGGCCATTCTGGCTCGTAAAATCTTCTTTCAAAAGGTATGTGCTCCAGAACTATGGGGTCTCCATCCTTTGTGACTTGAGCCCACTCAGTCTTCTTTTGATATAAATATTTGTTAGCTGTGTGTCCTATCATTACTATTACGTTAATGCCACATTTTTTGCCCTCCTCTACGGCCTCTTTTATGAGATCCCCTTTAACTTTGGGGTGTTTGGGCCCGACCTCACTATTCTCATAGTATGTTCTTCCCCAAGGATCTCTAGCAAAAATAACTAGCGTATTTGCTCTTAGGCTTTTAGCAAGTTGAATTAACAATTTTCCTGTAATGTTAGATGTGTATATTCCATATCTGTCTTCAATATTATACTGGAGCACTCTTAGCGGTTTTTCCCACCATTTTTGAGAACCCTTCATATTAATGCTCACCGGAAATCACGATCTATAATTCTAAATCTCAATTACTAGAAATAAATATTATTTTGGGTTACAAAAGATGATTAAATGTCACAATTTGTGGCAGATATTGAAAATTGCGTTCAGAGAGGCCATGGTTTGCCCGTACACATGTTGTCCGAATAATAATCGAAAACCTCTTCAAAGAACTAATGTGCGAAAAAGCGAAAACAGTCCTTAGTATTATCAGAGAAATTCTGATTTCATTGTTTCATTTTATAAAAATATATTAAACACTCAAATAAAATTTAGATACAAACACTCAGAGGGTTTAGTCATGAAAACACCAAGAATAGTCTTTGTTATCACCATATTAATGCTACTGAGCGTTATTTCGTCGTTTGTTTATGCCAGCAGCGAAGACACTGAGAGTTATGTAGCCATAGTGTTGTCAAAGCATGTTATCGACGAAGAACTATCCGAAATAGCCAATATTTTTGAGAGCAAGGGAGTACCAATTGGAATTGTAGTAAATAGGGTAGGGTCATATTCTAATTTTAATGATAATGTTGAGTTTCTAGCAGGATCCTATGGCAATGCTATTTTGCCACTTTTATATGATATGGGCCTTAAAGGACATGTAGAAAGACATATTGAATTATCTATCAAAGAAATTAGAGGATTGGATCAGGATCCCAGCGGGTTTTATGCTCCGTTGTTATCGTATAACGATGGCGTGTTAGATGCCTTAGAAAAGTTAGGGTTAAAGTATGCTATAATCCCAGAGATAAAAGAATTGCCCTCTGGGCACGTATATAGAGTAAAAGGTTTTAACATAACCTTAATTCCCGTGAGCAAAGATACTGAGAGCCTATTATATGATGTGGATCTAGATCGGCTTGAAAGAGTTCTTACCCAACAAATTCTTTTTGAAGTCTCAAATGGAGAAGTTTTGGTCATTAACATAAATCTAGATAAGTTTTTTGAGAAGTACGGTCAAAATGCATTTACTGCTTTAAACGAAGTTGCTGACGCAATAATAAACGTATCAAATTACGAACACGTGCATGTTACGAAACCATCCATAATTCTGGAAAACGTATCTCCAAAAGAAATCACGCTCGGTACTTTTAGAGCATACGATCTTACTACGATTAATGTTACTGAAATACTTTCGGAAAGCGACGTTCCTACGAGGGATACATCATTTCCTGAGCTGATTGGAGAAGGAAGTCTATACGATTTTATAAAAACAAGAGATCAAAAGGTATTTTTTGATTTGCTTAAGACTTTAAAGGACGATCCTATAACAGAGGAAGTTTTGCTAGCGGAAGATTATCAGCTCATAGAGACAATTCAGAACACATACCCCCAGATAAAGGATCTTCTTTTGAAACATTATCAGAAAATAAACAAGACGCCCCCAGGGATATTGAAATCCATGGCCAGATTTAGTGGGGAACCACCTGATTATGAAGTGCCCGAAGCACTAGGAGATGCCCCTAACAATGTTGTTTTAGATGGCGATTTAAGCGAATGGAAGTCTTATTATCTCATAAAAATAAATGGTGGTGGAGCAGAGCTAATGATTTCTTACGATCTGGAAAAGAATGTTTACATTGGTCTGAAGAACCTCTCAAATGCGACAATAATCTTGGGATATCCCCTACTTTCCTTTGCAAAATTATTAGAAATACCATGGTTGTTTAACACTCCTTACGGAGTCGTTGATCCAAAGTTCCCGGGAATATACGAAATAGACATCTACAAGGATCATGCAGACTTTACAAGCGTGTATATGCCGCAAATTTCATATGAACTCCCAGTATATTCTTCTGACGACTCCATAGAGCTAATGATTCCTAGTTATTTGCTCAGGGATATACTTCCTCCAGAAAACTTTGTAAGAAAAATACATGTTTATCTTGTTTCTGAGAACGTTAGGCTTGAAGCCCCATCTTACTTTAAACTTGCAAATATAACTATGCCACCGCTTCCACAGTACTTCATGGGAGATCCTGCCGGGGATAGCTTTGGTCCGGGAACGTATTTATCAGACATAAAGACATCGTCTTTGGACCTTATTTTATTCTCTATTTATCCTACTATGGACTACGTGTTTTTCAACATAACATTTCTTGAACCATCAGAAGGAGACCTTATGCCTGTCGTGGACATTTACATAGACGTGTTGCGGAATTATGGTTCTAGAGAATCTTTGGAGGGCCCTAACGTAATATTTGCCTCTACATTTGATTGGGAGGTTTGTGTTAGGGCAGCACCAGATTCGAAGGCTGCTAAAACATTCTTATGGTCTTCTACGAACATTTTAGTTCGTGAGGACGTGTACGTGGAGGTAAAAGGATCCTCGTTGATAATCGTAGTTCCGTCAAAGTACATTCCACAGAAATATGATTCAATGAAAATTGCAGTTTTGGTAGGGATCTATGATCCAAATAATGAAAGCTCATGGAAGGTAATTGAGCCCTCTTTGGGAGCTCCAGAGGATGCATACGCTGCTGGGTTACAGCCTAATGTAGTAGATCTCCTAGCTCCTACCATTAACGATCAAAAAAGCATGTTAGGAAGCTATGATGTTTCAGAGAAAACTAAGTCTAAGGTTTATGGATATCTAGTGACCTCATATCCTAAGATAACTCCAACGAATACCGCTACGTCAACTCCTACTCCTACAGAGACACCTGAAGGAGGAATAGGAATATTGGAGCCCACGCTTTTGGTAATAGTTGGGATTGTTTTAGTCGTAGGTTTTATCCTTGGATTGAGGAAAGTTAAGGGTGGGCAGAAATGAAGTTCGAAGAGTTCACGGAGAACTCTAGAAAGATGTATGAAGAAAGCCGAAAGTATATACCCGGAGGTGTGAGCTATTCAATAAGGGATTTTTATCCATACCCATTTTATGCAAAAAAGGCAAAAGGTGCGTATGTTTGGGATTTAGACGGAAATAAGTATATTGACCTGTGGATGGAGCATGGAGCCGCTGTTTTAGGCCATAACGACAAAAGAATTATTGAGGCTGTCAAGGAACAGCTTGAGGAGGGAGTTCATTTTGGCTGGGCAAATGAGTGGGAAGTCAAGTGGGCGAAGGCAGTTTTAGAATGGTTTTGTATGGATAAAGTAAGGCCTACAAATAGCGGAACAGAAGCGAACATGTATGCAATAAGACTTGCAAGGGCATTTACGGGGAGGAAAAAGATCGTAAAGGTAGTAGGAGGCTGGCATGGAGGATATGACGCTTTAATGAAGGGAGTTCATTATCCACCAAATTCTAGGGAAAGTCTCGGACTCCTAGAGGAAATCTTGGAGCATACGCTGTTGATTCAATACAATAATCTTATGGATGCAAGAAAAATTATAAAGGAAGAAAAACCTGCGGCAGTGATTGTTGAGCCTGTTCTTGGAGCTGGAGGATGTATACCTGCAGAGAAAGAGTTCTTAGAAACCCTGCGTGAGTTATGTAATGAATACGGAGCATTATTAATATTTGACGAGGTTATAACGGGCTTTAGATTCTTTAGAGGAGCGACAAACTATTATGGGATAAAGCCCGACATTATAACCTGTGGAAAGGCTGTGGGAGGTCAATATTTTCCCGGTGCTGGCGCTATATGCGGAACTGAAGAGGTCATGGAGTTTTTGGATCATAGGAAGAGAAAGAAATTTGGTGAAAGAGTATTTCACGGCGGAACGTATGTAGGTAACGCGATCTCAATGCGTGCAGGTTATGAGTTAATCAAAATACTAAGAGACAATCATAAGGAGATTTATAGAAGACTAGAAGATCTTGGGAAGAAGCTTAAAGAAGGCCTTGAGGAGGTTTTTGTAAATCACAATATTAACGCTTTTACAACAGGCATAGGATCTATGGTTGGGTTACACTTTACAAAAGTAAGACCTAAAAATTACGAGGCCTCTGAGGAGACAAAGGACGTACAGCTGACAAAAGAGCTCTTTAACCATATGCTATCGGCTAAGGTTGCCTATTTGACCCCAGAGAAGGCACACTTTTTCTTATCCTATGCCCATAGTGACGAGGATATAGAATACGTTATTTATAAAGCTGAAGAATTTGCCAAAATGAAAGGGAGAGATTGAAATGTATGGCTGGAGGGCCCGGATTGGTTTGATTATACCATCATCAAACACAACTATGGAACCAGAATTTTGGAAAATGGCTCCCGAGGGAGTTTCTATTCATTCGGCTAGGATGCGGCTTATAGAAGTAACGCCAGAAGCACTTTCCGAAATGCATAAGGACTTAATGCACGCAGCACAACTTCTTAGTGACACAAATGTCGACATAATAGTTTTCGGATGCACTTCAGGGAGTTTCTTGGAAGGATTGGGGTTTGATAAACAAATTTCTGATGAGATAAAAAGTAACGTAGGGGTAGAAGCCATTACGACGTCTACTGCAGTTATAGATGCGTTAAAAGAATTGGAACTAAGAAAAATAGTTTTAGCAACGCCCTACATTGAAGAAATAAATAAAAAAGAAGTAAAATTTTTGGAGGACAATGGAATTAAGGTGCTTAAGTACAAAGGCTTGGGTATATTGAAGAATACAGAAATAGGTGCTCAGACGCCCGATGTGGCATATAGGCTTGCAAAAGAAGTTTATGTAAGCGAAGCGGATGGAGTATTTATTAGTTGTACGAATTTTAGGACAATAGAAATTTTGGATGTACTAGAACAGGACTTGGGAGTTCCTGTAATTTCTAGCAATCAAGCTACGATGTGGAAAACGCTTAAAACCTTGGGCATTAGGGAGAAATATGAAAGTTTTGGAACGTTGCTTAGAGATTTTCTTTAAAATGATTATTTTTTCTTTTAAAGGCGGAGATGGTAGAGAAACATTTAATTCTGTGGACTCCATAATAGAAGTAGTATGATGACTACGCGTCCCTCCACTGAGGTTTACCCGGGCCGATGATGATCTCGGGCACCGCTGACTATGTTCTGCTAATAACCTCTATTGCGCCATAAAGAGGTGCGCATCTGGTGAGAAGACTTCAGATTGGTGTAGCTGGATCTTCTGATTTACATCCATTTGAAGACGCTGTACAAAAGGCGAGAATCTTTGCAAAGACTTTGCTTAAATATAAAGACGAGATAGTGCTTCTTACTGGTGGACGCGAGGGTTTGATGAGAGTTGTTTCAGAAGAATTTTCAAGTGGTGGCGGAGTAGTTGTCGGTGTCCTCCCTTTTGAAGAAGAAGGAAATCCATACTCTACAATTCGTATTAAGAGCGGTACGAGCTCTATTATGAGAAGCGGGACATTAATTCACTCAAGCGACTGTGTAGTAATCTTAGGCGGTGGAGCTGGAACAATGATAGAAGCCCTTATGGCATATAACACAGGGAAGCCGCTGGTAATTATTTCTGGAACAGGATATAGGAGCGATAAGATATCTTTGTTGTTGGAGGATGACTACTTTGACCATAGGCGCCTAGTTAAGGTCTTTGTAACGGATGATCCAGAAAAAGCTGCTGAAAAGTCCCTAGAACTTGCAAGAAAGTATGTAAGGTCAATTACGTTGAGCACGGATTAGCGCGGGGAGGAAGACAAGCACCTTTTGAATAGTTTTTAATATTTTTATCCTTTTATTATAGTAGTCCGGGGGACTATTGGCAAAGTAAGCATCGTTGCCATAGGCTACAATTCGGATTTCTGGTGGATTCTGATGGAAGGTTATTATATAAAGCCAAATAAAAAGGCAAGCGGTGTGCTGTCTCTTTCAGTTTTAGCTGTAACTTTGACTCAAAAAGCTATATTAGCATCTCTGGAAAAATCGGGAATAATCGTATATAGTGAAGATTATGTTTGGAAGTTTCTGGCCATAATTTGTTCTGCTGTTATTTTGTACTTCATCGTGGCAATTTTTCTAGATTTTAATAGCATTATCGATGGCATGAATTTTATGAAAAAACTTGCTGACTTGAGATTAGTCGTAAATCTAATACTCATAATTCCGTCCTCTCAACGATACTTTGTAGTTACCTCAGGAGAAATGACATCAAACCTTACGGCATTTCTTGGAATTATATACGTGATCGTTGCAGTGTATGTTGTAGAACGCGTGTTTGTAAGCCCCGCAGTAATGGTGCTTACCAGAAAAATCCCATTTAAGACCATTGACGCCTCAAACGAACTTTATTTTGACGCAGTTTTTCTATTCCTTTCGAAGTTTCAGAGCGCCTTTATTGCAGTAACGATATCTCTATTTGCGATAATTACCGTTCTCATGGTTCTACTGGGATATGGTTACGGAACAATTAACACCTTTGCGGCGTTCGTTAACACGATGATTGATTACGTATACTTCGTTTTAGCATATCCGTTCTTGTGAGTAAATAAATGAAGGGTGTCATAGCGTTGGGGGAGCTTTACCTCAAAGTTAGAATAAACAGGATATTAAAAGAATATTTAGAAAACAACATCAACAAGGATCAATTACGGGAAGAGTTGAAAAAATTGTTGGAAATAGCAAGAGAGATCGAGAATGAGGAGATTATTGCACTTGTTTTGAAATTGTTGAAGAAAATTGATGATGAAGGAAATCCTAGAGACCTATTAATATCTAACTTATAGTTAGCATCTCAAACTAATAATATAATTATTCAAAATATTTTAGCATGTTTGGATAAAAATCTTTTTAAGTATCTTAACTCAATTATTTATTAATGAACCGAAGACCCAGAGGTGTGAATATGGCGAAGTGGAGATGTAAGATTTGTGGATACATATATGACGAAGATTTGGGAAATCCCGATCAAGGAATATCGCCCGGTACAAAATTTGAGGAACTTCCAGAGGACTATAAGTGTCCTATTTGTGGTGTTGGCAAAGATATGTTTGAAAAAATAGAATAAGGTGATTTTATGAAAAAATTAGGCGAAATCATATACACTTCAGACGTCAAAGAAGGCCCGGCTGTGGGCAAAGTAGAAAGTCACGTTCCTAAGATTGAAATAAAGAAAGAAGGCGAATACTACGAAGTCACAGTCCATGTAGGACCTCATCCCAATACATCTGCGCACTCCATAAGATGGATTGAAGTCTACTTTTTTGAGGAGGGTAGAGAGTTTAATCCTGTATCTCTCGGGAGATTTGAATTTGAACCGGAGTTTGTAGAGCCCTATGTAGTTATTAAGGCAAAACTTAGAAAAGGAACTATTTACGCTCTAGCATACTGCAATCTTCACGGTTTGTGGGAAAATAGAGTTAAAATCGAGTAAGTTGCTTATGTTCTTCGAAACATGAGGGTGCCAGTTTAATTATCTTTTTCCTTATTTTATAAGGGGATGTACAATGGATGACCCAGTTGAGCTTATGAAAAAGTTCTATATAGATGAATCGTTGGACATGGCACTTTATAGTTATCTTTCAAAGCTAGAGAGCGATCCTAGTCTAAAAGAGAATTTTAAGAAATTGTCCGAGATGGAAGCTAAACATGCAAAATTTTGGAGAGATCTAATAGAAAAATCCGGTGGAAAAGCTCCTACTGTAAAACCTAGCAGGTTGAGGTTAGCTCTAATAAAAATTATTAAAAAACTCCTGGGCACAGGCATGGTAGCATCTCTTTTGGAGATGGGGGAGAATAACGCTATAAAGAAGTATTTTGATTTCTATAAAAACTATAAGCTGACGGATGAGGAAAGGACCGAGCTTTCTAGAATAATCGTTGATGAAATTGAACATGAAAGACTTTTTTATGAAACAAAAAAGCGATTTAATGTAGGAAATGTTAGGGACTTCGTTTTGGGCATGAACGACGGATTAGTAGAAATTCTTGGAGCGGTTACCGGACTTTCAGCAGTTTATGTTTATGCTCCCCGAATAGTAGGTGTAAGCGGTCTTATTGTTGGAATAGCCGGAGCCCTCTCAATGGGAATAGGAGCTTTTATATCCGTGAGGTCTCAGAGGCAAATAAACGAAAGTATAAAAGAAAGACTTGAGATACTCTTCACGGTATCTCCAGAAAGAGCACGGAAGGAATTTATAGATAGGCTTATAGAGAGCGGGCTTCCTGAAGAAGCGGCTAATCAAATATCAAAAGAACTTAAGGAAGACGCGATAGTAGACTTTCTTATTGAAGAGGTTAGCGAAAACGAAGTTAGGGCCGCGTTTTATACTGGGATTGCGTATTTAATGGGAGTAGCATTTCCAGTACTCCCATACTTTCTTGCAAAGTCGTCTATTATAGCCTTACCTTTCTCAGTTCTTTTGGCAGCGACAGCTCTCGGTGTTGTGGGTTCTGTAATATCATTGATCTCTGGTATATCTGTAAGAAGAAAGGTCACAGAGATGGTTGCTACAGGAATTGGAGCAGCGTTTTTGAGTTACCTCTTCGGAAGAATGATGGAGGCAATATTTCATATCTCGGCGCTGTGATATAGGATTTGAAAAGAAAGCATGCTTTATGCATGCTATTTTTCCCTTATTTTTCTAATTACACTCCTTGAAACCAAGAAGAGGAGAGTTCCTCCACCTTCTTTCATCTCTTCAATTTCTAGACAAGCTGCGCTTCCAGAACTCATATCTACCTTTCCACCGCCAATTAGTTTGGAAACTACATCCTCGATACTTGGGGCATGCCCCACCAATATTTCTCCACCGCTAAGCTCTAGTTTTCTTATTGATTCTATGGACATATTTTCTGGCGATAGCTCTTCCCTAACTTCTATGGGTATTTTCCACGCATCTGCAATAATTTCCGCTGTTTGAATGGCGCGTTTGTACGGGCTTGTGTATATTTTCTTTGGCGTTATCGGAAGGATCCTCGCAAGGGTTTCGAGATCCTTTCTACCCTCTTCCGTTAATTCCCTCTCTTTGTCGGGTTTTTCTTCAGTTTTGGGTTCTGCTTTTCCATGTCTTATAAATACGACAATCATGCTTTATCACCATTAATTAAAATTATTTAAGGAGAATGAAAACGTTTATCTTACATGGCACTGCCAAGAAAGCCCCCTTTGACGCGAGAAAGGTATCAAGATAACCAAGACCTTGGTGAGAGGTATGGATATATGGGAGCTACCTACCCCTGCAGTTCTTGTAGACGTTAATAGACTTATGAGAAATATTGAGAGAGCCTCTAAAGAAGCAAGGGAGAATGGAAAAGAAATTTGGCCTATGGTAAAGACGCACAAATCTAGTTATATAGCATCACTTCAAAAGAAATTTGGAGCAAAAGGATTTTTGTGTGGAACACTTGATGAGCTAGAGATATTGGCCAATAAAAATATTAGTAAAAGAATAATGTTGGCATATCCTGTGGCTGACAATCAAAATTTTGATCGGTTAGCAAGAATCATTGAAAAAGGGGTAGAAATAATTGTTAGACTTGATAACGTTGATAACGCGAGATTTTTAGACGAAAATGCCAGAGAAAGAGGAATCGAAATAAATTATGTATTAAAAATTAATACTGGGCTGAATAGGCTTGGAGTGTCGCCTTCGAATGTCCTAAAATTCTTGAAAAAGGTTGAGAAATATAAGAGTTTGAATTTCATAGGAATATCTACTCATTCAGGGCACGTTTATGGAGTTGCTGGATCAAAGGAAGTTGAAAAGGTAGCAAAAGAAACCTCCCAGATAATGGGTCGCGTTGCTAGGGAACTAGAAAATAATGGTTACACCCTTGAAATTGTGGGCACAGGATCAACGCCAACTTTAAGATATGATCTGAGGGAGGAAATATACACGCACATATTTCCCGGGAACTATGTATTTTATGATAGGCTGCAGGTTTTTGTTTACGAATCTGCAACGTTAGAAGACTGTGCGTTGACAGTATTGGCAACGATTATTTCTATTCCGGAGCATTCAAACGGAAACATGGCAGTCATTAATGTGGGGAGTAAAATATTGGGCCTAGATAAGGGAGCGCACGGAAAGTCTGCAGTTGAGGGATATGGATACATTATTGAATATCCAGAGGCAGTAGTTTCGAGCTTATCAGAGGAAGTTGGCAAAGTTCTCTTTAATAGTAGTGATCGAGCAAAAGTAGGGGAAAAGATAAGAATAATACCCAACCATTCATGTGTCGTGTGTAATAATACGAGTTTTATAGTTTTACACGAAGACGAACGTGTACGTGGCGTAGTTCGTGTAGATATGAGAAATGGTGTCAGGAACATCTTTAAGGCTATACCTATGGTAGACTCTGAGATGTAGGCGTCCAAAGATCTTCAGTATCGATAACATCTCCAAGCAACGACGCATATATAAAGTCCTCCTCCGTAACTGCTTTGTGGTCTGGAAGTGACAACTTCGGCATTGGTTACTATGGGATAGAGATTAACAATGGTTAATGGATATACAAGAGAACCGTGACATCGCATACGTTCACAGGACTTACAAACGGCCAACACACAGTCACCGTAAGGGCATACAATAAGGCCGGAAACTATTCTGAGACATCCATAACGTTCACCATAGATACTACAGCGCCAACGCTATCGATATCGATAACGCCTGCACCAAATGCAAATGGGTCGATAAACACGAGGACAATAACGCTTTCGTATAGCGCAACGGACGACGCTGGCTTCCCAAAGCTTAGATTGACTGGACAAGTGATGGCAATGTACTATACGCAAATATATACGTCCTTCTCAACACAGTTCTCTATATTCAAATCAATCCCACAAGCTTCGGCATGTGTTTTACCTTTTAAGCTCAAATGAGGTCTTAAGAAGTTATAGTAAACAAACCAACCATCTAACCATATCTTAGCTGTTTCTTCACTTTTCAAATGCCTTAGAGGTTTTAGCCTATCCTTTAAAGTTTCGTGCAATTTTTCAACAATATTGTTCGTTTCTCTTGCTTTTATCCTTGCTTTTCTTGCTGCGTTCTCCACTATTTGCTGAATTGTTCTTTTGTTGTATTTTCTACCTCTTTGTGATATGAAAACTAAACCTTGCTTATTAACGCCATAAATTTCCAACATTTCTTTTAATTTCGAATGCAGGAATACAACCTTTTTCTTTTCCCTTTAGCTGTTTTAACATGAATAATACCCCTATCAAAGTCTATGTCTTGACATTTCAGATTTCTAACTTCATCTAAGCGAAGATCAGCATAGTAAAGAAACATTAAAACAAGTTTGTGCTTAATGTTTGTAGTTACTTTAATCATTCTGCATATTTCTTCTCTGCTTAATACCAAAGGTAGTTTCAAACTCTTCCTAGCCAATGGTAGCTTCTCATTAAACACGTTTTCGTAGAAGAATTTCAAAGCAAAATAAGCACCTCTCATGGCTGATCTGCTTTTACTGGAGTAAGAAAGCAGGAATTCTCTGGGCGTTTTTCCAGATTTTAGAAACCTTCTCACAACTGAGATGTAAGCTTTGCCTGTTTGGTAAGAATACTTCCTTAGCTTTATTTCTTCTATAAGTTTGCCTATCAGTTCATATCGTTCTTGTGGGTAAGCTTTTTAATATCCAAGTCCATAGGAAATTGTATGAAATTCAGCTTTATAAAAGCTCGCTTTAACTCCCATTTGGGAGATTATACGAATAAAAAGTGCGTGAAATATGCGTTAAGTGAAATGCCCAAGCCCGCTGAAATAAGATTGAGGTGTGGAAATTATGTATAAGAAAAATATTACTCACTTAATTGGTCATATAATTTATATTGGCCTATATGGCCTGTTAATAATATCCGCTATTATTCTCTACAATTCTGCTAATTTGGTAGAATTATTGTATATAGGATGGGTAACCTTGGTATTGGGAATTGTTTTTCTATTATGGTCGAGCCAATCACGAAAGAAAGGGCGAGTAGGAGAAGGCATTAACAAAGAGACCCTTGTTGAAAATGGCATGTATGCCTTTGTTCGTCATCCAGAATTCTTGGGACATATCTTGATCATCTCTGCATTGATAATCATTTCACAACACTGGATTAACTTGGTTATTGGTGTAATCTTAATTATTTTATTATGTTTTGCCATGATAGAAGAAGAAAAACGAAACATAGAAAAGTTTGGTGATGCGTACAGAGATTATATGAAAAGAGTCCCAAGAATAAATTTATTAATTGGAATTATGAGGCAAATACGCAGTAAGAAAGAAAATAAAGAGAGAAGATAAAATGATTTGGAATTTAATAAGCGGGCTTGGGCACTTTGCGGCTTCGTACCTTGCCCCCATTGGGAGTCACTTAACAGCGGATAAACAGTTCTCCTTCGTCTTGCCAAAACCCACTTTGTGGGCTTCGTTTATCTACAATTTTGTTATGCCAACAATAAGTTAACAGAACCGCACAATGCAATGTTTATATATGATGCAGACATAGCGTTGAAACAGAGAGTGGTGTCCCGAGAGGGCTGCGGGCGATGAGCGACCGCCTCCGATGAAGATGACAAGGGACGCATTGTTCCCTTTTCCACTGCTTATTATAAATATGAATAAAAGGATAATATACGAGGCTAGGATATATTCTCTTCAATCGCAGAAGTGAAGAAGGCTCTTCATGTTTATGCACAAGCTCTATACATGTTTGTAAGTTTCCTCTTTAAGGGGGAAATTTTAAATGAAGATTTCCCCCTGTAGGGGGAAACATTATAAAGTCTGATATTTATATGTATTAATACTATGGACCTCGTTCGATATCTCATTGACAAAAAGGAAGACATAAAAGAGCTGTCTGTGAAAGAGAGACTTATAGCTGTATCACCAAACAGGAACTTTATAGTTTCGATTATCGGACCAAGAAGATCTGGTAAGACGTATTTTCTTTACTACTTTATAAAGAAGAACCGAATAAATGACGAAGATTATGTTTTTGTGAACTTTGAGGAACACGTGCAATTCGGGGATCCTCTTAAAATACCCTTTGTACATCAGGAAATATACGGAAAACATCCTGATTTTATATTCTTCGACGAAGTCCAAGCACTAGGTAATTGGGACAGGGTTATTTACAGCCTCTACGAGAAGAAAAGATATTATATATTCGTCACAGGATCATCGTCTAAGCTCCTCTCTTACGAGATAGCAACACATCTGAGAGGAAGAACTATGCGAGTGAATGTGTATCCATTCTCAATGCGGGAGATACTCTCAATGCATGGTCTCGGGGCAAAGAGACACTATTCTTCATACGAGGAGGCTAAGATAAAAAGTATCATAAACAAGCACATATACACGCAGTTCCCCGATGTAGTTCTTGGTAACATCCGCCCAAAGACTTTCTTTACGGACTATCTTGATCTCGTCATCTACAAGGATATCGTTGAGAGATACGGTATAAAGAACAGATACGTTCTTGAACTGTTTCTGAGAAGCGTAATATCATCGCATACAAAGGAGTTTTCTGTAAGCAAGCAGTACAACATCCTTAAGTCTCAAGGGATAAAGGTTGCAAAAAAGACGTTGTATAACTTTCAGAAGATATTGGAAGACATACAGCTAGCGTTCTTTCTAAGGAAGTACTCTCCAAGTCTGAAAAAAGCAGAAATAACGATCCCGAAGGTATATCTTGTGGATTCGGGTTTATACAACTTTATCATTGGTAAAGATTTTTCAAAAAGCCTAGAGAGCATAGTTTTCTTGGAGTTGATAAAGGGAGGGCTGAGACCCAACAGAGAGATCTTCTACTATAAAACGAAGTCGGGGAAGGAGGTTGATTTTGTAATAAGGGATAATGGAAAAACACACGTTATAGAAGTAACACATGAAGTGGACGAGGATCACATCAAAAAATCTGTAACAGCGTCTAATGAGTTGAAAGCAAACAGCGTAACTATAGTCACCTGGGACGATGAGGATACAATAAGGAGATCAGGAAAAGAGGTTAAAATAGTCCCGTTTTGGAAGTGGATTTTGAGATTTGCAAACAATATTTCAATGAGACATTAACAACGATTTTCCATCCTGTCCTCTTCCGTGAATAGATTTACTTTGTGGTCGCCCGCGTCCTATATTTGGGTAATAACGGAAACTTACTCTATACACGAGTGATATAACCTCGGGGCGGGGGAGATAATGATAAAGCTCTTTCCGGATGAGGAAAGAAGATCTTTCCGGGGTTTCGGAAATAATAATTATTCTGCCTATTCTTCCTTTGGTAAATAATATGAGTGCAAATCGTCTGCTTTTATTGTAGATTGTGAAAGGAATCATAATATAATGTGGAGGCATAGAAAGGAAGAAGGTTCTTCAGAAAAAAGGAAAAGAGAGACAATAGAAGCATTAACCCAGCCATCATAAGGATCAGGCTAGGCCTCCACTACAGGGGCTTATAACACTTCCTCAATATTTGTTACTCTCCACCAGAAATCCTCGCTTGGTATGTGCAGCACACCATTGTTGAAGAACCTTTCCATTCTATATCTGGTGTACGTTACTGAATACGACAAGTGCCCTAGCTTGACGTACTCGCCTGCGTCTTTTTCTACCAAGACAATCACCCCAACCTCAAGCAGTGTTTCGTCTCCAATGTGCTTGTATGTTTCGCTAGTTATTGGTATCACTATCGTAATGTTTCTTGGTATCTTATCACATTCCATAGTCTCATTTATTAGCACATATGCCCTCATTGGCCATCCCTGCTTCACTTTATCTATGTTGTAGATGACAACAGCATAATGTACTATCACTTTAGTATATGTCATATTGTCTAGCTTCTCTTGAAGTCTCTCCTGTGGTAACTCCGCTATTATTGTGAACTTGGGTATGTTCTCTTCTTCATACAACACGTACGCTATGGCCCCGATGAGCAGACACATTATCAATACTATTACCAGCGTTCTCTTCATTTCACGATCCATACACACCGCCTCCTCAGAAGAACAATCGCTGTATAGTAATTTAAAAAGTTTTTCCTCCGAAAAATATTGACGTTAAAAAGCGCTGAATGACCATCAACTTTATAGATACTCTTCTACCCGTTCTGTGACGTCGATGGGAGTAATTATAAGCATTTTTGGCGGGTATCGAATATTTTTCTAATGCCAATCAAGTTTTAAATCACTCCAACGAAGACTATCTTTTGGTTTGTTAACACTTCTGTGAAGCATGCGTATTGTTGCATATGATGTTATTCGCTTGCATGACCTTGTGGCTCATTAGACAAGTAAGCTAATGAGAAACACATTAAAATTGTAAAAAACATACATGCAAGATATTGACAGACTTAAGTCTATTGAAAGCATACATCAATGAGACCTTCAAGGAGGTTAGGGTATGGAACCTATGAACTTTGCCTTTCACTGCAAATCAAAACCCGAGCCGTCGGGTAAAAAAGTGGCTATAATTGGCGCCGGTCCAGCAGGATTAGCAGCGGCAGGATATTTGGCATGTAAAGGTCATGAGATCGATGTTTATGAAAAATTACCAGAACCTGGTGGACTAATGATCTTTGGAATTCCTGAGGTGAGAATTCCTATCGAAAGAGTTCGCGCAGGGTGTAAGTTATTGGAAGAGAAGTTTGGCGTGAAATTTATCACTAGAACCAAGGTCGTTTACGGAGAAAGGCATGACGAGGGAGACGAGCTTTTAGAAAAGACAGTTAACCTAAAGGAGCTTATTGAAAAGTATGATGCTGTGTTAATCACTACAGGCACTTGGAGATCCAGGATTCCGAAGATAGAAGGTGCAGAACTCGATGGAGTATACGCAGCCCTAGATTATTTATATAGGCTAAAGGCCTCCAGGCTGGGATATCTCTCAAAGGAACACGCCCCTGAGGTAAAAGGAAGAATAGTTGCAGTAATAGGGGCAGGATACTCTGCAGTGGACGCCGTAATAGAATCCCTAGCAGTAGGAGCTAAGAAGGTATACCTTCTCTATAGAAGGACTATACAAGAGGCCCCGGCAGGGATTTACGAAATAAACGCGGTTAGGCAGAAGGGAGTAGAATGGATGGAGCTAGTCTCTCCAACAAAGATAATAGGGAAGGATAAGGTAGAGAAAATAGAGTTGATCAAAAACAAACTTGGAGAACCCGATGAATCTGGAAGAAGAAGGCCTATACCAATCGAGGGCTCTGAGTTTACCATTGACGTAGACGTTGTGATATTTGCAACAGGAGAGAAATCTACACCCCCGTTTTCAGAGGATTTGGGGATAGCAGTAGACAAGTGGGGAGGAATAGTAGTAGACGAGAGGCATATGACTAGCGTCGAAGGCGTCTTTGCAGCGGGCGACGTTGTCACAGGCCCCTCAAAGGTTGGTCATGCTATTCTTAGCGGGCTTAATGCTGCTAGAGCATTAGACATTTGGCTAAAGTCGAGGTGAGGATCATGCAGACAGATAAATACAAAGTTAGGTATATGATAAGTCTTGAACTCTGTATCGGTTGTGAAACGTGTGAAAGTGTATGTGCCTTTATCCATGAGGGAAAACCAAACATACGTGTCTACAGGACATCTCAGGGCGTTTACATACCCGTAAATTGTATGCACTGTATAAAGGCTCCATGTATAGAGGCATGTCCTGTTAACGCTATCTACAGGGACGAGGAAGACGCAGTAATTATAGATCCTAACAAGTGTATAGGATGTGGAATGTGCTCCATGGTTTGTCCTTATGGAGCTCCCAGATTTGACGAGTGGTTAAACGCATATAACAAGTGTGATCTTTGCAAACCTCTAAGAGAACAGGGGCTTAATCCTGCTTGTACAGAGATGTGTCCATCCAACGCAATATTCTATGGAGACCCAGAAGAAATAGCAAGGAAGATGGGAGCAAGGTTTGCAGAAAAAATGTTTCAGAGCAAAATTGCAGGTGAGTAATCCTACTTTTTCTTTTAATTTTTAGGTTATAAAATAAAATTAGATTAGAAGAAGAAGCTCTCCACGAGTTTTCTAACTACCTCTATGTACGTGTTGTAGTCCATTGCCTGGGAAGCTGCTGGAGATATAAGCGCGTTGTATATCGTTGGGGCTAGGAGACCTACTGCGATTATGATCAAGGCAAGTATTAAACATACCCCACTCATTGTTCCCGTACTTATTTGCTTTATCTCCTTTTCTGGGCCCCAGATGATCTTGTAGAGCACTCTTATGTATGCTACGAGTGCTATGATGCTTGACACAACCATTACTACCGAAAGGCCGATGTTAAATTCCATGTACGCTGTGAATAGCAGCAGCTTACTATAGAACACGTTTAGCGGAGGTATGCCAACGAGACTAAATGTGGAAATCGCAAAGGCGAACGTGGCTATAGGTACGTGTTTTCCTATTCCGCTTAGGTCATCTATCATACGAGAACCAGCGACCTGTATAAAGACCCCTGCGGCAAGGAACATGAGGGCCTTTGCTATTGCGTGATTCACAATGTGGAATAACGATGCTTCTACACCCAAAGAAGTTCCTAGGCCAATGGCAGAAGCTATGTATCCCATGTGGACTATTGTAGAATATGCTATAAGCCTCTTTATGTCCTTTTGAACGTTCATCATTATTGCTGCGAAGATTGTCGAAAAAGCTCCTAGGACAATTAGGATTGTACCAATAATGCTCACTACCTTGGTGAGAGTAGGCTCTGTTATGCCTCCGTAAATGGTGATGAAGAATCTTAGCATAGAGTAAACTCCTACGTTCACTACGAGGCCACTGAGTATTGCCGAGATGGGTGTAGGAGCTGCTGGGTGTGCTTCTGGAAGCCAGAAGTGTGTTGGAAATATGGCTGCCTTAATCATGAATGCCCACGTTGCCAATACTAGGGCAACTCCAGAGACTAGGGCGATATTATTGCAGTATATCTCGCTAACTGGAAACGAGATCCCGTGGACTTTTGCAGCGAGATCTGCCATATTAAGCGTTCCAAGACCACCGTAGAGAACTATAACTGCGAGGAAGTATATGGTGGTGCCAACGGCTCCGATGAACGCATATTTAAGGCCTGCTACTACAGCATCTCCACGGTCTCTATAGAACATTACAAGTCCATAGGCAGCTATGCTTGTTACCTCAATCATGACGAAGAGGTTGAACGCATCTCCAGTTAGGAGAACCCCTAGTATGCCCGCTTCGAGGCCTAGATATAGAGTATAATACCATTCCAAGCCCTTCTCATGCTTGAGATATTCATAGCTATATATTGCGATGAGAAACATGAGAAAGCTAGTCGTTAGCGCTATAGTGGCGTTTAGTTTATCTACTTCATACAAGATTCCTATGGGCGCTACCCAACGCCCGAAGGTGTAGACTAAAGGCTCAGAGGAGTGATAAGCCTCCTTGAATACTAGTGCTGATAGAATTAGAGTGACGAGCGTGGCAATTAGTGAATATCCGAAGATGTATTCCCTCCTAGATCCTACAATTTTAGCAAACAATGGTAAGGCGAAGGCAAACGCTATTGGTGTTAACACGGCCAAACCTATCGCGTTCAAGGTAGATCACCTCATTCGAATATTTTCTTGGCAAATCTCTCAAACTCTTCAGATATGCGCTTCTTAGCTTCTTCGGGATCTTCCGTTACTACGTTGATCCAGTTAACGTAGATGTATTCGTCATCCATGTCGACAGTAACTGTGCCGGGCGTGTTTGTGATAGAATTTGCGACTAGGATCCTAGAATACTCGTTTTTCACCTTTATTGGAACCTTTACTATCCCTGGTCTTATATTTCCGGTTACAATCCTCTTTATCACGTCCCAGTGGGCTTTAAACTCAATAATAGTCATGTACTTTATGAAATAAATCACTGCCCAAAGCCATCTTACAGGATTAAGCGCCTTACTATCTTTCTCTACAAGGAAGCTACCAAATAGAGCCCCACAAATAATTCCTATGATAATCCCCGTTACTATGTCGAATAATGTTGCAGATCCCGTAAACAGGATGTAAATGACGAACGTGAGAAGTGCTACGGGAATGAATCCCCTAAGAGCCCTCATTTTTGATCACCTTTGCGATCTTTCTCACATCCGTTGTTCCGTAGATCCTATAAATCTGGATGATTGCAAAGGCTATGAGGATGTTCACCGCCATTCCAATAACTACTGCAGTGATTACGAGCGCTTGAGGTAAGGGATCGACTGCCGTAGCCAAAAATTCTTTAAGACCCTCTTCGGTAAGCCTTGGTAGAACTGGCGGGGCTACAGGATATATAAGGCGATATCCAACCATGATTGCGAGGAGGTTTGCAGAATCTGTGAGGATTGTTAGGGCTATGAGTTTCTTGATAAGACTTGGCCTCCTAGCTATTCCGTAGAGGCTTATTACGGTAGCGCCAAGAATTGAAATAATTACTATCGACCATAGGAACTCTACGATCATTCTTTCTTCACCCCTAAGAGTTTTTTAAAGATCTTCTCTGGTGTGGCTAGTAGTAAGAACACCGCCGTGAAACCAGCGCCTACTGCGAAGTATTCGAAGATGTTATAGAGTATGAGCGAACCGCTTGTAAGCTGACCTCCAATCCTTGCAGGGAATATTGGCTGGTTCTGCATTATGTAGGCGCCATATAGAAGGGGGAAAAGCGCTACTAATGCAATGCCTACGAGGCTTAAAGAACGGACAACCATGGCTCTGTCTTTGGTAAATCCAAGATTTTCGAGAGCAAATTTAGAAAAGGCTACTATAACCAAAAGTGGTACAACTGCAAGGGCAGAGCCTCCCTGGAACCCTCCTCCCGGAGTAAGGTGACCGTGAAGGGCTATTGAGGCAGATACTGCTATAATCATAACTGATACGAGTTTTACTATGCCTTTGACTATGAAACTTAGTCCTGGACCGGAATCTTCAGAGTGTTTTTCACTTTCTATAGTATTCCCAAGCCTGAAGAGCGCCAGCGATGATATAATTGCAAGGAAGAACACGCTTGTTTCGTATATGGTATCGAGGCCACGGTAATCCCAGAGGATTGAGGTGACGACTTCGGGACTCATTGCGGAGTAGTCTCCGAAGTAACTATTTTCTAGGAAGAATTTGCCTAGAGCTCTCACCTCTTCGGTTTCTGGAGCCATGTTTAGGGATGTAAGTACGAACGATAGGAGTATGACGAATAACACAATGATACATGCAGTTACTGCGTGAACTTTCTTCATGAGATCACCTCTCTCCTCTCAGTTTTGCTTATCACGAATATCAATAGTGCCGTGTAGATACCGACAGCTATGGCGATGTACGCTAGCAAAACGTCAGGAGCCATAAGTATATAGAAGGCAATTGCATAGGCCACTGCCTGTCCCGCGGAGTATATAACAGCCTTGAGGAGGTCCTCCTCAACTATTGCAAAGTATGCGAAGACCAATCCTAATACTGCCGAAATTGCTAAGACTATGAGGTGAAGGAATATCATTTTTCCATCCCCTCAAGGTGGTCACAAACCTTATCTTCCCATTTTACAGCTTTACTTTTGTGAGCAGCATATGCAAGGGCATGAGAAGCAGTAGGGGCGACAATGAGGATTATGATGGCTGTAACGAATGACGCGCCAGCGATGACGTATTTTATAGATCCTAAGAAGTCACTACCAATTGCTACTAACGCAACGCCGATTAGCGGCACTACGGCACCGCCTATAGCACCGACAGTTGCAGCATGAAGCCTAACGTAAAAGTTTGGAAATCTTAGGAGCCCAATAGCACCGAAAAGATCACATATTGCTCCTACAAAGATTAATACTGCTCCGATGTAGAACAACACCGTGCCTATCATGCTCCCACCTCCCTGCGAACGAAGTACTTCGCTAGGTAGAGGTCTAGTAGGAATGCCCATAGAGCAAGTATTATTGCGCTGCTTGCTAAGAACGCACTCTTAAAGTATACTGCCAGCATTGCAATGAACGCCGCTAAGTCAAAGGACAAACAGTCTACAGCCAATACTGAGTCAAATATTGTTGGCCCTTTTATTAGCCTTATTGAGTAAATTATGAATGCTAACATGTAAATTGGGACTGATATTATTACTAATTTGACAAATACACCCTCAAGGCTCATTTTTTGGCTCCTCCTTAAATATTATCTTTGGGAGAAAGTGCCTCGTACCAAGCTCCTCTTTAAGAATGATTTCAAGTTTCCTCTTTTCCTCGTCTGGGAATGTCTCTCTGTGTTCACGTCTCTTTTGTTTTTGTGCTACGAGTTTTCTTAGGACTGCTACTGCGTATATAAGAGATTCTGGCTTTGGAGGACATCCTGGAACATATATCGTGAGAGGAGGGTCTATGCCGTATTCCTCCTTGAGTATCTTGTAGAACTTTTTAACTCCACCCACAACGGAATACGTATCGTGCCAAATTCCGCCACCACATGCACAGGACCCTATTGCGATAGCAATTTTTGGCTCTGGCAGGGCCTTTATGGCCTCTACAACCTTGTGTACCATGGCCCTTGTAATGGGCCCCGTAAAGGCGATGGCATCAGCATGTCTAGGTGATGGGACTAGTTTTATTCCAAACCTCTCCACGTCGGGCCTAGGAGTGAATATGTCAAGCACTTCTATGTCGCAGCCATTACATGAACCACTATTAACATGAAATACCCATAGACTCTTCTCAAACACACTTCACACCTCGTAAATCTGATATTTAACTCTGAACGTGAGTTCTGCTTTACAGTCTGGACATATCAACAACTCGTAAGTTTGAACATCCTCCATTTTTTCCTTTAGATATTGTACATACTTATAGGGAACGAATGGCTTACCACAAATGAGGCATCGTGCTAGTTCAAGCTCCACGACCTGATATAGGTCTTCTTCTGAAAGCGTTGCAAGCTCGAATTCTTTTGTGAGCTTTATGGCCCCTACGGGACATACCTCTTGACATCTTCCACAGAAGATACATCTTCCTATGAATACTTGCAGACGACGGAACCCCTTTTCCTTATCATCCTGGAACGTAATTGCATTTGGTGGACAAACTCTAGCACAGGCGACACAGCCTATACAATATTCTGGGTTTATTTCGGGTTTTCCTCTGAAGTCTTCAGGAAGCTCTATGGGTTCAAACGGATATTTCTCCGTGACCCTCTTTTTCGATATTGAGTCGATAAATATCCTAAGCCTGCCCATAATCATACCCTCTTTGCTACCTTAACTCCATTTATCACTCTAATTCCGTTTTCTAAATGACCGCGGAACAATAATTTGCCAGTCCTGTCGTCGACAATTGTTACGTGATCTGTACATGAGAAACATGGATCTATGGATCCAATTATAATCGGTGCATCTGCTAGAGCCTCACCCTCTAACATGATAGGTACAGAGGGAAGGTTGTTGTATGAAGGTGCCCTGGGTCTCCACCTATAGAGCTTACTTCCGCGATGAATGATCACGAAGTGCACGTCCTCCCCACGGGGTGCTTCAGTAGCGCCAACGCCATGGAAGTACTCTGGCACATCGTATCTATCTACCATGAGGTCTCCTCTTGGAATTTGGTCCAGAACCTGCTCTACTAAGTAGAAACTCTCGTTTAGCTCGTCAACTCTAACAAGGAACCTTGAGAGAACGTCACACCCTTTGTAGACAGGAACCTTAAAGTCAAGATATTTGTACGCAGCATATGGATGATCCTTTCTCACGTCGGTATCAATATCCGAAGCCCTTGCAACAGGTCCGACGACTCCGATGGCTCTGGCCTTATCCTTTGGAAGAACTCCGACACCTTCCATTCTGTTAATAAGCTCTTTCATGTGGGAGGCGTCCTCTAAAAACTTCATTGCATTCTTTCGAGCTTCCTTAAGTATTTTAAGTGCTTTATCCTTCTTTTCTTCGTTTATATCCCACCTTACGCCGCCTACAAGGTTCATTCCGTATGTTTTTCTATTTCCAGTAAGTAACTCGGCAACATCCATCACATCCTCTCTAATCCTCCACGCGTGCATGAAACCTGTGTCGAATCCCAATAGGTGGAAGGCTACGCCAAGCCAGAGAAGGTGAGAGTGGATTCTCTCAATTTCTAGGAGCAATGTTCTTATGTATTCGGCTCTTTCTGGGATTTCTAGACCTATCGCATTTTCGACAGCAAGACAATAAGCTACCATGTGCGTATAGCCACAAATTCCACAAATTCTCTCAGCAACAAAAGGAACCTGATTTATCGTAAGCCTTCCTTCTGCAAGTTTTTCCAGTCCTCTATGTACGAAGAATCCCTTGTATTCTGCCCCAACGATTGTTTCACCATCTACACGTATTTCGAAGTATTCAGGTTCGTGTAATGTCGGATGATAAGGTCCTACGGGAACTATCAATCGTTCGGGATCATCACTTAATCTTACGTCCTCTGGTTTTGCCTTTGGAGGCCTTTCGTTATATTTGAACTCCTTTCTCAGAGGGAACACACCATCTGGCCAATCGTCTGGGAGAATGAGCCTCTTAGGCTCAGGATGACCTCTGAACACGATGCCAACCATGTCATATGCCTCTCTCTCAGCCCAGTTAGCGCCTGGAATCTCCGGCGTAATAGATGGAACCCAAACATCGTTTTCTGGGGCGCTTACTTTTACGACAATATATTTTCCCTCTCCTTCATGGTTAAAGATATGGTACATTGAGAAAACTCCTGTTTTAGGCCTCTCATCACATCCTACACCAGTAGCGTAATATGCGCCTAGTTCAAACAGTTTTTTGGCAATATCTTTAACCTTATCTCTAGGAAACTCTACGATGATCGTGCTTGGATCTTCTCTAATTATCTTTCCACCATTTTCGATTAAGACATCTTTTATACCCATTGTTACCACCCTATGAAGGCAATAATCCAGCTTATCAGGCCTAGCAGCGAAACCTTCTTCAGAACCCTTACTGCTTGATCTATTCTCATTCTTCCCATATGGGCCTCTATCGTGGCGAGTATTATGGGGATCAAAATGATGCCTACGATGTAGCCGATGGTCCTCATTATAAAGTCGGATGGAAGGATGAAGTTAAGGAATAGAGATGCTAATAGAATTCTTTTGAGATATATTGTGTATAATACGAAGCCCAAATGTTTACCGCTATATTCTATGAACGGACCTTCAGCAATTTCTGGCTCAGCTTCTGGAATGTCAAAGGGAAGTCTAACACTTGCTACGTACATCGCAATTAAGTACAAGATAAGGACGAGTATAGTAGATATCTTTAGTGGGAGTGGGAATAGAGCATTAAGTTTTAGCGTTCCTGTAATTACCGCGAGGGTACCCACTACAAAGGCCATCAGAAATTCTTCTGTAATCATTAGGGAAACCTCTCTATTTCCGCCTACCTGAGCAAACGGGTTAGACGATGCAAATGCGCCAATGACGAATATTATTGATGAAAACGTTAGGAGATAGATCAAAACAATGAGATCTCCATAGAAGAATAATGCATCAGGGAATATTGTTGGGACGATGAGATATGCAGTAAGTATTGCGAAAAATGCAAAAAACGGTGCACTAAGGAAGAGATACTTAACGCTTTCTTCTGGATACAAGCTCTCCCTTCTGAACAGCTTTATGAGGTCGTACCAAGTCTGCATTATTGGCGGACCCTGTCTTCTCTGAACTCTTGCTTTTACCTTTCTTTCAATACCGTCAGCGAGAGGAGCATAGAATAGTGCAAAGATGATGTTTAGAATCACAAAGCCGATCATATAAGCGTTCATAGGACAACACCCCACAGCATTAACATGACGCCCAGAAGGAGGAAGATGAGGGCTATTGACATCATGGCGCTGAGATCGTAGGATAAATCTTCGTAATCTAGGCTTTGCCTCTTCACTGCGTTTATGATTTTAGTAGCCAATTTGGAAAGCGCCTCTGTTACGAAGAACACCTCGGGGAATGCGTTTATGAAGTCTTTGTAGTATCCCCTTGCAGGAAGCCCTGAGGTAGATCTGGGATATCCACATGTCCAAACACTGGTATGCCTCGTAGCTCTCACCAATACAGAGACTATAGGGGCTATCATAAAGATCATAATAAGGACTACAAATGGAACAAAGTTTCCTATGCCCGGTAAGACTACTCCGGGGAACACTTTAAGAGAAACTCCTTCCATTGATATTCCAATAGATTCTAGGGCCCTTGTGGCCATTGTTATTGGGAGCTGCGGATAGATTCCTAAGAAGATACATGCTACGGAAAGTATTATTTGGGAGAACTTCATAAGGGAAGGAACTTCATTTGCCGCAAGCTTTGTCTTTTCAGGCTTGAGGAAGGAAGCTGTAAAGAACTTTAACATATATCCGGAGGTTACGGCACTCATTATCAATGCAACAATACCAAAGAAGGACACCACACTCTTCGAAGGAAGCGTTGAGGAGAATATCATCCATTTGCTCACAAAGCCGTTAAGTGATGGCACACCAGAAATGGACAATACTGCAATGAATGCAGAGAATGTTGTTAAAGGCATAGATTTTGCCAATCCACCAATAACGTTGAGATCTTTAGTGCCCGTAGCATAGTACACCGATCCCGCTGTTAGGAATAGGAGCCCTTTAAATATTGCGTGGTTAATGAAGTGGTAGATCGCAGCAATTAGAGCGATTACTCCAAGTATGTGCTCCCCTTTAGAAATCAGATAAATACCCGCTCCCATAGCAAACAGTATGTATCCTATTTGCCCGACGCTGGAATACGCAAGCAATATCTTCGCATCATCTTGGACAAGTGCTAGCATTCCTCCTACGATCATTGTTACCGTTCCAAGAAGTGCCAAAATTAGACCAATATTCGTATTTATCGGGAAGAATGTAAAGAAGAACCTAAACATCATGTATATTGGTACCTTTATCATTATTCCGCTGAGCATTGCCGAGATAGGCGCAGGAGCTGCTGGGTGTGCTTCTGGAAGCCATGAATGGAGCGGCACCATACCTGCTTTTACGCCTAGACCAACAAAAGTACAAAGGCCCATGAAGTATAACATCTCTGGGTGTGAAGATAAATAACTAGGCAATATTGTGCTAACTGCATCATAAGAAGCCTTAAATCCTGTAATCATCATTATAATGGCGATAATTGAGAGTATTAAGAAATCAGCCCCAGCCTTTGTCATTAAAAAGTACTTTCTTGCAGCCTTTACAGAGAAATCTTTTCCTTCAAATGCTACTAAAAACTGGGAGAACAAACTCATAAGCTCCCAGAAAACAATAAACCATGCAAGGTTCCATGATATAACAACCAAATACATTGTCAGAATCATTAACGGATAATTAATCGCATAATTTCTTGGATTTCCATGATATTTCTCCATATATTCGATTCCAAATATGGAAGAAACGAAGCTCAGAATTCCTAGAATAACTAGAAAAACTGCTGATAGTGCGTCTACTTTGAAAGTCAGTTTACTAAAAATTGATAACGCAGTGCTTCCCTCGGGTATGTCGAATAGCGTGTATTCTAGTGAAAGCCCCCTTTGAAATCCAACGAACCCTACGTATATTATTAGTAATGATGCTATAGCTGAAATGGCGCTTACTAGCTTTATGGATGTTTTTGTTTTAGATACTACGGAGATCATTGAAACTAGCAGGCCTATTATTGGATAGAGGATGATATATGAGCCTATATCCATAAATAATCTCCTCCGCGGAGTTCATCCACATTAGGGCTTATCTAGCGCTCTTAGAGGGTACTCAATGTTAACATTTTCAGCAGATACATGGAAGGTTCAGAGAGGCTAGAGATATCATTTCTATTGGTTTGGATAAGAATTTTTATTTTGCTTGGTTAAAAGAGTGTGTGGTAACAAATAACGTGTGTGAGAAAATATTTCTGATCAGAAAAAGTGAATAGTCATCTATTTTGTGTATAATACAACTAATTTGGATAATACACATCATTATTTAACGACATATTGGGGATAGTAAAATCAACTGACAACACTCATTTAGAAGAAAAATCCCGGGCGTTTTAAGTTTTTCTTAAAAGATGCTATATAATTTCATTGTCAAGCTAATACATTCCAAACGTGTTAGATAAGTACAAGCAAAATAGGGATTTGGAAGTGATATGCCATCGTGATGTGCTCGGGCACCCTAACACATGCCTAATAATAGAAAAATGCCTCTGTTTGTTTGTCCATAATTGCCTTTTTAAACGATAAAATAGGAAAAGACGCTTAAATACTTCCTGATTAGGCGATATTATGCAAAAAGATTCTCTAAACAGCGCTTCTGATTATTTTTATAACTATTAAAAATATCAACTGTTATATATTTCCCTTCTATTTAGAGCAAACATGGGTTCTGTGATGAACATCAGCGATGTCAGAGCTCTCAGAAAGAGAATATTGGAACTGGCAATACCTGCAATGATTGCGAATATTTCTTCTACGATCCTTCAGCTCGTGGACACGATGATGGTCGGACACTTGGGGTCTATTTATATTGCAGCTATGGGAGTAGCCGGAATGGCTGCGTGGATAGAATTCCCCTTTGCTATGGGAATAACGATTGGAACAACGGCCATAGTAGCTCGACACGTCGGCAGAGAGGAATACGATGTAGCAAAGAAAATCGCAGATCAGGGAATATTTCTGGGATTCTTTGTAGGTTTAATGCTGTTTTCAATCCTATTTGTAGTAAGACATCAATTTTTGAGGCTGCTTGGTACCACAGATCTTACGCATCCATTTGCGCATCAATACTTTGTCATTTATACGTCATCATTTCCCGCGTTAATGAGTTCTATGGCGTTATATGGTGCACTACGTGGAGCTGGGGATACGAAAACACCAATGAAACTCACAGTACTAAGCAATGCTCTCAACATTTTTCTAGATTATTCCTTGATATTTGGCAAGTTTGGATTTCCAAAAATGGGGGTAGCAGGTGCTGCATTTGCATCCGCCTTCTCCATTTTCGTAGCCTACGCTATTGCGTTGGTTCTTTATGATTGCAAGAAGCTTGTAATCGGAGGCAAAATGAGGTTTGTTATGGATGTGGAATCTCAGAGAAGGATATTGCGCGTAGGAATACCGGCGCTTATAGAAAGGCTTGTGAATAATGGTTTCATGATGATATACAACTCTATGGTGGCACATTTGGGAGAAATTCCCTATGCAGCCCATTATATAGGTCTTAGAATAGAAAGCGTTTCTTATATGCCAGGCTTAGGATTTTCTATAGCATCTACAACTCTTGTTGGTCAGAATCTGGGCAGAAATGATGTTGACAGTGCAGAAAGAGCTGCGCATGAGAGTGCAAAAATGGGTATGCTTTTCATGGGGATCATGGGAATAATAATGATATTATTCCCGCAGTACCTCGCATATCCGTTTATAAATCCTGCAGATCCTCACGCCCAAGAGGTAATACACCTTGCATCGTTATATTTGAGAATAGTGGGAATATCCGAGGCACCCCTTGCCGTTATTTTCGTCTATGCGGGAGGGCTAAGAGGTGCAGGCGACACGATATCGCCCATTTACATCACTGCGATAAACAAGGCGTTATTTAGAGTAATTCCTACGTACATACTCTGTTACGTCATGGGTATTGGCGTGATTGGTGCTTGGATTGCGATGTCTCTCGAGACGTTTACATCTGCTATATCATATTATCTGAAGTTTAGAACGAGGTCGTGGGCATCTATTGAAGTATGAGGAGAAAGAATAATGAAAAATAAAAAATTACGAGAATAAATCTCTTATAATTTCTTCTGCCACCTTTTTTCCTGAGAGCAACATTCCAGTAAAAATTGGACCCATTCTTGGTATTCCATGAATGGCAGCGACAGCCATTCCCGTAGCGTATAATCCCTCGACAACCTTGCCCGTATATTTTACGACGAGCTCCTCTGAGAGCTCCGCGTAGGCAGATTTCTCTCCCTTTACTGTAATGTCTAACTCCGGCACCTTACGGGCTGCTGTTCTTATGACCTCTGCATCGTGTCCCGTGGCATCTACGACGGCCTTTGAGTATGCAAAGATGGGATCTACGTGAAGGCCCGAGATGAGTACGGCGCTCCATTGGATGGCCACGCCACAGACCCTCAGCGGATTATCTCTGAAAATTATGTCCTCGACAGTTACTCCAGGGACAATTATGGCTCCAGCATCAATTGCACCAGAGGCTAATTTAGCAACGAGTTCTGCGGATCTTACTACATAAAAGGAGTCATTAACTTTCCTGTAGTTTACTTTAAAGTCCTTTAGGATCTCTAATGCCCTCTCATCGGTAACGACGTGGTGGAATAGCATTCCTCCGCCGCCAATGCCTCCTCCGAAAGTGAGTTTTTTCTCGAAGATTACGGTCTTTAGATCCTTCTCTGCAAGGTATTTTGCTGCTGTCATCCCAGAAGGCCCTGCACCGACAATTATTACGTCAGCATTCACTATCTCTTTCCAGTCCTCAAATGTGCTGTCAAGAATAAGCTCCGTGATTTTTACCTCCAACTCTTTTTCCTTCATTGAAATCCCCTTGCGAAGTATTCCTTAGATCATCTAAGAAATACGAGGTTTATCTTTTTATTGATTTTAAGCGCTGATAATAAATAGAGAAAATTAAAGGGGATAAGGGGATAAAATGCCTTATTAATGTCGCTATTAAAATTGTTTTATTAGCTTAATTGCGCGCTTGTTCGGGGGACTACGATGAAAACAGTGCGCACTACACTAGTGGTTATGGCAATTATACTGATGTCATTATGTTTCGTAAGCGTTTTTGGGCAAGATACTATTAGTTTAGATAGTTACGAGCCAGATAACGATATTTTGAATGCTAAGGAAGTAACTTCGGGGGAGGTTCAACACAGGACGATATATCCTGCAGGAGACGTGGACTATATCTACTTCACCGTTGAGACCTGGTCCGTCGTAACTATAGAGACAGCACCGCCAACAGGAAAGGATGGCGGGGATACTATACTAATGCTTATGGACTCCGACGGAAATACTATTAAAACGGACGACGATAGCGGCACGGGGAGATATTCCAAGATTACTGCATTTTTGCCCAGGGGTAAATACTATGTTGAGATAAAGGGCCGCGGGACCTTTGAGTATGACTTATATTTCTCTAGCATAAAAACGCAACCAGAAGTCGTATTTTCCATAGATGATACTCCTGGCGACGATTATGGTCCCGGAACATATACATATCCGTTATCGGATGTTTTTGTGAAAGGCGCGTTTGACATTTTAAGGTTCGAGGTATATTATGCCTATGATTTTATAGGATTTAAGTTTACCTTTTCAAAGCTTGGAGAAAACATATACAATGCCTCTTCAGGATTCTCTCTGCAGATTATTGAGTTAGCAATAGATGCCAAGGCAAATTATGGAGGATTAGATTTAGGAGACGGTCCTAGGGTAAGGCTGGACGAGTCACAGGCATGGGATCTGTTAATGATCATATATGGCGATAACTCGCGGATATATAGGTTTGGATATGGTGAACTAGACTCTAAGCCCATCGTATGGGCAGAAGGAAACTCAATAAATGTCGCGGTAAAAATTTCCGACTTGCCTACGGAATTTTTGCAGAGTATACAGTATTGGAACTATACAGTCCTCGTGGGAAGTTATGACCCAAATGAAGAATCCTTGTGGAGGAAAGTGGACATTTACTCTGGATTTTGGGTCTTTGGAGGTGCAGACTCGGAGGCGTATTATAACGACCTCTCTCCACGAGTCATCGATATGGTAGCACCTGAATGGGCCCCACAGGAGCTTGCATTACACTCTTATAATGTAAGCTCACGGGAGTATGCCGTTGTTTACGGCGTAGGACCAGCTTCTAATCCTCCACCGGTAAGGAATTTAGAAGGATATTCAGAGGGCTATAACGTAACGTTGAAGTGGACGCCATATTATTGGGCCGAGAATTACGTAGTGGAGGCATATTTGCCGGATAACACAAAGTTCACATCTATAGAAACGAAAGATACGAGGGCTACTATAACGCTAGATCCGGGAGCAGATTACTCTGTAAGCGTTTATGCAGTTTCGGCAGGAATACGCTCGCTGGCGAATACTCTTAAGTTTAGCATTCCTATAGACAAAGCGCCGTCCATATCTCTTGCCCCGGGAAGCACTTCTGTTGAGATAACAGTGTCTGGGTTGGACTATGTGACTATAGATCATTACGAGTACCAGGTCTCTAAGTACGAGGACTTTAGTGAAATATTGACTAGCGGGACGTTTACCGAAAATAAGGTAAAGGTAGAAGGACTTGCTCCGGAGCAGACTTATTATGTGAGAGTCAGGGCTGTCTCTAAGTATGGATATGTATCTCCGTGGGCTTCAGACTCTTTCGAGACATTTGCTTTAACGCTAGAGTCGCCGACGCTAAACGTAGACGAGACGTCGTATACGTACATCAAAGTCTCGTGGAATCCCGTAGACTACGCGGACACATATTCTATAATCGTGAAAGACCTAGATACTGGTGAAGAAGTATTTAATGCCGTTACCTCGTATACATCGGCTGTGATACCGGAACTTCGGCCTGCAACGCCTTACGTAATTTATGTGAAGGCAATAAACTCAACATATGGCTACGAGTCTCCAAAGTCCTCAGCACAGGCACTCACGGAGTATCTTCAAGAGCCGGAAATCGTCACCTATGGATATTCCGATGGGAGGATTTATGCTGCGTGGACAAACGTTAAGGACGCAGACCTCTATGAGGTCCAAGTAAGCACATCCGAAAAGTTCACGGAAATCAAATATCAGGACTACGTGGCTGTTGCGGAGCTCAATATCTCACTTCCGCCGGGGACGTATTACATAAGGGTTCGATCTATCAACTCGTTAGAAAACGTAACCTCGCCGTGGAGCTTCCCCGTCTCGGTGACTGTGCCTAAGCCTACGATATTAGAAATAATAAAGAGCAACATAAAGTACATAGGAATAGGCATAGCTGCAGGCGTAGGAGGATTCTTTGTCTTTAGATACTTCAGGAAGAAAAAGGCAGAGGCTGCTAAGAGAAAGGCCCTTGAAAGGATGAGAAGAAGGGCTAAAACTGGCACTTAGTGAGTTTGTTGTACTTTGTAGTTACCATGAAATTGCTAGTTCTACGGTTTTCAAGAAGGTTTTCTTATGCTAAAGCTTGAAAAAATCATGCGATATAAGCTCCACATCACTGCGATTGGGCAAGTACTTTTCGATGCAGAAATCATAAAATGGACAATACTGACATTGCCAACTTCTCCACTCTCTATTTAAGCCTCTGAAGAGTCTATAAGGACGTGTTTTAATGATAGATACTCTAGGGAGTTGCCACTTACTAATGATGTGGTCATACACTATGAGAAAGTCCTTGATAACCTCTCTACGGAGAGATTTATCATTGAAGACTTCATATACTACGAGGTCATTTCCTTCACAGAGCTTTTTATTTTGCAAAGCTGAGTATGCATTTATGTAGATAAGCTCTCCTCTAGGAGCTTTGAACGCGTCCATACATATTTGTATCTGTGCAAGGTCCTTTTTGCGTGGTCTCTTCTTGATTTTATACATGTTCCATGTAGTTTTTAGTTCTCCGACAATAATTTGACCATATCTTTTTTTGTATGTTATCAGGGCATTATCTTTAAGCTCTACCACGACATCTGCCATGCCAGTAATTACTATGTGAGGGTAATACTTCATTACAAAAACCTCAGTTTTAACGTCCCAAATATTATTGTCTATGTAATGCTTGATGGCATTTTCTGCGATCTCATGAAACAGTACTCCAAAAGCTATTTTAGGATCGTCAGCCTCGTATAAGTCATTTATCGTGAGTATTCGCTTGTAGAATAATTTTCTGCGACAATCTAGTGCTTCTGATGGATAATATGCGTTATAAGGCTTTGGATACTGATTTTTTAGTGAGTTTTTATTCTTAGGAGGAATTGTTAGGTCGTCATAAGAAATTTCTATAGGATTCTCTTGAAGAAATCTGTACAGGGAGTACCCTATGACCGAATATCGTGGTGAAACCTTCCGGAAAGTCTTCTTGGAGCTCATAATACCGTAGCTCATCATCTGCCCCATCGCATTAGGAATTTTTAAGAATTTTGGTGTGCCCCGACAAAATAATGTGAGGTACGCACCTCTTCGATGGTGTACTATCTTTTAATTGAAAATAATGGAATTTTGACGACATGGAAGGCTTGATATGCCTCAGTATCAGATCATCAACAATACCTAGAGAATAATATTAAAAGAAATCATTCGAAACCCTTTTTAATCATGTTATGGATTAGGTTAGATAAAGGTGGAGATAATGAACAAAGAATTGATAGAGAAGGATCCTTATAGGAAATTGTCGAAGATTAAGGCGCTCGAGGTCTTAATGGAGGCAGGCTGGACATTTGAGGGTGCTCTCGAAACGCTCGAAATGACAAAAGAAGACTATGAAAAATGGGTAAAGGAACTTAAAGAAAGGGGCATATTATAACTCAAAACGTGCAGATAGGTGATATCAAATGGATCCGGTGTCGCAGGCAGTTTATGGGCTGCTAGCTACAATAGGCGTTGCTGGCATTGTAGGATTTGCAGTAGGCTACGCGTTAAAAAAGGTCTTCAAGCTAGCAATGATCGTATTTGGAATATTCCTCATAGGAATCTTCTACCTCAGTTATGCCGGAATAGTTGAGATACACTACGATAAACTTCTCAACTGGGCGGAGTCGCTGATATATACGGTTCTTGGATATACTACCTCTGTCTACAATGCAGTACTTGCTTCGATACCAACTGCAGCGGGATTTGCTGCGGGCTTTGCACTCGGTTTTAAGAAAGGATGATCAAGGACCTCCCAACATTTAAAGATTTTTATTAAAGATCGCTGATGCGAAGTTCTCTAGTTTTCAATTATCAAAAGTGTTTCAGAACGTGTTATAAACTTGGACTTTTATTTTAGAATTTCATTCGAAAACTATAAAGGCTAATTATGGAAATAGAGCATAGATAATTTTAGTGCGCGAAGTAGCCTCTAGGCCTCATGAGGAGGAATACCGAGGCATGAAGGTAGAGCACATAATCGAGATCAACAAGGCCGCTGTTGGAGTCTCGAAAGCCACACACTTCGTCATAGTGCCCCTCTGGGCGTACTATCTAGGCTATGGTATAAAGGAAATAGGTCTTATTATAACCGTAAGAGCCCTCGCATACGGTATTTTCATTCCCTTAGTCACGTACATTTTTGGAGTGCTTTCTGACAAGAAGAGCGTCAAGATACCGCTTGTAGGAGCACACATGGTGGAGGCAATATCGTATATTCTGATAATGACCGGAGATTATCCTCTGCTCGTTTTAGGAAGCGCAATTGGAGGAATTGCAGAGCATTTAATGTATCCCAGCGTCGTTAAAGCCCTAGGAAGGGATCAGATACGCAAAAGCAAGACGGAGATATTCGTCAAGTCATACCTCGTGGAGTATATTTCTGAGGGCCTCATTGTTTTCGCTTTTAGCATGCTCTACATGATAGAGCACGCCGGCGACGTCTATATCCAGATAATGTCTTTCGTAACCGTCTTGTGCTTTGCAGTAGGAATAATTTCCTCAAAGCTGGAGGCCCCAGAAATAAGAACTACGCGAGACCTTAAGCTAAGGAAATACGAGAACGCAATATTGAAGGGGTTTGTGTTTTACAATGCGGGCGTGGCACTAGGGGTAGGGATGACGATACCTTATGTGCCATATCTCTTACGATCTCACTTCAGCCTCGGGCCGCAGTACGTGGCGTGGACATATGTCACCCTATATGCCCTTCACGCGTTAATAGTAGGATTACTCCTTAAATATGCGAAGAAGAAAGGAGTTTTGGCAACGATAATAGGACTAGAAACGATTACTGCATCCTTGTTAATTCTCATGGGCTTGTTCTTCCCGAGGCTGGAGTTCTTCATATTTCTCTATATCCTTAGATCCTCCATTTACATTTTCATTACTCCTCTTTCGGCCTCGTATAAGTCGAGGGTATTTAGACACGAGATCCACGCAGTGGTCTCGTCAACTATTCGCAGCGTCTGGACCCTTGCAAACGGCGTGGGAAGGGCCTTAGGAATAATAGCCCTCGCAATGAACCCCCAGATGACGTTTATAGGTGCAGGAATATTGGGGCTTCTGGGCATCATAGGCTTCGTGATATTCCTTCTAGAGGTTCCTGGGTTGCTGCACACAAGACATTATTAGGGTGGACAAAATGCTCGTAGGCACGATGAACAACCCGAAGGAAGATTTGATTGAAGAGCTTTCCTGGATCATAGAATCCGGCTTTGACTTCGTGGAGCTCACTGTAGAGTCGCCAATGGCATCAAGAGCAATAATAAAAGAAAGAATAAAGGAAATAAAAGATATTATAAGCACGGGGAGGGCAAGGATAATTATAGCACATACGGCGTGGTATCTGCCTATCGTAAACCCATACGACTCCGTAAGGGAGGCGTCGATAAGAGAGATCATTGAGGACGCAAAAATAGCTTCGGAGATAGAAAGCATCGAAGCAGTAGTAGTTCACACGCACTTTTCTCCAGGATATGAGGACGACGAGAAAATGGAGGAGATGCTTTTAAGGTCGCTTAGAACTATAGAGAAAGCCATAGATAATCTGGGCCTTAAGCTTTACATAGAAAACGATCCAATAAGTCCCTTTTCTAGGTTCGAATACGTGATGGAAAACCTGGGGAACGCCTATATGTGCCTGGACATAGGCCACGCGTTTGTAAAAAATGCCCTTTATAGAGGTCTACATTTTGCGTACATAACGAAGAGGCTTGCACACATACACGCGCACGATAACAAAGGGGCAAAGGACGAACATCTGCCCATAGGCTCCGGGAAGATACCCTGGGACTTTGTAATCGCAACGCTGAAGTCTATGGGCTACGATAAGACTATAACCTTGGAAGATCACTCGCACTCCAAGACCGTGAGGAGGACATCGCTAAAGGTCATGAGGGAGCTGATAGAGAAGACGCCAAGGCAGAGGATCTGGGAGTTACTGCCAGTAGGGCCATGAGCCGTTATAGAATTATTTATGGCTGTATGTCGAATGAAACCTCCAATAAACCCTTTGATCTTCTGAACCTATATTTCTTGATCACTATTTTTCCTATGCATTTCGTAGAGGGAAGGTGATCCTTGTTGCACGCATTTATATTCCATAAGCTTCCGTCAACATCCCTAATAATCACTATATTAAGCTCCCTCACGTGTTCCGGGACAGGAAAGAGATCGTAGATAATATTGCCAAACTTGGCCTCTGCGTCTTCTCTAGGAAGCGTTAGGATCTCAACTTTTAGATCCTTTCTTATGGCCTCGTTTGCAAGCTCTTCAATCTTTGCAATATCTTCCTGCGAAGGCTTTTCTTTGCAGGTCACCGTTATCCTGCCATGTTTTCCGTCTACAAAAACAGAGGCAGTCCATAGTGCCTGTTCTCCAAGAACCCTTACGATTGCCCCCTTTATCACGTGAAGCGCCGTGTGCGTTCTTACATCGTCGCGGAACTCAGCACACTCCTCGGTGAACACAAACAACACCTCTAATATGAGATTAATTTTTGAGCACACGATTTTTGATCATTTCTTATATTCTTCGCCTATTATGGACATAAGGACTCCTAGGATTGTGATTGCCATCCCTACTATCGTGTATGCCTCCGGAACCTCTGAGAGGAGGAATATTGCTATTATGGAGGCAATTACAGGCTCTGCGAGGAACGATGCCGTTACGGTTATTGTGCTTAGGTATTTCAGCAGATAGTTCATCGTTGTATGGCCAAGGAGCATTGGGAGCAATGCCAGAAGGACAAATGCCGTCCACGCCCTTATGGGATATCCGAAGAGGGGCTTTTTTGCGATAGTTATTGTATATATGATAGAAAATACTGCCGCTATAAGGTATATAGAAGTCGCGTATGCCTCAATAGAGTATTTTCTTCGCATGAACCTTCCGGAGCTGAAGTATATCGCCTCGGTTATCGCCGCTATGAAGGCCAAGAAAGGCCCGTAGAGGCCCGTTATGCTCACTTTCCAAGGGGAGAAGAGTATTAGGACGCCTATGAAGGCAATTATAAGGCCTAAAATCTGGATTTTGGTGGGTTTTTCCTTCAGAAAGACGTATGTAATGATGGTGGCGAATATAGGGTGTGTGTCCACGATCGTCGTGCTTATCGCAACAGAGGTGTATGAAAGCGACTCCATCCATAGAAGGAGGTGTAGGGCCAAGGTTATGCCTGCGATGAACGCAATAGTAAACTTCTCTCTAAAAATTTCCCTTATTTCGTCAATATGTTTCCATCCGAATAAAAGGAATATGAACATCGTGGAAAACACAATACGCCACGTCGCACAAACATAGCCCGGCGCGCCGCTGAGCCTCGTAAGTATAGAGCCCCAAGAAATTCCGAATATTCCGATGCCGAGGAGAACATAGTACCTTAGAGCCTTCATAGGAGTACACCGTATTTTTGGAACCCTCTTAAGCTCTCAATGGTTTCTTTGATTAAAAAATTATGCGATATTGTGTACCGACGGGGCGAAAGATGCTATGGGGCTATGGATGTTGGGATGTCAGATCGTTCGATACGTCGAATGATCGTTCTACAGATTATGCATTCCACACTTTCCGTGTTGAGAAAATATGGGCCTATAAGGCTTCTAGAGGCATTCCTTAGAAACCCATCTAGAGAATATTACCTCAACGAACTGTCTAGAGAACTTAACATGAGCCCTAGTACTGTGAAAATCTATGTTGATGCATTTGTTTCCGACAATATACTTATAGAAAGAAGAAAGGGAAATTTGCGCATATTTATTCTAAATAATGAGAGTCCTATGGTGAAGGAACTAAAGAGAGCATACTTCCTATCATTGCTTCTTGTAGCAGGTATTGATAAAATCGTAGAAACAGGCACAGTAGCGGTCTATGGTAGCCTTGCAAAGGGAGAGATAGACGAACGAAGCGATATAGATATCCTCGTGATATCCACGGAGGACATAAATTACGATCCAATACGAGTGGCAGAGGAGCTTACAGGGCACAAGATACAGATATCTCATTTTATGCCATCTTCATGGGAAATTTTGAAGAGGTCTAATGAACCATTCGCTAAGAGCGTTCAAATGAATCACATTCTAATAAAGGGTGGACCTCTATGAATTTTGAGGACTGTATTAAAAAGGGCCTAATAAAAAGAGAACCTGAAGCAGAGTCTTGGGTAAAAAGGAAATAAATACTGCTGAAAGGTTCTTGAAATCTGCTAGACGTACTATGGAGATAGAGGAATACAACGTTGCAGAGCTTGCAGCATATTTGGCAACGTTTCATGCAACTCGTGCGTTGCTATATGCAAAGGGCTTTAAAGAGAGAAGCCACATGTGTCTCGGAATAGCTGTTAGGGCTTTGTATGATGATGAAACGCTGAGGGATTACATGAACACATTTGATAGAATAAGAGAATTGAGACACGGAATTCAGTATTTGGGGTGGGAGACTTCAAAGGAGGAATGCGAGTTTGTACTTTCATTTGCCTCCGAGCTTATTGACATAGTTAAGAAAGTGTTGGGCATAACATAACTTACAACGAATTTTGTTTATTCGTTGTGTGCTTAATACAATGCGTAATTTTAAAATCCTTTTAAGAGTTAAATTTAGAAGTGCAATGATGATACTGGGCAGGACTGAATAATGATGAGTACTTCCGCCGCTGAGCAATCATCTTCTAATTTTTGCACCTTTTTGAGGGGTTATGCTTATGTGTGAGCTCTTTGGGGTTAACGCAAACAAAAATGTAGATATTAACTTCACGTGGCGCGGTTTTGTAAGGAAAGGAG
>JAPDJS010000013.1 GCA_029258975.1 Thermoplasmatota archaeon | reverse complement strand
GGTTAAAACCGGAGAAATTTTTGCGTTTTTAGGCCCCAACGGCGCTGGAAAGACCACTACGATACACATCCTTACTACGCTTTTGAGGCCTACGGCGGGCAGTGCTATAGTGGCCGGCCATGACGTAGTAAAGGAGACCAAAGAGGTTAGAAAGAAAATTGGAATAGTTTTTCAGGAGCCTACGTATGACAGAGACCTTACAGCATATGAAAATCTCTATCTTCACGGAAAAATCTATGGACTCAAGGGTAGTGAGTTACATAGGCGGATTCTCGAAATGTTAAAGTTTGTAGAGTTACATAAGTTCAAAGATAAGCCTCTCAAAACATTTAGCGGGGGTATGATTAGAAGGTTAGAAATTGCACGAGGACTTATGCATCTTCCAGAAATACTTTTCCTAGACGAGCCAACAATAGGTCTTGATCCTCAAACCAGAGTAAAAATATGGGACTATATACGAGAAATTAAGAGAGAGCACGACATAACAATTTTCCTAACCACTCACTATATGGATGAAGCAGAACTCCTGGCGGATAGAATTTCAATAATAGATCACGGAAAAATCATTGTAGAGGGATCTCCAGAATCTCTAAAACGTCTCGTAGGTAGTGATGTGATATATGTAAAATTTGATAAACCATTCAACGATCTCTCAAAATTCAAGATTCCATTTGCAAAAACCTACAGGATTCTTAAAGATGGCAGATTAGAAATTATAACCAAGGATGCATCAAAGGCTATTCCGATGCTATTCGAGGAAGTTCAGAAGCTGGGTTTAAAGATTGTGGAAATCAACTACAAAAAGCCCTCGCTAAACGATGTATTTATACACCTTACAGGTCGAGACTTAAGAGATTCGGAAAATCAATCGAATGGGGCTACTTTTCATGGATTGAGGAGGTTTTCTAGGAGGTGAGCGCCTTGGACGCTTTTTTCACAATGGTTTACAGGCAAGTGAAGAGGTTTTTAAGATCTAGATCAAGGATTATAGGCGCTATCTTTATGCCTATTATCTGGCTAATATTCTTCGGAATGGGATGGAGTAAAGTATTCGACTTTCCTTATGCCAAAATGATATTTGGTGGGGTAGACTACTTATCGTACTTAGTTCCGGGAGTATTCGCTATGTCAGTGTTCATGGGCAGCTCCATGAGCGGTATAAGCATTTTGTGGGATAAACAGTTTGGATTTCTCAAAGAGCTTCTCGTAGCACCATCTTCGAGAGCAGAGGGGCTTGCTGGTAGAGTATTCGGAGATTCTCTTGTAGTATCACTTCAAGGACTTGTAATTCTCTTGATCTCAATCCCTCTTACAACTAGCCTAAAACTTAGCGGGATTGTCCCTGCAATACTAGTAGGAATCTTACTTTCAATAACGTTTGCTAGCGTAGGAATCTCCATGGCACTAAAAATGGGTAGCCAGGAGGGCTTCCAAGTAATTATCAACTTTATTATGATGCCCCTACTATTTCTCAGCGGCGCTTTTTATCCTATAGACACTATGCCAAACTGGATGAAATATCTCTCTTACATTGATCCTCTGACATACGCTGTGGATGCATGCAGGTATTTCCTCATAGGAGTGTCTAAGTTTAGCGTGTGGTTTGACATAGGCGCTCTATCAATCCTAGCAGTAATTTTCCTTGGAATTGCGATGATACTCTTCGAGAGAACTACTCTTTAATATCTTCACTTTACGTGAACTCTTTTTGACATTTTTCTTTCAAAAAGCAAAATCGTAAGTGCACCATACGCCGCTATAATGACTGCAGCTTCCACTAAGGCCTCATAGATGGTGACAGTACTTCCAAAGAATTCCTCCATTTTACTTAGAATTTTATAACCCATTGGCCCTATAGTGTAAATCGAAATCAAAACAAGTAAAATTAAGATTGCCAGAAAATATGCTACCAGATGCTCTTCCGAAAGACTTCTCAATATCCTCCTCAGTCCAAACGATCCCCCAATAGCGATGATCACTAAAAGCACACCAGAAACTATAAGCAGCGTTCTGTAATGGCCCTCCTCTTTTTGAATGTTCCCCAATACTGTGGACTCCACGTTGAAGTCCTCAATAGGGTGTTCAACAAAAATCTTTTTCGATAAAAATAGACCTGGATAGTAATCTCTCATCCCATACTCCTTGGCAACTATTTCAAGATGCCACGCATATGAGTCAACACCATCAGAGGAGAGAATTCCTGGAAAATCTAGTACATTGTCAAGCGAGACTTCAAGCACAAGAACCTCAGGCGCTATGTTTTGCTCTGCTAGGTTGTACATGATCCTCAAGAGTGATGTTCTGTCGTTTGGAGGTATTGGCAAAAGTATGATTGGTAAGCCATAGCTAGCCGTGATATTGTTAAGAACGTAATCATCAGCATAATTTTTGGGATAATTCTCTAGAGATATATTTTTCGCTAGTGTCGTTGAGTTAACATCCCAAATAAGAGTTATTTCTACGTTTTCAGCAATTTCTTCAGGGTTTCCTATAAGATAATACCCTCCTGGTTCTAAACCCTCCACGATGCGTGGAGAATACGTCATATACAAATATGCACTCATATTTCCTATTTTTGCTTCATAAAGAGCTCCTAAGTATTCGTCCGCTGGATGCATTATTGGAAATGTCAGATATATTCCAAAAATCCACACGTGACTAGCGTTTTTTAAATCCTTTGAGGTATAAAAATATCCAACAATGTCAGGGTCTGCATTCTTGATGATCCCAATGATGTCTTCTTTTGCCTTTTTATATAACATTTCAGAAGTCCCATAAGACAACGAGGCAACTACTAACATTAACAAAACAGAAACTAATATGACTGCCCCTAAACGTCTAAGCGGCATTGCGCGTACCCCCTCATCCAAAGATACAATGCCGTCTAGAAGAGGTTGTTTTCTAGTAATGTTATTTTCAATAGTTCCCTATAAATGTTACCAAAAGGTCAAAAACGCAAATATTAATTAGCTAGATTTGCAAAATTGACTTTGAAAAGTTTCATGAGGACATTAAGGCGAGGGCATTATTATGAAACACGCTGTAGAAACTATCGAAACCTTTATTTTAGAAAAGATGAAAGAATCTGGCATTCCTGGATTAAGCATTTCTCTAATTAAAGATGGAGGGGTACTTTACTCTAAGGGATTTGGATTCAGAGATGTAGAATATGGAAAACCTGCCACTGAAGAAACGATATATGGTATAGGCTCAGTAACGAAGAGTTTTACTGCACTATCTATAATGAAGCTTGTTGAAATGGGAAAAATCAGCGTTGATGATTTCATAGACAAATACGTAGATATAGACGTCAGACCAAAGGGAGAAAGAATCAGAATATGGCATTTACTAACACACAGCTCTGGTATTCCAGCCTTAGCATATGCAGAGGCCTTAATAGACGCCGTCGCATATAGTGAAGGTCAAATAGTTCCATTTGCCACGCCCGAAGATATTATTACATTTATGAAAGGCTCTGAAAATTGGGCTGTAGCTAGGCCGGGCGAGGAGTTCTTTTATCTAAACGAGGGCTACGTTATTCTTGGTAAGATAGTTTCAAAAGTCTCTGGAGTACCATACGAAGAATTTGTCAAAAAATATATACTTGAGCCATTAGGCATGGATAGAACATACTTCTCACGTGAAGATGTCGAAAAAGACCCTAACGTTGCAACGCCATACGTTTACAAGGATAATAAGCTTTCACGTGGAGAGTTTCCATATGGAATAAGTGCAGACGGTGGCATTTTAAGCAATGTGGTAGATCTCAGCAAGTACGTCTTAATGTATCTGAACGAGGGCACATTCAACGGTACAGAGATTCTTTCAAAGGAGTTATTACGTGAGATGTTTAAGCCACGTATAAGGCTTCGATATGAGATATTTGGCGAGGAATCTTATGGGTACGGCTTATCAATATATCCGCAGTTTCCAATAGGAACCCTTATAGGACATAGCGGCTCTGTGCTCGTTTACACAGCGTATATGGGATTTGTACCCGAAAAGAATCTAGGCGTAGTAATTCTCGCAAACGCATCAGGTTATCCGCTATCTCAAATAGGGATGTACGCTCTTATGGCCCTCTCAAATAAAAGTCCGGAAAACCTGCCGTTCATAAGGTTTGAAAGAATTCTAAAGAAACTGGAGGGTACATACAAGTCATACAAGTCGACTATAGCCTTTAAGGTCAGAATCGAGGGAGGTTTCATAATCCTAGAAAGTAGAAGAAAATATTCTGGATACCCTACAATACTTGTCCCCGAAACAGTAGAAGATGACGTAGTGCACTGTTATACGATACAGTATGGAAGAAAAATCCCTGCCAAATTTATAATGAACGGCGATCGTGTCGAGCTAATATATGAAAGATATAAGCTCCTAAAGGAATGAGAATGCTCTTCTTTATTCCTTAAAAACTTCTCCTCCAGTAAGCAGATCTACAAAGATTACCTCCTCAAAACCTTCTTTTTTAAGCGTTTCTCTGGCCCTTGAGATAAAATCCTTCCATAAACTTTCCTCTAGCACTTTGCAAAATAGACAGTGAGGATTTGCACCGCTAAAGTCTACGAATACTATGAGTTTCTTCCCATCTTTACTTATTCTGAGTCTTTGTGCAACACCACTGCTTATTAAGTCAACGTCGTAGCCCCTTACTTTGATTTCCTTCAGCACCTTCTCTGCAATCCTAAGCTTTTCTAATAAGTCTCCAGGAATGTTTTTGTTGGAAACCTCAGATTCCTCTGTTTTTCTAATAATTTTAAACCCTTTGAAAAACATAATGATCACTTGTTAGTATAATGAGTGCGCCATAAATTAGTTTTATCAAAGACATTCTGGTAACTTTGTTCTTGCACTTCTTTGCTTTCTAATATTGCAAACAGAAGTAATGCTAACACACAATCTTTGCAATACCAAACTAATTTAAAGCAGCTACAATAAATTAGGTTATAGGGTGAGTCCTATGAAAATTCTCGTCCCAGTAACTTCTCCCGCAGAGGATGCAAAAATATCAGAGCACTTTGGAAGGTCTCCATATTTTGCAGTAGTAACAATAGAAGATGATGGCTATACTGTAAGGTTCGTTCCAAATATGCGAGAGCAAGGAATCAGAGCAAGCGATATGGCAATCAAAGAGGGTGTTGATGTTGTAGTTGTTACTAATATAGGCTTTGGGGCTTTGAATATGCTAAAAAGTGCGGGAATAAGAATTTGTAAGGCGACAAAGAACTCTTTGAAAGATCTTATTGAGGACATTACGAGGGGAGTTCTTCAAGACTTTGAAGATGAGGGATGTCCTGGAAAGGGGCATCACAAAAATCACGAGGTCAAAGGCTAAATGTCAAATAGCTATATACTAACCAAAAATTCAGATAAAGGTGAGGACATGACCAACGAACAATCTTCGAAAAGTACTCTTAACATAATTTTTGGGACTTCGGTGGCTCTGAGCATTCTAGGGATTGTCTTTTTGTTTATAGCATCAGCCATAGCTAGCTCAATTTTCTATATGCTTTGGACCCTAAGTGTTGTGTTTCTACTCACAGGATTCTTTGGAGTGCTGTTTATTCCTATCATAGACAAAGTCGCAAAAGATCTCGAAGAGTGTAAAAGGAGCAGACAGGAGTGAGAAGATATTGGGGGATGAGAGTTTATGGAGATATATAAAATAAAGATTCCAAAAGAGGACTTGATTGAAATAATCAAAAACCGTATGAGGATTAAAGAAATAGATGTGGAACACGCCGCTTCAATTGTAGATGATCAAATATCCACACAAAAGGAAAGGATAGAGTACGCAATAAGGAAGCTTGAGGAAAATGACCCTGACGATATAAGACTCGTAATAAAGGAGGACGAGGCTGTACTTATAATAAAAATCGAAAATATAATCGACATAAGAATTACCTCAGAAGATGTTAAAGGCACTAAGGAGATGTTTGAGGGCTACATAGAAGCTTAGTCTCGAGCGAAAATCTTCCCCACTATCTTTCCAAAAACACTTCTCTCCGGAGTTATGGGCTCCTCATACTCAAATAGCTGAATATAGTCCCTATAGTGTTGAATATAGACGCGCCACAAAGTTTGGAAATCATCTTCTATTTTTTGTGCCTCATCTCCCTCAAAAATCATGATATACTCGATGTTGTCCCAAAATCCATTCTTTGTCATGTTTGCTGACCCTACAACGGCGTATTCGCCATCAATTACATATATTTTTGCGTGCACAAGCTTCTCATTGATTATCATGAGTTCCAACGGGATTCTCTTCCAGTTCTTTCTTTTTCTGAAAGTAAATAGGCCCCTAGGCGGGGTTATTGCCTCCTTTAATATTTTCAGACTCTGTTGCTGGTAGGGATCTTGAGAATTGCTAGTGATGAGTCTTATTGCTACGTTATTACTCGCTAAAGACACAATTTTTGACGCATAATCCGGACTAATATATGGGGAACACACCAAGACGTATCTTCTTGCCCCCAGCAGTTTCATTTCTATGTGGGCACCAGCACCTTTGCCTATATACGTTCTCATGCCTAAACCTCTAGACAGATTTACTTAACTTTATTATAAATTATCCTTTCTCTCCATCTTTATATTTTGCCGCAAATGGGGGCGCCACTGTTTTGACTACAATCAAGGTGATGTCTTAGGCAAAGTCGCCATAGTAAGTGATATTCAGAAACGATGAGTAAGGATTTTTGATTAAATGTGTGTTAAAACTGCTATGAATTAAATCTCGACGAAATAAGGACTATAATTTAATTTTTATGAGTGTGTAGATCACAAAGTTGGTCGCCGTTATGTAAACAATCGTTTCTTAAATGAAACGTATGTTTCGGACATATATAAAGTGTTTGATTCTCTATTTAAAAGTGTTGTGATCTAAAACTTACACAATAGATAAAATAACAAGATAAAATATCTGATGCGATGGTTAGACTGGAATACTTTACAATTGGAACAAGCAGCAGAGTAAGCGCACTATGCCATAGTGTAGTTAGAGGAGAAGTCTTTAGTACGTGTAATGTTGGTTGCGTTTACTGTTATGCAAGATGGTATCGTGGCCCGCATGGGCAACCTAAGGCAATTTTCGAAGTACTGAGACTTCTTAAAGAATATGCAAAAATTATTCAGAAAGGCTTACCTGTAATTCCGATTAGAATCTCAGCCCTTAGCGACCCATTTCAACCTCCAGCTAAGATTACGCTGAAAGTTCTAAAAGTTGCATACAAAAATAGGATACCTATAATAGTGAACACGAAGCTTGTACCTTCGCATAAACATTTTGAGATGCTAAAATCATTAGCCAATGAAGGCCTTCTCGTTTTACAAGTTAGCATAAACGCACTGCCAAAAACCGACGAAATAAGAGTGCTAGAGCCACATGCACCCTCCGTTGAAGATAGGCTAAACTTTGTTAGAAAAGCTAGCGATAGAGATATCCCAACACTAGTAAGACTTCAACCATTCATTCCAGGAATAAGCGATAGAGATATTGACGCATTTTTTGAAGAAATTTCCAATGCTGGAGCAAGAATGGTGACCGTAGAGTTTCTTAGAATAGAAAAAGCTGTGTTTGACTTCTACAAAAAGATGTTATCGAAGTATTCTTCTATATACGAAGTACCCTGGGACTCATACCTCCCAAGAACCCCAGTTGAGGAAAGTCCCCTTGTACACCCTCCGCTTGAATACAAAATAAAAGTTATGGAAGCGCTTAACAAGTATGCTAAGAAGTATAGAGTTCACCTCGCCACTTGTAAGGAGGGTCTCTTTAGTTTTCATGTGCCCAACGATGTAGACTGTTGTGGGATGCATTTCCTAAAGGTATCGTGGACTAGACGTCCGACTCTTTGGGATCTTTATAAGGTCGCTCTAACCAAAGGAAAAGCCTCTGCTGAAGACTTCAAAGATTTTTGTGAAAAAGAGGGACTCTTATTTGGTAAAAAATTAAGGCAGTATCCTCTCTGGCTTTTCAAGAGCCTTAAAGCCCACGAAAAACGGTTACTAGACATATTAGAAAGACCAGACCTTGTGAAGAAGCTAGCACCATGCTTAACTTATGCCAGTGGATATTACATTGTGAACAATTATCGATAATTCTCTTTACACATGCTCAAATGTTCCATATCGCACAACTTTCCCATCTTCCATCATTACTTCTCCTCTAGCAATTACATATCTTAATCCCAAACTATCCTTAGTCACAATCAAAATGTCTGCATCTTTGCCCTCCGATAGCTCTCCCTTAGAACGAAGCTTTAAATGTCTCGCCACATTTGTGGACACTATTCTTATGGCATCTTCCATTTTAACTTTCTCTCTGATAACGAGATCTCTAAATTCTTTGAGTATGGAATCCACAGGTGCTATTGAAACTTTTACAAGCTCTTTTCTCTCATTAAACTTTGGCATACTTCCATTCCCATCGCTACTCATAGTAATCCTATCTAAAGGGACGCCACGGGAGAGCATCTCTTTGATAGCCTCACTCGGCTTCAATGACCTTACTCCAGCAGTTATGTCCACGTAACCTCCCATCTTTCCAAACTCAATGGCCTCTTCGAAGAGCTCCCTACACCTATTAATATGTGTCGGCGCAAACTGTTCTATAGGAATATCGGTATCCTCTATTGCCTCCAAGATAGGCCTTAACCCAGGCTTCTCACTTCCCATATGGATATGGACAACCCCTGCCTTCCCAGAAAGTATTCCCGCAACCCTCGCATCTGAAGCTATTCTCCTTATTTCTTCAACAGTCGGATGCGATGATCTGTGATCTGATAGCGATATTTTTACCCCTATCACTTTGTCTATTAGCATAATATCTGTAAGTACACTCCCCGTAATTGTAGGAGAAGGTACTTGATATGATCCCGTATATATCCACGCGCTTATTCCTTCCGCCTCTAAACTTCTGGCCTTCATTAAGAGTTCTCTGAGAGATCTCGTAATTCCATCTGTGCCTAAAAGGCCCACGACGGATGTTATTCCGGATTTTATTAAAGTACTAAGCTGTATTGGAGGCGTTCTATATTGCGGTCCTCCCTCCCCTCCTGCGCCGTGAATATGCACGTGCTGGTCTATAAACCCCGGGATAACGTAGTGATCTGAGGCGTCTATAATCTTAACTTGCCTAAAAACCTTGAAGACGTCATCTTCAGATATTTCGCTATTAATAGCAGCTATTTTTTCTCCTATTATTAATACGTCCTTCTTCCCTAATGGTTTAGGGGCGTAAACATTTCCACTCTTAATAAGAAGGGTGTTCACTCTTCCTCAACTCTCCAAAATCAAATATGATGAATAGTTTGAGGATCTATTGCTCAGAAGAGATTACTATCCTCCATTTTTCGGAGTCTATAACTACATTTACTTCTTTAATACCACCGGCACCCTCAACATCGACCTCCGTGACTGTTGTATGGCCAAGACCCTCAAAAAGCCCTACAACAATTCCATACGCAAATCGCGTAACAAGGTGCATTATAGCCTCAAAGTACTCATCCTTCTTGAAAGTCACTTTTATCTTGTTCCTCTCTTGAACTACTTCACTTTTTGGAACATTTCTTAGATGTGCTAAGGCTTTAAATAACAATTCTATCAGATCTTTTATTCTTCTTTGTTCTACTAGGATTCTAGCAGCCTTTTCATGTTTTTCTGCAATCCATCTCCCGCTTTCCTTTCCTAACTGATATATAATCACGTAACTCCCAGTACCCATACATTTATACATCATTTCAAAAGCTCTCACAAACCTGCTTAGGCTTATCATTACTAAAGGCTCGTCAAGATTCTCTATAGAAAATGCAGGAATTTCCTCTACTGCGTAGTACATGCCATATTCTTTCAATGGCACTATATCCCACGAAATATTTGGGATTCCCTTTAAGACCTTCTCCAAATCTTTAACTACCATTTCAAGCAGATCCTGACTCTCAAATTTTATAAATGCATATATCGTGTGTTTATGATCGCTATCCTGTGAGAGATCTATCTGTAACCTAGGTGGGAGTCCTAGATCTCTAAAGAGGATTACAAAAAACTCGCTTATAGTTTCCTCATCTGCCGTGATCCTAATAAGTATACCAGGCTTGTCTGAGATTATTGGGAGTCTTAACATGCTCTTCATACTATACACCTGTATCTCACTGGGTTTTTAATTTACGCAATTTACATTTCTTTCAGACTACTTATATAATATCTAGTAGTATTGAGCGTATTTGTGCATTACGTATATCTCCCAGCATTTACGGAAAGAGTGTGTCCAGTTATCCCCTGTGACTTCTCCGGATCTGTCAAAAATAGTATTGCCTCAGCAACGTCTTCTGGATTAAGTATAATTCTTAAGGGATGTAATTCCTTTACTCTCTTTCTTTGCCCACGGAGCTCTTAAAAGAAGATCTAAAAACTCTTTTATCACTAAAAACGGGCCAGTAAGGTTAACCCTAATTACCTTTTCCCAATCCTCTAACGTTATTTCCTCTATTGTACCTCTAAGAACTATTCCTGCATTATTTACAAGCACATTGATATACGACACAAGATCCTCGATCCTTTCTTTGGCTTTCTTAATACTCTCCAGCTTTGTCACGTCCACCTCTACCTCAAGTGCAAATGGTGCTCCCAATGTCTTTGTTTTATCCACAACATCTTCTGCAAGTTTTTTTGTTTTCTTTATAGGTTATAATCACCCCCTATAACCCTCCCGAACAAACCTAAGCGCTGTAGTTCTTCCAATTCCCCTGCTTCCTCCGGTGATAAGCACATATTTCTTTTTCATATAGTTCCTCCTAAAAGATATATATTGTCTTCAAAAGGTTATAGCACTTCTTCTTTTATATCAAAAAGAGTCGATTACAGACGAAAACAACGTAAACCTTTCTAACATTCTTCGCAAAGATAATCGAGCACCTTCTTAAGGACTCCTAAAAACCTTTTGGAAGCCTCAAAATAGGATTCGCCCAATGGGGTAACCGTATAGACTCTCCTCGGTGGACTCGAATTATAGTCCCATTGAGAAATTATTAACCCTCGAGACTCCATCCTTCTTAAGTACATATAGATCATACCCGGTGGTAAAGGAGATTCAAATAAATCCTCAACAATTTTTGATATCTCGTATCCATGAACTTCATTCTTCTCTTTAATTATTTTTAAAATAATTAGCGGCAGGTACTGCCCCATAAAACCCTTCCAAGGGCCTCCCCTACCACCCGGGACTCCATATGGCATTATAGTTACCCTCACTAGAGCAAATCTCTCCAAAGAGCGTTGGGTATATGCGTTTTGAGATTGCCCTCTACAGTTATTTAAACGTTTCGATCTATTTTCTTCTGGTATCTCTCAATTCTTATAAAACGTAGGTTAGTATAAAAACGCGCTGTCTGGACTTATCAAGCTCTTTGACAGCATTTGACAATAGATTCTGTTCTGTAAGGCACTAACACACGTGTCTTTTGACACAACAGATCACAGAGCCTATATATTTAAATATAACATTCTTTTATTCGAGAGCATAGGAATCTAACGCGAAAGGTGGGAGATCATGGTCAACAATAACCATAATAATGATCCTTATAATGTGCCGGATACAGTAAGTGCCCTTTCAAGGACTGGCAAGCTTAAGTCAATGCTTACACCGTCAAGACTTGTCTTGGCAGGGTTCGCGGCAGGCGCATATATAGCGTTTGGTTTTATGTTAGCTCTCATAAGTGCAGTCTCATTTTCTCCATATGGTTCATCACCGAACTTCTCAGTGTTTAAGATTTTGTTAGGAGTCGTTTTCCCAGTAGGGCTCATTATGGTAGTTATTGGTGGCGCAGAACTATGGACAGGTAACGTCTCGGTAGGCGCTTATTCAAAGTTCAGCAGGACTGCTAGGATTGAACACATCCTTTACAATTGGATTGGAAGCTATACAGGAAACTTTATAGGCTCAGTTTTTATGGCATTTATGGCTGTTTATGGTACTGGTATTTTCCTTAAAGCCTCTCTCGCCGATCTCAGTGTGGCTATCTCCTCCACAAAAGTTAATTATAGCATATGGCAATTATTTTGGTTAGGAGTTGGTTGTAACTGGCTAGTAAACATTGCTATATGGCTCGCTGCAAGAGCTAAGGATCACGCTGGCAAAATACTCGCTATATGGTTCCCCATATTCGCTTTCGTTACGATAGGATTCGAACACAGTATAGCAAATATGTGGATGCTTACTGTAGGGACATTCCTTGATTCAAGCATTACATGGATTGATATAATGAGGAACATCTTCTTCGTTACTCTAGGAAACGGAGTCGGAGCTTTGGTCTTTGTTTCATTTTACTATTGGTACCTTTCGACACCAGACGATTACAAAGCAGCTCTCAAGGAGTTGGCAGAACTCCTCACGATAATAGCAATATTCACACTAGTAATGCCAGGAATTGCATATTTAATCGCAGCGGCTTTTACATGGATTGGAGTTCCAAACTATGTATCTCCAGTAATAATCTCGATCTACTTCCTTATCGTTACCTTTATCTTTTACAAATTCAAACCAAAAGGTGAAAAAGAATGAATAATGTGGAGAAAATATCCATAGTCTGCCCATACTGTGGTTTTGGCTGTAGAATTTATGCCATAAAAAATGGTAATAGGATCAAACTAGAATTCGTAAGAGATATTCCTACAGTCAATCAAGGAAGTCTCTGTCCAAAGGGGCTTGCCTCTCTTGATTATGTGCTAAGTAGGGATAGGCTCAAAACTCCCCTTAAAGTATCAGATAGAGGAAAATTTTCTGAGATATCTTGGAAAAAAGCAATAGAAATTGTCTCAAAAAACATCAAGGAAATAGTTAAGAAACACGGACCTGACTCACTAGGATTTATTTCGAGCGCTAAATGTACTAACGAAGAGAACTTTCTAATGCAAAAAATTGCTAGAATGCTGGGCACAAATAACGTAGATCATTGTGCACGATTATGCCACGCTTCTACTGTTGTAGGTCTAGCAAAGACCGTAGGTGCTGCTGCCCAGTCTGGATCATATCTTGATATTCCGAAGGCAAACGCAATAATGATTTGGGGGTACAACCCCGCCGAGACCCATCCTGTCGTTATGAAATACATCCTTGCTGCAAAAGACAATGGTGCAAGAATAATCCTTGTTGACCCTAGAAGAACAAAAAGTGGTTGGTTTGCTGATTATGTCCTTAGGTTAATACCAGGTAGCGACGTAGCGCTAGCAAATGCAATAATGAACGTCATAATTTCCGAAAACCTTTATGATGATACTTTTGTGAACGACCGCCTAATAGGGTTTGAACAACTCGCAGACCACGTAATGAAGTACTCTCCGGAGAACGTAGAAAAAATAACGGGTGTTGATGCAGACCTCATAAGAGATGCTGCCAGGACTTTTGCTCAGGCTGGTCGTGGAATAATAATGTGGGGTATGGGAGCTACACAGCATATAAATGGTACAGACCTAATAGTAGCCCTTTCTAATATTGCTCTTATCTGTGGCTACGTAGGCAAAGAGGGTACTGGGCTATTCCCAATGCGTGGCCAAGCAAATGTGCAAGGAGCCTGTGATATGGGCGCGCTACCGAACGTTTTGCCAGGCTACGCAAAAGTAGGAGATGCTGAGAGGAGAAAAGTTTTCGAAGATCATTGGGGAGTAAAACTTCCATCAGAAGTCGGTCTAACAATCCCAGAAATGATTGAAGGCCTTAGCAACGGAAAAGTTGCTGGTTTGTATATAATGGGAGAGAATCCTGTAATAAGCGATCCCGATATCAATCACGTCATAAAGTCGCTTCAAAACTCTGAATTCCTTGTTGTACAAGATCTATTCATAACCGAAACTGCAGAGCTTGCAGATGTCATCCTCCCAGCAGCAGCTTTTGCTGAAAAGGAAGGATCATTCACTGCATCTGAGAGAAGAGTACAATGGACATTCAAGGCATTGGAGCCTCCAGGAGAAGCAAGACCTGATTGGTATATACTGAAGGATATTGCCAAGGCCTTGGATCTTAAAGGGTTTGAATACTCAGGTCCTGAGGATGTCTTAAGAGAAATCAATGCTCTAGTGCCACAATATAGAGGCATAACACCAGAGAGACTAAAGGCTAATATCTACGGACTTCAATGGCCATGCCCCAGCGAAGACCATCCAGGAACTCCTAGACTCCACGTAGATGTCTTTCCCACGAAGAATGGTAAAGGCTATCTTATCCCCGTAGAACTTAGAGGACCAGCAGAAAACCCCGACAAGGATTATCCATTTATACTTACCACTGTACGTGTTGTGGGACAATTCCATACTAGAACAATGAGTAAAAGATCTCCACTTCTTGAAAAACGCTGGAAAGAGCCCTTTGCAGAGATTAATGACAAAGATGCAGAAAAATTGGGAATAAAAACTGGAGATAAAATCAGAATAATAACTCGTCGTGGATCTTATGAGTGTAAAGCCTTTGTCACGAAAAATATTGTCGAAGGTACTATTGCTGTCCCATGGCATTGGGGAGCGAACATCCTCACCAATACTGCCTTGGATCCTGAAGCTAAGATACCTGAACTAAAAGTTGCAGCATGTAGGGTTGAGAAAATATCCTAAAAGAGGTGTTGGGATTGAAACTAAAGGTCCTTGTAGAATATGATAAATGCATAGGTTGTAAAGCTTGTGAGGTTGCGTGTGAGTATTATAATCAGACTAATAGAGTATATGTCTACGAGTTTTACGATCGTGGAATATCAATCCCTGTAATTTGTAGACACTGTGAAAAGGCACCGTGTATTCGGGTTTGTCCGGAAAGGGCCTTATATCGTGATGAGGAAGATTTCGTTGTCTTGGATGACTCTAAGTGTATTGGCTGTTTGATGTGTGCAACTGCATGCCCCTTCGGAGCGATTTCCCTAGACGTCCTTAAAGGCGTTATTATTAAATGTGACATGTGTGCAAGTAGACGCAAGGAGGGATTACCACCTGCCTGTGTCACAGCATGTCCTACAAATGCTATAAAGGTCGTTGAGCCAAAAGTAATTAGCGAGCATAAACGCAAAAAGGTTGCGGAGAAGATAGCATTACTGAGGGCCTTTGGAGGTGTATAACGTGGAGGAAGTCCTAAGGTCAATTTCCATAGACCCAGAGAAGTGTACGGGATGTGGTGCTTGTGCGTTGAAGTGTCCCAAAGAGGCCATTTATGTCCAGGACGAAGGATTTGTTAGAAAACTGATATTTGATCCTCAAAAATGTGATTTTTGTCTTGGAATCCCTGTATGTATATCCATATGCCCAGAAAACGCTATAGAAGTCGTAGAAAGGCCCTTAAGCACAGGAACTGTCGAACTAGAGTTTGAGATAATGCCGTGTGCTGAATGTGGGAAACCTACAGGAATAACGAAGAAAGAAATACTACGAATCATTAAAAAGCTCGGAGGACGATCCAAAGAATACGTTCCACTTTGTAAGGACTGCAGAATACTAAAAAGCGCTGAGGGTGCGTATGAATGGTAATGAACTTTGCATTTTTATGTAAACCTGACAAAATTCGTAAAAGCGGGCATAGGGTTGCTATTATTGGAGCCGGCCCAGCTGGGCTGGCTGCAGCAGGATTTTTAGTTTGTAAAGGTCATGATGTTACTATCTACGAGAAGCTCCCACTCCCCGGAGGGCTAATGGTCTTTGCAATTCCATCAAGGCGTATCCGCCCTCAGCACGTCATCGATGGATGTAAAACACTGGAAGAAGAGTACGGTGTCAAATTTGTTCTAAAAACGAAAGTTGTAGTCGAGGACGGTCATGATGAGGGGGATGACTTCGTTGAAAACAAGGTGAATCTAAAGGACTTGGTAAAAGAGTACAATGCAATCCTTGTCGCAACAGGAATCTGGAGGTCGAAGATACCATCTCTTCCTGGAAGTAATCTTAGCGGGGTTTATTCAGCACTAGACTTTCTATTTAGGTGGAAAACATACGAGCTGGGTTTGGCTGAGAAAGACCATGCTATTGATGTTTCTGGTAAAAAGGTTGCTGTAATTGGTGCAGGTCATTCTGCTGTAGATGCTGCACTAACTGCACTAGATAATGGTGCTGTTGAAGTATATCTTCTCTATAGAAGAACTATTAACGAGGCTCCTGCTGGAAGGTTCGAAATTATCGAGGCCATTAGAGAAGGTATTATCTGGACAGAGCTCGTTTCGCCACTAAAAATAAACGGAAATAATAGGGTAGAGTCTATTACATTGGTAAAGAATCGATTAGAAGATACTGGAACCGGTAGGCCAAGACCAGTACCCATCGAAGGTTCGGAATATGATCTTGATGTTGATTTCGTCATCTTTGCAACTGGTGAGTCTTCAACACCTCCACCCGGCATAGAGAAGATAGGAGTAAAAGTAGACAAAAAATACGGTAGCATCCTCGTAAGTCCAAATTTCGAAACAAGCTCGAAAGGAGTCTTTGCTGCAGGAGACGTAGTAACAGGTCCTTCATTTGTAGGCCGTGCCATAGAAGCTGGCCTTAAGGCTGCGATGCATGTAGATAGATACCTTAAGAGCCTATGAGGGATTGGCAATGAAGTATAAACTTCATTATGACTACATGAGCTGTATAGGTTGTGAAACATGCGAAAGAGTATGTGGAGTAATTCACGGCACTCCTCGGGTTCATCTGTACAGGGTTCAGGGAGGAATACCGGTGCCTGTAGGATGTAGACACTGTGAAAAGGCACCGTGTATTCGTATATGTCCAGAAGAAGCTCTATATCGTGACGATGACGGTTTTGTAGTTCTTGATGAGTCTAAATGCATAGGGTGTCTCATGTGCATAGTATCGTGTCCATTTGGAGCTATAGACTTGGACACTATCAATAAAGTCGTAGTAAAGTGTACTGGATGTTATGAGCTCAGAGAGAGTGGTTTAAGACCTGCATGTGAGGCTATGTGCCCAGCTGAGGCCATATATTTTGGTGTTCCTGACGAGATATTCGACAAAATAAGAAGAAAGCTTGCAGAAAAAATGGCCTCCGACCACTCCAGAGAGAAATAACTTTTCTTTTCTAAAATTTATTCTGCATCTTTCTTCCGATGACATGGCCCTATAGATACCCATTTTCAGACTTATTTAGGCGGGCTCTATTGACGATGTTTTATAAAATTTTTTAAATCAATTTAATAACATGTAGATTGATATGTATCAAAAAGAATCATAAAATGTGTTTTAGTACTACAGAATTCAAGAACACAATATCCCTCGACAAATTTAGCACTTTTCCTGGAAACTAGAGGAGGCTTAGACAATGGAGAACTTACTACCCAACATCCTTCAAATGTATAGGATCATAGAAAAGAAACACAACGTTAGCGCCGTTTCATTTGCAAAGGAGCTTCAGGATAAGGTCAATATAAAAAATAAAAAGTTGATAGTAGAATTGGCTAAGTATTGTTCCTGCATTGACAGGCCTCCAAGTGAAGAAAACTTCCAGGCAGTAATTTCTCCCTACTTGAGACTGGTTGAAGGACTCCTCGAAGAAGAGTCCCTAAAGATATCATCACACGATATTCACGCTTTTCTTCAGAGCCTTATTCACTCAGTGCTTCTTCTAGGCATTTCAGAGAGTAATTTTTCAAAAGAATTTTTTGTAGATCTTACACACAAATTCGCCGACTTTGCAACTCCTGGCTCGATACTTATTATTTTTGCACAGGAGACGGCATTGGAATGGGTCAAGCCATATTTGTATGAGAGGATTCTCGAAAAGAGAAATGACTTAAACATGTTTGTTTATTCCACTAAAAGCGCTCCTGGTAACTACGTTTTGCTTGATAAGGGCCTTTTGTCTCTAATATACTCTGATACTCTAAGCATACTCTCTACGAAGGAGAGTATAATATTTAATACAATTATATCCCAAACGGAGTCTATAAAAAAGTCCGAGCCCATTTACCATCATATGTATAATAAAATCAGGTTTTCTACGTTCTATGCTCTTATACCTTTTATTGATATGCTTCTAGAGAAGCCACATAGAGCCTACATCACCTTTTACCGATCGGACGCCCTCGAAAGCTTTAGAGGAGAGCTCGTAGGAGTCTATGAAGATTACGGTAGAACCGATTTTATCGTATATTCAGAGGATTTTGGGCTCGTAGAGCACATTAGTGACTTTAGATATGAAAAAGACTTGGGAATATTAATTGAGGGAGAAATAAACTTTCTAAAGTGATGAAAATGTTCCTGAAAATGGCTAGGAGTCTTATGTTTAAGTTAGCAATAGTATTCTTTTCATCGTTTATTTTTTGGGCAATAATAAGGCAGTATGAAGGCTATCTTGTAGATGTTGCCTTAAACTCTTATTCACTTCTCCCACTGAGGGTTTGCCTCTATTTCTTCATATTGCTCTTGGGAGGAATTGTCTATTATGTGTTTGTACCACTCGAAAAACTTAACTTGTACGTTTCTGTGCCACTTTATGTGTTCACGATTCTCGTCACACTCTTTATCTTCGGATTTGTCGATGCTAGTCTAAGCACAAGAATTGCAATTCTTTACATATCTACAACGTTACCAATAGCACTCTGGAAACCGCAGAAAAAACTCGAACCAAGAAGTTTTACTACATTTATTATGGCTTTCATAATAGTTGCTTTAGTCTCCCTTTTACTACGCATGTGGTCCCCAAATCTCGACTACAACTACTCAGAATGCTGGATGGATATGGCAATATTCACAAACTCCATGAGAGTTACCAAGCTTCCTCTAGAAGATCCCTGGTTTTCGGGAAGTGTCATGCCATACTACTATGGGGGTCACTATGGCTTTGCTTCGCTCTCTCTCATCTCTCTCTTACATCCTGACTACGCAATTAACGTTGTATCTGCGTCCATTTTACTATTACTATTCCTCGCATCGTATGGCTTTTCAACACAATTTCTTAAAAACAAAAAATTAGCCTTATTAATTGCAGTATTCATTACCTTTGGTGTAAATATATATCCATTTGCTCTCTTCGTAGAGTATCTTGGTAAGAAGTTTATTTTGGGAATAGAGGATCACCACCTTTTATACGATAGCACACGGCATCTCACGCCGGCATATTTGATTCCAGGAACAACACACCATGTGCCTATCGTAGATTTCTTTCAGAAGGAACTTCACGCAAATTACATGGCCTCGCCATTTATTGTAACATATTTGTGGCTACTTCATAATCTTAAAGACAAAGAGCTCAAGACGATGTTTCTAGCACCATATCTTGGATTTTTTATTCCTCTATTCACATGGTCCTGGCCGGTAATTGCTCTTCTGACAATTCTTGCTCTCGGAATTCTTTATGGTATAATTTCGATTTTAGCATCTCTTCTCCTCTATTCACCCTACCTAAAAACCATAATATCGGGTGCGGTGCTGGGGTTAAGGATTATCCACCCCACCGATACAATCCCGCCCAAAACACCCATATACGCAATACTCACTATCCTTCTACCTTTTGTTCTCATAGCATATAGCTATATGGGTCTTGCCTCAAGATCCAAAGCACATCTTAAGCTGTCAGCCATATCTCTCTTTGCCCCACTACCTCTGCTTCTTACCCGATATGCCGCAATGTATTTTTTAACAGTAATCCTCATCTACTTCGCTCTAAGAAAAGACGAAGACAAATTCCTTAGGGCCATTATATTCGTGGGACTGTTAACAATTATTGTGTGTGACTTCGTGTACATCGACGATCTCCTCGGAGGTATTTTCGAGAGGTTCAATACTGTCTTCAAATTCTACGAAACAGCTTGGATGCTCCTTATATCCTCCCTCCCAATATTAATATTTAGGCTTGAAGAAAGAATTCCGAAAAAGTCTCCCTACATTGGTCTCTGGAAGGCTTGTAGGACAATCTTTATAGCAGTTTTAATAATTTCCGTAGCGTACGTTCCTCTAGCAGCATACGCTATTAAGAATCCTCCACTAGCATGGGAAGGACTTGATAAAGATGCTTTTACATTGGACGGCTCCGGAGTGCTCAAACCTAACGACAAAGCTGTAATAAAAATCCTCAGAAAACTTCCCAGAGGAGTTCTTGTCGAAATATGCGGTTTTGATCCACAAGGCAGAGGCTACATTATAGGGTACGAATACTTTGCTAGGATTTCCTCATTCTCCGGAAATCCCACGATTATTGGATGGCAGAATCACGAGTACGTTTGGAGAGGCATTAACACACTCCCAGAAATAATAAACAGAAGTCGCGACGTAATGGAGTTTTATAAGAACCCCACCCGAGAGAGCTTGATATATCTAAAGGAGAAGTATAACATAAGGTATATTGTCGTCTCATATCTCGAAAATGAATTTATTATCTCAAACACCAGCTATATGAGTATTGAAAAATGGAAAAGCGCTCTTTTAGAGACAGGTTTAGTTAGGGAAGTAGTTAACACAACTTCATATGCTATATATGAGGTTGTTGAGGGACCGTCATGAATGTGGCTTCAATAGGCGAGCTCCTTGTTGATATCATACCAAGAAGCGCAGGAACATATAAAGAAGGTATGTTATTTGAAGCTCACCTCGGAGGCGCTCCTTTTAATTACGCTGTAATTCTTTCTCGATTAGGATGTCATGTTCGTGGATTTGGAGCCGTAGGAAACGATGCATTTGGAAAAATGTTGATAAGAATCTTAGAAGAAAACAACGTAGATATTTCAGGAATTAAAATTAAAAACGCAAGAACATCTTTAGCATTTGTGATATTAAGAGATGATGGGGAGAGATCCTTTTTCTTTTACAGAAGCCCCTGGGCAAACACCGCGGACACTATGTTTACTGCGGAAGATCTAGACTTTAACTACCTAGAAAAAGCTTCTGCATTATATGTATCGGGAATGGCCCTCGCAGTTCCTCCTTTAAGAAATGCGGTAATCGAAGCAATGAAGTTCTCATACCAACATGGGCTAGAGGTAATTTTTGACTTTAATGTAAGGTTGGACGTCTGGAGATCTAAAGAGGATCTCATAAAAACATATAGGAGCATATTTCCGTATGCTACGATACTCGCACTCTCATTAGACGAAGCTAAAACACTTTATGAGACTGAAAATCCGAAGAGTATTATGCATATACTAAGAAAATATAAGAAAAAACTATGGATAAAAATGGGTAACAAGGGAGCAATAGTCGTTGAAGGAGATAGGGCGACATACGCTGAAGCGTTTAAAGTAAGGGCCATAGATGCTACCGGTGCTGGTGATGCTTGGGCGGCTGCATTAACGTATTATCATTTGCTAAAAGGCATGAGTATAAAGGATTCCATCATATACGCAAACGCTATGGGTGCGCTTATAGTGACTAGTAGGGGAGCTATCGGCAAATTCGTAAATGAAAAGGTGTTAGAAGAGTTTATACAATCACAACCTAAAATAAGCGTAAAAGAGATGGACTTATGAGGTTAGTGGTATGGACAATAAGGAATTTGTATTTCGCTTGCTAAGGGATCTTGTGAATATCGAATCGCCTTCTGGGAAGGAAGAAAGGATTGTGGAATATGTATCAGAATATCTTGAAAAAATTGGCATTAAGTTTGTAGTAGATGAGTTCGGCATACTGATTGGTGAGAATACCGACCTGCTTGTAACAGCACATCTAGATACCGTACCCCCAAAATCAGGCTTCCATTTTGATGGAGAATATATTTATGGTACTGGATGTTGTGATGATAAGGCCAGCGTAGCTGCTATACTAGCTTCGCTGAAATACGTTAATGAATTAAAATACTCTATAGCTCTCTTCAAAGATGAGGAGGAAGGTGGCACAGGATCCAAGAAATTCATTAAAAAATATAGGCCAAAAATGGCCATTATAATGGAGCCCACATCCCTCAAAATAGCATCAACACATTATGGGAGTTTAGAGGTTGTACTTAAAGCAAGGGGTGTTAGTGCACACGGGGCTTATCCACACATGGGTATAAATGCTATAGAGCTTTGCATAGATATCTTTAGAAAAATCTCTGAGAACAAGTGGGTTACAGCATCGCTTCAGATGTTAAAAGGTGGAAGTGACGAGTTTGTAATTCCCGATTATTGTGAAGCTAGAATCGAGGTGTTCTTTCCACCCGAAATCCGTTCTAAAGATGTCGTAACCTACATCACAAAAATAACTCCTCATTACGTATTTTTAGAGTTCACTGACGTCTATGATGGTACGTATTCAAAAACTGTGCACAAACTACTTGAAACGGCACTTGTAAAAGCAGGACTCAACGCAGAATACACAACGATGCCTTCCTGGACCGATGCTCTCAATTTGAGTGCTATAGGAGCCGATGTGGTAGTTTGGGGCCCTGGAGAGCTTTATCTATGCCACACAAGAAAAGAGAGAATAAGGTTGAAAGAAGTCTTAGATGCTACAAATGTTCTAGTCTCTTTAAACGATGTTATAAAAGAGTTTAGAGAAGAAGGCTAAAGACCGGCTATTGTAGAGTCTTTGACTCTTACCATTGGCGATGCTACTCTCATGCTAGGCTTAAGCTCTTTTGCTATCATATCGAGTCTTCCTTTTAGAACTTCGTAGAAATTGTCCGAGAATGCTACTCCCTTGACAGCATGTTTAATTTCTCCATCTTCAATCAAATATCCATGCGATATTGTTCCGTTCATCTGACCACTTATGTAGTTCGAAAGCCAATATCCAATTGAGCTACACACCATTACACCGCGCTTTGTCTCTGAGATTATTTCCTCTTCATTCGCATCTCCAGGTACTAAGATGACGTTGTTGGGCATTGGGAATCCTCTCTGGCCTAACCCTCTAAACGCATTGCCTGTTGACTCCTTACCCTCTTTCTTTGCGGTGTAGTAGTCATATAGGAAGCTTCTTAAAACCCCATTCTCAACAACATAAAATCTCTTTGTTGCTATTCCCTCATCGTCAAATTCTTTTGTCCCCGGGAACCAAGGCATATGAGGGTCTTCCAAAAACGATATGTGCTCAGCTGCTATCTCCTCACCAACTTTGCCTCTTAGTGGAGATCTTCCTATCTGCACATTATATGCGCTTACTGCCTGTGCCAGAAGTGTTTCTAGTAACAAAGAGAATATGCGTCCTTCAAAAATCAGATCATACTTCCCTGTTGGAATCTGCTTCGCATCAAGAGAATCCAAAGCCCTTTGAGCTACGAGGTTTGAAACCTCGTCATATTTAAGGTCAGAGAATCTTCTAAGAATCATATACTCTCCATATGACCCATTTTTTGTTCCATCTTTTGCCCCAGCCATAATGCCAAAGAACATTGATGTAGCCTTCCTAGAGACTTCCTCACCGTAGCTATTAGCAATCGTGACTTCTGTCGTATAAATTCTCACGCCAGATGATATTGGGAAAACGTTTGCATGATAATCGTTTACGAGTTTTGCAGACTCTACTGCTACATCTATAGCATCTTCTATGGGTAGTGTAGCAAGCTTATCATCGAAAACTCCTTTAACATCCGCTTTTGATAATCCTTTAGCTACTCCAGGCCAATCGGGATCTTCTGGACTGTTTTTTGCTATTTCTATAGTTTTCTCAACCAAACTTTCTATATTGGTGTTGGGGGTTATTGCGGCTGAAATTCCTGCAGTACGTTTTCCAACAGATGCTCTAAGCCCCAATTTTATAGTTTCTCCCACTTTTAACTCGTATACAAGGCCTCTAGCAGTACTTACATGGTTTGAGTTCTCCTTTAACACCACAACCTCTATATCAGATGCTCCCAAACTCTCAGCCTTTTTGAAGATTTTATCGTAATCAATCAAACCAATCACCTTCCGCCTACAATCATGTTTCTTACCCTTATGTGAGGTCCACCATCACCGACGCGTACTCTTTGACCGCTCTTTCCACAACCACCAAAAACGCTCGTGTGAATTTCAAGATTCTTTCCAAGCCCATCAACGTTGTTAAGCACATCTAAAATCATCCCTGTTAGCGTTACACCACGAACAGGCTCCGCAAGCTCTCCTCTCCTTATAACTCTGCTATAGCCTACGCCAAACGTGAATGTGCCCGCTGCACTATTAACCTCTCCTCCCGTGGCTCCTTTGGCAGTTATGTAAATTCCATAGTCGATGTCTTCCAACAACTCCTCAAGGCTCATATCTCCAGGCTCAATGTAATAATTTGTCTGTCTTACAAGAATCTGATGTTCATGGCTCTCTGCCCTTGCATTTCCCGTAGGTTCAATATTGAGGGCCTTAGCAATTGCTCTGGAAGTTAAATATCCCATCAAAACCCCGTTCTTCACGATATACGTTTTCTTCTTTGGTGTACCCTCGTCATCGTACGGATAAAAGTATCCTCCCTCTACAATCCCCTCATCAACAACACTTATAAGTTCGCTACCAACCTTCTGCCCTTTCCTGCCCGCCAAAACACTAGCACCAGCAAAAACAATGTCTCCCTCGCTAGCGTGACCAAATGCTTCATGGATTAACAATCCTACAACGTCTGGCTCTAAAACTACGGTATGCTTACCCGCCTCAGGAGGCTTTGCCTTAGAGGACTCTATTGCAAGCTTTGAAACCTCTTCCGCCATTTCACGCCAGTCGTATCCCTTTATGAATTCGTAGCCCGCACAATACGACTTTCCATCACTCACTCTTTCAAGAGATCCTGCTTCTCCTGCAACGCTTAAGTGTCTGAACCCAACAAGCCTTGTAGTCACCTCAACGTTTGTTCCCTCTATAGAGACTATGTGTCTATAATGAAGCTCGGCACCCATAGCAGTAGATGCCGACCTAACCTCCCGGAAGTCTTTTGCCACTGAGTTTACATCTCTAAGAAGCTCTATCTTTTCCTTTTCATCGACTTCAAAGGGACACTCTTTGTATGGGCTTACGGCCCTATCTACTACCGGCTTCACTTCAGAAAGCTCTATCTTGTATGCTTTTCCTATAGACGCCTTCGCAGCCTTAACAGCTCTCTCAAGAGTCTCTACTAGAGATTTTTCATCTATTTTTGTTGTGTAGGCATATCCTGGGGCACCGTTTACTATAACAGTGATTCCCACGCCCTCGTTGTCAGTGTATGTCAATTCGTCGACGACACCATTAGTCACAAGAATGTATTCGTATTTTCTTTTGTTGTATCTTACTATGGCATGATCAACGTTCATCTTCTCTGCATGTTTGAGTATTTTATCAAAGTTCAGATTTGGATGCATTAAACGCACCTCTAAACAATTATATTAAGCTCCCCCTCAACTAAAGTACCATATTTCGTCCTTAATAAATGTTAGCTAAAATTCCGAGGCATTCTGGAGAAACTCGATTATGAGAATCCTTCTACTAAGAGACACTAGGCCTCTTCAACGAGTTCATCTACGCGAATACATAAAAGTCTAAATAGAACCTCCCTCTAAACTTGTAGTATGGAGGTCATCTGCGATGCCTGCAAAATATGCTGTGGAGACAATAGACCTCTGGAGAATATACAAAGACAAAGACAGGGAAGTAGTAGCACTGAGAGATGTGAATATAAAAGTAAAGACTGGTGAGCTATTTGGTATTCTAGGACCAAATGGTGCTGGAAAGACAACTCTGATTAGGATTCTCACTACACTTCTCCTCCCCACAAGAGGCGAGGCTTTTGTCCATGGATACAACGTAAAAACAGAGGACTATAAGATAAGGCCTATAATAAACCTTGTTTCGGGAGGAGAATATGGAGGATATGGTCTTTTGAGAGTAGAAGAAAATTTGTGGATGTTTGCTCAATTTTATGGAATCCCAACACCAGAAGCTAAGAGAAGGATACGAGAATTAGCAGAAAGAATTGGCTTTGAGGATAAGCTTAGGGATTTTGTTAGAACACTTTCGCTAGGAGAAAGACAAAAAATGAACATCATAAGAGGATTTCTCACAGATCCTCTAGTTATTTTTCTGGATGAACCTACACTTGGCCTAGATGTACCAACGGCCAAGATAATAAGAAATTTCATAAAATCGTGGTTAAGGGAAAATCCCGATAGGACTGTATTGCTTACAACACACTACATGCTTGAGGCAGAAGAGCTTTGTGATAGAATAGCCATTATCGACAGGGGTAGAATTGTAGCTGTAGGTTCTGTAGAAGAGCTAAGGAAAATCGCTAAAAACTACATAAGCGCGATAATTGAATTCTATGGCACAACGCCTCCTTCTGGAATTGCGGGAATTAGGGGTACGGACTTAAAAGAAATTTCTCCGGGTCATTATAAAGGAAAAATTGTCGGTGAAGGAGAGAACGATATTATCGAATATCTAGAAGCGATAATAAAGTCGGGAGGTAAGCTAAAGTATTTCCATCTTCAAAAGCCGTCATTAGAAGATGTATTCATTTCCCTCGTAGGAAGAGGGCTTGGAGATGAAGAATGAGAACGTTACGTGGAGAACTATCGTTGCAAGGGCATACCCGCGAGTTGTAGCTATTGTAAGGGCGGCTAGATGGACTGTTGGAGGGACAATAGTCTCTCTTATGTATATGGCCGCGTTAGTTTTGATATATAAGTCTATAAACGCTCCGAAGGAATATTACAGCTTTGCAATTCTAGGAAGCTCACTATTATCCTACTGGGATAACGTTATCTGGAGTATGGCCATGCAGCTTTATTGGGACAAGGAAGATGGTCTCTTAGAGATGTACATAATAGCTCCCATTAACAGAATGGCTTTATTGACAGGAATGGCTCTAGGCGGCATGACTATGACGACATTTAGAGCAGTAATAATATTTGTTTCAGGAATACTAATATTTAGAGCTCCTATTTATGTAGAAATGCCAGGTCATTTAATATTGTCCTTCCTACTTGCACTTGTTGCTCTCTATGGTGTTGGAATGGCATTCTCATCTTTATTCCTTATGTGGGGTCGTCAAGTGTGGGCCGTCGCTGACCTTATGATGGAGCCTATGCACGTCCTCTCAGGGTCATATTTTCCGATAAAAACTCTTGGGTATCCTCTAGCATTTATGGCAAGTTTAGTACCTCTAGCTTTCGGTCTTGACGCAGTAAGGCAATCCATGTTCGGTGCCACGTGGGGTCTACTTCCCCTTAAGTATGAGGAGCTTACGCTACTTCTCTACGGAATATTCTACATAATCCTTGCCAGATATGCCCTTAAAAAGATGGAGCACATGGCAAAGGCCGAGGCAAGACTTACTTTGAGGTGGCAGTAATGACGCTCAAAAGTTATGCAAAGGGACTATACACGTCAATTTGGCTTGGACTTAAAATAACTCTTAACTGGGCAAGAAATCCTCTCATATACATTACTTACGCGTTAGCTCTTCCCATAGCCAGCGTTTTCTTAGTCATTTTTATGTACTGGGCCGTTGGATATTATAATCCTGAAGCTCTTTCCCACGTGATTATAGGACAAGCACACGCATATGTGCTAACCGACGCTATAGCTACCACATCCTGGATTATAGAAGACGACAGAGAACACTATAAAGTGCTAAAATACATGTTTATAACGCCCTTCTCATACTATTTGATGATTATCGGAAGGGCATTTTCTCACATGCTTATGGCGCTTGTTGGAGTAATCTATGCGTTTATCCTTTTCTACGCTTATCACCTCCCCATTAATTTCAATCCAGGACTCTATGGGTATTCCCTTCTTCTAGGAATACTGGCATCAATTGCTCTTGGCCTTACTCTTGCATCTATAATATTCGTCATGCCAAGAGGTGGTCGTGTAATAAGCAGAAGTCTTCAGGCAATTTTCTACGTCTTCTCAGGTGCAGTATACCCGCTAACAGTTCTTCCAGAATGGGCAAGATGGATCTCCTTTGGAATTCCAGTCACGTATTGGTATTCTTTGCTAAGAAGGTCTGTTCTTGGATATGACACAGATCCTCTTCTTGCAACTCTACACGTCCATGACCTTATGATCAGATTCTTAGTTAGCGCTGTTGTTTTCATGGTCTTGTCATATATAATGTATCGTATTGCCACTTGGAGAGCTAAAAAGGCTGGAAGATTAGAGTTGATTTCTAGCATATAATTCCGAAGGGTGTGTAAAATGTTGAGAAAGATTGTGGAAGAATTCTCCGGTGTCTCACTAAAGAAATACGTTTTCGGATCTGGAGAGCCTAGAATACTTATCACGGCTGGTATACATGGTGACGAAGCTACTGGCGTTTACGCGGCTATAGAATTAATTGAAGAGCTTAAGAAAGAAAAAGTTGCTGGAAGCGTTGTTGTAGTTCCGGTAGTTAATCCCCTTGGCTTTGAAGCGCGAAAAAGAGAGAACCCCGTTGATAACGTGGACTTAAATAGGGTGTTTCCAGAGGGTTCTGGATCTCCTATTACGCGCGGAATAGTAACCTCCATTTGGGAAGATGCCTTAAGCTCAGACTACGTTCTAGATCTTCACTGTGCTGGAAACCATTCCTACCAATACATCCTTGCACTTCACGAGGAGTTTGATGCTGTAAAAAGTTTCGTATCAAAAATCCCGTGGGAAATTGTGGTAGAATCTACAGGTCTTCGGGGACAGCTTTTTATAGAAGCTACCCATGCCGGTATTCCTGGTGCAATAATTGAGACAGTAGGTGGTCAAGGATTCTTCTCCCCAGAGTGGGGCAGGAAACTCGTAGACATACTACTCAATTTACTGAGAAATCTTGAAATTGTTGAAGGAAAGGGATGTGCTGTTAATCAAAGATACTTATCTCGAATTGAAAGAATAAAGTCGGAATATAGCGGATTCTTTTATCCGGAAGATGTTTTGGGTGAGTTCATCAAAGAAAATGATGTTCTTGGAAAGGTCGATGATAACATAGTTTCCTCGAAGGTAAGTGGATTTGTTACTGGGCTTGCTGCGTGGAGGTATGTCTTTAAAGGGGATTATCTAGCATCCGTTGCTAGATATAAAGAAAATAATACGAAGTGATGATGTATGGATGAGGAGTTGTATGATGTACAAGAATTTTGGAAATTTATGATGCGCGTAGGCCGTATAGTTAGCGCTGAGAGAGTTCCAAGAACAAAGAAGCTAATAAAGCTCTTAGTTGATTTTGGCAATGAAACAAGAACAATCATAACTGGACTTGCAGATCAGTACTCACCTGAGGATTTCTTAGGAAAAAAGATGATCTTCGTCACAAATCTAAAACCAAAAAAGCTTTCTGGAGTCGTAAGCGAGGGGATGTTACTAGTAGCTGAAGAGCCTAGCGGCAAGGTTCATCTAATAACCGTTAGCGATGATGTTCCTGTAGGAACGAGGGTTTACTAATTATGTCTTATCCCTCCCTTAAATTCCGAGATCTTCTTAGCAGAGTATTGTAGAGAAACATTATTACGATGTTGGTTATTGGGAAGAATATCATTGCCAAATAGGCGCTTACATATCCATAAAACTCTGCCGTATATGAGAAAGTAAGCCCCCCTACAAATCCCCCTACGTCAAAGCCGATAGCATATATTGCCATAGCTCTGTTTCTTACAGCTCTTTCTGTATAATATGAAATTAAATGTTGAATTGTAGGAACTATAAAACCAAACCCTACACCATAGATTGCTGCAACAATAAATGACTCGGGATACTGGTAAAGTATTACCAACAAACCTGTACCTGCGAATAAAAGCATGTAACCTGCAACTGCCAAAAGATAGGACTTATTAGGATCTTCCTTGGTTAATTTAGGTACAAAAAGCCTTGTAATGGTGCTTATGCCAGAAAACATTGCCATTATAAGCCCATAATAACTGCTCGGATACCCTAAGTCTCTATAGTGTGTCTGAATAAGTCCTCTAAAACCAGAAAAGAGTCCTCCACCAAAAATTGCCAAAACTGTAGCCAAAATTACGACAGTATTAAACGCGCTCCTCCAGGTATGCCTTTCAAAATGATCCTCAGATGATGTTTCCTTGTTCTCCCGATGTACTAAACATAAAACTGTATTCACAATAGCCATTACTACGGCAAGCCTAAATGCCCAAACGTATCCCCAAATATCTACTATGTATCCTGCAATTGGAGGGGCAACGAAGGTTCCAAAAGATACTGCAGCTGCTCTATAACTTAACGCCACACCAGAGCGGTCTATAGGAACAACCAAAGAAGCAGCAGCAATGGACGTCGTGATAAAAAATGCATTACCAACACCAGTCAAAAATCTTCCCACAGACAATCCAAAAGATGTCTGTGTAATTGTAAAGACGATATTCGAAATTCCAAGTAATACGCTTCCAAGGGCCATCATAGAAAACGATGATATTTTGTCCCCATAATGACCTGCGATAGGTCTAAAGAAGACTGCTGCAAGGAATGTTATTGACCATACTATGCCCACCTGCCCTATATTCATTCCTAACTCTCTGGAGTATCTTGCAATAATGGACGTGCTCACACCCAGGGTAAAGAAGTACAGAAAGGTCGTGAGGATTACCAATGTAAGACCTCGATCCCTGTTATGGCGTTTCACGTTGTCACCTCAGCAGTTATTCTACTTAGAATATCCTTAAAAACTTTTAGAATATAAGTGTTCTTATTTTTTATTTTCAAAATTTCCTCTCCTAATATCCCATTCACTATCACATTGCTACTTCTCGCTACAAAAATCAAGAAATTCATAACATTCTCCCAAAAATAGCCTTATCACAAATCTATTTAAATTTGAGGCACAGAATATTAACTATAGTGGAGTGTGGTTCCTTTGGATTTAACGAAATTTTTCGTCATTTTAACTCTCGCCATTATAGGCGGAGGATATGTCCAAGGCGGAATAATTAGTATAGGAAGTAGCGAAGAAGTTTCTCTTGCCCTCGTCGAAACGCTTGATGTCCTCATTATTAAGAAATATTCTCCTATAGAAATTCTATGTAAAGCTCCCGAAAGGGGAGAGTTGTATATATACGGCGATAAAATATTCCTAGTAAGCTCTCACAGCCTTTATATTTTAGAAAATAGAACTTTTGAACGTATTTTTGAGGGCAACATCTCTGTCCTTGGAGACTATCTACTCTTTAACAATTCTCTATATATTTTGCCGCAACTAAAGAAAATCTGCGATTGTGAGCGGGTAATCGTGAAAGGTGATTGGGCAATAGCAGTATATCCAACATACGCCGAAATTTACCATAGAAACATGCTCACGTACAAAATAGATCCTACATATCTGCCTATTGATCCCCGAAAAATTGTAGACTTTTATGTCTCGAACGAGGGGATTCTTGGGATAGTAGAATCATCCGGAAACGTCTCAATAATCGGAAACAACACTCTATTGGAGAGGATTACCTACTCAGAGAAGAGAACAATAAGGATTCTGGATATTCGTGATGGCAACGTGTTTCTTAGCATTAAAGATGCTGCTTATCCATCATCTTCTAATTATACACAAGTTGTTGCCGTATACTCTCTGAGTGAGAGATTATTTAAGAAATTCTTCATTGTGAGGGCCATTTACTATCCATACGCGTTCTCTTACACCTATTTTATAGATCTACGTTCAGGAGAGGTATTCTTAGATAATGTCCTCACAGTTCTTGACTATAAAAGGAATCTCATACTTTTATCCCTAAGAAATAACACTTTGGCAATGGTAAACGTAACCACGGGCGAGGTGCTTTACACATATTTCCCGGGGTTTCCATACACTGGGGTTATAATGAACGAAAGCATGGCTACCGTGGTAACTCGAATCCTTAGAGATTACAACTACATCTACGTTGTCACTTTTTCTAAAAAAGGAGGCGAATACGTAGCCCCACAACCTACAGAAGGGTCTACGCTGCTTGAAATAAAATACTTAATTCCCTTCATTTTCTTCGGCCTTATAGCTATAGTATTCTACGTATTTTTCTTGCGAAAACCAAAAATAAAGTAAATGGGAATGAGGACTTATTGTCTCTTCTGTTTTTGAGACATATATATTCCAAATGCAATAAGGCCAATACCCAATACTACTAGGCCAATTCCAAGATATCCCAAAATACTCTTTTTAACACTGATTTCGGGAAGGGGTATTATTAGCTCTGTGTTATTGTACTCCGCTACGATAACATCATCGTCAAAGGTCAAGTAATTCCCTATCCAGCCTTTTGTAGGATCTGTTGTGAGTGTTTTTCCATTTATCACGACCGTTTGGTTTCCTAGACCTACAATAGTGCCGTTATTCTCGTCAAAAATTGCTACTTCGACCATCACATACAAAGTTCTTTCTTTTGACGGAAAGCTGTTTATTCCTAATGTAAGGAAAAGCGTAGGTATCGGTTGAAGCATAGGTGATGTATCTGAAGCCCTCGCAGATCCCGTGATATTGTACACCTCCGCCGGGGTAAACGGACCATAGAAGTTAGAGGTCCACGTATTGTTCTTGCCGTTATCAGTCGCATAAAAAGTGTAATGTTCGCTCAGCTGCCCTACGTTATAAATTGTATTAAATGCCACTTTAACGTTCTCGGTACCATCATCAAGCAGTATTGCTTGGTTTCCAACATTTGTGAGTATATTGTAGAGGATGCTCCCATTTCTGGAGTTCTTGACATATATAGAGTTCACTGTACTTTTGTTAATAAAATTATGCGAGATATTGAAGGAATCCGCGTTTGAGAGGTAAACGCCATATGAATTAAAGTTTATCATAGAGCTCTTAATCGACACAGATTGAGAATCGTCTACAAGAATTCCATAAACAGTGTTATTCATCACAGAACAATAAACTCCAACTTTTGATGTATTCTTTACATAAATTCCATAATTTGCTCCTTCAATTCTTATATTCCAAGCACCAAATTCATCCACATTGACAACTAACAAATCATCTGCAAGATATATACTATCAAGGACTACTTTCTTTGCGTATGCAATAAACATTCCTCCATACATACGTTCCTCAAGTTTTTGCGTTTCCTCTGGAGCTAAGTACACCTCGTCAACATCAAAATAATACTTGAAGGGTCTAAACAATATCATTCCATAGGCCTTATACACGTCCTTTACTTTGATGTCATAGTTTTCCTTATGGTCCCCCCTTACGAGCATGACGTGTCCTGAAGCCACCCTTATGTTTTCTATCATTACATCAGTACAATTGTAAAACTGAAGCGCATATCCTACATCGTTATTAATGAAAAAATCTAGATCCTTGATTTTTATGTTCTTGGAATTTCCTATAAGGATTCCGTGAACAACATAATTTATTTGTACGCTTTCGATGACTACATTTGTCGCATTCTGAATAGAGATTCCGCTTCTTCCAAAACCTGTTACGTTTCTAAACTTGGTTATGATTACATCCCTAATGACAATATTTGAGACGTTTACAATCCATATCCCTGGCAAAACAGAGCTATAAACGATGTAATTTTCTAATACATATGGATCGTCTGGAGTTCCTGATCCGTTTAAGATTCCCTCGGAGACTAAATCCTTTACGTTTTTATCGCTTATATAAATCATCTCTAATTTCCTTTCCTGGCTCTGAGCACTTATGGGTGTTGCGATCCAAAACAACTGCGATACTATAAGAACTATTGCAAAAGATGTTATAATTGCCCTCTTCAGCATCTTGAGAACACCCTCTAGAGATTCTGAGTTTTCTTATGATCTTTCTTGATTGATTTTTAAGGATGTTTGAGTTTTAAATGTTGTTTGTATTTGAACATCCAAACGCATGTGCAAAAAAGATGAATAAGCTTTTTATTAACATGCTCGTTATGTTTTGAAGTTCAGAGTCTAATTAGAATAGGTGGTCTAATGGATCTCGGACTCATCAGCGTTCTCTCAGTATTGCTTTCGTTCATAATTCTTGCAATTATTGTCATCCGAAAAGGCCCTATATTCCTTGCAATTTTATCAGCAGCTCTTACTGTCATAGTTCTAAACCTAATATTCTATGGCACGTTCCCGATAGACGTAATTTTAGTCAAGGCGTATGTAGATTATAAAAACCTTAGGACGTTGGCCATTATTCTCTTTATGCTAACAATGACTGGAGTAATTGGATCTACAGAGCTAAACAAGATTCTTGAAGAATCTGCCAGAAAAACGTTCTCTGACAGGAGGCATGTTGTGGTTCTCATACCTTCTATTATAGGACTCATCCCCATGCCCGCAGGAGCTCTAGTGTCTGCTATCCTTGTTAAGAACTCCTTGAATCCAAAAGACACTCCTCCAGATGTTCTAACAGCATCTAATTATTGGTTTAGACACGTATGGGAATATTTTTGGCTTTTCTACCAGGCAATAATATACGAACAGGTTTTGGTAGGGCTTCCCCTTACAAAAATTATGCTCCTTCAAGCACCTTTTGCTCTCACGGGAATTCTCTTTGGGGTCTTTTACTTTTATCCCAAGCTTAAGGAGTTTAAGACGAATGTATCGAAAGGAAATATCAGAAATTTCGTGAGGATAATCTATAGTGGATGGCCAATATTTCTCACAGTTTTTGTTGTCTTAGTTCTGACCGTTATTAGCCCAGTATTTTCCCTGAAAATAAGCTCTCCAGACATTCTCGTAGCCTCTCTACCCTTTATAATAATAGCTGCCATCATAATTCACAAACCAAAGATAAAAACCCTCAAAGAAAATCTCAGAAAGAGTCTAAAACCTTCGCTTATTGCTGCAATAATAGCAGCATTCTTTTATAGAGCTACCATTGAGACATATAACGTTGCTGAAGGATTTACAACATATCTCTCTTCAATTGGCTTCCCCATAACTAGTCTTATCGCAATTCTACCGTTTGCCATAGGACTTCTCACTGGAATTTCATTTGCCTACGTGACGGTGGCATATCCAATCCTTCTTCCAGTAATCCTACAAGCACCATCAATGTACGCCCCCCTAGCATATGCATTTGGACACTTCGGGATGATGCTCAGCCCGGCGCACTTCTGTCTAATATTTTCCAACGAATACTTCGGATCCCAACTAAAAAGGGCTTATAGACACATATTTATCGTTGCGGGAACGAACACTATTATCGCAACGCTTATTTCAATGCTTTATATGAAAATTTTCTAATGTCTTTCCGATAAAATGGCTAAAAATCCGCCTTTATCGTCTTCTTTTGGTTCTTCAACTACAGGCTTATCTTCTGGAGAAAAATGTAATGTGGATAAACACCTCTTTGGAACGAATCCACTTTTTATAAGCATATCATTGACTTCTTTTTTCGTATAAAACCTTGCAACTCTATAGAATGGGCTATCCTTCTTTTTTGCGTAGTATTCTCCCCAAGCTGAGTCCCTTGGGATAAATGCTGTTATAAGTTTTCCTCCTGGCTTTAGTACCCTGTATATCTCTTTTAGAACTTTTATAGGGCTTGACACAAAACATATGGTTACTATAAGGTATGCATAATCAAAAACAGAATCTCTAAAAGGCAGCCTTTCCCCGAACGCTGCAATTACTTCGATATTTCGCTTTCTAGCTATCTTGAGCATATTAACGGAGGGGTCTACTCCAATTTTTACTCCAAGTTTCGATGCAAAGTAGCCCGTACCTACGCCCACTTCGAGACCCAGACCTGAAGGCTTAAGTTTTTCTAGCACCTTAAGTTCGTTTTCTGCTATTATCTTGTTTTTCTCATACCATTTGTCATATTTCTCATAAAGCATATCAAAAATTCTGTAAGATTTCATCCTTCTAAACGCCTCGAATTCTCTTTTCCAGTTCTTTTAAAATTTCGTTTATTTTACCTCTCGCACCACTCAGATTGCTCATGGAGATCTCTACTCGAATCTTATTTTTGTATAGCTTTATATTCAGGTTTTCGTATGTCATCTCCAAGTAATCGTCAAATTCTTCCTCTAGGAGAATCTCTTCATTGATAATCTCGTCTAGAACGTCAGGATTTACCTCACCCTCTCCAAGATCTATCTCATATGAAACATAGTCCCAAGAGCCGATAGCTAAGAGTTCTCCTGCAGCAGTAATGATGAGTTTTGTCTCTTCAAAGATTTTTGCCACGTTTTCATCATATACTACGAGATAGAATCCCAAATTTTCATGAAAAGTTGAAAATTCGAAATTTTTAGCCTTTATATCAACAATAACTCCTTTTTCTTCCTTAAATTCAGTAATATCTGTAAATTTTTCCAAAATGTTCTTTGAAAACCCTCTAATTCCCTTTCCAAACTCTTTGTAGGCTTCTACGAATTGTAAGCTTACCATCTTAAATACCTCCCAAATCTCGAGGTTATTAAATCGATGCTATCTTTTAATATTTTGATTTTCATATATCTGATAGCTGTCACTTAATTTAGACTCATCCTAGCAGCACTCCTAGGTGAATTTGTGTGAAAGTATTCGTATTAGACACCTCAGCAATCCTTTCCGGCTTCATGGGCGAGGTAATGATTGCCCCACTGAAAGTTTATGACGAGCTTAAGAAATTCAGAAATGAACTTCCAGAGCATATTTTAGCCTACTATGAAGAGAGCATAAGATTCTACGAACCAGAAGAAGAGTGCATCGAAAAGGTTAGGAAAGCCGCAGAAAAGACGGGAGACATTCATAGGCTTTCTGATGCTGATATTGAAGTTATTGCCCTGGCCTTAGAGCATAAAGGTGTTGTAGTAACGAACGATTTGTCGATCCAAAACGTCTGTGAAGAGTTGAACATAGAATACATGAGCTATCTAAGTAAAGACATAAAAAGAATCTTTGAGTGGGAGGTCGTGTGCAAATCTTGTGGAAAAGTCCTTGACAAGAAATATGATAGGTGTCCCTTTTGTGGTGGGGACGTGGGCTTCAGAATTAAACGGTCGAGAAGTCTAAAGAAAAAATAATGTAAAACTTCCTATTTTATTATCTTTAGGGATTAAGGAGGTGAAAATATGCTTATCGCATTTTCTATTGTTCCTATGGGCGTAGGAACTAGTGTTGGAAAGTATGTGCAACAGGTCATAAAGGAGCTCAAGAAGCGAGGATTCAAATTCGAAGTGGGGCCTATGTGCACAACGGTCGAACTCAAACCTGAAGAGATGATGAAGTTTTTTGAGTTCATTCGAGACGTACACGAAATGTTTGCATCCCAAGGAATAGGAAGAATAGAGACTCTTATCAAAATTGACGATAGGAGAGATAAACCCGAGACGATAGAATACAAAGTGAAGAAGGCTTTGGGTGAAATTTAATCTACTATAGTCTGGCTTTCTATAATCTCCTCTACGGAGGTTTTCTTTAATACATCTATTCCTGCCTTTTTCAGATATTCCTCAGATTTCTTTAATATTTCCTTGAGAAGCTCTATAGCAAGATCTTTTCTTTCACTCTCTAACAACGTCCTAACACGTTTTGCAATAATCTGAAGTACTTCCTTTTCCACCTTAACTATTTTCTTATACTTCTTTGGGACGTTCTCTGGTACCAGGATATAAGCTATTTCTTTTATCTCTTCCTCCTCCATTATGTTTGCCAGTACCCTTATCAAAGCAGAAATCTTTTCCCTGATCTCCCTCTCAACTTCTTTATACTCTTTAAATTTCTCTTTTCCTTTTTCGGTGATATGATAAATCCTTTTACCTTGAGTTTCTTCCGATCTTATTAAGCCATGCTCCTCAAGCGATGCCAGAATGGGATATATGCCTCCAGGACTGGGTTTCCACAAACCTTGCGTAATGCTTTCTATTTTTTTGACAATATCATAACCGCTCTTGGGGCCTTCGTGAAGGAGCTTGAGGATTAATAATTTTGTAATTCCACTACGCAAATAGACCACCTCAAACTTGATTAAATAGGGTAATTTTTGCTAAAAATAATTAGCTTCCACTTATATATATCACATCACAGCTCGCATACAAATCGTCCTAAAGGCGTTCTCACTAAGACTCTTCAAAGTATTCTTTCAATTTGATATTTACGAAGTCCACTATCTTTTTTGCACACTCTCTCGCTGTTTCAGGCTTAGGTCTAAGCAATACATAGAAAACGTTGGTAGATAACGTCAAAGAGACGTGTTTTACATCTTTTACATTTGGCATAGACTCTAAGAACCTTACTATAAAGTCCACATCCTTTTTCCTCTCGTATAAAACATCATATTTTACTCCATTAACCTCAATTGTTGTCTTTTCGAGAATTTCCTCCTCCTCTATCTTTGGCTTTATGCGATAATAGTGTTTCTGAATAACATGAATGTTTCTTTTTATTTGACTATACGGCCTCACAACGAAGAATATCTTGTCGTGCCGTGTTGTCAAAAGAGATATAGGGAAATACAAAAGACTCTGTCTGGGAAGAAGCACCAAGGTATATTCAAAAGTCCTGATGTTATTCCTATTAACAGTATACGCTGCTCTGTATCCTACGTAACCTCCCAACCACGTATAATTCTTGTCCTGATATGGCCTTAGTATGGGCTCTATCGATTTCAAATAGTGCTCCATTAACAATATGTTAAGTCTCCTTCCTCTAAAGAACTGGAGAGTTGCTGCTCCTGCCAGAACAATAATTGCAGCTAAAAGCTCATAACCTACAGACATTTAATGGCCCTCCAGTACTACTTTACCTATTTTTGAGAGTGTATCCACACCACGAGGCTCCTCTTGAAGAAGGCCTATCTTTTCTATATCAAGGTTTCTGAAGTGTTTAATGACCTCCAAGTATACCTCCTCTTGAAGCTTTGTTATTCCCGGCAAACTTTGTTTGGCAGCATCCTCTTCTAACACCTTGTTTATAATCAATAGCTTCATGGGTATTTCAAACCTCTTAAGAGTATCAAAAGCCCTTGAAATCTCATAGAATGATAGTCTCTCAAGATTCATAACGCCGATCACAGTAGTAATCTCGGGATCCCTCAATATTTCATACACGTGCCTAACCTCATCATAATATGCCTTTAGCTCTTTGAGAACGGGATCTTCCTCTTCTTTTGTAGGTATCCTTACTTCTTCATCACCCAACTTTATGCGAGTTTCGCCTTTAATTTTCTCAATAACTTCTCTTTTTTCTAATATTCTCCTACGAAGGTCTATTAGCTTCTCAGTCCAGATAATTGATATTCGAGGTAAACCTAAAACCCTGAGAGTAAGGCCTGTTGGAGGGGTGTCAAAAACTATTACATCCCACCTCTCTTTCTCTTTAAGAATTTCGGAAATTGCGTCTAGAGTGGCGTATTCTTCTATCCCAGGAGAGTATGAGAGTATTTCAAAATACTTCTCCAAATTTATTGTTGTAAGGTATTTATACATGCTTTTCATACTTTTCTCCAAGTTTTTTAGGTACTCTGCAATTATACTCTCCATGTCAAGCTCCATTGCGTAGAGGTTATTTACGACCTCTTTTGGACTATCTCCTAGCGACACGCCTAGAACGTCCCCAAGATTATGAGCAGGATCAAGAGATACTATTAACGTTTTATATCCCTTAAGAGCCAAGACTACTGAAAGAGCTGCAGAGATCGTTGTTTTACCGGTCCCTCCTTTCCCTACAACTATGTTCACTCTTGTTTCTCTCTTTGGAAATAGATAGTCCCTCATAATTACCCCGACCTTATGTAATTTCAAACATTCCTGCTAGCTCGCCAAGAAGATCATCCATTCTTCGTGATCTTGATTGCATAATTATAATCTCTCGGGCCATATAAGGCATTATTCTAATAACGAGTGTCGTAGGTGGTGATGGTATTCCTACAAAAGACGCCATGAGTAAAAGCGCAAAAACATTCTCCAATTCTTTTTCCTCAAATTCAATATAAGAAACAGCACTCTCCCTAAACGAAGAAAAGAATCCTTTAAAGAAATATTTTACAAGTAGAAAATATTTTTTAAAATCCATTTTTCACGCCTCAACTCAAATAAAAATTAAAAATAAAAGGAAAGTCAGGCCGGAACTTCCTCAAAAGCTTCTGCAGGTTTCCTCCATGCAACATAGAAGTCGTAGGCCAATAAGAAGTTAAGTATAAGGCCTATTCCTAGTATTGTCTTTACTACAATTGCCGTGGTGATGCCTAGCACATCGTTAGGAATGAATACTATATACCATATGAGGCCTGCCGTGACTGTAATCCAGAGGAATAGTGCTGGAATCAATACGGCATAAGACCACTTTCCAGCTTTTTGTACCTTAGCAACCCATACAGAAGCTGTTATCATTGCAATTGACGCTAATAACTGGTTCATACCAGAAAATGCTGGCCATAGGATCTTATATCCAGCCTGCCAAGCCATTGCAACTCCTATAAGAGCTATTACTGCAGATGCAAGCCATTTGTTGGTTATAATCTTGTATGCGCTTGATTCTTTATCCTTTACTGCCATCTCAAAGAGCTCTTGCCATGCAAATCTTCCAAGTCTCGTAGCGGTATCAAGTGATGTTAGAGCAAATGCAGAAACCCACAACGTAGCAAATACCTTGCCTATTGTCTCTTCTATTCCAAAGAAGTCACGCAAACCATACGCATATGCTGTTGTGAACGTTCCAAGACCTCCGCTAAATATGTATTGTGATGCCCATTCCGAAACACTAACGCCAGTTATTTGGACACCATAAACTGCGATGGAGGTTATGACGATAGTAGATAAGAATCCCTCTGTGAACATTCCACCATAACCAACGAGTAGTCCATGAAGTTCGTTATCGAGCTGCTTAGATGATGTTCCTGAGCCTACGAGTGAGTGGAATCCGCTTAAGGCACCACACGCAATAACCAAAGGCACTGTAGGCCAGAATGGTGATGGTTGCTTAGCAACGACGTTCGCTGTAAAGGCCGTATATGCCGGTACCTCAAATCCCTTTGCAAGGCCTATAAAAGCTATACCACCCATGATAAGTCCAAACCATAGAACGTACGCATTTAGGTAGTCTCTTGGCTGTAGCAAGACCCAAACCGGTAGTGACGCCGCTATTATTATATACACCAGCATTACGATGTTCCACGTATGATACGACAGACTCAATGGTAGTTTAAATCCGGCAAAGACGGACAAAGCTACAAGGATTACTCCAATAACAGAAGCTACGTAGAAGTTTACCTTTACTTTGTACATTAGAACTCCCACAATTATTGCCGATAGCAAGAACAATATAGTCGCAGTAGCAGCCTCTGGAATTGTGTTCAGTAGCTTAGAAACTACTGCTACGAAAGCTGCGACAACTAAAAGCAGCGTAAACCATATATATACCTCAAATAGAGCTCCCGTTCTCTTCGACATGAGTTTACCAGATACCCACTGTATAGACTTGCCATCGTATCGTACAGAAGCCATCAAAGCGAGATAGTCGTGTACAGCTCCAATAAAGACGTTTCCAAACCATACCCAAAGGATAGATGGAAGCCATCCCCATGCCATGGCTAGCGCTGGACCTACAATAGGTCCCGCACCTGCAATACTCGCGAAGTGGTGTCCATAGAGAACGACGGGATGCGCTGGTACATAGTCTACTCCATCATACAACCTGTGTGCAGGAGTTTTCCTGCTGGGATCTGCCTTTACGACTTTATTCTGCAACGCTTTTCCGTACGTCATATAGAACAGAACATATATTATAGCAGCTATCAATACTAACCCCAAAGAGTTCATAGTACACACCTATGTCTATGTCAAAGCATCACATTCACATACTAAATTTTTGGTAAATATCCTTTTAAGTAAGTTTCGATATCTTTCTGCAAAACCCTTCAAAAAATGATAATGACAGATAATGTAACAAAGCCTAAAAACCGTTTTTTACATGAGAGCTTGGTAATCACAGTGCATACAAATCAATTCTTTTTCTATCTTTATAAAAAACCAAATTTAACAAGCTTTGACCTCAAGCTAATTCCTAGCGTTATAACAAAATAATGTAAAATTAAAAATTTTAATTAACCTGTTATTAACATTACATTGACATTATGGTGAATATCATGACTCCATCAATAGGTACAATTGGAAGTCACACAGCACTACAAATCCTTCACGGAGCGAAACTCGAGGGATTTAGAACTGTTCTAATAACAACGCCAGAAAGAGTTAAACTCTACAAATCCTTTAACGTCGCTGACGAAATCTTAGTAGTGGAGAGCTTTAAGGAGATATTGGACGTTCAAGACAAACTACTAGAAATGGATACCATTTTAATCCCACACGGCTCTTTTGTAGAATACATCGGCAAAGATGGCATTAAAAAGCTTGATGTTCCTATTTTTGGGTCAAAGGATGTTATGGAGTGGGAATCCTCGAGAGAAATGATGCAAAAGTGGCTTAGTGAGGCAAAAATTAAGGTTCCAAAAACGTATAAAGAAGGAGATGTTGTAGACAGGCCTATAATAATAAAGCTCCCCGGAGCTAAAGGTGGCAAGGGATACAAAATAATAACAAACGGTGTTGTTCCGAAAATACCAGAAGGAGGCATAGCGCAGGAATATATTGTAGGTGTTCCCATGTATTTTCACTTCTTTTATTCAATGGTGAATAAAGAGCTAGAAATAATGAGCACTGACATCAGATACGAAACGAATGCCGATGGTCTAGGGAGAATTCCACGGGATGTTCGGAATGCTCTTGATATTTCTGCTAGCTACGTGGTCGTGGGAAACATTCCCGTTGTCGTTCGTGAGAGTCTTCTTCCAGAAATATTAGACGCAGGTGAAAGAGTGGCAAAAGCGTCTTGGAAACTTATGAAGAAAGGACTTTATGGGCCGTTCTGCCTAGAAGCTGTAATAACACCTAAACTAGACATATACTACTTCGAGATCTCTACAAGAATCGTTGCAGGTACAAATTTCTACGTGTACGGGTCACCCTACACCTGGATAAAATATAGAGAGCCTATGAGTACTGGCAGAAGGATTGCCCGTGAGATTAGAGAAGCTATTGAGAGAGAAATGCTAGACGACATATTAAGCTAGTTGGAGGTGAAATTATGGGAATGGTTCTTGGCACTCCTAAAACAAAGGATAGTTTCCGTTTAATGTTACTCGGTTCTGGTGAGTTGGGTAGAGAGGTTGCTATAGAAGCTATAAGACTAGGGGCTGAGGTAATTGCTGTTGACAGATACGATGATGCCCCCGCAATGGCCGTGGCCCACAAGAAATATGTTGGAAATATGATGGATGGAAAATTTTTGGAAAGAGTCGTAGAAATAGAAAATCCTAGTGCAATAGTTCCTGAAATTGAGGCAATAAACTTGGACAAACTCTTTGAGTTTGAGAGAAACGGTTATTTTGTAGTGCCTAACGCAAGAGCTACTTGGATTGCAATGCATCGAGAAAGAATTAGAGAGACTCTTGTTCACGAAGCAAAAGTACCCACTTCCCGGTATACATACGCTAGTACTCTAGAAGAACTCAAGGAGGCCTGTGAAAAGATTGGATACCCTTGTCATACAAAAGCTATTATGAGCAGCAGCGGCAAAGGCTCATATTTTGTTCGTGGACCAGAGGACATTGAAAAAGCCTGGCATGAAGCAAAAACAAAGGCTAGAGGATCTGCAGATAAGATCATAGTTGAGGAGCATATTGATTTCGATGTGGAGATTACAGTATTGACAGTAAGATATAAAGATGGAGACCGTATAGAGACAGCATTTATTGAGCCAGTAGGCCACTATCAAATAGAGGGTGATTACCACTCTTCCTGGATCCCCTCTGGGATCTCAGAAAAAGCCAGAACGAGAGCATTTAAGTATGCAAAAAGAGTTGCGGAAGCTCTTGGCGGATTAGGCATATTTGGGATAGAGATGTTTGTAAAGGGTGATGAGGTTTGGGTAAACGAAGTAAGTCCAAGACCACACGATACGGGACTTGTTACTATAATTTCAAATCCCCAGGGCTTTTCTGAGTTCGCTCTTCACGCAAAGGCAATAATGGGCCTTCCAATTTTTACCGAGGATGACCACGGATTTAAGGTTATTAAACCTGTTGTCCCCGCAGCAAGCCATGTAATAAAGGGCTACGCCGAAGGCGTCCTTCCTAAATACAGAAACCTTGAAGAGTCTCTTAAGGGAGGAAGAATATCCCTACACATATTTGGCAAGCCAGAGGTCTATAAGGGAAGACGCTTGGGCGTAGTGTTAGCCACGGGAGAAACTCCAGAAGAGGCAAAAGAGTTAGCAGAGAAAGCAGCACATAAGATTGAGATTTTAATAGGATCTCAGTGGATGGATCAATCATACGAATTAGAGAAGCATTTCACACGGTGATAGAATGGCAAAAGTGTTAATTGTTGTTGGTAGCAAAAGCGATATGGAAATTGCGGAAAAGGCTAAAGAGGTTCTTGATGCCTTTGAAATAGACTACGACCTTGTGGTTGCTTCTGCACATAGGAATCCTGAAAAAGTCGTTGAACTCGCTAAGCTGGCTGAAAATGGAAAATATGATGTTATTATTGCTATTGCAGGACTTGCAGCACACTTGCCAGGATTTATAGCATCCCACACAAGAAAGCCCGTTATTGGGGTACCTGTAAACAAAGCCTTTTTAGGTCTTGACTCCCTACTTTCTATTGTCCAAATGCCTCCTAAAGTTCCTGTAGCTGCTGTAGGTATAGACAACGGTAAGAATGCTGCTTATTTGGCTATAAGGATTTTGGCACTTAAATATCCGGAAATAGACGAGAAACTGAAGAAATTTGTGGAGGAACTAAAGAATGGTTAGATATAAAGACGTAGCATATGACTTTAACGAAGAAAAAGATGTTATTGATGACATATTATTTTCTATTTTCTCCACCCTCGACAACACGAAGGAAAGAGTCTATGAAAAGAGTATAGGGCACTATGCATCTCTCATTGATCTTGGTCAACAATATCTTGCCATCACTACCGATGGTGTAGGTACAAAGATAGTAGTTGCCGAACTCGTGGGAAAATATGAAGGGCTGGGAATTGACCTCGTAGCCATGAACGTAAATGATGTAATATGTGTAGGCGCCAGACCCTCCATTTTCGTGGACTATATTGCGCTTCCAAAACTTGATAAAAAGATGATAACAGAAATCCTCTACGGAATAAAAAAGGCGGCAGACGAATCTGGGGTTGCGGTAGTAGGAGGCGAAACAGCGATAATGAACATCCTCGAACACATAGAACTCTCAGGAACTGTTGTAGGCTTTGTCAAGAAGGGAAAAGAGGTCTTGGGAGAGAAAATTGTTCCTGGAGATTACGTGGTTGGTATTGAAAGTTCTGGTATTCACAGTAATGGTCTTAGTTTAGCACGAAAGGTTCTTCTTGAGAAATATGGGGCCGATTATGAAATTTCTGGAAAGGAAATTTGGAAACATCTGTTAGAGCCCACAAGAATTTACGTAAAACCAATACTAGAGCTCTTAAAAAACGTTGAAGTTCATGGTCTTGCCCACATTACTGGCGGCGCCTTCAGAAAACTTCTAAGGATAACACGATACGGTTACTCTTTAACGCCTCCGGATCCTCCCGAAATTTTTACAGCTATAATGAACGAAGGAGTTCCCATAGACGAGATGTATAGCACGTTTAACATGGGGATAGGTTTCGTCGCGATAGTCCCGAAGGATTCTCTTGACGACGCTGTTGAACTTTTAAACAAGTATTATCCCACTCATGTAATTGGACATATAATAGAGGACCACATAGTGAGGATCAAAGCAATGGGTGAGGAAATTGTTCTGTCCCATTGAATGGAGATACTGCAGCAAAGAAATGAGAGATGTTCTAAGTGAAGAAAATAGACTAAGGAAAATGCTGGAAATTGAGAAAGCCCTTTTGGAAGCCCTTCACGAGCTGGGTTTAGTAGATGAGAAATGTGTGAATAAGGCAAAGGAAATAACGTTGGAAGATGTTGGGGGAGTTGAGAAGATTCAAAAAATAGAGAAGAAAATCGGTCATGATATAATGGCCTTGGTTAAAGCCTTTTCTGATGCTCTTGGAGATTGCGCTCAATTTGTTCATTTTGGTGCAACAAGCAACGATATCATAGACACCGCATGGGCTCTCGTAGTAAGAGATGCTCTAAAAGTAATCAAAAGAAAGCTTGTCAAGTTAATAGAGAAATTATTAGAGCTTGCTGAGAAGTATGAGGACATCGTAATGGTAGGAAGAACGCACGGACAACACGCCGTTCCTATTACGTTCGGATTTAAATTAATGAATCACGCTCTGGAAATTGCGCTTGGTTTAGAAAGACTGCAAGAATGTGAAAAAAGGGTTATCGTCGGTAAAATGGCTGGAGCAGTAGGGACAATGGCAGCATGGAGAGGAAAAGGACTAGAGATTGAAAGAGCGGTCATGGAAAAGCTTGGATTAAAACCAGTAGAAATCTCAACACAAATAGTATCAAGGGATAGGTTTGCTGAGCTTATCTGTGATCTCGCAATCATAGCATCTTCTATTGCCAGGTTTGCAGAGGAAGTTCGAAACTTGCAAAGACCTGAAATATTAGAAGTCGCTGAAGGATTCTCTGAAAAAAGACAAGTCGGAAGCTCCACAATGCCTCACAAGAGGAATCCTATTAAGGCTGAGAGAATTTGCGGACTTGCAAAAGTCATGAGAGGATTTGTCATACCGGCATTAGAGAACATAATCCTCTGGCATGAGAGGGATCTTACAAACTCCTCCTCGGAGAGGATTATCATCACTCATTCCCTAGCCATTATGGATCAAATTCTTGAAGATGCTCTCTCCCTAATAAGCGGGCTCGTAGTATATGAAGAAAACATGAAAAGAAACTTAAAACTCACCAAGGGGTTAAACATGGCAGAGTCCATAATGATAGCACTGACCCTAAAGGGTATGCCCAGGAACGAGGCCCACGAGCTGATTAGACGGCTCTCAATGAAGGCCTATAGAGAGAACAGGCCCCTTAAGGAAGTATTAATCGAGGAAAAGAGAGTCCTAGAATTCCTAAGCGAGAACGAGATTGAAGATCTACTAAACCCGGAAAAATACCTTGGAAACTATAAAGAACTCATAGAAAGGGCAAAAATTAGGATAAAAGAAATAATAGGAAAGTCACTCTAGCACGATCCTAATCTTTGCCTTTTCGTCTACATTTTTTAACTTAAAAGAGACTATTCCGGAATAACCACTTAAGTCGATTACATTTTTGCCTTCTTTTAGGTCATATCGATCCTTCTCTGCTTCCTCTAGCGACAAAGATGCGCTATATTCCATGACGTTTATTTCGTTCTCTTTTGAAGAGCGTATTATTATCTTTGCGTTTTTATAGCCATATAACTGTATCCCTCCAAAGACAAGGTCTAAGACTATACTTCCAGAGAAATTGTATTCCAACGGAATCTGCTTCGCCTTGAGGATGTCTTCTACGTGGATAGGCATTACCTCCCTATAGCCCCCATCGATGGGTGTCGCGTTCAAAGCACCTACGTTAGCCATTGTACTCATGCCAAGAATTAAGTGTCTCCCAACGCGTTCCATTGATGTAATCCTTGCTCCAAAAACTCCAACAATCCTTACAACAGGAGGTGTAACATACACCAGGACTGATGGTCCTATAATCTTATCTAACCTCTCAACCATGAGCTTTTCTTCTTCAGCGAACGTTCTGAGAACTCCGTGCGTATATGCGTTATAAGCCACTAATATTCCGCCACCAAATGGTAAAGCCACAGTACGCTGAGGTGCATAGCCAGATAAGAAATCAAAGAGCCTTATGAATACATGCTCGTTGTTGAATATATCACTGACAACAAGCCCGCCACGAACGAATGTAAAGACCCTCCCATAGGCAGAAGCCATAGTCCCAGTCAAAGGTGCAAGAACGCCCTGTCCATCTTTAGAAATTTCTGCATAGTTTTCGATTTCATGTTTCTCCCAAGTGTTTGAAGTGAGATCCAGAGCCTGAATTCCCTTAAAGCCTTCCATGCTAGTAAGAGATAAATACGAGGCTGAAATGTCAAAACACGCATACTCCTCAACTAAAGTGCCCTTTAAGGATGGTAGATCACTCAATTTATTAAAGTTCTTACCATCGCGGTCTATTGAGTATACACCAAGATTTTGATGACCATCTAAGCGAGATAATAAGAGTCTATCGCCCACTGGATCATACAATATGTTTGAGATTTCACCTACCCACTTTTCTTTATCATGCATGGATTCTTTCCATAAAAGTTCTATTTTATCGTTTTCCGTATCGTATGAATGTAAGTGAGAGAATTTATTGAAAAACGCTATAGTGCTTCTTCCATCGCTCTTACCCTCATATACTGCAGGTGCGTGAACCCATCCGCCAAAATAAATAAACTCGTCGACGACCTCAGACGCATTGTAAGTGTCTCCGCCAGAGGTTGGTAAAGATCCCACTTTGTCGAACTTATAAACTCTTTCTTCGTCGTCTCTGATAAAATGGGCCTCTGCCTCAAAGGCTACTGTGTAATAAAGTACTCCTCGATTATATTTAAGCCCAAAAATTCCTCCCGAGCCCCATTCAGGCC
>JAPDJS010000008.1 GCA_029258975.1 Thermoplasmatota archaeon | reverse complement strand
CGTTTACGTATACCTCAGCAATTAGCTTGGCAGGTGTGTCTTCTCTGAAGAGGCTTGGTGAATAGCTGAATGTGGCCTTACCTTCTGCATCTGTAGTAACGTTCTCGTCTACAATCTTCACAGTGCTGTCAGTTATCTCCTTGAGTGTAACTTCTGCACCAGATATTGGTCCGTATGCATCGTTGGAGACTAGTACCGTTACGTCATAGATGTTGTATGCCTCTACCTCCTCAGGTATGCCACTAATCTCTGCAGTGTTAGGCAGTGGTTGTATCTCTACTGTAATGTTCTTGTATATGCTTCCGTAGCTTACATTTATCCATGCAGTGCCAGCTTCAATTGGCCAGATCTCAAATGATACGCTTGCGTTGTTGTATGTAGCCTCGGTTGGTGCAATAATGTGTTCTGAAGTCTCTACGCTTAGTACGTGCTCACCATATGCCGGGTTGTCGAATTGATCATATACCTCTATTGTTAATGTCGCCTTCTCAGTAACTAGTGCTGGATCTGGCGTGTATGTAACGACAATCTTCGCTGGAGCTCCGGCGTGGATCTCGAATGTTGTGCTGCCTACTTCATTGCCTGCGTAATAAGCAGTTATGGTCTCATCTACCTTGTAAGTGCCTATTGATTGAGGTGCTGTGTACTCTACAGTCACGGTTCCGTCTACGCCCGTAGTTACCTCAGTTGCATCAAGTGTACCATATACGGTCTCGAGGGTAATTGGTGCGTATGGTACTTCTACCTCGAATGGACTTGTGCCAAGATAGTTGACGAACTTACCTTCGGTCTCGGTGTAGTATGCAGTAATTGTTAATGTTGTGCTCTCGCCAACAGTAACTACAGTAGGTCCGCTTATTACAACCTTGTTGACTTCAGGTATTACGTAGATGAATGCTCTTCCACTAACCTCTCCCTCAGCGAATGTCTCAGTTGCGCCCGTTACTGGGTTCGTGTAGCTTAACAGGTGAGCTTCAATCTCTACTGGACCATAGGCTAGTGCCTCGAATATTGACCAGTCTCCTATCTCTGGGATCTCCACAGCTCTTACAGCACCGCTCTCGTTCCTGAGTACTATCTTCCACTTGAGTTTCACATCTTCAGAGCTTATTGCGTTACCATACTGGTCGTAAATCGTAGCCTTAAGCTTGAAGGTGTCTCCTACGAAGACTACGTAGTATGATGCTCCTTCGGTAAATCCTGTTGCCTCTCCATTGAGTTCAACAAGGTTGATCTTTAGTTCCTCAGGAGTGTATGGTGTAATCTCTATTGTTCCAATTGTAATTGTAGCGCTGTTACCTTTGGCGTCCTCAAGGTATACTACAATGTCATATGTACCGGCCGTGGTAGGTGCAGTAACGTTTATTGTTCCATTCCAGTAGTTTGGCTCTCCAGATGTGTATAGTGAGCTAATATCTGTCTCGTTATAGTTGCTGCCAATCGATACGTTGACCTTCACTGGATAGGACGGCCAGTCAGTAACATTTAGCTGTAATTCAATGTTGCCTCCAGCAGCCACCTTATCTGGAGCGCTATACCAGGATACTTCAGGTGCTGCGTTGTCAACCTTCACTTTGTCTGTCCAGATGCCAACGTTGCTTGCATTGTCAGGTACTGATAGTGTTAGGTCAAATTCTCCAGTAACGCCCTTGTCAAGTACGATTGTGACGTTAACCCAACCATTTGTCTCATTAATGCTTACAGTAACGTTTGTACTTACTGTGCTGCCGTCAAATGATATTCCACTAAAGTCAACTCCTGTACCTCCATCGTTTACTGTGAAGTTAAGATACAGGATCTCTCCATCCTTGTATACTGTGCTCAGATCTGAAGATGACGTGTCTAAGACTATATTGGGTGCTTTGCTATCATATTTACCAGTTGTTGATGCAAAGGCATCATGTGCATCCTTTGTGACAACATATACTTTGAATTGAACATCCGGCTCAGCTGGTGGTGTAATACCTAAGATGCTTTCTATTGTGGCATTATCAATAACAACACTAGTAGCAGTTGTGCCGAATTCGTAGGTAGCACGTACCCAATTACTGCCGTCATAAATGTATACTATGTATCCTGTGTAGTTCTCAAACCCTGATGAAACTTCCCATGTAAGCTCAATATCTCCTCCCTGTTGAGGTGTTGCAGTAAGGTTGCTAATGCTTATTGTTTGAGCGCTTATATGATAGATCAACAATCCAGACGCGTCGGGACCATTGTTACCTGCATAATCCTTGGCTTCCCATGTTAGAGCAAGATCTGAGTCAGTATTCATCGCAGAAGAGTCAATAGTTATTGTTACATTAACGTAGTATGAGAAATCATCCTTTCTTTCAACAGTTATTGTGTCTACAGTTATGTAGTACAATCCATCAGTATCAGTTGCGCTATAATCCGTACCAGATACTAGTGTAGTGTTTGTTGTAGGATCGTTCAAGAATTCTACCGTAATGCCTGCTTTATCACCCGCAATCGCGAATGATGCATTGAAGTAGCGTATGTGTTCATCATGTACTACAAATGAGAACGTAATAGCCTGATCTACGGGGAGATAATCTGTAAGGATCATCTTCACGTCTCCTTCTCCCACTGGTACTTCAATGGTTGGTCCTGTGACTACTGGCATATCATTATCCTCAATAGTGGTGCTATTTGTACTGCTATTGGTGTTGCTAGAGTAATCGTCAATACTTACCTGGTAGTTAGGTGTTGAACCTACGCTCACATTATAGTCGTAGAACTCTATTATTAAACTGCCATGTGTCACTGTAAGATCCTTAACGTATGGGTCTAAGCTTACTATTTCGCCTGAAACATACTGTATAATTGGTGTCCCATCTCTCGTAATTACTAGAGTTTGTTCTTTTATGCTTCCGTAGTTTTCATAGTTATCAGTGATGACTATCTTAACGTGTGCTGCACCCTCATCAATGTTCCATACATCCAAAGATATCTCTGGCGGTGTTTGATCTACGATGAAGAACGCATCGCTTGAGTTGCGATAGTTTCCTGCCTCGTCTGAGACGTTTATATATACCGTGTATATGCCCTCAGTACCATTGAGAATCGTAAGTACTATCTCTAAATCCCATAGGTTTGTGCCAATTGCTGTCCATGTAACACTATCAACGGTATAGTCTGTGTTGTTTACCCAAACTTCTCCAGTATCATTTGTTATCATAATTTCGAGTGACGATGTAGTGATGTTGGTGTACGTACCATCAACCTCAAAGCAAAGCGTGACATTTCCTGGACCAGCGTCATTTTGTCCAGTAAATACGTCGCTATTGGTGCTATCAAATGTTATATCTGGCTTTACAGTGTCTATAGCAAAGGTGGTGTTGGCACCCATACCCCATTTGTCCCAGTAGCCTCCCCAGTGAGGTATTACCCAGATCTTGTAGTTGGCATCAGTGATTGGAACACCATACGCAACGAAATCGTAATATGTAGTATAGTTATTTGTTGTCACATAAGAATAGAGTTCTGTGGATCCCTCAACTTCTACATAAACCATGTATTGGTCAACACCTAGACTGCTCATGTCAGTCCATGTAATATTTAGGCTTGTCTTCTCTGCTTCAGAGATGGCCTGATCAGGATGTACTGTGATCTCTCCTGCCGTAAGGGCCTTAGTTATGTATACATAATAGTTGTAAGTCTCGTGTTCGCCACTTGTTGTATTAACAAAGACTATCGTGATTACTCCAAAGGATGGTGTCGTAACCCCACTCACGTCAACATATATATCCTGAATATCGCCGCTAGAAAGCGAGAATTGTAATGTGTTACCTGAGTTTACTCCATCAGATATTATTATGTCATCGGTAGAAGATATGTTCACTACAATGTCTTGTTTTGCTTCAATTACAAAGAATCTACCTTGATTGCTTACCTCTACAAATGATGTTCCATTGTAGTAGTATACGTCGCTCGCTGCATTGTATTCTGTGACTAAGGTATCCGTGCCCACTAGTTTCACATTGTCAGTGTCCACGTATATCTTAGCGAAAGTGTTGTTTACTGTAGTTTCTAACCCTTGAGGAGTTACCGGTGGAACACTGGCCTTCGTAGCGTTAAAAGCAGGATATGTCGCTACTAATGAGGCCACAAGAATTACTGTTATAACGATGCTAAAAATTCTATTCCAACGCTTATTCAACTTCATGTCGTTGCCCTCCTTATGGGCTGAGGTAGACTAATTTATAACCACTAACACTACTCTATAGTTTATCCTTAAATTAATATTTAAGACTTGTCTTAATAAAGTTACTCAAAACTCATCGGTATAAGGCTTATGGCATTTAGATGTTTCCTAAAACGACTGTTTTTATTTAGAAATTTTAAAAATTTAAATATCCTCGGATTAAACTAGTTTGTATATCCGTTTAGAGATAAATATTAGCATGAAAGCGTTTTCAATATAGTGATTGTCCCAGGAAATCATTGATCATAACCTTTTCATCATAACAATAGCATCCTCACCGTTACTATAGTATCTCTCCTTAATACCCCATACTCGATAATTATTTTTCTTATAAAACTGGATTGCGCCTTTGTTAGATGCTCTAACCTCTAAATATGCATATTCAGCCCCGTTTTCTTTACAATATCTCTCAAAACTCTTCAAAAGTAGTGTTCCAATACCTTTCGATCTGTACTCGGGATCTACCGCAATGTTCAAAAGATGGCCCAAAACGGCTCCCATCGAGTGTTCTATTCTATAAACAGCAAAGCCTACAATAACGTCATTTATCTCAGCAACGTCTATTCGCGCACCAACCTTTAATGCTATAATAAAAGATCTTTTTGACCAAGGATATCTAAAACTCTTCACCTCAATTTTATAAACTCTCTCCAAGTCCTTTTTCAAGTTAAATGGCCTAACATTTATTTCCATATTTTAACATCCTCAGAACAAAATATTGTTTAGAGCACAAAATTTGATTTTTACCTTAAAAAAGTACATTACTTAAAAATAAAAATTAAAAATAAAAGCAAGAAGGGTTACAACCTGCGCATGTAAAGAACAATAGCGCCTAGCATTCCTAGTACTCCGGCAATGGCCTCAAATCCAGGAAGTACTGGTTCGGGTTCCACCTTTTCTTGGTTTAAAGGAGGATATTCTATATCCTTTGTCTTTTGTGGTTCTGGTGCAACATCAGAAGATTCTGTTGTAGTTGTAGGTTCCTGTAGTGTAGTTTCCTCAGTTGTAGATGGCTCAACTGCGGCTGAGGTTGTTGAAGAAACTTTGAAGAAGAAAGAGCCGGAAAGCGCTAGATCGTAGAATGGTGGTCCTGGGAAGTCATATGAGTATCCTGCAGTAATCTTCACCACTGATGTGTCTTCAACGTTCTTGAATGCGTCTCCGTCTATTCTCCATACTCCGTTACCTACGTACTCAGCAAAGTATATCTCTCCTGTGCTGATGATTATCATTGTGATCTTAGGTCCACGCCATGACTCGTATAGCTGTACTCCTGCAAGGTATACCTTAATTTCGATGTAGTCTACTGGAAGTGTTATAGTGTCTCCTGGTTGAATCTCAGTACCGTCAGGTAGATATGCTTTGATCTCAAGCTGATCTAGGCTGTTAAGTATTATGTAGCTGAAGTACTGCAATGGCACGTCGTAGTAGGCGAAGTACCAGCTACCTACGTCAAAGTTGTATCCAACAGTTAGTCTTAGGATGTCGGGCTGCGTGTAGTCTTCAGGTATAGTGATGGTAGCAACACCGTTCTCGTCGGTCACGCCTACAAGGAGTAGCGTTCCTTTGAGTGATAGTAGCATAATTCTAGCGCCTTCAACTGGTTCTCCATCGAGGTATACTGTTATCGTGAATGTTTCGCCAGCCTTTGCAAAGTATGGGCTCTCTAACCAAGCTCTGTTGGGGTTCTCAATGTCTATCGAGAGTACTCCAGGCTTTACGGTAACAAGGAACGTCGATACTGAATCACCATATGTAGCGACGATTGGTACTACAGTCTCGGTAGATACGTGTGGCATGTATACCTCATAGTCTCCAAGCCAGAGTTGTTCTTCAGGTACGAGGTCTGCCTGTACAAGTTCTCCGTCAAGGTAGAAGTATAGGTCTATGCCATACATGGTCGTGAATATTGGATATACTGCTCCACCAATCGTGACTGTCTTCACGTATGGTACCTGGTAGAGCTCTAGACCGGTAACAGTTACGTCAACAGTGAATGGTTCGAATGATCCATCGCTAATCTTGAGCTTCACTGGGAACTCGCTTACCCCGGCGTTGTTTGTAACAGCGCTGTAGGTTGCTGAGTTACCATCAGAGAACTCTACATATATCTCATCTGTAATCTCGAAGTCCTTCGGATAGACAAAGTACGTGTATCCTTCTACTGCAATTTCTGGAGTTGCCACTTCAAGTTCTACTCCGTTAACACTTGCTGCAACTCCGTCCTTGACTGCGAGGTATGTTGTGCCCTCGTACTTGAAGATAACGACTTTACCTTCGAATCCTGTTATTAGTGTTGGTGCAGTAACGGTAACCGTTGCTAATTCTAGCTCTTCTCCTTCGATAGTAACGATAACCGTTGCTTCAATGGTCTCTCCTGAAGTCATCGTTGTGAGTGGTTCACCTTCATAGTAGACGCCAATCTCTGAGACCTTATACACAGTCAAGGTAGTCTCTGCAGTGTTGCCAGCTAGGTCGACGGCCTCAACAGTGATTGTGTTTGCACCCTCTTCGAGCGTTACAGTAGTCTCAAACGTAAGCGTCTCAGGATCTACTGGGACTTCTACTCCGTTTACGTAAACAGCCAGTAGGTAGCTCTCCTCTACGCTACCCTTAACAGTAATCTCTGATGATGCATAGTAACATCCGTCCTTAGGCTCAACAAGAGTTATGACTGGTGCTGTTCTGTCAAGTACGAACTGAATTGTTATTGATGTCTTGTGTGCGTTTACATCGAATGTCTCCATGTACTCTTCAGGTAGCTGTCCATAGCTAGAGAGGTAGACATAGTAGTCATACACTTCGATGGTAAGTTCGTGAACTCCATCCTCTAGTGCAGAGACGTCTATTGACGTGTCAATGCTAGTAATACCATTCACAAGATCTTCTGCCGTGTATACCGTTGTTCCGTCAATCTTCAATACAGCTTTGTACACGAACGTTGATGGATCATGCATGGTTGCAGCAACTTCGATCTCATTTGTGTTCACGTATATGTCTGTGGACATTCCATTTATAGAGTAGCTGTCAATTACTGGTGCATCCTCATCATAGACTACTGGGACTACTGTTGTGTATACTTCTTTACCAATCCAAGCATATATCGTGAGGTTTCCTGCTCTTGCTGGCTTGTAAGGTCCTGCAACTCCATTTTCGTCAGTAATGTAGAACATCGGCCACATTCCTTCAGGCTGGAATGCTACAAGGACTCCGCTTAGTGGCTCCATAGTCTCTGGGTCAAGTATCTTTACTCTTATAGGCATCTTCGCAACATATTGTGTTGGTTCGATTCCAGTATCAGCGTCAATGATTGGTCTGAGCTTAACCTTCACGTTGAATGGAATCTCAATAGCGTTCTCATAACCGTCAACATCGGCAATTATGTATCCAATGAGGCCCGTCTTAGCCAATGTCTCTGTTCCTGGCACGTCAATCGTGTATGTGAGTGTTATTGTTATAGGCTCGCTTAGGCTTGTAGCGGATACATCAAGTGTTGCTGAAGTCTCCGCTGGGATAGGCAGGACTGTCAATACAAACTCTCCGTCTACTACTTCATATCCGTCTACCATTACGTAGTAGAGTCCGTCTTCTGGGTCATAGAGTCTAACATGCTCGTCTCCGCTTGATGTTGCTCCTACGCCAACAAGCACAAGGCTTCCATCCACAAGCTTGTATACGTATAGGTCGAGGTCGTCGAGGTCGCTTACATCGTCTAGCTTAACGTCCAACATCTTTGCATCTTCAACAGTGAATGGTCCATATAGCTTGTAGTCTCCAGTAGCTTCAAGCTTGTCCTCTATTACGTTAGGTACACCTGGACCATAGACTTCAAACGTTACTGGGACATCTACAGGCTTAGAGGCTTCTACGGTGATTGTTGCAGTCACAGTGTCACGATAGTAACCACTCATTGAGAGTTCGTCAGGCTCTATCTTCACAAGCGTGGCTACTGCGTTGTAAGATACGTATCCGGTTCCAGGAGCATTTGTGAGGTGTAGTCTTAAGCCATATAGTCCTGGCATTGTGGCCTTACCAACAATGATCTCCTTTGTGGCTTCGCCAGTGTAAGTGTAAGGCGTGTATACGTAATACTTGTCGTATGTCACATAGCTTCCAGCAATAGGTTCTAGACCATATGGACCATAATACTCCTGAAGCTCAGATACTGAAGACGTTGGGAACATGTAGTATGCGTATGATGGTCCAAATAGCCATGCATCGATGTCAGTCATTTCATCCGTCCATTCTACCATTGCAAGAACATAATCGTTTTCATCAGCATCTGGAACCTCAAAGTGGAATATTCTCCAGTCACCGCTGTTTCTATATGCGCGATAGTTGGTCTCTGCGGCAACATACATCTCTGTGTTCTTATAATATGTGGTCTCATCGGTTGGTGTAATTTCGATGTAGTCAGCGGTCGCTGGTACTACGTTTATGGCAATAGGTATCACATGAGCCTCTACTAGGTTCTCTTCCTCGTCATATACGTCAATGAACAACATTGGCTCATAGAATCCTGGTGCGGCATCCTCTGGTACTGTGACTGTAATGTCTACTGTCGCAGATTCTCCGGAAGCTACTGTTACAGATGGTGTCACTGTTACTTGTGGCACGTTCTCTGGCATTCCAATTCCGTATTGTTCAACTGTAAGTGTTATTGTCTGACCATCAATTGAGTAGGATCCATTCCAGTATCCGTGGAAGACTCCTATAATAAGGCCGTAGTTCTCTGCACCAACTGTGGCTGCGTAGCTTGAAATCCACTCGGTTGGAAGTCCTATTGTAGTTGCAACACTCTCAGCCCAGTAAATAGCATAGTTAGCCCTCATAATTTCGAAGGTTATCTCGTCAACTTGCATCTGCCCGTCGCCGTTGACGTCAAACCATGTAAAGTCTACTTCTCCATGTGGCTCGTCATCGCTGATAATTCCGTCACCATTTACGTCTATAGGTCCAGTAATGACTCCATCACCGTCAATATCGACAAAGGCTATACCATCACCATCAAGATCTAGCCAGTAATAAGCCGCTAGCGAGTATCTGTTGTTTACAAATCCATCGTTCTCAGGATCATAGATTTCCGCAGGCACATCAACGCGTGCCACAACAAACTTCGCATCTGGGTCGAGTGGAACCTTGAACATGTACGGTGCAATCTCCCATGATATTGACTGGTCGTTAACTTCTTCTCCTGCCAAGTTAATCTTAATTGGATACGTCTTCTCGCTTATGAGCGTGTAGTATCCTACTGATAACTGGTATGTCTTGTTGCCACCATATGCTGTGAGGGTTATTTCCTTGGTCACACTTTCTCCTGGCTTGAGGTAATTCAAGAATGCTGGATAGTCTGTCTCGCCTATCTGGAGTGTAGTAGGCCTTATAAGCGTACCATCAGTCTCGGTTGCAATTAGTACTGCAGTATAAGCATCAAGGAATCCTGCTCCCTGAAGTACTCCTGGGTATCCTTGGTCCATAGCAGCACTCTTAAGTATGTCCTTAACGAGGCTACTTGTTGGCCACTCGCCATGTGTTGCTTTGTATGCCTCATACACTAAAGCAGTGATACCCGCAGTGAGAGGTGTAGCCAGTGAGGTTCCACCCCAAATGCCGTACAACCCTTCCCATACTGGGACGTATCCTGTCGCCCATGCTCCTACTGAAGTCACGTCAGGCTTGACTTGACCTAGAGCTGTTGGTCCTCTGGATGAGAAGTAGATTATCTGCGCATATGGTGGTAGTATAACATAATAACCATAATATCCAATCTGGTACGCAATGTAGTCATTAATTCTGTTGTATGTGTCATAATACCAGAATTCGGTAGCAGCACCTGCAGTAACCACTGCTGGTGCAGCGCCAGGTGGCGTCACAGTACCGTGTCCTATACCATCGTTAGCCGCTGCAGCAACATATGTCGTGGTTGGGTTGAGAATACGAGCTATGTAATCATAGAATCTTGAATAGTAATCCCAACCTGGGTTGGGGTACCATGAGCTTCCAAATGACATTGATACAACCTGTGGGTCGTCTCCGGATTGAGGTACGCCATCGTTACCATATACTGTGTAAATCAAAGACCAGTACACGTTACCAACATAGAAGTTACCAACGGCGATTATCTTAGCTCCAGGAGCCATACCAGAAGCTGGGCCAGCCTCTGGATTACCTGCTACTGCTGCTGCACATAGAGTACCGTGATCGTTACCATACTCTGTTGCAGGAGCATACATAAACGCTACTAAGCTTAGAGCATCTGGAATTCTTGCCATATCTCCAAATAACACGTCAGAGAACGGTATTGGCGATTCGCCATCTGCTATGAAGTAAACCAATCCCGAAGCAACGTCTGGGAGACCATCCTCGTCAAGGTCTAAGTATGCTATTGGCTTGTCCTTCGTAATCTTCTCCTCTGGCTCAAACTTGTAGTTAAGGTTCAAGTCAACATAAACAGTTTCTTCATCGACTACTAAGACTGTAAATGGCTGATCTGTTATTCCTACTGCCATGTAAGAGTTATCTGGATGAAGTCCTATGTGATACACACCATTAGGATCTAAACTCTCATCAGCTAGTTCATAAGTGATCTCTTCACCTAAGTATGGGTTATACCAGGTAATCATTCCGTTTTCTGCAGTTACTTCATCAGAAGTATCTGCATAGTGGCTATAAGCATATCTTGATCCTACTGGAACCCCTACACCAAATCCATAAGCTCCATACTCTTGATAGAGCTCTAGAGACGTTGGGTCAAATGCTATTGGCCATCCTGTGTTTGGATCTACCGCCCATGTCCCATAAAGACCTGGGTTAGCAAAATCTACACCGCTGTCTACTACAGCAACCTTAACTCCCTCTCCAGTATAACCAAGCTCGTCCCAGACGTACTGGGATCCTTGTAAGATTATGGTAAAGAATGTTTCTGGTTCGTCAATTGTTCCTGGAAGTTTCTCATAACCAGCTACTGTAGGCTCTATGATGGGTGACACATAGTAAATTCCATCGAGCTTTTGAGCCTTAAGGGCGATTGTTTCGGGTACGCGAAGCCTTACCGCCTTAATAGGCAATTTGCCAGCATTTACTGCCTTAACAAAGTTAATAGTTGCTTCGTCAAATCCATACAACTCTAGTAATTTTGCAAGCTTTGAGAGGTCAACACCAACAAAGTAATACCATCCCCAATTCGCTTCTTTATCTGGGGCGTATGTAGATGACACCGTATTTTCTGTGGTTTCTGTAACGTTAGACGGCGCTGAGCTCTCTGTTGCCATATAAGTAGGTACTGCGTAAGCTACCGACGACATTACTATAGCTAGAACGAGTATCACAGCTATTAAAGGTCTTAAACGACTCATTCTACTTCACCTTATGTTGTGTATAATCCAAGCATGCTAACTATAACATTATTGTATGTCGAGGTTATTTAAATTATCCTATTAAAACTTAGTAAACGGCTATACTTCTTTGATAAATTTGTTAAGACTAATTGTTATGTTTAAGCCGCAACTAGCGCACCTAGTAATATGTGGTGAACCCATAATGACAACTGAAATAGCTCATAGAAATCTGTTGGTGTTTAATATTGTTGGGGACTTAAGTTCTCTTGCCATAGAGGAAATAAAAGGTCTTTTGGAGGCATATTCTTTAAAATATAGGATAATATATAGCGACAGGTTTCTTGTGATTGTGGAGGTTTTGGGTCAAATTCCTGATAAGTTTCCTCAAAGATTTTCACTAATAAAATCTGTAAACAAATTCTTAGGAATCTACGACAGCATTATAGACGTACTAAAGAGAGCCGAGGAGATAGCATATATTTTCGAAGAAAAAGGATTTCATGTAAGAGTTCACAAACTTGGTCCTGGATGGCAACATGTGAATTCCGCAGAACTAGCGGGAAAAATTGGAAAAATAATAATTTTAAATTCAAACAAAAGCAAAGTTGTGTTTGATGATCCTGACATTGTCCTTAATGTGTTTCTCTCTGAAAGAGTGGTCCTAGGAATACTAATTGGGTCAAGAGATCACTCTATATTCAAAAGACATCCTAGTAAAAGGCCTTTTTCCTTACCCATAAGTATGGAGCCTAGGGTTGCGCGAGCTATGGTGAATATGGCAAGAGTTAGGGAGGGACAAACTCTCCTCGACCCTTTTTGTGGTACTGGCGGAATATTACTTGAGGCAGGGTTAATGGGCATAAAAGTTTTTGGAAGCGATATAGACGAAAGAATGGTGAGAGGAACTATAAGAAATTTAGAATTTTACGGTATAAAACCAGAAAAAATAATAAAATGTGATGTAAGAGAGATCACTGAGCATTTTAACAATATTGATGGAATTGTATGCGATCCGCCTTATGGTAGATCTGCATCAACGTTTGGAGAGAAATCCACAAGATTATATGAAGACTCGTTCAAAGCATTCAAGAAAGTACTAAAAACTGGAGGATATGTAGTCATATCTTTTCCAACAGCAGAACATCACTTAAAAATTGGGAGGAAATATATGATGCTTAAAACTATAATTTCCTATCGTGTTCATAAATCATTAACACGATACATAGGTATTTACCAGAATTTATGGTGATTTAATTGCTTAACAATTTTACATTATATTTTTTGGGAACAGGGGGTACGCATCCAACACCACAAAACAATCCGCCTGCAATAGCAGTAAAACTAGATTCGGACTATATTCTACTTGACTGTGGAGAGGGTTGTGTAAGGAGCCTCTATTCTCTCGGAATAAGTCCTCTTAGAATAAAATGTGTTATAATCACACATTTCCATGGAGATCATTTCTTTGGACTTCCTAGTCTTTTGCATACAATGGCTCTCTATGACAGGAAAAAAGATTTGAAAATAATTGGTCCAGCGGGGGCTATAGAATTTATCGAAAATCTCGTCAAGCTATTCCCATATTACCCTTCTTTTAAACTTATGGTGTATGAAGTTTCACCTGGAGATTCTCTAGATTTTGAAAGATATACTATACGATTTGGCCCTGCGGATCATACTATAGAAACTATTTCCGTAAGAATTGATGAAAAAACCGCAAAATATAAGTTGGATCCGCAAAAGGTTAAAGAGCTAAATCTCTCTGCAAACCAAGTTAAGGAGCTAAAGAATGGAAGAAAGATTTCGGTTAATGGAAGGGTTATTGATCCTCTAGAGCTCTCAACTTATGAGATATGCCCAAGGAGTCTTGTTTACACAAGCGATACGAGGCCTTTAAAGGATCTCATTTTATTTTCCAAAAATGCTACTGTACTTATCCACGACGCCTCATACTCTAGCGAGTATTCGGACGTTTCAATAGAGTATGGTCACTCTACTGCTGAAGACGCTGCTAAAATAGCTTTATCAGCAAATGTAGATTTTCTTTTTCTATTCCATTATAGTCCAAGAATAAAAGACAAAAAGAAACTAGTAATAGAATCTAGAAAGATCTTTCAAAGATCAGCATTAGCAATGGACTTAACATCCTTTCCAATCCCTAGAAAATACATAGATACGTGTACAAAAAAGGTCTTTTTCAAAATCATCTGATTTTAAGGTTCAATAAGATCTTCATCTGAGACTTTTTTGGGTGGTACGCCAGGGGGTAGCGTTGAAGGGGCAACGTAATCAATAATCTTCATTATATCCTCTCCCTCACAGTCAATGTCGATTTCTATATCACCTAATGGTCCCTCAGAAATTGAAAAATTTATCTTACCGACGGTTGCTACTTGCTTATTTATCTTAAAGATAATATGATCTCCAATCACAGACGACGTAAGAATGTCTCTGGCAGTATCTCTTATATGTTGTGTTTCAAGAAGTTTTTTCATATTTTCGAGACTCTCTGAAACTGCTAAAATTTTATCCTCAAAAATTTCCAATTTTGCGTCAGGAAAAATGTTTAAAATTGCTCTTTTAACTTTTTCAGGATCTTCTGTGGGGTACAATTTTACTTTTATGTAAATTCTCATATTATATCACGCCAATCTTTGGTGGATTTCTGTATTCAAACATTCTTATTTTATTTTTATATAAGAGTTAAGCAACATAGTATTATAAATCTAGGGTAAGTAAATATGGGTGTAAGGTGTTTCTCACATTTGTGTGATTGAAAACAAATACTACCATTTTAGAGGTTATGTTTATGCTTGAGAAGATAGAACCTAAACCAGAGGACATTACGTGGGACGAATATTTTATGCAAATAGCATACCTCGTGGCCCAGAGAAGTAAATGTATGAGACGAAAGGTAGGGGCCATAATAGTAAAAGACAAACGAATATTAGCAACTGGGTATAACGGTCCGCCTAAAGGATTTCCCCACTGTTCAAAGGTTGGTTGTATTAGAGAAGAGTTAAATATGGCATCTGGATCGAGACACGAGCTTTGTTGGGGTTTACATGCGGAGCAAAATGCCATCATTCAAGCAGCAGTTTTTGGAGTTTCAATAAAAGGTGCTACTATGTATATAACCACTTTTCCATGTATTATCTGTGCAAAAATGATTGTAAATGCTGAAATCTCAGAAGTCGTATATTCTGCAGGATATCCCGATCCCGCATCTCAAATTATATTTGAGCAATCAAATGTAAAAGTTAGAAGATACGAACCAAAGTTTAAGATCTCATTTGTTAAATCTAACACGAAGGAGTAGTGTGCTCATTATAGACTCAACCACTCTTTCGAGTTCTTCAAGTGTACCTGTATTGTTTACTATAAAATCGGCAGCAGCAATAACCCTATCAAGTCCAAATCGTCTTTCAGCCTCGTCTCGAATTCTTAAATCGTCAATCCCTTTAACTTCGTCAATTCTACCACGCTTTAGAAGCCTTTCAAGCCTAAGATTTTCGGGAGCTAATACGCCAATTATTATAAAGTCTTCTCCAAGTTCTTTTTTGAATCTTTCTACCTCCTCATAACTCCTTATGCCCTCAATAACCACAGCATCCTTTATTAGGCCTTTTTGCCACATTGAGCGAATATACTCTAACGTCTTCACAGCCCATATGTCCATCCCATATCTCCTTCTCATTCTCCATGCAAACTCTGAAAGATCTTTAGGATTAAGTGGGATCCCCGCCCTAGAGGCTTCTTCTCTAACCACATCGCCCATAGAAATTCCTGGAATGTTAAACTTATTTTCTATAATGTTTTTGACTTCGGTCTTTCCAGCCCCAGGATATCCTACAACTCCTATTACAATTAGGCGTCTTTCACCTTCCTTCAATCTCTCATATATTCTTATTGGGAGGGAAATCATTACGAGAAAAGACCCTGCCATCATAATCATGGAAACGATACTAGTCAAAATAGCTACTGAGGATATCGTTCCTTCTAAAATTTGGGTGGTGCTTAAAACTCCCATAAAAGAAATTACGTTTGTAACAAAATGAAGGGTTAATCCCGCCAAAAAGTCAAAGTATATGAAAAGCAACCCTAAGTATATGCCCTGAACTGTCGCGGGTATAGTCTTGGTAGGCCCCCACCCTCCCCATAAATAGTGGGCTATACCAAAAACCACTCCAGAAATAACGACTAATAGATAGCCAATATTCAACTGATCCCTACGGATTCCTCCTAAGAGATATTTTATCCTTGAAAATATTATGGCAAGAGGTACTCCAATCATAATTAACCTGAAAGATAGCTCCTCGAATAATGGCGCAAGTAGGACATAGTAGCTGTAATTATATAATAACTCTTTCGTAAAATCTTCGGGACTTCCTTTGTATATTCCTCCGAAAAAAGAAAATACTATAGTTAATAAGAATGCTAAGAAGAACCCTTCACCTATAAGATATATCCTATTGATATCTCCTTTTATTGTAAAGTACGTGAAATACACAAAAGTGACCCCATATAATCCGACAATTAAATAGTAGGCAATATTTTCTGGAATATGAAATAATGGAAGCGCTCCAAACATGGTGAAAATAACAGAGCTTCTAAATTTTGAAGGCAAAGAGGTAAAAATTAGGGGGAATGAGATAAATATTACGAACGCCATAAAGGCCATTAAATATGCCACGAGCTTGTATAGAATTTTTGCTTTGGACGTCATTGGTATTATCGAGATTTTATCCAACCAATGTCACCTCTTATAACCTATTTTGCGAAGGAATTCCTTCCTTTCCTGTATGTCTTCGTCACCCTCTACTCCTAGAGGTGTATATCCATCAACAACTCCTATAACACCCCTTCCTTGATCTGTTTCTATGACAATAACTTGTAATGGATTAGCTGTCGCAGTATAAATTCTACAGACTTCGTATGTGTTTTTTATAGCGTTTAGGACGTTAATAGGATAAGCATTTCTTAACATTATCACAAACGTATGGCCCGCGCCGATTTTCTTCGCATTTTCTATAGCATACTTTATTAGTTCTTCATCCGTGCCTTCGTATCTTACTAGTCTTTTGCCTGAGGCTTCACAAAACGCAAGGCCAAATTTTATTCCTGGAACAGAGTTTACAATGGCCTCATAAAGGTCCTCAACAGTTTTTATAAAATGTGAGTGCCCAATGATTACGTTTATTTCTGGAGAGGGTTTCTCTATTTTTATTATATCGATCTTATATTCACTCATCTTTGCTCACCCCCGAACAGAAATCCATACTTTTTCATAAATGCCTTTTCAACATCCACATGCAGAAGATTAGCTATAGATAAAAGCCAAGCTAATACATCTGCTATTTCTTCCTCTATGTCGCCCTCTCCTCTTATTGCCTTTGCAAGTTCACCTATTTCCTCCACAAACCATCTAAAAGTTCCCTCAAGACCTCTTTCACTATCCCTTTTATAATATTCTCGATAAATAGCCCTCTGAGCTTCTGATATGTCCATATTCATCCACCCTGCTCATCTAGGCGCTGGAAAAGCGCAATCCGCATACGCCATGACTCCAATTTTTGGTCTAGAAATTGCTGTAAATGCTTTTTCAAGGGCTATGTCAAGAGCCTCTTGGGTATCGGAGAATGTTTCAAACAATTGCGACTTCCCTTCCCCTACTAGTAGGATGGTCTTTCTGGAGAGTATTTTAGCGACTTCGTAGGCTACTGCCTCTTTGTAGGATTTTATCTTAACGTCCTCCTCATCCATTGTTAAGAAGCGTGATATTATGCTCTCGAAGTCCGGATCTAATGTCCATCTTTTGGCGTATAATACCACGGTTCCATTTTCCTTTGAAATTTCGTCAGTAAAAACTAGCGCCCTATGAAGATTCTCCGGTCTCCCAGAAACAGCACCTAATAAAAGAACGTCATATGTTTCAATAGGATAATATGCGTAAGCTGAAAGATATTTGTTTATGACCTCGTCATGAATTTTTGATGTGTCGCCCGCAATATTGCTTACAATTCTTCCAGAAAAATCTCTCATAAAAACGATACCACCATTTACGAATGAAAACGGTGGGAGTGTCTTTAGAGATCTCACTAGATGCACGAAGTCTTGCAAACCATGCCTTATTCGATATTCAATAAGCGCCCTAAGAGTTTGTGGTGATAGAAAATCGAATAATGCCATAAGACCTGTACGTATACCATAAATCCCGTCAATATATGCCTCCGAAATTATGTACGCTGAATGTATTCCCGCCTCATAACCTCTAGAGAAGTTCCTCTCAAATATCCTATGCACTTCAATATTTAGGTCCTTTAGTGAAGATAATGTCACATACGCCTTTGGGCGGCCTTCAAATTCTTTTGAAAATATGCAATTATATCGATAGAGATACATGCTGGGCACTGATTCTGGATGTACTTTATTTGTAAAGAATAGTATTATTTCGTCATCAAAAGCCCCCAAGGAGTGAAGTCTTGAGACCATTAAATCCACAAACTCTCTATATGTCGGGTTTCTTAAATCCACATCCACAATTACTGCGACTTTTGAGCCAATGGTGTACCCCTCTAAAATTTCTATTGGATCTATTTCCTCCACATCCTCTTGAAGACCAAATACATCAGTCTCAATCTGATGAACCTCACTCTTTCTAGGAACATCTAGATCAACTTCTTCCTCTAGCAATTTGACCTTAATCCTCATGCTTCCACCTTCTTTTGGTAAAACTTATACCTGGGATTCCAGACATAGCAACTTTTGTGAGGATTTCATAACTCACTTCTAATGGTGTTTCTAAGTAAACGTCTAAGTCGAAATATTTCTGTAGCTTTTTAAATATATTTAGCGCCTTAATGAAACTTAATCCTTCCGTAAGGTACTCGAACGTCGGCGATGTTTCCTCTAAAATATCCGTCTCAACTTTTTTAGTAGTTTCTAGTCTTTCAATAGATGTTTTGGGGCATTTATAGTTAATTAAGAGAGCGTTATTACTGGCTGTTATTTCCTCAAGCGTCTTCTCTAGAAGCTTAAATGAAGATTTGTCCCTCATCGGGTCTTCTCCAGTTATACTCATAATAGCCTCTCTTAACCCATAAAGGGATAGAGCTCTGTATCGTTCCCAAGACTCGACGTCGGGAATGGTGTTTTTGATATCTATTGCATTAAGAAATGATTCCTTTTCCAATATTGCATCAAGAGCCACGTTTTCATATGTCCTTACGAGTTCCAAAAATCTCTCTTCATCTACGTTTGCCTCCTCTGCTAATTTATACAGGTTCAACGTTACTTCTTCAGTTATTGCATAAGACTTTCTAACAGGTTTTTCCTTATGTGGTAACATTGTTTCCCCGTAGAAAAAGTATTCATGCCATAAGAGATTTTCTTTGGGATCTCCCTTTATTACAACTCTTATATACTTATCAAAATAGCCTCCTAGCCTATCTCCAAGCGAAAATTCTTCAAGAAAGAGTTTTGCAAATTCTAATGCTATATCATCGAATTCTTCATAATCGCCTAGGTCTTTTCCTTCGGGACCTATGGCTGGTGTTGTTGGTGCTTGTGTCGAAAGGACTATTGTGACAGGGATTTCTCTAGTATATAACTCGAAAAGTATTGTTTGAGCAAGATCTCTGAGATCCTCCGATTTTAACCCCTCATTTTTTGCAAAAGGAGCAATTACATAGTTGAAATCATTCCAATAAATAGAAGATACTGTGTGATACTTTGTTATTTCAGAATATACTAAAACCTGATTTATGAATGTTTTTAGTCTTTTTGCTGGTTTAAGTGTTATTTTTAAGTCTGGAATTCTTACACCGCCTTTTTTGAGCTTATCTAGATCCATAGAGACTGCAAAAAATCCATCAGGCATGTCTACTCCATTTATGTGGATGATTTTTCTGTGATAAGCCTCCACTATTGTCTCTGAGTAAAGTCTTACAAGTGAGAACTCACGTTTAATATGACGAGCAAGTACTTCCGAAGATTTCTTAGGACTGCTTTCACTAATCATTATGTTATATGCATCAAAAACAGGCACGCCTACTCTTGTGTAGTACTTTCTAACTTCAGTAAGTCCATATTCAATTAATTTTGCGTTGACAAGCTCTCTAATTAGCGGTGCTGGAACAATAGAGAGGTCCATTGTTTTTATGAGCTTTTCTACTTCCCTCGTAACAATTGTTGCGGCGTCTTTGCTTATATTTGTCTCCTTAATCAATGAATTCAAGATTTTTGACTTATCCCATTTTTCAATTGTTCCGTTAGATCTTATTACCTCGACTTCTTTGTCCTTCTTGAAAGTTTCCGAACTGTAATCCTTTTGCATTTATTACACCCACAGATACTAAAGATTATATTTGTCCTCAAGTGATAAATAGTGTGAGAAATATCCCTCTACTCAAATTTCAAAATGTATTGAGTTGATATTTTTAGTTATCTTACAAAGTGACTTCAACATCATGTCTATTTAAAATATAAGGTGTTAAGATGATCGAAGAAGTGTCCTTTAAAATGGTCATCATCGTGCGTGGAGACATAAAAATGTCCACGGGAAAGCTTGCGGCACAGGTAGCTCACGCAGCAGTAGAGTGTGCTATTGAGGCGTATAAATCACAAAGGCCAGTTTTTAATAAGTGGAAGTCTCAAGGAAGTAAAAAAGTTGTTTTAAAAGCAAAAAGTCTTGAGGAATTGTATGAACTAAAAGACAAGGCTGAGAAGTTGGGCATTATAACAGCCCTGATATCTGACGCTGGGCACACAGAATTAGAGCCTGGAACAATAACCTGTTTAGGAATAGGTCCAGGACCTGAACAACTTCTTAATAGAATCACAGGACATCTCCCGCTTTATTAAGAATTTGACATATTGGTGAGGGTGTTGTTAAAGAAGTATATTAGAGCCGTAGGAGCTGACGACTCGCCCTTTATTCCAAGGACTTCTGGAGAGACCTTTGTTGTACTAACATTGGTAAGGGCTCCAAATTATCTTGAGGGTGTGCATAAGGTAACTATCGAGATTGATGGGTTAGACGCTACTGAAAATATAATAGAAGGTATTTTCAATGCTGGTTTTGACAAGCAGATGCGGGTTTTTATGATTGAGGGGGCTTGTGTAGGCGGTTTTAATCCTGTAGATATTGAGAAAATTTACAAGGAGTTCAATATAATTTCGATGTCTCTAACAAAAAATAAACCACATCCTGAAAAAATTTATGCTGCACTAAGAAATCATTTTCCCGATTGGGAGAGGAGGCTTAGGATTATCAATAAGGGATCATTGCTTCAAATTTCAAAAGGAAGTTCTACGTTATATGTGAGGTACTTTCCAGAAGACATAAATAAAGAAGAAATTGAGAAAGTTATTACTGCATTCACAGTTAGAGGTATTAGACCAGAACCCGTTAGACTTGCAGATCTTATTGCATCACTTCTTTGACGAGAGTCTGCTCTTGAGTTCATCTATAACTTTTACTGGCAATGGATCAACTCCCCTCAATAATGCAAGATTATATGAAATCCAATCTCCGAAGTAAATGGTATTTAAAATTCTCGCCCAGAGGTCTGTACCTTCAGCTTCGTATATCATGGACTCTCCCGCACGCTTAAATCCTATATCTAATGTAATCTCGTGTCTAAGTAGTACTCTTGGATGTTCAATACCTCCCCTTAGTATTATAGGGACAAAATTCTTGTTTTTTTCGTCCCCCCACCATCCTACTATCTCATTATGATTCATTTCTGGAAATTCTCCCCAAAAAGCTAAAATCTTTGAGTTCTCATTGAACTGGTTTGCCCAACGTTTTGCTACTGCCCTAAAAGGTCCAGAACCATAAACAACTGGCGTCTTGTCCTTTATAATTTCTGCCCATTTTTTGGCCTTGTTTTTATCGACGAGATTAATTGCTTCTATAATGTTTTCTATTTTTACTGGTCTTAGAACTCTAGACTTCACTAATAATCTTAATGCTGAAAATAAAAGCAATGGTAACGCTGCTCTTGGAGCATAACCCTTTGGAACTTCTACAAAATCAAATCCTTTTTCCTCAGCAATTTCCTTTAGTTTCCCACCGGATGATATTCCTACAATTATAGCATTTTTATCTATAGCTTGATCTAGCGCACTCAGAGTTTCCTCAGTATTCCCAGAATAGCTTATTGCAACAACAAGCGTCCTCCTATTTACATAGTTGGGGATGTCATAACCCTTTACAACTTCAATTGGAACTTTTGATTCTAGTTTTGCCACCTCTGAAATTATTTCTCCTGAAATTGCAGACCCTCCCATGCCCAAAAATATGACCTTTGTGACGTTCTTTTTTCTTTTGACGACATCTCCCAGCGTCCACCCTTCTTTAACCAATTTTGGGAATTTTTCTATCATTTCCTTCATATCCATGCACTATCACCCCCTCTCATCTTAGACAAGTGGTCACAGTAAATTGTAAATAAGGGGTCATATTAGTATGTTTGATTACTATGAAACCCTCACCAAAAATCGCCGTAGATGGAGTAGTTATAAAGGATGGGAAGATTCTTCTTGTAAAAAGAGGAAAAGATCCTTTTAAGGGTAAATATGCTCTTCCTGGAGGATTTGTAGAGTATGGTGAGAAAGTAGAGGACGCTATTATAAGAGAGGTTCTTGAGGAAACAAACGTGAGAGTTAAGATTAGGGATCTCCTTGGAGTTTATTCAGATCCGGATAGAGATCCCAGAGGACATGTTATTTCAATAGCATTCTTACTTGAATATGTTTCTGGAGATCCTACTGGCGGAGATGATGCTATTGAAGCTGGTTGGTTTGATATAAACAATTTACCACCTCTCGCATTTGATCATGATAAAATTATTAGTGACGCAAGGAGGCGTCTGAGAATATGAAATTCTGTCCAATATGTGGAGGAATGATGAAAAAGCAAGGAAACAAGTATGTATGTACGAGCTGTGGATATACTGAGGACGTTACTACTGGAGATGCTGTAACCAGAAAAATAGTAATACCAGCAAGCGATAGAGAAACTATTATCGTCGACACTGGAGAGAGGCCATTGCCAAAAACAAGAATAAGATGCCCAAAATGTGGAAATATGGAAGCATACTATACGGTCATGCAAACACGCTCTGCTGATGAGCCAGAAACAAGAATATACATCTGTACAAGATGTGGACATACTTGGAGAGAATACTAATAATCCTTTGGCTTTGACTTTATACGCCTAAGGGCTAGTCTGTAGTACTGCATAGGGTGTTTTACTTTACCACATATTTTATTCTCGTCTAGGTGTCTCACACAGAGTCCATAACTATTCATTGTATCGCACGAAGGTACTTCATATATTTTTCCAGAAATTTTCCCCAAAATATGGCGAATTTGGTATCTGGCCTTTTCTTCATCAAAATCAGGAAAGTTCCTATACAACTCTAGCATCTTATCTTCGTCCCAACCTATTTTATTAAGAAACGTTGTTATTGCAAATCTAGCTTGATGTGATAAACTTAAACCTGCCTGTATCTCCCCAATAATTTTTTTCATGCACGGAGGCCAATACTCTGTTCCCAGATCCGACAAAACTTCCTGAGGAATCGTTTGATAGTATCTCTCTCTTAATTGCCCAGCCTTCCTTTCCACCCAACTTGGAGACTCAAAATCCTCCATCTGAAGACTTTCAAAAATAGACATTATTCTTCCATGCACAGCAGACTCTAAAACTCTTAAGTAATCCCTAAAACCATCTGCATGTGGTTTTCCCCCAATAAGTACTGGAAAAAGAACATAACCACTTTCCATGATTCTGTTAACTAATTTCCAGCGCCCTATACGTGAAGGTGCATACTCAACGTATTCGAGAAAATTAAGCCCTAATACTGTAACTCCGTGCTTATCAAAAAATCCCATTTCCTTAACATCTAAAGATAATTCTTCACCTAGATATAGAAGTAACGTCCTCCTAGGATTCTCAAAATAATTTTCTGTAGACATTATAGCGATAAACTCGGGTGTCTCCGCGATATATGAAGCCAAAGAGCTAAAGCGCTTAGACTCTAAAGTAGCAAATTTTGACCATATTCTCTTGTCTCTTGTTTTATAAACCACAACCAGCGCTCCCCAAAAAGATGCTGCTTGGGTAGTGAGGGCTTTGATGTGATGATCTTCTATTTTAGATGAGGAGATTTCTAGAAGGATTTTGTCAAGTCTCTCCCCCGAAGTTAATTGAAGATATTGATCTAGAGATTTTTTTGTTCCTTCAAACATAATCTCGTTGATATACTTCTCTGATAAGTCCTCGACTTCACTTTTTGACAGAAAATGAGTTATAGGACTCTCAAGATTTAGAAAATCAGAAAAAACAGATGAAAAATCTTTAAAATAGGGAAAAATAGAGTTTAGAACAAACTTCCAGGTTGTCATTTCGTCTAACCTTTTTCATTCTTCAGAGGCAAAAGGTGCCTGATAATATGTTACTTTTCCCGTACCTCCCTTTACTTCGAATTCTAGGCACAAAGGTCCACCAGTTTCAAGTTTAACAGTCACAAGAGTAGATTCCTTGACTGCTTTTATGATCTTCTCGAGGTGGTCTACTAGGAACTCTCCACTAACAGTTTCGCTTGCATTTAGATCGTTAAGCTCTGTAGCTGGTTTTTCAAATCTTACAGACCTAGCACCCTCTCCCTTTGACTCAATAATTAAACCTTCGGGACTTATTTTTATTTTAATTGTTGAAGAAACTATTTTCGAAACAGCTTTAGCTAACTGTATTGCCTTTGAGAGCTCCGCTGCTGAGAGTACAGCATAATTGTTATACTCAAAATTAAGCTCTCTCTTCCTAGACTCATCTACAGTAATAATGGGCATTACGTATTTAATGCCATGAACACTAAACTTCAAAGCACCTTCACTTGCGAGATACTCCAACGTTACGATATCTTTTGTTTTAACAAACCTTGAGAACTTTTTCAGCTCTTGCACAGTTAGTCCTACCTCAAGAGGTTCATCGACTTCATATTCCTGAAGCATGGTTCCGTCTATGGTTACATAAGCTGCGGATACCAGAGAGGGGTCTATGGCTATAACCTTCATTAAGTCTTCATTGATTTTGATGCATATTTCGTCAGACACTGCATCAGCTATTTTGGTTAGATGAGACAGAACCGCGCCGTCCATAGATATGCGTACCATTTAATCACACCTCTGATAAAATTATAGAGTGCTTCACCATAATAATTTTCTATCACGCACATTATACCTTATCGATACCTATTTTTAAAGATTTTCAAGTACTTCGAAGATGACAAATAACTAAATTTTTCTTATAACATAGACTATTAAGAAAGAGTTCCGCTTCGAAGTGAGGATAGTTCGGCACAGTGTTAAACCCTTGAATGTTCGTTCTTGCACATATGTTTCGAGGGAACACATCAATGAAAAAAGTGGACAAATTCGAACCAAAGTCTATCAAAAAATAAGAGAATATTCTTTTACCTCTGTGAGGTCTCTACATTGTTGTAGAATGGGTATTTAAGGATTTTTAGATCTTTCAGAAGCATTTTGTATAGGGACGATGTTATTTAAAACTATCTAGAGTTAACTACTATGTTAGCGGCCCCCGACGAAGGTCGCAGTGAAAACCATGATCTGCGATGCAAGCCGGGGGCCACACGGTGCCCATGGGCCCCCGCTGAACCGCTGGTGTGTCACCAGTGGGATGACAGCGGGTCAACCGGGCACCGAACATTACACTTCCAACGTTTACGGTGGTACAAATATGGACGACTATTATACCGCAGCTTCCCACGGCGTTATACTTCACGTAAGAGTTCGTCCAAACGCAAAGAAGAACGAGATTAGAGGACTCTCAGAAGACGGAAAATTTGTAATTATATACATTTCAGAGTCGCCCTCAAAGGGTAAAGCCAATAGAGAGTTGGAAAAATTTCTTAAAAAGATCTTCTCTAAAGACGCTGTTATTGTGAGTGGTTTTCAGGCTAGGGAGAAATATGTGTTAATAAGAGGTGCTAGTGTTGACGAGATCAAGAATGTCATCGAGAGATTTAGAAAGAGCTGAATATTTCATAAAGTTTATTGATGAATTAAAGCTCGAAAATCGAGATAATAACATGTTAATTCTCGTGGAGGGTAAAAATGATGTTGCCGCTCTAAGATTACTGGGTTTCGATGGGCCAATAAAATCCATAAAAGGCAAAAGACTATCTGATTTGATAGATGAAATAATTCTTGAGTATTCGAGAGTTTTAATCTTATCAGACTGGGATGCTGAAGGAGAGACATTATATAAAAGAATTAAGTTTCTACTAGAAAGCTATGGTATTAAAGTAGAAGATAAGTACAGAAGGGAAATTAAAAACTTCACTAAAAAGGAGATAAAAGATGTTGAGGGTCTGTACGTTTATGTTTCCAGTCTAAGACTTATAAAATAACTAGCTCCTACCTACAGCACCCTTAAATAAAAACTCAATATTTCATGGTTATGCATAAAAACCTTCTTGTTATTATTCACTTAGATAGAAATTTTGGGGGATGCCGGGGTAGCCTAGCCTGGCCAAGGCGTCGGCCTGGAGAGCCGATGGGCGCAAGCCCGCCTGGGTTCAAATCCCAGCCCCGGCGCCATTTTAAATTGTATTATTGCCTAATTCTCTAGTTCTTATTCTAAAGAAAACTCTAAAACAAACAAAATTTATCGAGCGTTATTGGCGCTTCTCTTTGTACTCCGATGGGCATATGATCCATTCCCTCTTGACGCCCCTCTCCTTCCACACGATTTTTATTTTGTGCATATATCCATCATCACACATCTCTTTGAGAACGTAAATCCTTCCCTTTTGTGGTAGGGGATACGTAACTTTACACTTTGGATAATTTGAACACATTATGAATCTCTTTCCTCTTCGGGACGTGGTTATTACTAAAGCGCTACCACACTTTGGACATTTACCTACCTTCTTTTTATTTTCAAGATCCTTAGCGAGAGAGTTTCTAATGCTCTCTCCGACAGTTTTTACATTATCTCTCAAATCTTCAAAAATTGAGCTTAAAAGTCTCCTTGCTTCATCTATTACCTCTTCTTTTGTTTTCTTTCCAATCTCTATTAAATCCATATCCTTTTCAAGCTTCCTTGTCAGTTCAGGAGTTCCAATTATGGGAGAAAATTTTTCTATAAGTTCAACTACAGTTTTTCCGAGGTTTGTAGGCTTAATATATTTTCCAGATACATAATTCCTCGAAAACAATTTCTTTATTATGTCGTGTCTCGTGGATTTTGTTCCAAGCCCTAAACGCTCCATTTCTTTTATGAGTGAGGATTGTGTATATCTCTTTGGCGGTTTTGTTTTCTTTTCTATAATTTTTATTTCTTTTACATCAATAATTTGGCCCTCCTCTAGCTCAAAAGTAATATTCTCCTCTTCTTCCTCCTCTTCAATTACTTTGTATATGCTCTCCCATCCTGGGTCTAGAAGTCTCTTCCCTTTTAAAACATAGTTTTCCGAGCCTATTCTTAAAATTGCTTTAACATGTTCCCAAATCGATGGAGGGGCTATTGTTGCCAAAAAATGTCTTACCACTATATCATATATAGCTTCATGTTCCCTAGAGAGTTTTCCAGGAGGCAAATAATTAACAGGATGTATGGGTGGGTGGTCTGTAGTCCTTTTTGGACCTTTAGTAGGCTTAATTCTTTCTTGTGAGAGTATCAAGGTTAAATACTTCTCATACGGGCCTTTACATACCCTCCGAGCAATTTGAAGAAGATTTAATGTTTTAGGATACACCGTGTTATCCGTACGCGGATAGCTTATATACCCATATCTATAAAGGTCCTCTGCCAATCTCATCGCTTTATCAACAGTAAATCCAAAAGATGCTGCTGTTGATAAGAGCGTTGTAGTGTCCATGGGATGCGGTGGATTTCTTTTCCTTATAGATTTTTCTACCTTGATAACAACAGCATTTCCGATACTTCTTTTTTTAACTTCTTTCGCTTCTTCTAAGCTTTGAAAGCGTTCTTTTTGGTGTTTTGCTTTTAGATCGTTTTCTAGAATTGCAACTACTTCCCAAAACTTTTGTGGAACGAACTTTTCAATTTCGCGTTCTTTTTGAACAATCAGTGCCAAAGTTGGCGTTTGAACCCTCCCTATAGAATATAACCCCATATTTCCAGAAGCCAATGTAAAAAATCTAGTTAGAGCTGCTCCCCATATAAGATCCACTGCTCTTCGAGCATCAGCAGCATCTGCAAGACCTTTATTAATTGCAGTAAGATTTCTGAACGCATTTACTATATCCTCTGGAGTTAAGGCACTAAATTTCATTCTGTAGACTTCTATATCCTTATTAACACTCCTTATAACCTCTAGTGCCTCTAAACCTATTAATTCGCCTTCCCTATCATAATCCGTAGCAATTATGACTTTCGTTACATTTGGGGCAATTTTTTTAAGAGCCTCAACATAATTGGGTTCTTTTGTTATTGTTATTAGCGGGCTCCAAATTACATCTTTAATTGTTAAAAGAGACCACTTTCTGAGATTTCTAGGAAATTCATAATCCAAAATATGTCCTCTGAGGCCTATTGCAATATATTTCTCATGACCAAGCATAAAGGCATAAGCAGGAATTTTTCCAATTTTTATAGTCTTATAATTTCCTCTTGAAAGCACATGAGCTATTCTTTTTGCAACAATATTTTTCTCAGCTACTATTAAAGTTACTTTCTCCATCATAACCCAAACCCTGTAGAACTCATGTACATGGATACTCCTTCGAGAATATACTGTACTGCGAGAGCTAAAACAAAGAATCCTAAAACTCTTGTAAGAACCCTAACTCCTCGTTCTCCTATTATTTTATTTACATATCTCGCAAAAAATATCGTAGGAACTAAAATTATAGAGTTTATGACTATGCCGAAAATAGTTAAATGATAGCCGTAAAGTGAGCCATATATTACTGCTAAGGAGATCGCGCCAGGTCCTGCAAGCATAGGAGATCCTAAAGGTACGATTGCATTAGCGAAAGCCTCTTCTTCAGAAATAACTGCTTCCCTTCTTGATCTTGGTTTCTCACCCTCTTTCATCATCTCGAAACCCATTATGGCTAGCATTATGCCTCCTGCAATCTTTAATGAAGATATGCTTATTCCAAAGTACTCGAGTATATATTTGCCCAAAGTAGCAAAAAGGGAAAGAAATAGCATTACAAAGATTGCTACTTCTAGAGCTAACCTTAATACTACCTTCCTGTCTAAACCATACGTGATTCTTATAATCAACGGTAATGCGCCAGGAGGATCCATAATCACAAACAATGACACCGTGATGTAAATTATTGTTTCAAGCGACATTATAATCTCCTCAATTATCGTTTGAATCTTCTTATGGCCCTTTTCACAACAGGAATCTAAATAACACTAGAGAGTAATTAAAGTTTGCAACTATATAAAGGATTTCTATGTCCACAATGATCTATATGGTAAAATCCATGGCAAAACTTTTAATTTGGCCTTTAGAAATAAGAGAGATGATAAAAAGTCAAAAATTATTGTATACTTATCCCTTACTCAAGAAGGAACTCTTCCCTTAGAAAAAAAATAATCATCCGATAAATTAAAAAAAGCATCACAATTGCTTATATGAGTGATTGAGGCTCACTAGATTTAAGTGTTACCTCAATAACGTTTATGTCCTAAAATCCCAAAAGGTGAGGAATAATGCCATCAAGGTCACAGGCAAGAAAACTTTCCAAAAGTGCAAGAGATAAATGGAAGGCCAAAGAGTGGTACAAAATAATAGCTCCAGAATTCTTTAACAGAGCAGTATTGGGAGAGACTCCAGCAGACGATCCAAACAAGGTTATAGGAAGGATCGCAGAAGTTACGGTGGCAGATCTCGGAGGATCTATTAGAAGAAGCTACATAAAGCTTTACTTCAAGGTTTATGAAGTACATGGACTCGAGGCATATACAAAGTTCATAGGGCATGAGATGACGCAAGAAAGTGTTCAAAAGATGGTAAAACGCAAAAGAAGCAGAATTGATGGTGTGTTTGATGTAACCACAAAAGACGGATACTTGGTACGTGTAAAACCAATAATAATCACTACCGCAAGAATTAACACATCAAGAAAAGATAGAATAAGAAAAATTGCAAAAGAAGTTGTAGAAAAAATTGCATCTGAAACAAAATTTGCTGATTTTGTTCATATGCTTGTAGATGGTACGCTTGCCGAAGAAATCAAAAAGGCTGTAAAGATAGTATATCCCATAAGAGATTGTGAGATTCGTAAATCTGAAGTTCTAAGAGAGCCTATCCTAGAAGTGACTCCAAAAGCTGAAGAGGTTACTGTTAAACAAGAAGCCTAAGCTTAGTGTAGTCACATTCTTAATTCTAAATTTTTTATTAGAAAGCAATTTTAAATCTCATAACTACCTTTAGAAAATAGGTTACACGTTTTTTGGGGCCGTGGGGTAGCTTGGTATCCTTCCGGCTTCGGGAGCCGGCGACCCGAGTTCAAATCTCGGCGGCCCCACCATTTTATGGTCTATGATATCAACCTAACGGAAGACGACTTGAATCCTATGTAAACTTCCTTTTGAGGCCTAATGTCAAGAGATTCAAATGAGTTCCTCGAAATTCTAGAAACCATACTTACGCTCCCTACTTTTATATACACATCCGCAAAGATTCCGTGAAGATAATAATCTTCAACAGTTCCGTATAGGATATTGAGCATACTCGTGTCAACAGGCTCTTTAGTAAAAATAGAAACCGTCTCTGGTGGGATGTGAATGCGTACTTTTTTCCCGACCTCGTAATCAAATAAGACGTTTATTTTGACGTCCTTTACTCTTACTATGGGCCCTTTATCTTCTACATCATAAATTCCCTCAAAGACGTTAAAAATACCTAAAACACTAGCTATTTCAGGATCTTTCGTAGCGTGTTCTATTAATTCTGACATTTTACTAGCTATCCTAACTTTCCCGGACTTGATAACAACAATATTTTTTCCTAAGCTTAAGGCTTCTCCGATATCATGTGTTACATGAATGATCGTTATTCCGTCCTCATTGATCTCTCTAAGCATCCTTCTTACACTTGACTTTAAGGAGATGTCGAGGTTCGAGGTGGGCTCGTCCAAAAGTAAAGCCTTTGGTTCTATTACTAAGGCTCTTGCTATTGCTACTCTTTGTTGTTCGCCACCTGACATCTGGTATGGCTTCCTGTTTAAAACGTGTTTTATGTTTAGCTTCTCTGAAATCTCATTTACTTTTCTTTTTATTTCGTCTTCAGAATATCCTCTAACTTTTAACCCATACGCTATGTTTTCATAACCTGTCATATGCGGAAAAAGCATGTAATCTTGATAAACAATAGATAGTCCTCTCCTCTCTGGCGGTAAGTGTGTAACGTCTACACCATCCACAAAAATTTTTCCTGAGTCCGGTACATGAATGCCGGCTATTAGTTCTAGTATAAGACTTTTTCCCGCGCCAGAAGGTCCAAAAATTATTAGATAATCCCCAGAATCAGCATAAAATGAGACGTTATCTAATATAAATTTCCCAAAATTCTTTGTTACGTTCCTAAGTTCAATGCTTCCCATATTCTTTACCCCTCGACAATACTTTCAGTAACACAATTATCGGCAATATTACCAAGAATGTTAGAACGGATACCGCTAGTGCTTCCTTCAATCCCTTTGATGTTAAAATACCGAACGTATATTGAGATATTACTGGAGGGTACGTTGTTATCACCACTATTGCTCCAAATTCGCTTATGGCTCTAGTACACGATGTAACAAAAGCCGAAACAATGTCGTTCTTTACCATGGGCAGCAAAACATAAAGGAATGTTTTAATTGGCGACGCTCCAAGGCTTCTAGACACATACTCATAGCGTCTACTCACATGTTCAAATGCATCAATCAGGTAGTTCATGGCTATAGGCATAGAAACAAAAAACATAGCAATTACAATTCCTAGAACGGTATCCACTAGCGATATTCCCAACAAACCGGTTCTACTGTATATGCCAAGAAGTAAAATACCAGCAATGGTGTGTGGTACCATCATAGGGAGCTCTACTATAGACCTTATAATCTCCCTATATGGTATCATATTCCTTGTATATGCATATCCAAATGGTATTGCAAGTAAAACTCCGAAAATTCCTGCTGCTATGGCAGATAACAGCGTATAGTATATAGAACTCCAGAAGCTAATCAGTTTAGCCTTTTCTATAGCCATTACAAAATAAAGTTCCAAAGCATTGATTATCGGCAGTGCAATAAGGAAAAGAACTAATTCAGAGGCTGCTATGACTATCGCTCCAAGAGTGTCTCTTGTAAAATAATACATAACTACAAAAGTTACAGCTAAGTATGCCGCAAGGATAATAAGAGAGTTCTTACCTACTAAAGGAAAAATTAAAAGAAGTATAAGAAAACCTATGACTAACTCTGCTGCTGGATTTCGCTTAACCATTGTATCTCCACCTTTGTCTCGAATAAGGGTGTTAGAATATTAAATCCATGTTTTTCTAATATACTTCTTCCAGCATCAGAATATATGAATAACACGTATTCCCTCACAGCTCCATCTTCTACACCATACGTAGTGATTCCAAATCCATAAACTATCGCCGAGATTCTAACCTCGGTTTCTCCGCCACTAAGGTTTACAATGACTCTCGAATAATTGCTTTCGTAATCTAAGCTCCCCAGATTTATCTCCTTGGGCAACTCAATGAACTTGAAACCTAGATCTTTGGCTGCCGTCTTATATAAGAAAACGTAGTCTATTTCTCCAGCCTCCAACAACGACTCTAGATCTACAGACTTGTCCCGAACAACTAGTTTTTCAAGATTCGTTACTTCAAATTCTTCTGGAACTAAAATGTGAATTTCATCACCAATTTTTTCTAACACCACGTTAGTGTTGTTTTCTACTATACTCATGAAAATACTATTAGTTCCATAATACTCATCTGCAAGAGCCATAACCGCCAGCGCTCTATAACCGCAAGGATCCATATTTGGATTCGAAAATCCTACCTTAACATCATCCCTAGTTATAATTTGATACCAATTATCCGCATTTACTTCTGAAGAGTATTTGCTATTTTCTGTATAAGCCAGAACAATTTCGTTTGTTGCAAATTTGGTATACGCAACTACAATGCCAAGCTCATATAGTTTTTTAGCAAGTGTAACATCCGCTAGACCTATAATCTGGTACTCCTTGCCTAGTTCTTTTAAGTCGCGATAAATAGACACACTACCCTTACTTACGTAGTCAACCTTTATCTTTCTGTTTTTCGTAAACTCTTCGTTTATATCCATAAATGCTAACGATAGGCTTCCTGCAGTAGCTACTTTAATTGTTTCGGTTTCCTTTAGCCTAAAAAACTCGTATCCAAATAATGTCCCCACAATTAAAACTGCTACGATGACAGCAGCAATCTTTGGATTTTTTAGATTCATGATCATCACCGATATTTCCAACTATACATATCGGGTTTTTAAATCCTAACGGTTTAAAACTAGGATAGGAGTGTGCTAGCGAAACTTTATTATTGGACAAACTCCAAGACATTTCTTGCACTTTACACATTTCTCTGGATTAATCCTTATTTTCTCATCATTTTCTAATACAAGAGCTCCTGTAGGACAATATCCTAAACAGACTCCACAACCCACACATTCCATACCTCTTTTAATTAATTCAAATGCCTCTTTTACATCATCTTGAGGTCCTACGATTTTATTGCTACTAATAAACGTGTTTCCTACCACATATCCATCTTCTACCTTCTCTATATTACCAAGAGGGTGTAATACTCTGTCTACAACGTACATAACATTTTTATTCAATTCTAAAATCATTTTATCTCCTAACATTCCCTTTCTAGTTATTTTGAGGTCGCTTTTTGTTATTTTATATTCTTTTTTTACAATTTCTCTCATAAAAGAGGGTAAACGCCTCCAACGCCATGCCCCTACATCAATCCACTCATTATCAAAATATTCACTAAGGATTTTCCTCCAGCGACCGTAACCCTCTGGGTATACCTCCCTTATTCGTTCCCAATCTCCAGCTTCCCCGGCGGGACATAAATAACATCCAATCCTATAGAACCCCCTCTTATAGAGTTCATTTATTGGGAGGTTCTTTAACATAATATATGCCCAAACCTCTAACGAAGACCATTCTTGGATTGGTGAATATGAAATCTGTTTAGGCGTCCAAGGATTTCTCCAGACCTTTCCAGCATGTTTTCTAGTAGATGATTCATACTTCCTTTGTCCAATAATAGTAAGAGCGCCATTGGGATAGTTTGTTACAAAGTATCTTGTAATTGGTCCTGTTTTCACTAGTTTACAACACCATCTATAGTCTCTAGCAGGAGGGCCAAAATACTCAACTCCCTTCCAGAATCTTTTCCCGCTATTTATTACAGTAATCTCAACACCTAGAGTTTCTGAGACCTTTTTAACATAATCAACTGTTTGTGGGAATTCTATCCCTGTATCTAGGAAAACTGTTTCAAAAGGTATTCCTGCGGATTTTGTAAGACTTAACGCTACAATTGAGTCTTTTCCTCCGCTAAAGGATACAACAACTGGTAAATTATATTTTTCTACAATTTTCTTTATCTCATTTATCGATTTTGCTTCTATACTTGCTATAATTGGTGCGTTTACTTCTAAAAACGTATCCCAATCCGAGGATGGTGGTGGTTCCGGGATGGTTCCATAGTATTTTACTTTCACTGCCACACCCTTGCCCTTGTCTATCTCATCAGAAGTAGCCTTCGCAACCCCGGAGGCAATAATATTCATTTCCTCATCAACAACTACAACATAATCGTTAACCTCGATGTCCTCAGAGCAGTCAAGAACGCCTGGCTTCATAAGATTTCTTCCCTGTAAGATAAAAGGTACTGCTCCCCTATCAGCCATCACATAATGTCTTGAAATTTTTCCTTTTAACCTACCAAAGGAGACGGGATGAAATAAGAGTTGATTTTTCCTTTTCCTTAAATCATACCTTAAAACACCATATATTTTTCCTCTAATAATAATCTCATCGACTCTATCCTCACCTGGAGCCTTATTGATAAGAACAATTTTTTCATCGGAAAAGAATGCATCTCCCACACCTTTTCCATAACTTTCGTCGATGATACTTTTGATCCACCCCATCTCTTCTGGAAAAAGTGGTTTTACTTCGCCCGGAGGGGAGACCTCCATCTCTCTTAAAGGAGCGTTGCATTTGGGACACGTCTTTCCACGGAGAATTGGCACTCCACAGTGGTCACACCATTTATACCTTATTTTTCCTAAGTATGGGGCAGGCATGCTTGGATTAAAACAAGGATTTTATATAAAAGTCCTTCTCCACACAGATATTATAAAAAGTTCTCAAAAACTTCAATTAAAAAAGATAAGATTAATGGAAAGAGGTCAATAGTTCTACAACTTCATTGCTTAGTTTCTTCGCTTTTTCTTCCGTGTTAAACTCTGCGAATATTCTTATAATGGGCTCTGTGCCAGAAGGCCTGACAAGGATCCATCCATCATCAAAGACTGCCTTAACACCATCTATCGTTATGTACTCCCTCGCGTTCAAATTCATCAGAAATTCTCTTGCTTTTTCCATGGCTTTTTCCTTGTCAGTAACATGAACTTTCGTCTTAATGATAAAATACCTTGGTAACTCGTCAAATATTTCAGATAGTTTCTTGCCTGTGGTCGCTAGCATTTCCATTACGAGGGCTATAGCCATGGCACCGTCACGACAATACTGGTGAGGTGGGTATATTATGCCGCCGTTTTCTTCTCCCCCAATAGCTACCTTATCGCCAAGCTCAATCATCTTCCTAGCAACAATGGGGGATCCTACCTTAGTATAAACTATCTCGCCACCAACGCTCTTTACAGTGTCCTCAACAACGCGTCCACTGCTTACAGGAGTTACTACAATTTTTTTGCCACTTTTCATTATGGTATGCTTCGAAAGCATTGCTAACAGGTATTCTCCACCAATGTATCTCCCCTTTTCGTCAAAAAATATTGCTCTATCAGCATCTCCATCGTGAGCTACAGCAAAATCTGCTCCAAGTTCCTTTACAATGTCAGAAAGGTACTCTATATTTTCCGGGGTTGGCTCTGGCATTCTAGCAGGAAATGTTCCATCTGGTTGTGCATTAATTGTTACTACCTTTGCATTTAACTTTGAAAGTAGTTCCGGAGAAGACTTGTACGCTGCACCATTCCCTGGATCTACAACAACGTAAAACTCCTTCTCCCTAATCTTCTCTACGTCAACTACAGACAAAACCCCCTCAATATACTCCTCGACAGCTGCTGGATAATTCAGCACACTTCCAGTTCTATTCCAAGGAACTAGGTTGTATGATTTAGAAAAGTATATTTCCTCTACTTTATTCTCCATTTCTTTTGAAGCTTCAGTGCCATCTCCCCAAATAAGTTTTATTCCATTATATTCTGGAGGATTATGCGACGCCGTGATCATCACACCAGCCGAGACCTCCTCATGCCTTTTAACGAAATATTGAAGTGCTGGCGTAGGTAAAGTTCCAATGTCGAGAACTTCATGACCCGTTGCTAGTAACCCGCTAATAACGGCACTTTTTATAGTATCTCCGCTTATTCTTGTATCCTTACCCACCGCTACGAGTTTCTGTTCGCCTAGGAATGTTCCAATCGCCATAGCAACCTCGAGCGCAAGTGATGGTGTTAACTCCTTGTTAGCTATGCCTCTTACACCATTTGTTCCAAATAATCTTCCCATCAACCTCTCCTCCTTACCTTGGCTCCGTTAAGGTCAACTCTTCCTTCTAACATCACTCCTCCTTCAATTACGGAGTTAATAATAACTGAACCTTGTGGAACGAAGACATTTGGGCCCAACACAGACCTCTTTATCACAGAGCCTTCCCCAACAAAGCATCCATGCATAAGGATGGAGTCTTCTATTACAACTCCCTTTTCTATTGTACATTGGTCTTCTATTGAGGAGTTTATTAGGGTACCTTCACATTTTACTTCTTTACCTACATAATTGTCTATTTTCATTACTCTCAAAAGAATGTCTTTGGCCTGTAACAATCTTCCTGGAGTACCACAGTCAATCCAATAACCCTCAAAAGGATGCGCATACAACCCGTGCTTTATCACTTCTGGAAATACTTCCTTCTCTATAGAAACCTCTCTTCCAGATTCGATGAAGTCGAATATATCTTTTGATAGTGCGTAGATTCCCGCATTAATATATGCTGGCCCTACGTACTCTTTTGGCTTCTCAATAAATTCTAAAATCCTCCCTTCCTCATCAAACTTGACTAACCCATATTGGGTTGCGTCATTTACTTTATAAACTGCAATGACCCCTATTGCATTCTTTTTTCTCCTTTCTTGCAAAATATGAAGAGGATTAAGCGAGCTCAAGATGTCTCCATTAAATACTAGGAAATCATCGCCTTCAATATAATTCTCCACATTTTTTATGGCTCCTCCGGTTCCTAGAGGGGTGTGTTCTTCAACTACAACGTATTCTCTCCCATCGTCCCTATTATTTACGTATTCTTGGATGCTTTCTTTCAGATAATGCACTGCTAACACTACGCGGGTCACTTCCTCCGGTAGTGAGTCCAACAAGTGTCCCAAAAGAGGTTTTCCTGCAAGCTCTACTAAAAGTTTGTGTAATGAATAGGTAATTGGTCTTAAACGTGTTCCAAAACCGCCAGCCAATACTATGGCCTCGCTCATTAGTCCTCCCCCTCCTCCAAGACTTCTTCAGCCCCTATTTCTTGTCTAAATGAATCTAAGCTTTCTTCACTTCCTTTAACAATAAGCAAGTCCCCTTCTTTGATAGTAAACTTTTCGTCAGGCTTGTAAATCCAGTGTTCACCAGTCTTAACAGCTATTATTTCGACGCCTCTACCGTACTTCTCAATGATATCTCCTATAGACTTATTTACGGCCCTTGATCCTATTGGCACATATAAAACCGTTAAAGAGGTTTCAGATTCTTCGATTATTGTTTTAATAATGGGGTGGGGTTTATACCCGTGAAGAAGATTTTTAGCTAGAATATAAGCCGAGTCAGCTATTTCTTCAAGACTTCTTGCAAACGTCATATACGCATATGCCTCATCCCGAGATATTGTCCCAGATTTATATTCCTCTAGTAATCTTTCAAATAACTCCCTAAATCCGCTATCTATATAGTCCTCTAAATTTATTATTTCAGGAATAATTTCCTCTGCCTTATATATTAAAGCTGAATATGCCAGATCCACTATTAATCGTGTGTTAGTCATCAGAGTTTTAAGAGACTTGCTAAGTCTCTTGCTCATTTGAACTCCACCTCGTGTTCTGTACACATTGTCCTCAAAAGATCAAGACCCTTTCTATAACCCCTAACCACTATAGTGTCACCAGCATGGAGTATTTCGTCGCCTTCAGGACCAAAAATCCATACATCGCCCCTTCTTATTGCAATAACTCTGAGGCCAGTTCTTGTCTCAATTAGAGACTCATCAAGCCTTTTTCCGTCAACATATGATCCTTTTTGAACTTTTAGTATTGCTATCAATCCCTCGAACTCCGATATTACTTTGGGGATTTCTCTCAGGTTAGATTTCCCTTGTAGGACTATATTTGCTATATCCGCAGCTGAATTCGATATAGATCTAATCATTTCTGCAATACTCAAGAATGGTAACATGTCTTTCGCATCTTCAACAGATCTTGCTGAAAGCATCACTTTTATAGCCAAATCTTCTAATAGTCTATCTACAACTATCTCAAGCTTTAGTACTTCGCTTGCCATCTCTTCATCTCTGAATATTATTGAAGATAAACTAAGATCCAACATTAATTCAGATACGTCCTTTAACGTAGCAATAATATCCCTAACACTCATGCTAATTGTAGATTCTCCCTTTACGCCCGAAATTATAGTGGCCATATAAACCTTCACCAGTCCTTATCGAGAGAATATGATAAACACTTAACATTGTATATAAAACTTGGAAAATATATGAGTATTTTTCCTTAAAATGGGCACAATTATGAGTAAGGGGGTTCCTTCCTCATGCGTCTAGATTGAGTAACACTTATATCCAAGTGGGAAGCTACTATTTTGTTGAGTATAGATGAGCATGCTATACGGGGGTTATTAGTATGTTATACAATGTCAAGATTCCAATCATCGTGCTCAACCTAAAAGCCTATCCTCATGTTTTAGATGCCGATGACGCCCTTAAATACGCTCTAATTGCAGAAGAGGTCTCAGAAGAAAGCGGGGTCTCAATTATTGTTGCACCACCACAATATCATCTCTCATACGTTGCAAAAAACGTGAAAATACCCGTTATCGCACAACACGCAGACCCTATAGAGGCTGGTGCCGCAACAGGTTTCATACCCTTAGAGGCTGTAAAAGGTGCTGGCGCTATTGGATCATTAATAAACCACTCAGAACATCGTCTAAAATTGGCAGATATAAATTATTTAGTTCAAAAAGCCAAAACTCTTGATTTGGTTTCAATTGTCTGTACAGACGTATATGAGACTTCTTTAGCAGCCGCTGCCCTTGAGCCTAACTTTATAGCAATAGAGCCTCCAGAGCTTATTGGAGGCGACGTCTCGGTTACGACAGCTAAACCTGAAATCATAACCCGTGTTGTCGAGGGTGTATCTAATATAAGCGACAAAGTGAGAATACTCACAGGTGCTGGGATCAAAAGAAAAGAAGACGTGAAAAAAGCTATTGAGCTGGGTACTGATGGTGTTCTGCTTGCTTCTGGGTTTGTTAAAGCTAAAGACCCCAAAAGCTTCCTTAGAGATCTAGTAAGTGTTCTATAATACCAGAAATTACCACAAACGTGGTAACAATGGGAATAACCCTTGAAGATTATTCGTTGTCTCTAAAAAATTTTTTGAAAGGGATTATAAAAATCAAAGGCGTATTTTTGGGATTTAATGCTAACATCGACGCTATTGTTTACTTAAAAGATAATCCCGAATTAATAGAGAGCTTATTTGACACGTGTGACGATATACCGGAGAATCTCCCAGAGAGAATACATACGCTTGGGGATCTAAAAAGGTGGTTGATAGAGAGTATAAAAACTGGTAATGCAGCCGAAGTAATAACCTTGAATGCCGCAATTCAGGATTTTTTCTTCAAACACGTAAAGAACTATGAACTGCGCGTTGGAGGTCCTGTAGGCATTATAGGCAACATATTAGCGAGATTTGGGATAAATACTATCATTCACGTTCCAAGTAGAAGTAAAAAACAGATTAACGTTCTTGAAAAGAGTCTCAAAATTATAGAAAATGGTGAAATAAGGAGAATAGTCCCAAGAGAAGACGATAGGGATCTAATTCATTGGATTTTAGAGTATCCTCGAGGATTTTCAATAAATGTCTGCGAAAGTGTTTACTCTGCTCCAAGGGAAAATAGACTTATTGTTTCATATGATGATTTAAACACTAAGTTCTACATAGATCCAGAATACTTAGAAAACATAGATCTTATAGCAAAAAATGTTTCTCATGCCATTATTTCTGGCCATCACTTACTTACACCAGAAATAAACTATCGAGAGGCCTTGAAAAAGGGAGAGATCTTTCTAAAATTGCTAAATGATGCTGGGGTAAAAACCCACACGGAGGTTGCATATACGCTGTACAAAGACGTGAGGAAAGAGATTGTAAGAAGAATTCTTAGCAATGTAAGCAGCATAGGAATGAACGAGGTTGAGCTTTCACTTTTCGTATCTCTATATGATAAATCGCTGGGAGATTCCATATTGACCAATATTGTCCCTGAAAATGTTACTGCAGCACTAACATTACTTCTTGAGAAGACTTCTGCAGATAGAATACAATTTCACACTTATGGGTTATACATAGAAGCCCTAAGGAAAGACGGAAAATACAAAACTACGTGCCCACAATGTCTCATGACGGCCTCGGCATTTGCAGCAATAAAAGCTTATTATGGTGACGTTTTTCCAGAAAAATGTTCTATTCCTAAAAATACATTTATTTACGAAAAGCATTTTCAGCTTGCTAAAGAGATCTCTAATACTGTCTTGGACGATGTTCTTTTTGTGGCTATACCTACGCTAATTGTACCTCATCCAAAATCCACAGTAGGGCTGGGAGACACTATCTCTACTTTTGGGTTCCTGGCCCAGGAGGTGTTTGAATGAAGCTCTTCACATGGCACTTCCACGGATACCAACCAGGAGATGTGCTTTATAGAATCCATGATTCTCCTGAAAGACCCATAAGATTCAAAGAGAGGCGCTCACCAGTATCGTTGGATGTGGAAGGAATCAAATACTCGGGAGAGAATTGGACAAAGCTAATGCTAAAATTATATTCCCAATTTAAAAATCTTGTAGAAAGCATCACAACATTTGATTCAAAAGGCTTCTCAGTAGATGTAGAGCCGCAAACGCTGGACATGCTCGCTCAGCATTATCGTGCTACTTTTAATGAGTTTATAAGAGCTTTTGAGGAGGGGCTCTTTGAGGTTGTATTGACCTTTCCTTTTCACCCTATCGTCCCTCATTATCCTCAAGAGATTGCAAAAGATGTTATGGATATCATGATCTCATTTTATGACCCTCTAGTCTCTGAAAAAACCCCCATAGGAGTTTGGTTTCCGGAGGCTGTTGTCACAATAAGTTCGATAAAACTGTTGTCTGAGCGCGTTGACAAACAGCTCTATATAATTGGAGATGAGATGCAAGTTATAACTTCTAATAAATTGTATTTGTATTCATGCAACAAAATAAAAAATACAAACGTTTTTGGACACTTTAGGGATCGTATTCTTAGTAACGCCTTTTCTTTTGACCTCATGGACGACGTTACAATAGCCTCAGAAATAATAAAAACTAAAGACCCTAAGAAAGAGTTAGACGGTGTCTCTTACCTCCACCTCCTATCAACAGATCTTGAAACGTTATTTTATTCCCCAAAAAGGATTTCTAAATTTGTTAAAATATTAAACAGACTTCTAGAGAGTAACATTAAAGTTAAGTCCGTAGGAGAATTCATAAAAGAGAAATTAAATACGGAAAGCTCTGATGAGTGCAAATCGTGGTACTTGGAGCTTATAGATTGGAGTAGCTGGTCTGGATTCTCTGACGTTGACAATGGACAATCATTAGATAGCAGATGGTTAGGCCTTAGAAGGTCTGATTTCAAAGCATATGCTAAAACAATCAATGGTAAAAAAATATCCCAATTATGGAAGTACGCTTTGCTTTTGCTTCAGAATAATATTCTAGTTCTAATAAGATCCCTCATCGAAAAATTGGGGTTGAGATCGTCCATAACGAGATATTTCGTATTGGCATTTCCTCACTATGCAAGTACTTTATTAGGTCAAAAATTTGTATCGAAGGATTTTGTCTTAAAGAATTACGAGGGGGACGATAACGTCGCTCTCTATGTACTTAGGGGATACTACGAAGCCTTAATGGCAACAAAAAGTTGTCCGAGATTTTGGGAGGTTATGGACACCCGTGTCACATTTCAAGCAGGATCTTTATTGGCATCTGCAATTATCGATGCACATAGAGCGGCTTATATACTTGGAGACTCATATTTTCAAAATCATTTAAAAAATGCGCTTAGTGAGCTATTGGACTTTGAGAAGGCCTACAAAACATATTCATTACACCTGATAGATAGCATAGAAGGTTGGGAAAGTTCTCATAAGGCTTGGCTAGTTTCGTTAAAATCTTCATATCCAGATAGCTTTGAGGCTAGTATTAACGCAATATCCAGGGGAGCATATTACGCTCTCATGCATGAGAAAGAGTCTCTTTTTGATATAGACTTTCCAGAGGACGTAACTCCAAACACTGGACACATTCCGGGTGAGTATTTTGCTGATTGGCGTGTGAAGGACTACTGTGAAGGAGGTGAATAAAATGTCAGAGCTAAGGAAAGACTACATTATTAACAGATGGATTGTAATTGCAACGGAAAGGGCAAAAAGACCCCACGACTTCAAACTTCCAAGAGAAGAACTTAATAAAGATACGAAAAATTGTCCTTTCTGTCCTGGAAATGAAAAAATGACGCCACCAGAGACATACGCCATTAGAGAGAAGGGTACTGCGCCTAACACTCCTGGATGGAAAATAAGAGTAGTGCCTAACAAATTTCCAGCATTAAAAAGCGATCTAGAGCCTATAATCCATGCAAACCACATATTCTATTCTATCGACGGCTTTGGGTATCACGAGGTTATCATTGAAACTACAGATCATTTCAAGGAGCTTCCCGATAGATCTATTGACGAGATAAAAGATCTTATTAAAGTATGGCAAGACAGGGTTGCTACGCTCGGATCAGACGAAAGGATAAGATACGTAATGCTCTTCAAGAATTATAGACCTGAAGCAGGAGCTTCCTTAAGCCATCCACACTCCCAAATAATTGCCTTACCAATTATTCCTAAAAGGTTACTAGAGGAGCTTGAATCCTCAAAAAGCTTCTATTGGGATACCGGTGGCTTATGCATTTACGACATGATAATTGATGAAGAAAAATCTAGAAAAGATCGTGTTGTCTATGAAAACGATGGTTTTATCGTTATATCCCCATACGCCGCTAGAGTGCCTTTTGAAGTTTGGATTCTACCCAAAAGACATGAGCCATACTTTGAAAACATAAGAGATGGAGAAATAGAGGCTCTTGCAGACGTACTAAAGTTCACTTTGGGAGCTATTAGAGAGAAAGTAGGGGATCCTCCATACAACTTAATGCTACACACTGCCCCAAGCGATGGAAAGCCTTATGAGTACTTCCATTGGCATATAGAAATTATGCCTAAACTCACAAGAATTGCAGGATTTGAGTGGGGAACTGGATTCTACATTAACCCCACACCACCAGAGCTCGCTGCGAGGATATTAAGGGGGGAGGAGTGAGCAAAACTTTTACCTTCACATTATTTTTCTTTAATAAATAGTTTTTGCCTTTTAACAGGCATACGATCAAGTAAAAATATTCTAAACAATTACTATGTCTGCCTATAGTTACTATTCTTATTTTTTATCAGTTAAAACTCCTCGAAAATTATATAACAGCCCGATAGTTATTCCTAACCGAATATTCATATTAAGGTGAGGATCAATGTCATTCCCAGAAGCAGAAGCAAGGTTGTTAAACAAGTACATATGCATGAAGTGTTCTGCAAGAAACCCTCCTGGTGCTAAGAGATGTAGACGCTGTGGATCAACGAAGCTAAGGCCAAAAGCTAAGGAACCCAGAGGAGGTAGATAAAGTAATTCCCTGTTTTCCCCCAATTATTTTAATCCAATTAGTTTATGAACCTGAGGTAATATTCTAATTTCGTGTCCAAAAATCGTACCCAGTTCTTCGGATATCCTCAAAAGCTTTTCTATAGGAACGCTTATGTGAGAATTTGACGATACGGGCTGAAGGATCACTTCAATGTCAAGAGGTTCTAAGACGTCTATTGCGTTTAAAATTTCATCAGAAGTCGTTTCTTCAGTAACCACAATTTTCACATATACCTCAGCGCCCGCCTCATGGAGAATTTTTATTGCTCTTAATTCACTATCAATAACCTCTCTGGGGTTTTTATGAGCCTTGTGGGATGGCAACTTTATATCTACAGAAGCATAATCAACAAAGTCTGCTATTTTTTGGACAAGATCGCTAGGATATCCTGCAGTTTCTAAAAAAGTTCTATAGCCCTCTCCGTTAACAAGTGACAAAATCTCTGGAAGATCTTCTTGAATAAGGGGTTCTCCTCCAGTAAAGGATATAGAATGCAAGTCTGGAGTTTCGAGACTCTTTACTATTTGAAGAATGGTTTCCCCACTAAGAGGGTTTTTTCTCACATACTTCTTCCCCCTTGCAATAATAATGGAAAATTTTGGGATTTGGTATGCATACTTCGTGTCACAATAATAGCAACGCAAAGGACATCCCGCAAACCTTACAAAAATTTGTCTTTTGCCTACTAGTGGTCCCTCACCTTGTATCGAAGAAAATATTTCATAAACAAAGGCCATGATCCTCACCTTTTTGTTATTTCTATTCCCTTTTGTTTCAGTCCCTCAACATACCACTCGGGGTAATACTCGTACTCGATCGGATCTGGGATTCCTGCTTCTAAGAAGCCTTTAAGCCTCAAAATACAACTATCACATCTCCCACAAGCCTTTTCCCCGCCCCGATAACAACTCCATGTCAAGTGTAGTGGTGCTCCTAACTCATGTCCTAGCTTTACTATTTCTGCCTTTGTAAGCTTTATAAGTGGTGTCTCGATCTTTATAGGTCTGCCCTCCACCCCTGTCTTCATGCCAAGTCTAATAGCCTCTTCCATAGCTTGGATAAACTCTGGCCTACAATCAGGATATCCGCTATAATCTATTGCATTCACGCCCAAAAAGATGGCCTCTGCTCCAATAACTTCGGCATATGATGCGGCGATGCTAATAAAAATAATATTCCTGCCTGGCACATATGTGGGTGGAATTTCTTCGCCTATCTCTTCTGGCCCTCTTCTTTCCGGAATTTCGATATCCTTATCTGTCAATGCACTTCCGCCGATTTTATTTAAGGGTACTTCAATTATTTTGTGCTCCTTTGCACCGAGATGCTTTGCTATCTTCTTTGCACTTTCAATTTCCTTTTCATGTTTTTGACCATAAATAATTGTTAGAGCATATATTTCATAGCCCCTGCTTTTAGCATAAGCTGCCGCTACTGTTGAATCCAAACCCCCTGATATTAAGCAAACAGCTTTTTTATATGCCATGCGCTTTGACCTCCACCCTCATCTACACATACGTCAATCTGATAAATCCTTCTCGCCCTAAACTCCTCCTTTAGTTCTTCGTAGATTCTATTGGCTATATACTTCGCAAGCTCTTCTGCTGTGATAATATCCAAGGGAAGTAAATACACGTCCTCTTTTGGAAGTACTATTTGTTTCGTGTCCTTAGTTATGTATAAAAGACCGTTTTCTTCCTTAATAACTCGTTTCTCGCTTATTAAAACCTTATGATCCAAATCCTCTATAACTCTCTTTATGGCATCTTTTAATACTCTGAAATCGATTACAGTACCGTCTTTGTTGACAGGGCCATATACTCTTACGCTCACATAGTAATCGTGACCGTGCAATCTCTCACATTTTCCAGCCCCTTCAACCCAATGAGCTGCTGAAAACCTTAAGTTGCGTTCTTTCCCGTCAATCCATATAAAAAGTGTCACAATAACACCTCCAAACAGTAAATATATTCTGTATGCCCCTCACGAACATTATCACCTGGGGGTCATTTTTAAGTATTGTTTAACAAACTAAAATAAAGTATTGTAAGCCGTCCGATGAGGGACGTCTTATGAGCACTGTTATTAAGGTTACTGGAAACGTTGTTACTGGAGTTAACAAAGGGGCATACTATGTTAAGGTTTATTCTAAAGAGTTAAAAAGAATTCTAGGAAAAGAGCCGTATTATGGGACGTTAAATATAATTGTAAACGATGAAGACTACGAAAAGGTTAAGAGATTTGCAAAAGGCGTCATCAAGGGATTTGAAAAATATGGAAGAAAGTTTTATGACGTATATTACGTTAAATGCAAAGTGAATGACGTAGAGGGCCTCGTTGTTTTTCCGACAATGGGAGGACACAAAAATGTTTTAGAAATTATTTTACCAGAAAAAATAGATGTAAAAATAGGGGAAGAAATTACTATTGAAGTAATCCCGGAATAATCTTTGTTAATAATATATCATTTCCTTTTCCATTTTACTAAGATATTCTGCAGACGCTTTTACGTCCACGAATAGTTTTGATGCTTTTATTACATCTTCCTTAGAAACCTCTTTTCTTCCTTCAGTCTCAGCCAAGATTCTACAAGGAGTTAACAGTTGGACAGCATATCTTAGAGACCTCTGACTGCCAAGCTTTACAAGCTCCTCCAAAGCATCTTCAGTAAGGTTTACTTTCTCCTCCTTCGCTCTGATTCTAATTATTTCTCTTATTTCATCTTCTAGATATTTCCTAGTTACAATAATTAGAAGTCTATCTAAGAGGTCTAATGGCATTCCATGTGGTGCTACAGCGTCCGTTCCTCTGATTTTCGTAACTCCCCTGTTTGTGGCAAAGATTATGATTGGAGATAGCTCTTGCTCTAGTGCTCTGTTTAAGAATGCGAAGGTCTCGATATCAAGTAATGATGCTTCGTCTATAAACAGTACTCCTGGAATTAGTTCCGCCTTCCCTGACTCTACCCATTCTTTAACCATCTTATCCACTTCTTTTCTCACATCTTCGCTGATCTCTTTTCTTTGAACTCCGCCAAAAATCATGTCAAAAATGCTATACTGGCTTCTAGAGTGCATGGTATCAAGTTGATGAAGTGTAAGCGTATAAACAAACTCTTTCTCTTTTCTTACAGAACCCTCCGGTACTGGCACTATTTTCTCGCTTCTAAGTTCTTCTTCTCCCACAGCATCTTCTGCTACGCCTACTCTGACTATTCTTCCGCTTTTTTCGTCTATCATTATCACGTCTCCTTCCTTAATGTTTAGCTGAACCAACTGTCTCGTAAAGTCCTCGTCTAACGTGAGTTTTTTCTTTTCATCCTTTGTGACTATCACAATTTTTGCACTTATTGGAACCTGGATATACGGGTTGAATGGTGATGGTCTGCTCTGGACGTCCACTTCTTCGACCTTGCCCTCGTAAACTGTTCTTTTATCTCTTATTCTCACACCAATGGCACTTCTAATTGCTTGAGTTAAGAACTCTGTCTTTTTAATCTCCGCAGAATAAATCTCTGATGCAGTAATTGGTACAAAAGGTACGTCCTCTCCTAGTTCTTTTGCAATAGCTACTGCTATTGCAGTCTTACCGCTTCCAGGAGGACCTGCTATGAGTACTGCCTTCCCTGCGAAACGGCCTTCTTTTATCATTTTCACAATAATTCCTGCAGCTTCTCTGGCTTCTTCCTGTCCGACAAGCCCATCTGCAATGTGTTTTGCTTTTAGGCCCTCTAGGCCTAATCCACGAATATGGGAATGTGCATGGACTCGTTCAAAGAGTTCACTGACTTCTCTAACTTCCCCCATGCACCTCACCTAAAAAAGGGAGAGTTTCAAAAAAGAAAGAGACTAAAAGATGTGGCTATCACTCAACCTTAATTTTCTTTCCGCCTTTTGTTTCTTTCTTCTTGTTAATTATAATATCTAATATCCCATTCTTGTACGTTGCCTTAATGCTTTCCTCATCCACATCTGCAGGTAGTTCTAGAACCTTTCTATAGGATCTGTTCTCCCCTTTTGCCTTTATCAATAGTTTATTGCCATCAATAATCTCCAAGTCAATGCTGTCTTTATCTACACCAGGTAACTCTACTGTAACATAAATCTTGTCCTCTCTTTCGTTAATTTCAACAAGAGGTTCGCGTTCCTCTTCATAGTATTCTTCCTCTAGGATCTTTGCAGGTCCTCTCATAGTCTTAGGTACGTTTCCAAACGTTTCTATACGCGGCCTACCATCAGGACCTACAGTTATTGTAAACCCATAAACTATTGACTTCGTCTCGCCTCTTTTTGTGGCATCTTCCAAACGTCTTCTGAGATCATACATGATCCTGTTAAAGTATTCATCAATGAGAGTCATTTCTTCTAACATTTCTTCAAAGAGGTCCTCGAATCCGAACGGATCCCACTCGTCCCATCTTCGAGGGCGGCGTCTTCTGGGCCACCATGCCATCCTTATCACCCCTAGATCACTATGTATGCACTTCTATATATAAATTTCTACAAATTCGTATATAAATCTTTGAATTATTAAAAATCTCCGATAAAAATGGCAGACGAAGAGCGTCTTGAACTCAGTGCTAGAGGAAGTGCCACGATAATACAAAACATAATTGGTGGTGTTTCTGGTCTTGTTGCACTTTATTTCATTGCTAGATACGTTCCTAAAAGCTTCTATGGAATGTACGCATTTGTTTTGTCTATTTACAACCTTTATATTTTTCTAACAGATTTGGGACTAACAACTACATTAATTAAAAAATATACTGAAAACAAACATTACCTAGGAGATCTTTTTGGAACTTATATCACCATAAAAATCATTTTGGGCGGTTTCATCGTCTTAATCTCATATGTAGGCGTACATTACATCCTTCCTATTTTTGGGTATAGGTTATTTGACGCAACGACAGAGCTCATGTTTAACACTATGCTTCTCTGGATCTTCGTTGAAACCACCATTTTGGCTGCCATAAAAGGTTTTATGGCAGGAAATATATCCTATGTGACTATTAATGCTATAAGCGCACTTGAAGCTTTTTTAAGGGCCGTTCTCTTAATCGTTATTGCTCTGATTTATAAAGCACGCCTTATTGATGCTCTCTCAGCAGCATATTTCATGCTTCTGGCATTCATTTTCTCAAAAATCCTTAATCTAATAGTATCATACCATGCCTCAGGAAAAATTATTGTAAAAGTAAGACTTACTCTTAACAGAGAAGTTATCAAGGAATTTGTAAGTTTCGCATTACCATTAGCTATTTCGGGAGCTATTGTAATTGTATCTACGAATATAGATAAGTTCATGATTGGTTGGATATTTACTAGTGCTGACGTCGGAGATTACGACGCAGTACAAAGATATGCGAGGTTTATATCAAACATTGCAAGAGGAATTTCACAAATATTTTTTGTGAAAATGGCTATAGATTTCAGAAAAAACTTTGAAAAATCTATAACTACTATGAGGGAGTGGGAAACCCTTATCGCATTATTACTTTCTCCCGCAATATTTTTGCTTCTTGTTCTTTCAGATAATTTAATAAAAATATTCTTAAGTAACCAATATCTCTCTGCAGCAAGTATTTTAGTAACCCTTGTTGCTACGTACACTCTAGTAGCAATAAGAGCTCCGGTTTCTCAGATTTTTGTGAGCGCAGGAAAGCCTTGGATTGGTGCTATAATAGGTATATCCGTTAATATTCTAAATGTAGTTCTCAACGTTATTCTCATTCCTAGGCTAGGAGGTTTTGGCGCTGCCTTGGCCACGTTAATCTCTATCGGAATTCTAGGATCCCTACTTCTATATGCTCTAATGATTAGGATCCTTAACATCCGTGGTCTGGCACTATTACCGCATCTCTACCTTTTTGCTGGTGCTCCTCTTGTTATCCCAGCGTATTTTCTGAAGCCTTATCTCTATAGGGTGTTTACGTTCGTGCCCGCAATAGCCTTGCTATATCTTATATACCTCTATGCTATTAGAAAAGCCGGAGTTCTTAAACAAGAGCACTTTGAAATAATCTTAGGAATGATTAACATTAAAAATGTTGTGAAAACGCTTAAAAATGAGCTAAAAATAATGAAAGACATAACTAGACGCCTTTAAATTATTGGAGGAGTATTGTCCATGGCATTTAAGATTCCTTACATACCAGAGCCACAAGAGATTATTGACAAAGCCTTTAGTAGAGCCGTTAGAGTAAGCCCCCCAAAAGCCAGGGATCCATTAAAAAATAAGAAAAACGCTGCTATAGTAAGGATTAGAACTGCTCAAGCAATTATTAATAGCGCTCTGGATAAAATACTTGAAAACTATCCTGACCCTAGGAAAATGCACAGATTCTACTACGAATTAGTTGACATAACATTCGGTGCGAAAAAAATCAGAGAGGCTCTCGGAAAGGTAAGATGGGCAAGAAGAATGGTAGATAAAATCTCTAATAGTCTTGTAGAGAGAATAAAACTAGCAAAAGACGTTAAGGAAATAGATAAACTTAGAAAAACGTTCTACGGGAGAGTTGCCTCTGTTATAGAGGATCTTGAGGATGAACTGAAAGTCTTGAGGAAAGCTGGAGAAACTATTAAGGAGCTTCCAACAATAAATCCGGAGGAGCCTACCGTAGTAATAGCAGGATATCCCAACGTAGGAAAGTCTTCCCTTCTTGCGAGAATCTCAAGAGCAAAACCAGAGATCGCACAATATCCTTTTACTACTAAAGGAATAAACGTAGGCCATAGAGAATTTGGGTGGAGAAAGGTTCAGATTATTGATACGCCTGGATTACTAGATAGACCATTAGAGGAAAGAAATGAGATAGAGCTTAAAGCGATCCTTGCCTTAAGGCATTTAGCAACAGTAATTGTCTTCCTCATAGATCCCACAGGTCATTGTGGATATCCTGTGGAGCCTCAAGAAAATTTACTAAGTGAAATAAAGGATACGTTTCCAAGAATACCAGTAATAGAGGTCGAAACTAAGGCAGATATACTTAAGCGAGATAATAATAGGCTCAAAATATCTGTTGTTACCGGGGAAGGTATAAAAGAGCTACTAGAAACGATAGAGGTGTATATTCGTGGAAAGAAAACTTATTTCAATAGTAATACCTGCTCTTAATGAGGAGGAAGGAATAAAAAGGACGATAAAGTCGATACCCGCTGATGATCTTAAAAAAATGGGCTACGATCTAGAAATTATAGTTGTCGATGGCTGTTCCAGAGATAGGACAAGGGAGGTCGCGGAGTCATTAGGTGCAAAAGTAATAGTTGAACCTAGGAAAGGCTATGGTAGAGCCTACAAAACAGGATTTGAACATGCAAAAGGAGATATAATTATCACAGGAGATGCTGATGGAACATATCCCTTTGAGATCATTCCAAAACTCGTAAAAATACTCGAAGACCAAAATCTCGACTTCATTAATACTAATAGGTTTGAAGGCCTTGAAAAAGGCGCGATGAATCCTATGCATATCTTAGGAAATAAAATTCTAACATTAGCTGTAAGACTTCTTTTCGGAGTTAAAATAGAGGATTCGCAATCAGGAATGTGGGTTTTCAGAAGGAAGTTACTTGAGAAACTGGATCTTAGAGGAGATGGGATGGAATTCTCCGAAGAAATAAAAATTGAGGCCTTTACGAAGGGAAAGGCTATTGAGGTGGGCATTCCATATAGAAGACGTATTGGTGAGAAGAAGCTAAAAAGCTTTAGGGATGGTTTTAGAAATCTTATTTATCTCTTTAAGAAGAGATTTGTTATGAGGTGATTTCGTGAGAGTTATAATAAATGGGAAAGCAGTAGAAATGAGAAGCGTGTGGGCCGAGAGCGGCGTAATAAAACTTATAGATCAAAGGAAATTGCCAAAGGAGCTTGTTATATTCGAAGCTAAGTCGTTAGAGGACGTAGCTTTCGCAATTAAGGATATGGTTGTTCGAGGCGCGCCAGCTATAGGAATTACCGCTGCATATGGAATGGCACTAGCCTCTTCCCAAGGAATAGATCCGGAAAAAGCTGCTGAGATTTTGAGAAAAACTAGACCCACAGCACATGACCTATTCTATGCAATAAAGTACATGTTAGATCACTATGATGAGGGGTGGGAAGCTGCAGAACAGTATGCAAATGATGTAATCAATAGATGTAAACTCATAGGTGAAAATGGAGAAGAGCTTATTGAAGATGGTTATAGAATTCTTACTCACTGTAACGCAGGCGCTCTTGCTGTTGGAGACTGGGGTACCGCACTAGCACCAATAAGAATGGCCCACAGAAGAGGAAAAAAGATCTTTGTATTCGTAGATGAGACCCGACCCAGACTTCAAGGAATGCTAACAGCATGGGAATTGCTTAATGAAGGAATAGAACACACAATTATACCAGACAACGCTGCAGGATACTTTATGTGGCGTGGAGAAGTTGATTTAGTAATAGTAGGGGCCGATAGAATCGCCTTGAATGGGGATTTTGCAAATAAGATTGGTACGTACGAAAAAGCTGTCATTGCAAAGGAAAATGGTATTCCCTTTTTTGTGGCGGCTCCTATAACCACGTTTGATCCTTCTATAGAATGTGGGAGAGACATTCCTATTGAAGAAAGAGATCCTAAAGAAGTGCTTGTTGTAGATAAACCCATACCTCCTCCCAAAGGATCTAATGCTAGAAACCCCGCCTTTGACGTAACGCCTCATAAATATCTTACGGGGATCATTACTGAATATGGCATTATATACCCTCCTTTTAAAAAGAACATAAGAAAAATGCTAAAAAAGGCTGGAAAGCTTTGATTTAGCTTTCATTTTTATTTTTTACGTATTTAAAGTAGTTTTCCGCAAATTAACCAAATCACAAGAGATTTTGTATCCTTCCCGCCCTGAAGGACGAGGCTTTCTCGGCGATATGTGATAAAATAAGGAAAAGTGTTCTTTTATTACTCCCTAGTTAACTGTTCTAATAATGCTATAGCACTTAAAATTTGGGTTCTTACATGGATTGGGGTGTTTGGATCTACAATCAAGTCATTAAGGATGCTTATTGCACTTGCAGCTTTTGCTCCAATATTTTCCTTTCCTTGTGATATCAACTCCTTGGCCTCATTGGCGCCCCTCTTAATATTGCGAGGCACGCCTTCTTCTTCAATAATTGCGTCAAGGATCTCTACAACTTGATTTACAATCTCCTCGGCCTTAGCCAAGGTTATCACCTCCGAAGAAATTAAAATTATTCTGATGTTTTAGAAGGGCAGATATAAAACTATCTCTTAGGAAATAAATTAAGAGGGCTTTATATTTTCTTTCCTTATACCCGGACATCTCGTGAGGTCTGGTCTCTCTGTGCTAATGCATTAAGAGTCCTTATAGAGAAGTTTGTTCTTCTATGGGACAATCATACAGAAGCATAGATTCGAACAACGATCCATTAGATTCTAGTCTTTCAATTAAAGAGAGGGTTATATTTATACTTCATATGCGTTTCCGCATGTGGAGAGCAAGTTTTTAAATATTTTGGATCGTTTCGATATTTCATTCTACCTAGGGATGTTATGTTCATAGGTGCAAAAATATGGCAGTCTTCGAG
>JAPDJS010000010.1 GCA_029258975.1 Thermoplasmatota archaeon | reverse complement strand
TATGACTCCCTCATGATATACAACATTCATTTTTTGTAAATAATTTTATAATCTATTTCCTCCATTGAAGATGTATTGTATTCTTCTATGACAGATATGGCATGTTTTGCCTCATTTTTGCTTCCAGCAATAAGAATATTCAAGCCACGCTCGCAAGCATTTATGGACGCCTGCAAGGGAGCAAATTCAAAATATGATTTTATTCCAATTTTTTCCAAAACTATTTTTCCAATGATATCCAGTGAAGCAAATTTATCTATTTTTAATTTTGAAAGCAAAACTCGTAACTTTTCATAATCTACTGTTTTGCTTCCTCCTTCATTTGGCAAAGGAAGCATTACCACAAAAATTTTACCCATTTTCATATCAATTATTCCTTCTGCCTTATGCAATGCAATATCTTCTCCTTTCTTTGCATTTTCCATTAGGTTAATGTCCTCCCAGAGGACGAAACCTTTGACTTCGCAGAGAATTTTATTTACCTTGCTTGCTAAATCCTTTGCCCTCTCCATCCAGTCATTTCCGAGTTTTTGCCCTATCTCCTTGACTTGAGATATTATCCAGTAAAGGTGCTCGTCTGGAAGGCCTACCCAAACAGCAACGTACGCATCGTAAAGCCTAGGGCTGGCTTGAGAACTGACTTTAGGAACTAAAAGCCACCTTTGATCCCTTCTGATCTCCTTGACGTCTATCCAAAACCTCACAACCTCCCAATCTGATTGGGAGCTCTTGAATGCTACTAAGTCCGGCAGGTAAACACCCAATATAAAATCTTCAAGATCTAAATCTGTCAGCACCTCTATGTTGTAGTTCTTCTCCAAGAAGTTTTTGAACGCAACTTCTGCAACTTTTCCATAAACAAAGTTCTCTATGTACTCACCCAAAGCCCTCTGTCCACCTGTTATACCGCTGTATTTCGTTATTTTTTCTGTGAGAAAGGCGTAAGTAGTAAATCCCAGTATCTCAAGATACTCATCCCTATCAACCACTACCTTAGTCATGAGCCCAACCCCTCAATCTCTACGTATTTAAATTGGGGATTATTGTATTTAAAGGGTGGGGAAACAGGGATGAAAAAGAAAAGATTTGCCGATCAGATAATCTCTTTTTATGAACGCTGTGGAAGGAATTTTCCTTGGAGGAAAACAAGAGACCCCTACGTCATATTGGTTTCGGAGATTATGCTTAGAAAAACAACAGCCCAGCAGGTTTCAGCCCTCTTTGAAAAGTTCTTTTCAAAGTACCCCACGCTTGAGGATTTAGCTAAGGCCGATACAAATGAGCTGAAGAATCTCCTGAGACCGCTTGGAATGGAGCACAGAAGATCCGAGCAACTAATAAAGCTGGCAAAGATATTGGTCGAAAAGCATGGGGGCAAGGTTCCCACATCAGTAATGGACTTAATGACGCTTCCTGGAGTTGGAAGATATGCTGCTAGTGCGGTGGCTTGTTTGGCTTATGAGAAAGACGAAGCTATGGTCGATACTAACGTTGTTAGAGTAGTTACAAGATACTTCGGATTTAAGGCTAAAAGGAAAAGGCCTAGAGAAGATCCTACCCTCTGGGAGTTTGTAAAGACCCTTATACCGCCCGGCAGATGTAGAGAATTCAATTTGGGACTTCTGGATTTTGCAAGTAGCATATGCACTGCTAGAAACCCGAAATGTGGAGAATGTCCGCTAAATGTGGATTGCAACTTTTATCAAAAAAGAAGAATAACTAAAAGTTGAAGCTCCTACAATATTTCTATTAAAATCTTGTTGCTATGTCTCTATTTATTAAACGTCCTTACTAATTTATCCGCTATCCTGCTGTACCATTCATCTGCCTGCCTTACCTTGGCCAAATAGTGCATAGACCCTATGCTAATAGGAGCCCTTCCTTGAATAAAGTCCGCCACGGATTCCGGAACGTTATTTAGTATCATGAAGTTGTAGTTCCACTTCCTTAAATACTTAGCAGGGAACCCATGTGTATAGAAATAGTTCCGGATGGTCTTCTCTGATATGGTGATCCTTTTTAGTTTCGGATAGAACCCCCTAGGCATATATGCAAAATATGCCCTCTTAGTACCTCTATCGCTAAATAGGGGATATTTTGCTATATTCTTTATAACTATTATCCTATCTTCTTCGTAATTATTCAGTATCCTCGCTACTTCCCTAATCCTTAGTCCGCTAAAGGCCAAGAACTTGTATATCATCCTGTATTTCTTGTCTTTTAATTTCTTATAGAAGTTAATAACCTCGTCATCTGTAGGAATATATCCATCTACTCCAGACTTGACACACTTCAATACTTTCTTTAAAGAATACGCAGTATTTGGAGATATCATCCCTAGAAGTTCACAGTAGTTTACTAGGTTCCTCAACGCCAATATAGTGTGTTTCTTTCCTGTAGTTTTGCTTAATATCTCTAGGATATCCTTAGGAGAGGATATAATCCTATCTCCCAGGTACTTATCTAGATATCTTACCAATTGCTTTGTATATTCCTTAGAAGTCTTACTTAACATCCATTTAATGAAATCTTCTCTAATATCCTTGTAGATAATGATATCTCTTGTATTATCTTCGTATTCCTTAAGACCCCGTCCCGTAGGGGTGCCTGGGTTCAAATCCCAGCCCCCGCACCATAAATACTTGTTCTCTTTTTGATATGGGCTAGGGATCTGCAGTAAAGACAAGACAAAAATAACACTTACTCTTCACAAAAGCCTTCTTGAAATTCGTTTAAAATCTCTATTATCTTGTGAAATACCTCAAATTCGGTTTTGGTCATTACATTTAACCTCTGAGAGTGCTTTGCAACAATAGTTCTTAAATCTTTAAAGATACATTCTTCCTCTACCTGCTCTTTTACTAAAGATGCAGAAATTAATGAAATTGCTGCCGTCCATATGCTTACGCCAAATATCATTAGAAAGAGTGCAACAATCTTACCCTCAATACTAACTGGGATGATGTCTCCATACCCTACAGTAGTAACTGTTGTTATGGACCACCAAAGTGCATCAAAAAATTAGAAATTTTGGAGCTCCCCACAGCTCTCTCCACGCTAAGTACTGTAAAGCTAGATAAAAGGATTACTAAGGAAGAGATCATAAGTAAATAATGTATCTTACCCCTTACAAACATGTTTTTAGTATGTCTTACTAACTTAAGACTTCTTGCAAAGACTCCGGTAATTCTCAGTATTCTAATAAGCCTTATAAGTCTAAGAGCTCTTAATGAGCCACCTATCACTTGTAGCTCAAAAAGTGAAAAGAAATATGCTGGTATAAACGCTAAAATTTCATACCAATATTTTTTAAGGAGCATCCCTTTATTTTCTGAAAATTGAAGGTCTCTTATGTAGTCATATACAAGAACCAGACATATAATAAAGTCAGTAACATACAAAATGGCTCTTATAGTTTCAGAGGGCACTGTCATTACGTCAACAAGAATGAGGATTATAGATGCTAAAACCAAAAATGAAATAATGCTCTCCCGCACAATATTTCACCCCCCGAACAGCTATTACCTGAACTTTAATTTCTTTAGATTTCTTGAAAGATACAAATCTACTTACTCCAAATTATACTACTAAACGATAAAATTTCTTACTTTTAAAAGTCTCCAATAGTTTGCTCACAATTCCTGAGTACTGCTCATATGTGAGCCTTACTTTTGCTAGGTAGCGCTGGGTCTTATACTTATAGAGATCTTAACCCATAGGAGGTCCATTACAAACTTTGAAACGTTATTTAGTATCATGAAATGCTGTTTGCAAAACTTTGCTCTACGTGCTATGTGATGGGATTCATAAAAGTGCCAACAAACTTATCTACTTCTTTCCGAAGAAAACACATCCATAACACTCAGAGAAGTCATTTCCTCTTGAAGACTCTGATATAGCTTGTAGTAGTGTCCTTTTTTCGCCATGAGCTCTTCATGCGTCCCTTCTTCTACAACCCTGCCGTCCTCTAGCACTATGATTCTATCGCATTCCCTTGCAACGTTAAGCCTATGTGCTATAATTATTCCCGTTCTCCCAGCCATAAGCTTCTTAATGGCGTTTCTTATCATGGCCTCAGTAGCGGAGTCTACGCTCGAAAGTGCCTCGTCAAGGATCACGATTCTGGGATTTTTAAGCATAACCCTCGCAATTGCTATGAGTTGCTTCTCTCCTGTCGATAACTTCTTTCCCGCCTCCCCCGCATCGGTGTAATATCCGTTCGGGAGCCTCTCTATAAACTTATGGATTCCAAGAACTTTACATATTTCAATAATTTCCTCATCAGACGCGTCAAGCCTGCCCAGCCTTATGTTGTCCAATATAGTTCCTGAAAATAGGTATGTTTCCTGCGGAACATATCCTACAATCCTCCTTAGATCTTTAATTCTGAGGTTCTTGATGTTAACTCCGTCTATCAACACCTCTCCGTAGTTGGGATCGTAAAACCTCATGATAAGATTTGCAAGCGTGGTTTTACCTGCCCCAGTACGGCCCACGAGAGCAACGGTTTCTCCGGGACTTATTATAAGATTTATGTCCTTAAGCACGGGATTTCCAGGCACATAGCTGAACGTTACATTTCTGAGAGCAACTTCTCCTCTAAGATCTTTTATTTCTATGGGCTTTTCAGGATCCTTTATAGCCTCCTCAGCATCTATTATTCCGTATATTCTTTCTGCAGCTGCAATAGCGGCTTGTAATGAGTCATACATGCCTATAAATTGCATTATGGGTCTTGTCATTCTGTTTACGTACTGTATAAAGGCTATAATAAGGCCTATGCTAGCCGCTCCTTGGATTACGAGCACACCACCGTATATCAGCACTAAGACCGTTGATAATGCAACAGTAAGATCCATAGAAGGCCAAAACATACCCATGAGCTTTGCAACGTAAATATAAGCCTTTAGAGTATCTCTTGATGTGTTCTCAAAGTTCCTGATTATATCTCGCTCCCTATTAAACGCCTTTACCACAGAAATCCCTGCGATACCCTCCTCTACAGTTGCCGTTGCGTCAGCTATTTTAAGTCTCGTATTTCTATATGCATCTCTTAACTTTTTGCCAAAGACCTTCGCTATTATTATTAACAGCGGAACATTTACGAGCGCGACAAACGTCAGTTTGGGGCTGAGATAAACCATCATGGCTATTATTCCTATTAGAGATAGCATCTCTCCCATTACAGAGAAGACGCCAGAGACCAGAACTTCATTTAACGTTGAGGTATCGTTTATGGTTATCGAGATGAGATCTCCAATCCTTCTATCCGTAAAGAACCCTACATGAAGTGTCTGAAGCTTAGAGAAAACTCTATTTCTTAGATCCCTTAAAAACCTTTGACCTACGGTCTGTATGCTGTAGCTTCTTGTCATTTGAGAGGCCCACTGGCCTACAAGCAGTGCAAGATATATGAGGACTACGTATAGGAGACCGCTGATATCTCTCGCAAGAATATGCTCATCTACAATCCTCTTAAGCATATAGGGCGCGAGGACACTCGTTACAGTATACGCTATTATCGAGAGAATAACAACTATAATCACGGCCTTATACGAGACGATATCCTTTCCGAGTCTCTTTATCACCGAGATCGTGTTAATCTTGGAGTTTTCGGTCATATGAACCCTCCCCAGACTCTGCCATTGCGGTCATATAGAGCCTATAATACAGACCTCTCTTTGCCATAAGCTCCTCATGGGTACCCTCTTCTACAACCCTGCCGTCCTCTAGCACTATGATTCTGTCTGCAAGCGATACGAGCGACATCCTCTGGCTTATCATTATGGCAGTCCTGCCCTTTAGAACATTCTTTAGATCTTCTACGAGCTCTTTTTCTGTGTTCGCGTCCAAATTAGATACGGGATCGTCGAGAAGCAATATTTCGGGATCTTTCAGAATAGCCCTTGCTATGTCTATTCTCTGCCTTTGTCCCCCACTAAGCGTTATTCCCCGCTCTCCCACCACCGTGTCATACCCCTCTGGGAGCGAGCTTATGAAGTCATGGATCTTTGCAATGGTAGCTGCCTTAATAACGTCCTCCATAGGAGCTTTGGGATTTCCAAAAAGTATGTTCTCTTTTATCGTTCCGCTAAATATGAAGGGCTCTTGATGCACGACCCCAATATGTCTTCTGAGAGACTCCAAGGTGACCTCTGAGACGTCATAGCCGTCTATGAGAATCCTACCCTTATCCGGCTCATAGAACCTTAGCAAGAGCTTTAATATCGTTGATTTCCCCGAGCCGGGAGGTCCCGTGATCAGAACCTTTTCTCCGGGGGAGATCCTAAACGAAACGCCTTTTAACACGGGCTTGCCCTCAACATATGAGAAGTGGACATCCTCGAAGACTATTTCTCCCCTCACACTTTTCAGTTCAACAGCGTTTGGCCTGTCTTTTATTCTGGGAGGCTGATCTATTATTTCGAAGACCCTGCTGGCCGCGGCAAGACCCCTCTGAAGGGAGCTTATGATAAATCCGAGGGCCCTCATAGGCCACATAAGAAGCATCATGTATGAAATGAACGCCGTGAGCTCTCCTATGCTTAGAGTTCCTGCTATTACAGCGCTCCCCCCAAAGTATACTATCGCTGCCAAGGAGCTTCCTAGGACGAGCTGGCTTAGGTTACCGTATATTGCCCTTACCTTTGCCGCGTTGAGGTTTAGCCTCAGAAACCTTTCATTCTCGTTTGAAAACTTCTCTATTTCGTGGTCCTCTATTGCAAGCGCCCTTACAGTCTTGAAACCGTTTAAGTTATCCGTAACTACGGACGTGAGGACTCCTAGCTGATGCCTTATCTCGTCGTATATGGGCCTTATTATTAGCACGTACCTGGCATTTACCAAGGCCATGACTGCCATAGAAACAAGCGCGACGTAGAAGAGCCTAGGACTCATAGTGAACATATAATAGAGCGAGAGCATAGCGGTAAACATCACATTAAATATGTTCCTTACCTGCCACGAGACGGTCCTTCCTATCCTGTCGGTGTCGTTTATTATCCTCGACACCAATTGGCCTCGGAACATGTTATCGAAAAAGTCCATGGACTGTGCGTATATGGCCTGAAACGCCTCGACCCTTATGTCATGGCTGACGCTTTGAGAAAGGAGTTCGCTGAGGTATCTGACGAGAAACCAAAGTATGCCTGAGAGAGCGACAACGAGGAGATACATGAGGGCGTACTTAAGGGTGTTTTGAAAGTCGCCTCGAGCAATACCGAGATCTATGGTCTTGCTTATGATGATGGGCATTATGCTCATCGCGTTTGCGTAAAGGATCACACACAATGTTGAGGCTACAAGAACAGGCCATCTTTTGAGCAAGTACTTTAATAGTCTCCTTAACACCCCTTTCTTAGCAGATCTCCTCTCATATTTCTCCTCTTTCACCGCGCTGCCTCCGAAAACTAAGCGAAAGATAATGAAACCTGTTTTAAATAGAACATACTAGACATATCAAGGGGTCAATATAAAGTTTTATCATTTAATACGTCATTGTTGAGAAAACTTCGTCTTCTAAGAGGGGAAGAATCCAACTTAACCTCTTTTAAGGTAGCCAAAGAACGGAACTTGTTGTAGGAATAGCGGGCTCTCTACAAGACGTGTTGACTACGCGTCTGGATCAGAGCTCTCCAGAAAGAATTCTGGAGTATCCTAAGTCTAGTCTCAAGCCTTTTATCTCTTCCTTTGCATATGTTGCAAGCTCTTCAGGGGTGCCCTCAAAGAGTTTTAGGCCGTTTTGTATGACATAGATCCTGTCCACACGTTCGGCAACCGTATTAAAAATAAAGGGGTTGTGGGTAGAAACAAGGGTTCCAAGACCCTCCTCCTTCCTCTCCATGATAATGTCTACTATGACCCTTCTAGATTTCTCGTCAAGGCTTACGAATGGCTCATCAAGGACAACCATTTTTGGGTGGCCCAAAAGCGCTGCTATTAATAGAGCCTTTTTCTGCATCCCCGCGCTTAGCTCAAAACCTCTCATGTCTAGGAAGTCTACCTCAAGCCTCTTGCAGAGCTCCCTAAGATATCCTTCATCTTCATCTACTATCTCCAGCACATCTCCAAGAAATTCACCCACAGTTCTCATATAAGGAACCCTAGACCCGTCGGAAAGAACGGAAAGCTTTCCAAGGAACCTTCTTCGGTGTTTCCAGGGGTCTAGGTTAAAGACACTAATTTTCCCAGAAGTAGCCTTTCTGAGACCCCCGACGATGTCTATAAATGTGCTTTTTCCTGAGCCATTAGGGCCCAGAAGCAAGCACACCTCGTTACTCTGCATTACGAAGTCGAAGTCCTTTAACGCGACAACATGGCCATATACTTTACTTAGCCTTTTTGCCTCTATCACGGAGTACCACCACTCCGTATATGCTACCAACCAAGGCCGTCAGCCCAAATAAAAACAGCGTTTCACTCACTATTTTCTTGTACGTGTTGGATGCAGAGATGTCCTCTATTTCGGAGAGGTATTGAATTGAGACGTGGGCCTCGGGCATTTCTGTCCCGTTTACATACGCAGTAAAAAAGTAAAAACCGGAATAATTCAAGTTGACATAGTGTTCAGGTCTAACCCCATTAATAATTGCTCGATACACAACGTTCCCTTCAAAGTCTATAAACACGACGTTTACATCTACGGTAGGATCATTTGATGAGAGTATCACCTTTATGGGAACGTCCCAAAGATAAAGGACCGTTCCGCGGACACGGTCTTGCGTCATGACCTTTATTCCCGGAGGCATCGTCCTGGGAGGCTGAAGGTTCCGAAAGCCGAGGGAGCATCCCAACCAAGTAGTGCTTACCCCCAGCAACACGAAAAAGGTGATTGCCAACAGCTTCCTATAAACCGCCCTCATTTTATGATATCACCCCTCACTCTGAAGTAAAGGAGTCCCACTACCATGATCAGTATTGAAAAGAGCAGTATTCCGAGAACCTGTTCTATATACCTTATTGAAACGACGTAGTTTCCGATAAAGACCACGTAGCCTAAGGAAAATATTAGGGAAAACGAGAACCTCCTCACTCCCATCGAAATCCCAAGAGCGGCGATATACGCTGAGATAAGCAACAAAATTATTCTCAGCAGACAGCTTCTTATCAAATCGATGCTCAGTAGCGTTTTAAGCATCATGATCATGCTATATCCGTTTACTATAGGTAGGGAAACAAGAAGAGAAAAAATAGACGAGATGAGGACAACCAAAAATGGAACTAGCGTTGAGAGGACTATCCAAAGATCCTTTGGGACCATATGGATAAAATACGATCTCAAAATACCCTTCTCCATTTGATAAGACACAATATACGTGACGAGAATTGAAATAATTATTCCAGTAGTTATAAAAAAGTCTTTCGTAAGCCTCACAAATATGGCAAAGTAGAGGCCTTTTATAGTATTCCTCAACGACACGACGGAGTACTCAAGAGATCCTGTATGAAACGATAAGCTATAGAGGCCTGTGTTGTTTAGAGTGATTATGGGAATCGACAATAGCGCTACGTAAGTGACAATAAGTATTGCAGGATCATATGCGCGGAATGTTTTCTTTAATATTTTCATAACCTCCTCACCCACATGACTCCCACCAAAAACACAACCCCAGAAGACGCGTATAAGATACATGAAGCAATGAAAAGATCTTGGATTATGGCCGTAGATGCCTGGTTCTCTACTACTGTAACGTTCTTGCTGAATTGTTCGAGAACCTCGTACAGATTTGTTTCCCAGAGAACTAGATATGTGTTTATGTTTAAGTGCAGAAGCCTTATCAGGAGGGAAGAGGGTGTACAAGTCAGCGTGAGTCCTGTAGTTCTATCCACCACGACACCGGGTAAGAGAGCGAAGTGAGCCCCATAAGTTATAGAGGACTCGAAGAATTTCATGCCCTGATAGCCGGCGGCGTAAGCCACTACAGGAAACTCGTCCTCCAGCTTGCAATAAATGGTGGGGAGAAGACTCCTGTTGACACGATGACTTTCGATGAACCCAGTAAGATTCTCGACCTTTGATATAAGCCATTCCGATGCTCCTAGACTCTCAAGGGTTCTGATATAACCTTCCATATATTCTTCATCGAACAGTATGCTTCTATTTAAATAAAATACCTCTGGAGGGGATTCTCCGTAGGTAATGCTCCAAGATGTGCAGTTCTCTAGCGCGTCCTTTACCCAGAGATAAGGGGATTCGGAAGGTACGAAGAGCCTGGGGAAGAACAGGAACCAATATCCAAGGAAAGACCCGTTTTCGGAATACACAGCATTTGTCAAAAAATCGATTTTTAGCAGATACTCCAGAGAATCATTTACGATAAGATACTCTCGCAGGGGAGTAGGGGGTATGTCTTGGGGCAGTTTGTACACCCTCAAGTAGATTTTATAGGTATAGTTTAACGATACCCAGATATATTCTTCATCGTATTTTTCAATTCTCCAAGTGACCCACGAGTCTATTTCGGGAAAGATCCCTAAATGGTCTGCAAATGCTAAGCCCTCCTTTTCTAATATATCCTCGGCAGCATCTATGAGAATTTTTGAGAGGTTATCAAAGGTTAGGTTATATCTTTCTATAAACCATCTCGTGGAGCCGTCTTCGACTATTTTTGGTAGGTATAAACGATCCTCAGTGACCCTATATTTCGCGTAGACGCCGGGAATTGTATAAATAACGAACGGCTTCTCAAAAGTGGTATTGGGAGGAGTCTGCCCACAAACGGTGGAGAATGACGTAAAAGAAATTAATATAATCAAAAAAATGAATGGGATAAAAATCCTGAGTTTTCTACCCATTTTAGGCACCATTTTAGCTAATACTTTCAGGGGCTGTGATAATTGCCATGACCCCATATTCGTCCTCATAAATTGTTGTATCATCTTGTATGACCTGGACATTGTAGACTTTCGTATATGCCTTACCAAATCCCGTTTCACCAATGCCCGGATCTTCATAGTATTCGTAGTTTACTACATATTTGTTGTACATCATAGTGGCCCATCCGTAGTGGTAGCAATCGTAGATATACGGAGAGGGTGGTTGCGTCTGTACGTATCCCTCCACTCCGGCGTATTCTATAAGCACGTCGTCCTTAACATCAACGTCTTTTGAGGAGAAGTCTTCTCTCTTTTCTAGCGTTGCTTGGGGAGAGATTTCCGTGGCAATAACAGTAGTTGCCAGCAAACCTATCAAAATACTACAGAGCACTATATTAAATAGTGCTAACTTCCTACCAGCCCCCATATTCATCCCCTATTTTTTTTGTAAATTTAGTATTTATATTTTTCCAACTCAACAGGGTTCTGTGTAGCGTATAAAACGAAATAAGCGTTGGAACAGGCCAATAAGGCCCTTAATAAAAAGATCTTTTAGGAATGTTACGCGATGTGTTGGTCAAACCTTATATAACACGATTATTTTTACTAATTTCATGACCCTCGAAAACGTAGTTGAAACAATAAGAAAAGAGGTCAGTGAAAAGACGAAGGTACCGATATATGACGCGGATATCAAGCGAATTCTATCAGCACTACAGATTACAGGAGATTTTTGGGAGATAATATTTTATTCTGAGGTTACAGTTCCCGCGGCTTCTGAAATAATAAAAGAGCTGAAGAAAAGCGGATATGTTGATTTTGAAGGGGATAGTATAACCCTTACTGATAAAGGAAAAGAACTCGTAAAAGAATTGGAGATACCAAAGCCATATTATAAGAAGTGCCCTTACTGCCAAGGTAGAGGAATCTCTTTAGAGGACTTCAGGGAGGTTTTAGAGGAGTTCAAGAAGATCGCCGAAAACAGGCCTGAAGCCATCCAGCAGTACGATCAGGGATATGTCCTCCCAGAGGTTACGGTTTCTCGTATAGCGCTTATGGCAAATAAGATGGACATACAGAACAAGAGAGTTCTCGTAATAGGCGACGACGACCTTACCTCCATTGCTGCGGGCCTTAGCGGACTTCCAAAGGAGGTCGTAGTACTGGAAATAGACGACAGGCTTGTGAACTTTATAAACAAGGTCGCAGAGGAACGCGGCCTCAACGTCTATGCAGAAAAATACGACATAAGAGATCCACTTCCGGAGAAACACTACGCGAAGTTTGATACTTTCATAACGGATCCTTCTGAGACGAAAGAGGCCCTAAGATTGTTTATCTCTAGAGGAATAAGTGGATTGCGTGGCCCAAGGTGTGCAGGCTATTTCGGGATAACGAGGGCCGAGGCCTCTTTGGAGAAATGGTATTATTTGCAAAAGATGTTGCTTGAAATGAGGGTAGTGATCACGGACATGATTCATAACTTTAACGTCTATGTAAATTGGGGATACGCAGAGAATACAAGAGCTATGCAGGTTGCACCCGTAAAGAGCATTCCAAAACGCGAATGGTACACGTCTACAATATATAGGATAGAAACGCTCGAAGGTTTCGTTAGGTATAACGAACCAGCCAGAGAAGACATATACACTGATGAAGAGAGCTCGACTGTCTGAAATAGGCCAAAATAGACCTTCTTTTACCCACTCTTTTTCCAATCAACTTGAGTAAGATTAATATATACGTGTTTTATCATAGTAATCATGTCCATATTATGTCTTACTTTATAATTATTAAATAAATTAAAATATACTGGAGGTGACCACGCCATGAACGCTCTTGGCAGACACATGATAGTCGAACTTTACAAGTGCAACGGACAAAAGTTAAATGATCTAAAGATCATTACAAAGATGCTTAAAGAGGCAACGGAGGCAGCAAACGCTACTTTACTAAGCATTCAGGTTCATCCTCTCACTCCCCAAGGCGTTAGTGGTGTTGTTGTATTAGCAGAGTCACACATCTCAATTCACACGTGGCCCGAGTTGGGATATGCATCTTTAGATATATACACGTGCGGGGATCACACAGAACCTGAGAAGGCCCTAGAAGTAATAAAAGAGTACCTAGAGCCCAAGAACATCAATATTGTGGAGCTAAAAAGAGGTGTGCTTGTTGACCAATAGCTCCGAAGATGGTGATTGGGCCTGCGAAAAACAAACAGATCATATGAAATTCTGCCTCAAATACTCAAAAGAAATAGTAAGAAAAAGGAGCAAATTCCAGGAAATATTGTTAGTAGAAACATACGAATATGGGAAAGTCTTGTTTTTGGATGGACTTCTTCAGACTACGGAGAGAGATGAAGCATATTATCACGAGCTCCTTGTTCATGTGCCTTTATTCTCGTTGAAAGATCCAAAAGAAGTTCTTATTATTGGTGGCGGAGATGGGGGAAGTCTTAGAGAAGCGCTAAAACATGGTGTGCACGTAGACATTGTTGAAATCGACGAAGAAGTCGTTAATATTTCAAAAGAACATCTATTCTTTCCAAAAGATGGGAATTACACGCTTATTATTGATGATGGGTATAGATACCTAAAAAACACCTCTAAAAAGTATGACGCAATAATTATAGACGGATCTGATCCGATTGGCCCTGCAGGGGCTTTGTTTAGAGAAGACTTTTTCCGTCTACTAAAGAATCATATAAAAGAAGACGGCGTGGTATGTCTTCAGGCCGGAAGTCCCATAATCTCTGAGAGGCATAACTACTTTTTTAAAACTTGGAGAGAACTGAAGAAGATTTTTGAAATTGTGAAAGCATACGTTTATTTTGTCCCAACGTACCCCACAGGAATGTGGGGCTACGTAGTGGCATCCCAAAAAGTAGATCCAGAGATTCCTAAAAGATTCCCAAATGAAAACTTTAATTTGAAAGTATACACCCCAGAACTACATACTGCTGTTTTTAGACTCCCTAAACATATAAAAGAAAGATTAAAGTGAGCGAAATCACGTTGGGATATCTAGACCTAGTTTTTCTGTGAGCTCTTTGTACCTGTTTCTTATAGTCACTTCCGTAACGTCGGCTACCTGTGCCACTTCTTTTTGAGTCTTTCTATTACCAGTAAGAATAGACGCTATGTAAATTGCTGCAGCGGCCATTCCCTGGGGACCCCTTCCAGAAGTGAGCCCAGATTCTCTAGCTTTTCTGAGGATTTCTTTAGCCTTTTCAGCAGTTTCTCTTCCTAGGCCTAACATCTGGCAGAACCTATCAACGTATTCCTCCGGAAGTGGTGGTCCAGTCTTAAGTTCTGGCATGTATCTCGCAAGGAACTTGTATGTACGGCTAATATCCTTCTTAGAAGCGCCTGCCACCCTGGATATCTCCTGAAGAGTTCTTAAGTGTTTTAAGAGACGACAGGCCGCATATACTGTTGCTCCTGCAACAGTACTTATGCTTCTTCCTCTCACCAAATTCTTCTTTGTAGCTTCTCTGTATATTCTTGCAGCGGCCTCTCTTACTTCTTTGGGCAGTGCAAGGTTAGAGCATATCCTATCGATTTCTCCCAAACCCATTTGTAAGTTTCTATCGGCGGCACCAGTAGTCTGAAGCCTCTTGGACCATTTTCTGAGACGCGCAACCTCAGAAGGATTTACCATACCACCTTCTCTATCAGTTGTTGCAATATCCGAAGAAAGGCCTAGATCATGAACCATATTCTTAAGAGGAGCTCCAGTCCTTGATCTTTCTAAGCTTTGCTCGTAGTCGAATGCTCTCCAGTCAGGGCCTGGATGAATCATGTCCTCCTCAATTACATAACCACAATCAAGACAGTACATAGTACCATGAACGTCATCAATAACAATGTTGCTACTTCCACAATTTGGACACGTCTTTATTTCTTCCTGATAAATGTTTTCCTCCCCCTCGTTTTCCATACGAAACACCCTCTTTGGCACACCTCCGAGATCATACCACCTGTGCGGATACCACATCTAACCTTAAGAGGTTAGGTAGAACATTTTTGAGAGCAAAATATATAAGTGTTACCGATACCAAATAGTTTATGTGGAGAGTAATATTTAAATGTTTTCCTATGCTCTCATAAACTTATTTAACTTGAACTCTGTTGTTTTATGGGACACTAAAATTCAAGGAGAGATTAAATTATGAGTAGAAGATGGATATTAAGGAAAAAGAAAGATCCATATTATAGACTTGCAAAAAGAAAGGGCTATAGAGCAAGAAGCGCATTTAAGCTCATTCAAATAAACAATAAATACGGAATAATTAGACCTGGGTTTAGAGTATTGGATTTAGGAGCCGCTCCTGGTGGTTGGTCTCAGGTTGCAAAGGAAATTGTTGGAGAAAATGGGATAGTGGTTGCTGTTGACATTCAAGAAATGGAACCAATTGAGGGAGTGTACATTATCCAAGGGGATGCAAGAGATGAAGCTACAAAGAGGGAAATTAAAGCAATATCACCCTTCTTTGATGCGGTAATATCGGACATGTCTCCTAATCTTTCGGGCATATACGATATAGATCATTTTAGATCAATTGAGCTTGCAGAAACAGCATACTCGATAGCAAAAGAATTTCTGAAGCCTCATGGGAACTTTTTGGTGAAGGTTTTTCAAGGGGAAGAGTTTCCTAAGTTCCTAGAAAAACTAAGAAAAGACTTCTACTTTGTAAAACCATATTCTCCACCAGCTTCTAGGAAGTCAAGCTCAGAGATTTATGTTATTTGCAAGGGATATTTCCCTTGGAAGCGTAGATGATATCTTTAACAGGCGCGTTAGTTTTTATGCAAAGCGGATCAAAATGAGTTCTTGAAGCTTTGTATCCCATCTCTCTTAGGGCAGTAACAATCTTATCGATTTTAGGGGTTTGCTTTATGTTATATTTTCTGGCAAGATCATGTATATTGTAATAAGGCGCGTTGATGTTTCCTTCCTTTATCCATATTTCCACCATTTTCTCTAGTTTTTTTGTGGCATGTGTGGGATATTCTTTCAGGTGTTCTCTCATGTACAAAAGAAGATCTTTGTCAAAAATAGGTCCTATCCAGAGAGGGCCTAAATAGTTCCCACAAGGTTCTTTAGAGAACTCCATATTCCCATCGTCGTGAATGATAACGTATCCCACGTATTTTTTGATAATATCGTCAGCTTTTGTTGCGCTTTTAATAGCGGAGATATGGACACGCACGTGGTGGCTATTTGCATAGACCAGATGAGGAAAAATTGCATAATCCCACTTACCAGCCTCCCTTAGAATAAAATAGATCAAAATTCTTACTCCAGCCTCTTTTGAAAACATATTCCGAAAGTTAATGCTTCCATACCTTCTTAGTACAACTCTCTTATATGTTCCAAATAACGCAGCAGTATCGGTAGCAGTGATTGCAGCAAAACCTTTCGCCTTAAGACCTCTAAAAAGAGCATCAGTGAAGTGGGCAGGAGAGCCATACGGATCAAGATCTATATAATTAAACTTCATTTCACTAGCTAATATGTTAAAGTCTTTATTATGAACAATGACATCTACGTTGTTGAGAATGGCATTTTCCTTTATTAACTCAACAGCCTTTGAAGAAACGTCATTCAAATGAACTTCAACGTTAGGAAACGTCTTTTTATATCTTAGTCCCCTAGATCCCGATCCAGCAAGTGCGTCAAGTAAATTAAATTCTGGGGACCACCACCTTCTTAAAGCATATCCTAGGAAAAACATAGCTACGTCTCTAGAAAATGCCATTTCAGGATTATAAAACCCAGGAAGCTTTGAGCCTGGACCTCTGAATGTTTTTGCTACTTTTGGTATTTTTAGAGATATATTTGCCTCCGTTATTATTTCATACTCCACGAGATTCACCGCGTTATTATTTTGTGAGCTCTTTCACAATAAGCGGTGGCAAAATGTTCCTATTAAGGTGAGATATAGTATATGAAACGATTTCGGAGTTACTTCTTAAGTTGCTCAATAGAGAGTGTCTTAGGCGCATGTGTAGAGTCATTATGACAGGTTTTTCTGTTTGACGTACGCACTTTTGAATGACTTCCTCGAATTTTTCACTAAATAGCTCCATTTTTCCGACTTCGTCCACAATAATAACATCAGACTCTTCAAGAGCCCTTTCTATTGCTCTTACTCCAATAGCATCAATGACCTCTACCTTTACACCATATTTCCCAACTCTATAGGGCGATGACTCGTTGTAAAAGTCTACATGAGCCATGATGTCTTTATCTCCCGTTAATAAGTCTTCAATTTCAAATCCAACACGAACTCTCCCTTCTCGAAGTTCTCTTGTAATCATTCCTCCTACAGTATATCCCCTTCTTCTCAACATTTCTGCAACCCTAATTACAGTAGTTGTTTTTCCAGAACCAGGCGGACCGGTTATTGTGATTTTTATAGGCCTTAACATGTTATCACCACTAGCGCTCTATTAAATTAAAAATTAAGAGAGTACAAATATAGCTTAACGTTTTCTAGATGTTTTTGATGCTTTTTCAAATGCGGCTTTTACAAGCCCATAAAATAAGGGCGCGGGCTTCATAGGTCTTGACTTAAATTCTGGATGGAATTGAGATGCTAAAAAGTAGCTATGCTCAGGAAGCTCAAGGATCTCCATTCTTTTTCCGCTTTCGTCAACTCCAGAAAATACAAGTCCATGACGCTCTAGAGTATTGATATATCTAGGATTCACTTCGTATCTATGTCTATGCCTTTCTACAACCTCCATTTTACCGTATAACCTATACGCCACAGTGTCTCTTTTTATGATTACTTTATGTCCACCAAGACGCATTGTTCCTCCATATCTATCGATATACCGCTGTTCCTCCATTATGTCTATTACTGGGTAAGGCGTATCGGGATCTATTTCAGTGGAATGAGCGTTATGAAGTTGTGCCACATGCCTGGCAAACTCTACAACTGTTAGTTGGAAGCCGAAACAAATTCCCAAGAATGGTACATTATTCTCTCTCGCGTATTTAATGGCATTAATTTTTCCCAAAACCCCTCTAGCACCAAATCCTCCTGGTACTATTATTCCATCGTACTCCTTTAGAATTATTTCCGGAGATTCTCTTTCCAAAATTTCAGATTCAACTACGGCGGGTATTACTTTTACTCCAATCTCTGCTCCTGCATGTTTTAGAGCCTCTATTACGCTCAAATAGGCGTCTTTAAGTTTTGCGTATTTTCCTACAATTGCTATTTTAACACTTCCATTAGGCCCTTTTAGTTTTTCGCAGAAATTTTTCCATTTAGAAAAGTCAGGAGTTTTTCTTGGTCTGAGTCCTAGTTTATTAAGTATGTATTGTCCTACACCCTGATTATTCAAATAGAGCGGAACTTCATATACATTCTCCATATCTGGTGCGCTTATTACCGCCTCTTTTGGAACATTAGAATAAAGAGAGATTTTCATAATATGCTCCTCTTTTAGTGGTTGAGGACTCCTACAAATAATCATATCGGGTTGTATTCCCATAGCTCTTAGCTCTTTAACAGAATGTTGTGTTGGTTTTGTTTTTAACTCTTTTGTTGCAGATAGTTGAGGTACTAAGGTAACGTGTATAAACATAACGTTTTGGGAACCCTCTTCTATCCACATTTGTCTTGCAGCCTCTAAGAAGGGCATTGATTCTATATCTCCTACAGTACCTCCTACCTCTACTATAACAACGTCTACATCGTCCTCTTCACCAACTTTTCTAATCTGGGCTTTTATTTCATCTGTAACGTGGGGAATAATTTGTACTGTTTGACCTAAATATTCTCCTTTTCGCTCTTTTTCAATCACCCTATAAAATATTTTTCCAGTGGTGATGCTGTGATCTGCTGTAAGGTTTATATCCAAGAATCTCTCATAATTTCCAAAATCAAGGTCAACCTCGCTGCCATCCTCGAGAACAAAAACCTCCCCGTGCTGATAGGGATTCATAGTACCTGCATCCCAATTAATGTATGGATCAATCTTTATTGCAGTGACTTTAAGACCATACTCCTTAAGAATACGACCTATAGAAGAAGCGGTAATTCCCTTCCCTAAGCCAGATAAAACACCACCGGTAATAAACAAGTACTTTGGTGATTGCATATCTACTATAAATGTAACATCTATTAAAACATTTCACTGAACCATTAGAACTCTATCATATTTTTGTTAATACTTCAAATAATAGTTTATAATTTAAGCGTATGCTCTTTGAAGGAAAGATATGGCTTTTTACTTAAAAAGACTAAATAATACAAGCTAGAAACTTTAGGAAACCTAAATTTAAACTGCTTAAGTGAGAGACAACAAAATAATCTTCGACAATCTACAATCTTTTTTCACAAAATTTGGAGAGGGGACAACAATCACACACGGGATTTTTCTTTCTACAATATTTTTTTGCAAGCTCATCAAATGCTGAATGAAGTAGCTTATAAGTTTCTGCATCTTTCTTTGGTGAAGCGTCTTCTAGGATTTTTCTTATTGCATCATAGTCATTAGGCACATCAAATCCCATTCTCTTTAAAACACGCTTTGTGTAGGCATCTACGACCATGATGGGAAAATCTAGTGCAAAAAGAAGGATAGTATCGGCGGTCTCTTTTCCTATGCCCTTTACGCTAAGGAGAGCACTTCTTGCATCATCAATGGGAAGATTCTTTAGTTTAGTAATGTCTCCATCTAAATGTCTCATAAGAAACTCGAGAAACTCCCTTAGTCTTCTGGCCTTTAGTTTATAGAAACCTGCCGGTCTTATAGCGCTCTCAATAACGTCTAATGATGCTTCATACATTTTCTTAGGATCCATAAGACCCTTCTCTCTCAAATTTTTTGTTGCTTTCATGACGTTTTTCCAGTTTGTATTTTGTGTTAAAATTGCTTGAACTGAGATTTCAAAGGGATCATTAGAAGGCCACCAACCCTCCACTCCGCAACACTCTATAAGTTTTTTAACTATATTTCTGAGGTTCATTGGATCTCCCTCAAAAAAGTTTTCTGGGCGTATAGAGCCTTTTTACAGTATCCCAAGAAAATCTAACTACTCCATTAAGTAAGGATCTTTTATCAGGATCATTTAAATACTCTTTTAGAAAAGCTATAGTTCTAGGATCAGAGGGATAACCACTTCCTACGTTTTTTCCTAAAGTTTTAGATATCTCATCAACTAACAGGTCTCTCAAAAATTTTGCTAAGATTGAGGCCATAGAGACTACAGGGTACTTGGCATCAGCCTTATGCTCTACTACGAATTCTTTTTCTTTAAATAAGTTTTTAAAAGAGAGATAAAGCTCATTTCGATTAGCAGAGAAACAGTCTATAAATATTTTCTTGGAGCTCATGTTAGAAATTATAGAGGAATACATAATGAACTCTAACTTATTTAATCCTCGATTTTTGACATATTCATCGATAGTTTCAGGGTAGACTACCCTTATATGAACTCTTTCAACGGATGATAACAGCGATAGAGCTGTTTTATCTCTAGCCTCCCTAGAGTATGTTTTTGAGTCTTTGACGCTTATTTGAGATAGAACTTCTGGAAGAACCTCGACTCCTATAATAACCATAGGACCCACAACAGGACCTCTTCCAGCCTCGTCGATGCCACCAATAAGATCCAACGAAATCACCCTAATAGTATATACTTTGTAAGCATTTTCCTTAATGATAGTAATTAAAAGAGTGAAGGTATAAAACTAAATCTAATAGCCATCTTCCAGGACATTTGTAAAATACCCATAAAGGACTTTTTTAAACAAAGCTCTTGATTATAGCATAACAAACTTTAAAACAATCTGATATGAAATTATTTAAAGTAGTCGAAAATTTTTAGCTTAAATATTCTATTTTAACAACAATCAGAGGGGTGTAATATGACAATTGAAGGCACATCTTTGATATATTGGGCAATGATCATTATTGGAATTCTTCTAATTGTTGCTGAAATGACTATTCCAGGGTTTTTTATTGCAGTACCTGGGACGGCATTACTAATTATTGGAGCAATAGGATTATTATTCCCAGAGATTCTTTCCACTGTTTGGGCTCCAATAATAGCTGTTGTGGTTGCATTAGGTGCAATGGGCATTACGATTTACGTATATAGGGCTATTGCTAAACCAACAAAGGCGCCTATCACAATGAGCTCAGATGCGTTATTAGGGAAAGAAGGCATCGTCATAAAAAGGGTAGTTCCTGAATCGTATTCCGGAAAAGTTAAGGTAGGATCTGAGATATGGAGTGCAACTGCGGATGAGGAAATAGAAGAGGGGAGTCGCGTTCGCGTTACGAAGGTAGAAGGTGTACATTTACACGTGGAAAAAATTAAATAAATAAAAATTTGCACTCAAGAATAAAGTGAAGGGATAAAAAGTCTCTTCTAAACACCTTTGGGGGTGTGTTGTTTGCCAGTTATAAGCTCTTTGGTATTTGCTATATTCATAATACTAGTAGTCGTTGCCCTTGTGGCAAGCGGAATACGTATAATACAGCCTTACGAGCAAGGACTTTGGATTGTCTTGGGTAGGTATAAGGGAAAATTGAATCCAGGTTTAAACTGGGTCTATCCCTTAGTTTCTCAAGTTATAAAGATAGATCTTAGAACTCAAGTTTTAGACGTTCCTCGCCAAGAAGTCATTACTAAAGACAACTCACCAGTAACTGTTGATGCCATTATTTACATAAGGGTCGTTGATCCTGAGAAATCATATTTCGAAGTTGCAAACTACAAACTTGCTACAGTAGCTCTTGCTCAGACTACTCTAAGATCTGTCATAGGAGATATGGAGCTTGACGAAATTTTATACAACAGAGAGGCCATCAACACCAAGTTAAGAGACATCCTAGACGAAGCCACTGATAAGTGGGGCGTAAGAGTAGAAGCAGTAGAAATACGCGAAGTAGAACCCGCTCCAACAGTTAAAAAGGCGATGGAAGAACAGACTGCTGCAGAGAGAGCTAGAAGAGCCGCAATCCTTAGAGCCGATGGAGAGCGTCGTTCTAAGATTCTAGTAGCTGAAGGAGAAAAGACAGCCCGTATTCTTCAAGCAGAAGGTCTTAGACAAGCATTCATATTAGAGGCTGAGGGTAAGAGATTAGCACGCATTCTTGAAGCACAGGGTGAAGCCCAAGCGCTTAGGCTTCTTGCTATGGGAGCCGCAACATTAGATAGGAAAGCAATCTCTATAAGGACGTTAGATACGCTTGTTAAGCTAGGATCCACACCGTCAACAAAGATAGTGTTACCATTTGAGATTAGTTCATTAATCCACAACATTGCTGGTTATGTTTCCAAGGCTAAAGAAGTCCCTGCAGTTAAGGAAATGACCTTAGAAGAACTGGAGAAGCACATAGGTAAGATAGACGAAGCCTTAGGAAAAATACCAAAACCAGAAGAACTTGAAGCAAAGATAAAGGAGAGAGGTGCAACGGCAGCTGAAGAGGAGGCCAAGATAAAGGAAGAACTTAAAGGATTACTTTCAAAAGTAACAAAGGAGAAAGAGCGTAAGGAGTAATCATGACATTTACCGATATTTTGCCACTCCTTTTTCCGTTATTTCAATTTTTTAAAAAGAATACATGGAATATAAAATACAAACGCTTATTTGGACTAGTTTCTTATTTTTTTCTTATTTTATGGGCAACATTTGCAATTTACTATGAACTCTTAGAAAAGGATTTTGTTAACGTAATTTTGTTGACTCTTATGATACTATTTGTGTCCTATTTACTTTACAAAAATCCAAGGATGCTAGAGAGAAGGTTCATAGTTAATACTATCTCCATAGCTGTGTTGATATACTTTCCAGCAAAGTTATTTGATAGCTTTATTGGTACGCTTACCAATGCTACTGCATATTTTGCTTACCTCCTCTCAAAAAATTTGGTTGCAAACATAAATTTTGAGTATACTGTTATAAACTCGTGGGAATATAGCTATAAGTTTACTTTTGCATGTACAGGTCTTCAGAGCATAGCTCTTGTAATATCTCCTATTTTGGCAGCAGATTTTAGAAAATACTGGAAAAAGGCTCTTGGAGTATCAGTGTTGATATATTTGTTGAATATGGTCAGAAGTGTCGGAGTAATTTACGGCGTGGAAGTATTAGACATAGATTATTATCTATTACATACTTTAGTCATGAAATTTTTCTCTATTGTTGTAATCATTATAATTTTCTACTATGTTCTCTCCACTACCAAGGAGCTTGCTGAAGAATTAAAAGGAATGATAAACGAAGCTATAAAGACGCTTTTTTAGTAGTAAAATAAAATTTGTACCATAAACTTTATAGAATATGTCGTCTGTGATATCTTCAAGGAAGCAAGATCTCAGAAACTCAAAACTCATTAGGGGATGAAAATGTCCGTAAAGAACACTGTTCGTACAATAATATTGTTCCTTGCAGTGTTTCTACTATTCCAACTAATAGGAACTCTTCTGGCGTATGTATTTAATTCTGATTTAATTACGACAATGATAGCCTTCATAATATTTGCGGCTGTTTTTAATTTTGCAGCATATTTTTTAAGCGACAAACTGGTTTTGGCAACATATAGGGCAAAAATAGTAACCAAAGAGGAAGCTCCCGAGTTGTACTCAATAGTTGAAGATGTTGCCATGAATATGGGAGTACCCACACCTAAGGTTGCCATTATACCAACAGATGTTCCCAATGCATTTGCTACTGGTAGAAACCCAAAGAAGGCAGTTGTTGCTGTTACAAGAGGTCTTTTAAGGATATTAGATAAAAAAGAGCTTAGAGGAGTTATAGCCCACGAGATGGCTCATGTAAGAAATAGGGATACCTTGATTATGACAATATCCGCCACAATAGCATCTGCAATATCATTTGCTGCAAGAATGTTGTACTGGTCTACATTCTTTAGATCAATGTCAAGGGATAGGAACGAAGCTGGAGTCCTTTATTTATTAATTGCGATTATTGCCGCTGTTACAATTCCTATTGCAGCAATGCTTATCCACCTAGCAATCTCACGAACTCGCGAGTACGAGGCTGATTATCGTGGTGCAGTTGCTATACGAGATCCGATATCTCTGGCAAGAGCATTAGAAAAAATTGAGTACTACGTAAGAAGAAAACCACTTACCCGCGGAAATCCTGCAACAGCCCACCTATTTATCGTAAACCCATTTAGAGGAGTAAGAGTTTCTGCGTTATTTTCAACACATCCGCCTACTGAGGAACGCATCAGACGACTAGAGGAACTTGCCAGAGAAATGGGATACTTTATTTGAGGTCTTCACTCTTCAGATTTTCTTCCTTTTAAGTCTTTGTATGCTATTCTAAATCTCTGGATAAATGTAATCGCTCCCGCGACAATGAAGTAAAGCATTAGTATGTCTAAGATCGTAATACCATAAATTTTTCCAGTAAAGAGCTTCTGTGCTATACATCCAATGAATATAAGTACTATACGGTCTGCACGACCTAATAGTCCGGCGTATACTCTTCCCACTCCCAATGCTTGGGCTTGAGTTCCCATATAACTTACGAGAAGCATGGTTATAGTAGCGATATATCCCAAATGATCTGCTACATAGATGCTTTGAGTCAATCCTATCATTATAAACACATCAGAGAGACGATCCAGAGTATGGTCAATAAGATCCCCCAGTTTAGAGCTCTTGCCCGTTTTTCTTGCAATGTAGCCGTCTATCATGTCAAGGAAACCATTAAAAAGAACAAGGACTCCAGGAAGTAAAATAAAATTATGATAAAACAATAAAAACGCTAGAATAGCTATTATAAACCCTAAAATACTGTTTCCCATGGGCCCTAAAATAAAGAATGGCCTCGATACTGTTTCAAGATATTTTTCTGATATTTTTCTAAATCTTTCTAATACCATTCTAAGATCGCCTCTGACCAGTCAAATTTTGGTGCACGAAACTCATTTGGTTCTCGATAAATAATTTCAAGGGTCTGATAAAGAACCTCTCGAGGATGAATATTGGTCGTGTCAACCTCAAAAACTCTGTTTGTGAGCTCTAGTGCCTCATATGTAATAATATTCATGGCTTCTGCCTCAAGATTTTCCCTTATTTTTCTTTCAGGCCATCCTTTTCTTTTAAGTCTATTCTCAAGCTCTTTAGGATGAGTTCGGAGTACTATTATTTTCTCAGCAATTCCTAATAGATGTGAGAGGTGTCCTATAAGAATTGAGTCTTTGGGAAAGTTTTTCGAAATATATTCTGCAAGAGCATCTATATCTATTACGTGAGATTTGCGGTCTACATCAAACTCTATAGAAAAATGTCTTATTGCTAGTTTGTTAATATCATATACGTGTTTAAAAAATAAAGTTAAATACCAGGAAAGAACGGTCTTTCCTGTGCCAGGCGTACCTGTTATCGAGATCATTTCCTGCTCTTCCTGCTCTTACGTTTTTCTTTTTCTTGTGGAAGCTTCTCTATGATCTCAGCGTACGCTATGTTCCTAACTATTCTGAATACTCTTATCCTCACACGCTCTCCTGGTTTTGTTTCTGGGATAATTATAGTATAGTCGCCAAATTTTGTTACCCCATGACCTTCTGATGTCGTTCCTTCAATAGTGACTACGTACTCTCCACCTTCACGTAGAATAAATGCAAAAGATTGCAGTGTGCCACGTAATCTTATCTTAGCCAACCCAACCGGCCTCAGAGCACCACAAGCATGACATTTAAGCATTAGACTACGTTCTTGTTTTATCAATTCGGTATCTGGACTGCCACACTCTGAACAAATAACGTATGAGAGAACGTAAGATTCAATAGCGTCTATTACCCTGTTCTGATCCATTCTTCCTTGGAGAATAGCCATATCGCCAGATATCTCTCCAGAAGTACCTAGTTCTCTTAGAAGAAATTGAAGAATATGCTTTTCATCACGGTTTACAGTCTCACAGATTTCTTTGAAGTTTCTAATTACCGTGGTTTTACCTTCGTATACTACCTCAGGTCTTGGAACTTGAAATCTCTCTGCAGTTTTTTGGATTTCTGGAAGCTGTGAATATGCTCTTTCTAGGAGATCATCATATGAGTATTTCCATACCATTTACATCACCCTGAACAAAATGTAATTGATTTTTAGATTCGTTAACGGATATTTAAAGAATATTTCACTTTTATTGCAGTTTGAAATTTTTATGATCCACTTGAGAAACGGCTTGAAGAAATATATTACTTTCCGTATCTCTCTACTTTATTTAGAGAAGGTATCAAGTAAGGAAACTAAGCATATCATTGAGAGGTACTTCTAAACTACGCTTTCACAGTGTGAAGTTAGCTTATTATATAGCAGAGGACCATATATTTTATTGCAAAAAGCCAGGAATGACTAGAGCGGGAAAATCAGATATATTTGAGTTGTAGATAAATGACGACATAATGCAACAATCCTTCCTTAATCATTAGAGAGATAATCTCTTTGACAATTCAATAAGGATATCAAACAGTTCGAGATAATTAAGTGAGTAAGGTGCTAATATTATGCCAAAGCGTGAGCAGATAGAAAAGAAAATTAAAAAATTGGAAGAGAAGAAACATAAAATTTTCGAGGAATACAAGAAAAAGAGAGCAAAAATTATGTCTTCTAATCTTCCAACAGATAAAAAATCTGAAGAGCTCTATAAGTTATATCAACGTTATCAAAACATAATTTCGAAAATAGATACTAAAATATTAATCTTAAAGAGAGAAGCAGCATCAGCATCGATTTTAGAAACTACCAAAAAGAGAAAACGTAGGAAAATAAGTTTGCTTAAAGTTGAAAAGGAAATTATGAAGACAGGCCAACCAACACCTATTGAGGGACCCATCACTGCCACTGTGACCCCTGAGGGTTATGAAGTGGTCGAAGAATATCCTGTGAACGAGCCTTACGCTTATATCAAAATTTTGAGGAGTAAAACTACAAACGAGCTTGTTTATCACGTTATTGAACCTATTTTAACACCGCAGGAAGTAAGAATAATGGAAACGATTAGAGATATTATAGTCTCTTCAATTATTGTATATCCAGAAGAAGTCGGAGAAAATAAATGGAAATTCATAGAAGAGTTAGTTGAGCGCGTTATTAGCGACTACGGAATTCGAGTAACTAGGTTATCACTTGAAAAAATAAAGTATTATATTGCAAGAGATTTTGCAGGATACGGAAGAATAGATCCGATAATGAGAGATCCTTGGATAGAGGATATTTCTTGTGATGGTCCTGAAATACCTATTTATATTTTCCATCGTAAATATCAGTCATTGCGTACAAATGTTATTTTCCAAGATGCTACAGAACTTGACAACTTCGTTATACGTCTTGCTCAGATTTCAGGCAAACATATAAGTGTGGCAAACCCGCTTTTGGATGCTACACTTCCAGATGGTAGTAGAGCACAACTCACATTACGTAAAGAAGTAACTACTCGTGGATCAACGTTTACAATCAGAAAATTCAGGGAGAGACCCTTTTCACCAATAGAGTTAGTGGAGTTGGATACAGCAAGTTCTGAAATGATGGCATATTTCTGGTTGGCAGTAGAATATGGGGCTTCTGCCATTTTTGCAGGAGGAACAGCCTCTGGTAAGACAACATCTCTTAACGCAGTGACAATGTTTATACCTCCCAACGAAAAAATTGTAAGTATTGAAGATACTAGGGAGCTGAATCTTCCCCATCCCAACTGGATTCCAAGCGTTACTAGAACTGGTTTTGGAGGAGAAGGTAAGGAAATTGATATGTACGATCTTCTAAGGGCAGCATTAAGACAGAGGCCAAGATACATTATCGTTGGAGAGGTTCGTGGAAGGGAAGCGTATGTGATGTTCCAAGCGATGGCTACAGGACACACAACATATTCTACATTCCACGCTGAGTCTGCTAGAGCATTAGTTCATCGTTTCACGCAAGAACCTATAAATGTCCCGAGAATCATGTTCTCTTCGTTAGATATGATAATTCTTCAGAAGTTTGTTCGAATACGAGGTAGGCCTTATAGAAAAATGGCAGAGGTAGTAGAAATAGTTGAAGTGGATCCTATGACACAGGAGATATCTACAAACAAAGTTTTTTCGTGGGATCCAGAAACTGATAGGTTCGAGTACTCAGGTAAGAGTTATGTATTTGAAAGATTTGCTAGAGCTACTGGTATTGCAGAAGAGAAATTTGAAGAAGAAATGATGAGACGTGCCAAAATAATAGAATGGATGATCTCAAGAGGAATTAGCGACTACAAAGATGTTAGTACCCTCATATTTACATATTATAATAAACCAGAAAAAGTGCTAGAAAAGGTGTTCGGTCGTGCGGAAGTTAGAGCTGAGCTCAGGGAGAGAACATCTTAAAAAACTTGACAGAGTAATTTATAATACTCTAGGAAATCTTTTAGAATCATTTCTCACCGATAGCTACAAACTTATATTAAAAAAAGCGTATCCTGAGATTTATCCAAAACTATCTTTTGCTAGAAATGTGTTTTGGGGAATAATTGCATCTATTATTAGTATATTAGTCTTAATTTTGACTCCTATGAGGATAGCTATACTAGCAGTCCCTACATATGCTCTAAAAATTGCGCTAGTTGTCGTAGTAATAGCAATTGTATGGATCATAGTGTATTTTCATCCATTTTTTAAGATCTCATCAAGAGCTAAACAGATTGATAGGGAACTTCCGTATGCAATAAACTTCATGGCCGCTTTGGCATCAGCAAACGTTCCAATCAGTAGAATCTTTGGTGCTCTTGCTAGACAGAGAGATATTTTACCAGAAATGGCAAAAGAGGCAGCGTTAATGTATAGAGACATGGTTGTTTTTAGTTATGATGTTATGACTGCCATATTAAATGCTATATCGCGATCAGCATCAGTTAAGTTACAGGACTTTCTTCAGGGCATAATCACAATTACCTACACTGGTGGCAATCTCAAGAATTATTTGATGACAAAAGCTGAACAATACATGTTCGAACTTAGACAGGAACAAAGAAAAGATCTAGAAGCACTTAGCGTAATTATTGAGAGTTTTGTCGTAGTTGGTGTTGCTGCTCCTATATTTCTTGTAATTATATTTACTGTAATGGGATGGATATCAGCAAATCCTGCCCAAGCCCGAATGACATTCACGCTTATAAAGATGATAATGTTTCTCGTATTACCCGTCATTCATGTCGTTTACGCATATTTGGCGTATGATGCTGTTAGGAGGAAGTGATTCATGACATCTACAATGAAGGAAATGATTGAGGAATTTGTTGAAAGGCACACTCCAAAATCAAAATTTGAACTTTGGATATCTCGTATAATTTATGAGCGCGGTATAGAATTTTTTGATAAAATTCTCTTAGGAGTTTCTTTACTTGCAGCTTTATCACTTGTTCCTGCAATGATAATTAGGCCTGAAATGACCCCCCACTATGTTGCCTACGCTTTATTGATGTTTCTAGGACCCTATGGATTTTATAGGGCCTATATTGATAAGATCACGGATGACATAGAAAGGGTATTCCCAGATTTTCTCAGAGATCTGGCTGAAAATAGGAGATCAGGAATGAGTCTTGTGGAATCCATGAAAATACAAGCAAGAGGCAATTATGGAAGGTTAACGGCATTTATACAGCAAATGGCGGCCTCAATGGCATGGGGCGTAACGATTTTTGAGGTACTCGACAAACTGGCATCAAAGATTAGATCTAAGTTAATAAAAAGGGCTCTCACGATTATTAGAGAAGGCGCTGATAGTGGCGGGGAATTTTCCGACGTTCTTCACACAGCAGCAAGAGATTTGAGAGAAATATTAGAGTTAGATGCACAGCGCCGTTCTCAAACAATAGGATATTTAATGACAATGTATATTTCGTATGCAGTCTTTATTTTTGTTATACTAATTATTTTAGTATTTTTCTTACCGAGATTAGGACAATCTGCAACTGTTGGAGGCAGTCTTGGAGGAATTACAATAATTCCAATAGATGTGAGAGAACTTTCGCTAGTTCTTTATTATGGGAGCATAATACAGTCTATTGGTATAGGTCTTGTAGGTGGATTAGTTTATGAAGGAAAAATATCGGGCTCCTTAAAACACATGTTTATCCTAATAACAATGACGTACGTAATCTTCAGATTTGTAGGTATTATATGAAAATAAAAAGAGCTCAAGAAGATCCAAGAACCTCCCTATTAACTATAAAGTCAGGCTTTTCACCTTTTAGTGCTTTAATCACTTGTTCTGCTATTATTTTTCCAGCGACTTCTTGGGCCTCTACTGTATTAGCACCTATATGTGGCGTTACATAAACATTTTTTAGCTTTAATAAAGGATTGTCTGGCCTAGGAGGTTCTTCTTCAAACACATCTAGTCCAGCGCCACGAAGATGTCCTTCCTCTATAACCTTAGCTAAGGCCTTCTCGTCAATGACCCCTCCTCTTGCAGTATTTATTAATATTGCGCCTTTCCTCATCATTCTTAATTCCTTCTCTCCAATTAGTCCTCTGGTTTCTTCGGTCAAAGGCACATGAACACTTACTATATCTGCATTCTTTAGTACTTCTTCAACACTTTTCGCCTCAGTTACACCTTTCATATCCACTTTTACATATGCGTCATATGCAATGACATTCATTCCAAGCGCAAGTGCTATGCGAGCTACTTCACGCCCTATGCGTCCAAATCCCACGAGTCCCCATGTTTTTCCTTCTAAAACCATTCCTTTGTGTTTTTTCTTTGTCCATTCCCCAGATTTTAGCTCATTATTTGCTGCAACAAGATCTCTTGCAAGAGCAAATGCAAAAGCTACTGTAAGCTCTGCTACAGATCTGGTAGCTGCCGTGGGCGAGTTAACTACCATAATTTTGTGTTTAGTAGCAGCCTCGACATCAATATTATCGACACCTACTCCTGCGCGGCCAATTACCTTAAGCTTCCCTTTGGCACCTTCTTCTATAATTTCTTTCGTTACTTTTGTAGCGCTTCTTACTATTATTGCGTCAAAATCCTTTATTATTTTTTTAAGCTCATCTGAATCATAATGATGAACTGTTACGTCAAACCCTGCGTCTTTCAGCAGTTTGATACCTTCTTCGGAGATTTCATCATTCACGAGAACTCTCATTCTTAGCACCTCCAACTACTAACCTATATCTTAACAGATACTCCGATTAAATTTTATTTTAAATTTGTGTTTAATTATACTGGTGAAAGTGTATGAAAAAACTCGAAAGAATTATCGAAGAGGCTAAAAAGTGGTTAGATCAGAGGGATGAACTTAGAGAATTTGCAATAAAGAAGTCAAGGGAAATCATAAGACTATCGTCTGAAGTAATTCAAGATATTCATAGGGGTAAGCTTGTTGAGACTAAAATAAATGAACTAAGAGATGAAGTACAACAGCTTTTGGCAAGAGTAGAAAGATATCCCGAGGTAATGCAAGCAGGATTTATAAGAGATGCATTACAAGAGTATTGTGAGGCCTTAATTTTTAAGGAGATAATAGAAAGAGGAGAAGTTCCAGACCCAGAGGAACTCTCTGTCCCATTAGATTCATACATATTAGGACTATGTGATGTTATAGGAGAGCTTCGTAGAAAGGTGTTAGATAGCTTAAGAAAAGATAGGATTCAAGATGCGCTCATGTTCTTTAATTATATGGAGGAAATGTATTCTCATATTATGAAACTTCATTATCCGCAGGGTCTTATACCGCTTAGATCCAAACAAGATAGCATTAGAGGGATTTTAGAGAGAACTAGAAGCGATATAACGATGGCGATGTTAATAAGTAAAGTTGCAGAGAAGAAAGAAGAAGAACCGTTAGACATAGACAAGGTATTCCCATAAAAACGTTAAATTATATTTTAACTCTCTCAAAGGTCTCTTCATAAACCCTTATAATCTCCGATATAATTCGCCCCCAATTGTACTTTTCTCTAACAATTTTTTGGCCTTTTAAGGATATGTTTTTGTAATAACTCTTATTTTCAATTATTTTTGTGATTTTCTCTCCAAGATCGGATGGATCCATAGGATTAAACTTTGGGGAACCTATAATGTCAACTATAGTGCTTACCCCCGGAATATCTGCTGCTAAGATAGGTCTTCCCATGGCCAAAGCCTCTAAGAGAACTATTCCAAAGGCCTCAAGCCTAGAGATCGATGGCAAAACTACTAAGCTTGCTGCAGAATATGCAGCCCGAAGATCTTCTTTAGGAATTTTTCCGAGGAATAGTACTCTGTCTTCTACTCCTAAATGCTTTGCATATGTCTCTAAAAATCTTTTATGAGGACCATCTCCAATAATGATGTGCCTAACATTTGTGTATTCGGCAGCTTCGATAAAAACCTCTACATTTTTATGAGGAACAAGTCTTCCTACGAAAAGAGCAAAGTCTTCTTCAATATTATATTTCTCATAAAACTCTTTAGAGTAATCCTTTCCATCAAAAAACTCTATATCCACTGCATTTGGAATTACCCAATAACTTTTTACTCCCCAAAGAAGCTTTGAAGTCCTCTTGTACTGCTCTGTTGTAACTATTACTGCATCAGAGTTTGCTACAATTCTTCTGCCTAGCGTATACTCGTAGGCTCTCTCTAAAAATGTCAAGAATATATTGTCAAGAGTAGGATCACAGTGGTACGTTAATATCACAGGCTTTCCAATTTTTTTAGCAGCAGAAGAAGCGAAGTAGGGTGTTAGTGGTGGTGGAAAGTGTATATGTATAAGATCAAACTCTCTACCAATCTTCTTTGTTGCAAAGTAAATCTGAGGATCTATTGGGGTTCTAAAAACCTCTGCAAGAGGTTTAGTCCGTATTACATGAACTCCTTCAAGAACAAACTCCCTATATCCCTTTGGGATATCGTTAGAAAGAACTGTAACTTCAAAACCCCTTTTTACTAGAAATTTGCTAAGATCTTTTACATGACTTTCCACACCTCCTATATGCGGGTGAAAATATGGACAGACTATGAGCACCTTCATAGGATATCATCTCTTTTGTTCCACGATAAGGCCCTAGATATGATCTTCGCCTATCTTTTGCCTGAGGGGTGCGAATCCTCTAATGATGATTTGTAAATACTTTTTAGCCGTTTGCAGATATAATTTAGAACTCTATTAAGATTTTCTTTGTTATCAAATTTCTTAAGAACTTCTTCTAATTCCTCTCTAGACATGCTCTTTAATTCTTTTGCAATAGTGATCATATTCCTGAATGCTCGTGTGACGTCATCTACGATAGTAATTGTGGCTGTTCTAGCAGTTCTTGAGAGAGGATTAAGATCTATAGCTATAACAATTTTACCCATTTTTACCAAGGCTTCGCAGCGGTCACCATCTTCTAGAGGAACCAAAATTACGTCTGCAGAGTATATGCCTTCATAAGAACAAATAGATCTAGGCTGATCTAGACCTGGAATTTTGGCATTTGCCTCTAGCCCATATATTCTCTCAGCTCCGAGACTTTTCATATAGTTAACCAATTTTCTTAATCTTTCCTCAGTTCTATGGAAAATATTCACCTCAATTTTTGCGTTTATCTCTTTTGCAAACTCAATGACTTCTTTGCCAGCCAGTACTGCTGTGTTGCCATTAACTGATATTACAGGATTTTTTGCTAGCATCAATGCTGCAACAGCAGCTTTTTCTGCTTCAAGGGCAGGAGGTATTGTTGTTTCGCCTATTAGATAATCAAAAGCCTCCCCTCTACCATGAGCAATTAACCCAGTAATATGTACAAGACCCCTTTCTACACCATCTGCAAGTTTTTCTCTTCTTATGAGTGATTCGTAACGAGGATGTGAATGTGGTATTTTCATTTTATCACCAAAATTAAAAAATAGGTAAAAAATAATAAAGATTAGATCTTTAAAGAACCAATTCCTAGTGAAGAATCTGTTTTCTTGATACTTTCGTCCTTATCTGCTATTTCAAGCATAGCCCTAATAGCGTCAATATTTTCAGGAACTACAATCGCCTCTTGATGTACTGCTTGATAGAAATAAATGGTATTGTCGATAATTGAGATACTATCTTCCCATAAAATGACTTCAAATAAATCATATCTCTTCCTTCCACGATCCCTAGCTAACTCTATAATTTGTGAAGTTGACGTTATGCCAAGATCTTTAGAAACAAGCATGATGCGCTTATAATCTTCTTCTATGGTTTCTAGGAGGTCTTTTAGGTTGGGCTCCTTTTCAGTTTTTATCCTGATTGTGTGGACGTGCATAAGAGTTGTAGGAACTTTTACAGCCATAGTTTCAATGGGAATATCGAGAACAGTTTTTACGTCAGGACCATGGTGGGAGGGTATTGGAATCGTAGGCTCTATTGCGTTAATTATCCCAGACTTTGTGTCTGCAGGATCAGCCGCTCTTCTTACTATTACTGCAAAGGCTTCTTTTATTTTGAATAACTCATTGATTACATTTAGACTTCGTAGAAGACCGGTAGTGTTGCAAGAGACAACACGTACGTATTGCCTTCCTCTAGCAGCGTCGTAGTTTATATATGCATTGAATGAGAAACCTGCTACCTCATGCTTTTCTCCACCTTGGAAAATGGCTTTAACCCCCATTTTTTCATATAAATCCTTATTTTTGGCACCTATTTTATTTGGGGTTGCATCAACCACTATGTCTGCTTTTTCGATCATTTCTTTAATGCTTCCGGAAACTTTGAGACCCTTCTCTTCAAATTTCTCTTCAGAACCTTCTGGAACATATAGAGAAAATCCGCTATCTAGGGCATACTTAGCAATATAATCTGGCTTAGTTTTTGAGACGCCAATTACTTCCATGTCATCTTGAAGTAATATTGCGTCAGCAACCCTTTTTCCTATAGTACCATAGCCATTAATTGCTACTTTTACCTTGCTCATGTTTTTACGATAGGGCCCACCCTTTTAAATGTTCTATTACACTTTAGATAAAAGAGGTTTTTTCACAAGGAGATGAGGAATGATTAGTTCTACTCTTCTACTTTTAGTCTCTTCTGAGCTTTATACATCTCAATTACTTCAGACGTTGTTGTAGCATCTTTAGGCCTTTTATCTTTTCTCCATCTTCCTGTAAATCTAGGAAATCTTATTGCTAGGCCATATCCAGGTTTTATTTTGTTATATGCACATGTATGAACGGGGCTGAGAGTAATCTCTGCACCTTGAACTTCAAGGACTATAGCTGGATCAAACCAGAAGTCAGCATCTAAATTGCTCTTTACTAGCGGATGCTTAGTGTCTCGCAAGTACGGTTTGAAGATCTCTGGAAGTCTCTGAAGAGTAAGATCATCAAATCCAGTACCTAATTTACATACTGTCTCGAATACATTCTCTTTAGGATTAAACACGGCCATTAACAGAGCGCCATATGTTCCTGCCCTTTTACCCTTACCAGCAAATGCACCAACAGCTACGAGATCGAGAGTATCAGTTAATTCAGATTTATAGTCTCTCTTGTATTTTATCCAAAGCCACTCTCTCACACCTGCAACATAGGGACTCTCTGGATCTTTTGCCATTATACCTTCACAACCAGCCTCAATGGCCTGAGCAAAGAACTTCTCAAGGTCTTCGATATTGTCTATCAATTTAGCCTCTGAGAGTGATAGTCTTTCAGCCTTTTCCCAATCAAATAGGCCTTCGAGTATTTTTCTACGTTCCATAAGCTTTTTTTCAGTGAGATCTTCGTTGTTGGCATAAATACAGTCAAATAAAAAGGTAGCAACTGGATACTTTTCCATAGCTTCCAAAATGTCATATTTTCTTCCTCTACGGTGAGCAACCTCTTGGAAGGGTCTAAGCTCAAATGTATGGGGATCAATAGCAACAGTCTCTCCCTCAACTATAGCATTTTTTCCTTTGAAAGATTCCTTAACAAATCTCACGACATCAGGGAATTGTGCAGTAAGATCCTCTAAACTCCTGGAGAAGATCTTTACGGTACCATCCTCTTTTATGTGTATTTGCATCCTAAGTCCATCGTATTTATATTCTACGAGAGATTTTTTATGACGTTTAATTATTTCACTAGGATCTTTCGCTCTCTCGCCAAGCATAGGCCTTACAGGGACTCCTAATGTAACTTTTATTTTCTCAATGCCCTCTATTCCTTGATCTCTTAGAATTCTAGCAATCTCACCTAAGTCCGGATATATATTATACTTTCTCTCGATAAGATCCTTTTTGTGAAGAAGGTTCATAGAAAGGGCAAGTGCTTCGAGAACAGTAGCCTCAGCAACACCTAACCTTAGCGTTCCAGAAGCAATCCTTGCTATATATCGGGCCTCCTTAGGTGATGCCTTTTGGAACAAATCTGCAAGTAACCTTACACGGAGCTCCATACTACCTTCTCCAGAGAGTTGAGACATCTTAAGAAAGTTCTTATACACATTGTCTGCAGTAAGCTCTTCTCTGAATAGTGCCATTTGTTTTTTACGAGATACTGCCCACTCGGCAACTTTCCCAATATCTCCACTGTCTATTAGCTTCTTCATTAGGCTCTGCTCATCAACACCCGTTGCTAATGAGATTGCTCTTAGCGTAAGTTTCTCTCCTACACCAGGCTCTATACCCAAGAAGTCTGGTGCTATCTGACCGAGAGTAAGATGTACAACTTCATAAATCTGTTCTTTGGGTATTTTTGAGAAGAGAGCAGCTAAAATTGATCGCATCTCAATTCTTCCTGAAACTTTTTCTAGTTTTTCATAAGTATCAGCTATAAGTTTAAATGGAACACTCATATGAACGCACCTAAACTACCTATAATACTTATACGATACTCCCCCTCCTAATGTCTCGGACCTCCTCATTTTTTCAACATTCTTTAAATTCTCTTCAAGAGCTTTAATCTCTTCCACTAGCGGTTCAGTGTTTATATCTATCTCAAGAATATGAGATATTACTTTTACAGCATCGGATGCGGCTTCAGCATCTGGTGTTTTCTCCCTAGCTTTTACAAGTAAAAGTATCAAATCGACATCTCTTCTCGACGCTTCTAGTAGAAGTGCTGCTGGAAAACCATAAATAACAGCATTTGATGGGGAGGATAATCCCACCATTTCTCCAACAGATTTTGCATACTCTGTTGTTGCTATATATAGCACGTCAGGCCCCTGTCCCGGCGCACCTACAATTAACACCGAGAGGGAGATCTCTTTCTCTTTTATCCAATCAGAAATGATTTTGGCCATAGGGTAAGCGTATTTATCGTCTATAATAGTAATCGAGGACATAACCACGATCTTATCATATCCTCTGCCACCCTCCCCTACGCATATTCTTATGGGCGCAGTAATCTTCCCTCCTGATACTGTAATTGCGGGAGGGAATATATCTCCCACGATTATTCCTATTTCTCTTAAGTTAAGAGCTCTTATAAGATATTCAGCTGTTATTGTTCCAGTAAGGGTTAATCCTGGAAAGCCTATTACTAGAAGCCCGTTAGAGAGATCTAACCTTTCGTATTCTTCAATATTTACATTTTTTCTGTTCAATAATACTCCCCCGCACACAACGTGTTTTTCAAACTTATATATTTATCAATTGAGATTAAAATATAACCCTCACAAAAGGTGAGAAAAGTGTCTCATCCCAGTCAGCTTATTAAATGTTCTAAGGGGGACGATTTAAAGGGTAAAAGAATTATATATTGTGCTACTGGCAGCATAGCCTCGCTGGAATCAGTAAAAATAATAAGAGAACTAATAAGATATGGGGCTGATGTTATACCCTTTATGACGCCGGGTGCTCTAAAGATTATTGGTGAAGAAGCTCTTCACTTTGCTTCTGGTTATAAGCCTGTATCTGAGTTTACTGGAGAAACTGAACACATAAAATATGTTAAACACGCAGATCTAGTCATTATAGCTCCTGCAACTGCTAACATTATAGGGAAAATAGTGAATGGAATTGCTGACGATGTTGTCTCTACTGCAGCTTTGGTTGCTTTAGGGGCACAAATAAAGATGGTTATAGTGCCTGTAATGGATTATGCCATGTTACAAAATCCGATTGTTAAAGAAAATATTGAAAAGCTCAAAAATATGGGTGTTAAAATCATTGAGCCTAAGATAGAAGAAGGAAAGGCGAAGATTCCCGAAAAGGAGACTATCGTTAAAGAAGTCATTAGAGAGATTGGAAAGAGGGACTTCGCGGGAAAAAGCATACTAATACTTTCTGGGGCAACAGCGGAGCCTATCGATGAGATAAGAATTATTACAAACAGAAGTTCAGGGATAATGGGCTATTACATTGCAAAAAGAGCATACTTAAGAGGAGCAAACGTAGATATGGTTTATGGGTTGGGAAAAGTAGATCCGTCAATGTATGCTACTATCTATAAAGTAGAAACTGTTGACGAAATGCTTGCAAAGACTATAGAGTTACTTCAATCTAAGAAGTATGATGTAGTGATCTCAGTGGCAGCAATCTCCGATTATAGGCCAAAAAAGCGCGAAAAGGGAAAAATACCATCTAAGTTGGAGCATTTGATTTTGGAGTTAGAACCTACACAAAAAGTAATAGAAAAAATTAGGGAAATCTATAGAGGAGTCTTCGTAATTTTTAAATCTGAGGTATACGGTGGGGGAAAATTGATAGAAGAAGCTAAAAAGCGATTAGATGAGGTAAATGCCGATATAGCAATAGCAAATACTTTAAAGGCGTTCTCTTCAGAGTATGCCGAGGCGTATATTATTAACAAGCAAGGAGAAGTCCGAAAAGTAGAGGGGCACAAGGAAAAAATTGCCGAGGAGATACTGAATGAAGTTGCCAGAATACTTCAAAGTTAAGGCTTACGCACCTGGTCATGTTACAGGAGTGTTCTCTATCTATGACGAATACGAAGATCCTGCACAAAGGGGCTCTAGAGGTATTGGTTTCTCAACAGATATGGGCGCAGTAGCTACTGTAGTAGGGAAAAAGTCTAAGGAAATAGACGTCAGTGCTAAGTATAATTATGGAAAGGCAAAAACTACTGAAATAGGAGTAAAACAGCTTTTAGAGAATTATGACTTAAAGTATAAGGTCGAAATAGAAATAAAAACATCTCTGCCAGTGTCTCAAGGTTTTGGTATGAGTGCTTCTGGTACATTAGCTGCGCTATTTGGGATAACTAAGGCACTAAAAATCAAAGAAGAAGAGGCACTCAAATACGCTCACTTTGCAGAGATACATAGTGGTACAGGATTAGGAGATGTTGTTGCAGAGTGGATAGGAGGATTTGAAGTACGAGTTCTTCCGGGAATACCGCCATATGGAATGGTGGAGAGAGTAAGAAATGTTCCAAAAAATCTTAAGATTGTTTTAGCAGTTGTGGATGAACCAATTAAGACAAGAACAATAATAAAAAGCGAAGGATACAAAGAAAAAATAAATTCCTTTGGGGATGATCTTATAGAGGAGTTTTTAGACTCCGATCAAAGCATAGAAGAGTTTGCGTCTTTGTCTTATGAATTTGCAATGGAATTAGGGCTAATTTCAGAGAAGATGCATAGCATAATAAGAGAATTATGGCACAATGGTATTTACGCATCACAATGTATGTTGGGGGGAAGTATTTTTGCTTTTGGAAAAGAGGCCGAGGATATACTCATTGATTTAGGAATAGAAGACGTTTATGTATGTGGGGTAGGAAAAGGGCCCAAAATATTAGAAATGAGAAGGGAGTGACTTCACCCAAATATTGCACCCACACCCATAGAAACGCTTTCTTCCAGCTCTTTGATCTTTTCATAGATTTTTTGAGCTTCATCATCTTCGATAAACTCTAACTTATCTTTAGCGATCTCTTTTGCTCTGCTTATAGCCTCCTCAGAGCCTTCTACTAAAATAATAAATCCCTCTCCCTCTAATCCAATAGATGCATAGTCGTATGTTCTTATAGTTTGTCTACTCACAAGATCGTCCTTTGTAAAGATTTCTTCATCTTTTTGAGTTTTACCCTTAAATATTGCGTATGGCATGTTTCCACCTCCAAATCATAAGTTGTGAAGCACCACCTAATTTAAAATCGACTATATATTTAAGAAGTTCGTTGAGGTTAATATTTTGAAAATCGAGAAAGCAGGAATATTAAGTAATCCTGACCGTTAAGAAGTTCTTATCCTTTGATGGTAAAAATAGCAATGATAAGCAGCTTATAATCTTTAATCTTATGAGGACAAATATTTGCCCTTCACAGCTCAAAAGCTATCGAGGAGATGATATATGGAAAAAGATGTTAGGGCTGTAGGAATAGATCCTGGGACCCTTAGTTTTAGCATATTTGGAATTGAGGGTGACAGGATTATATTGGACAAAGACATTCCAACAGCGGATGTGGACAGAGATCCCGAAAAAGTTGTTGATATTATAAAATCTGTTGAGCCTGATATAATCTCTGGACCTTCTGGTTATGGACTTACATTAAAACATGTAAAAGAGCTTAATGAATACGATCGATTTTTATCGACACTTTTAAGAAGAGAAGACACGAGTTTATCTGTTTTAAGCGGCCTACATGCAGTAATAAGGCTTTCAGTAGATTATAATCTTCCGATGTATTTAATACCCTCTGTTATTCTCCTTCCGACGGTTCCCAAATTTAGGAAATATAACAAAATAGATATGGGAACTGCTGACAAACTTTGTGTTGCCGTCCTCGGCGTTTATGAGCAATCTAGGATGATGTCCATACCTTATGAAGAGGTAAGTTTTATCCTTGCAGAAATAGGAGGCGCATATACTACGGTTGTGGGGATAGAAAATGGGCAAGTCGTAGATGGTATAGGAGGTACCCAAGGACCTATGGGATTCATAAATCATGGAAGAATGGATGGAGAAGTTGCGTATATTCTTGGGGAATTTCAAAAGGCAGTTTTATTTGAGGGCGGAGCGTCATACATTGCTGCAGGGAGAATAATCTCTCCAGATGAATTTTTTAAGAAAGTAGATAGGGACGAAAAATATTACGAAGCGTATGTTGCGCTTTTAGAAGATATTATGAAATTTATTAAAGCCTTAACAGTTTCCGTTAGAAATCCTAAGGAAATATTAGTTTCTGGAAGACTTTCAAGGTATGATAAGTTACTTAAAGATTTAGCTGATGGATTATCTGATATTGGACCAGTTAGACCACTAGAAGGCTTTAAAGCAAAAGCAAAAAGACCTGCACAGGGAGCTGCTCTTGTAGCTGATGGAATTGCGGGCGGGCCTAGAAGAAATCTTATTGAGCACATGAAAATTAAAGAGGCATCAGGAACCGTAGTTGATTATGTGATATTCAAAGAGTGGAAGAACGCTTTAAGGAGGGCTTCCGGTCTTGAATGGTAGTCTTAGAATTATTGCTCCTGGAAGAATTCATTTGGGGTTTTATAATATTGTTTCTAAAGATATCCTATTTGGAGGTTTGGGATTATCTATAGATAGGCCTTTTTATGATATTATAGCAAAAAAATCAGAAAGAATTGAGATTATATGTAATGACGATGAAAATAGAAATTATCTCGAGAAAGTGTTAGAAAAACTACTTTCTCGAGTTGGGATTTCAGATAAAATTTCTCTAGAGTTACGGTCTTATATACCAAGACACATAGGTTTAGGATCAACTACACAGCTCCTTATGTCAGTTAACAAAATTTTGGCAGAGATACTTAATATAAAGGTGAGTCCATGGGAACTATTTGAATTGATTGGCAGAAAAAATGTTTCAGGAATTGGTGTTGAGAGCTTCTTAAAAGGAGGCTTTATAGTAGATTCAGGAGTTTATAAACAAAAAAATCCAAGAGCCATTCTTAGAATTTCTTTTCCAAGAAAGTGGAAAGTAATATTAGTAGTCCCGAAATCTAATAGAAAAATTTCTGAGGAAAACGAGGCAGAGTTACTTATTCCTAGGGAACCTTCAGATATGCTTCGAGATACTTTGCTTAGGATAACTTTTCTGAGAATATTGCCTGCGGTAATCCATAGGGACTTTTTTGAGTTTGTAACTGGATTAGAAGAATTAGAAAGAAAAATAGGAGAGTATTATGAAAGTGCCCAGGGCGGACTGTTTTCCTCTGAGGAAGGTGAAGGTGTGGCCAAAATTTTGAGGGAAGCAGGGTTTAGAGGTATTGGTCAAAGTAGTTGGGGGCCGACGATTTACGGTTTTGCGAACTCTGAGAGAGAATTGATTAAATGTAAGCAAATCGTGATGCAACAATTGAAAAAAGAGGGAATAGAAGCGCAAGTGATGAGTGCCACTCCTAGAAACACTGGTGCCAAGATACTAAGACAAAAGGAGGTATAGTAAAACGCCTGTTCCAGCAGCACTTGCGCTGCATAAAATATTTACACCACCCTTATCAATTTTTCCTGCATTTTCCAGAGTTGCACCCGCTATAGAGTCTATAGTGGATCCTACAAATCCTCCAAGTGTAATTGCTACTATTTTGTATATATCTACACCATAAATTACGGAGAGTAGTCCAATGATCCCAGCTCCGCCCAATGACGCCAAGGTTCCGAGGACACTTACCCCGCCGTTTGTTCCGGGAGGGACTTTTCTAAAGTTAGTTATTAAGTATACCTTATTCGAGAGAGTTCCAATTTCACTCCCCAGAGTATCTGCTAAGACTCCTGCAATTGATGCAGCATATGCAATATTGATTATATTAGAATCTGCAGGTGTGGAGTAGAGAAGAGAGATTAAAAGGGCAACAATTCCGTTCGACATAACGTTATATCCAGATCTCCCAAAGAAATCTTTTGAGTCTAGAGTTTTTAGTGATTCTTTTCTCTTTTTTCCTATAAAAGTAGCACCACTTGCAATAATTAGGAAAGCTACTAAAATAGCTAGGCCTTTTAGTCCTGAAAAGAATAGAATAGTGACACCTAATATTATAGCTGCAACTATGCCCTCAATAGTAAGTGCTCTTGTGATATATGAAAGGGCTCCTAGAAGGATAACAATAGCTATTCCGATATAAATTTCACTGGCCACAGGAACACCTCTGTTTAATTCTTTTTATTGGCTTTGAGAGATGCCTTCTAGCTATAGGAGGTACCTCATAAAGACCGGGTTTTAGACGTCTCTTAATAATTTCTATTTCCTTTTTCTTTTCTGGAAGTTTTAGTCCACATTTTTTGCATTTAAATCCCTTGTTCTTACCGAGACTTGTCATCCTTTTTCCACATTTAGGACATATGGGTGGACGCTCTTTAAGAATATCTTTGACTTGAATAATTTCGATCTTCTCAATGTTTATGGTATTTTCATATTCCTTTATGCTTCCCCATACCTTTATTAGATCTCCAGGATTAAGTTCTAATATTATTTTTCTAAATCCCTTGGTTGGCTCGTAAGCTGCACACCAAATCTCACCAGTACCATCAGATATTTTGAAAATTACGTGCCCACCCTCAATAATTTTGGGTTTTGAGGCAACCTCGCCATTTATGAGCACACTTTCGAATCTTTTAATTTCCCTTATAGTTTTCTTTATAATATGATCATCAGTGCCTTGATTTGTTTCAAAAATTAGCCATCCATAAATATGAAGGTTTGTTTTTACAATTTTTAATGCTTTATAGAGCTCTTCATAACAGTCTCCACGAACACCGTATAGAACAGGTGTGAGTGCTCTGGGAAATATACATGCACAGTCTTGTACATAATCAAAGTTATCAAACGTGCATTTCAATAATTTATCTAAAAGCTTAACGCTATCCTTATCGAAATCAGGTTTTTTTAGCCAATCATTTTTTCTTTTGTATGTTAAAAGCTCGAATGTTTTGTCATTTGGCTTCCAAGCGATAGCTGCTAGAGCTCCAATCAGACCTCTCCCATCATTAATTTCTTTGTATAATACATTATCTTTTTGCTTGGCTAGCCATTTTTTAACATTATTTAATTCCACAATTCCTCTTACTCCCTTCCAATAAAACTCTTCTGGAGGACTCAGCTTCGAGACAATAAGCCCAGGACTTGTGTTAGGATCCTCTTTTATAGAAAATTCCTCAATAATATCTTTAAACGTATCAAAAACATCTTCCATGATGTCTTCGGACGAATCTTCTGTAGTATAAATATCTTTGTTTTCACAGCAACCAATTAGAACTTTTTCAGTATTGTTTTTCGCAAATGATATTGAAACAGCACCATTTCCTCTAGTTTTCCAGGGGATGTTAGGGTTTAGCCTCACAAGCCTCGGAAATTTTATTGGACGTATGCCCAGCTTACTTAGTCTTTTGATACCTTCTAAGGCAATGAACGTCGTGCACATACCTTTCATTGAGTCTGTATCGTCAATTCCTACGTAAATCATACCTCGCGGACCACCATATGATCTAGTTCTGGGCCAGTACTGATGTACTTTACTGGAACTCCTAGCTCGCTTTCAATAGTTTCAATAAACTCTTTAGCTTTTTTCGGGAGTTGTTCCCAAGCAGTAACGCCATATGCGTCTTTAAATAGAGCATCAACTTTAGTAATAGCTAACACTGTTGGGCTGTTTAGTTTTATTGCCCTTTTTGCATAATTAAAGTTAAATTTAGCAGCTCTTCTAGGCCTTCTAGTTACAGTCCCATATTCTATAAGCCCAAGTTTCTCTGCTTCCTCAAAAGGAAGCTCTCCTTCTAAAGGCCCCTCACCGACCCTTGTTACGAACGATTTAAAGACTAATACTATTTCATCCACATATTTTGGACCTATCCCCACTTCACTGAGAATTCCAGATGCTGTGGTATCTCTAGATGTTACATACGGATATGTTCCATGATACAAAGAAAGAAATGTTCCTTGAGTCCCTTCAATAAGTATAGAGCCCCCATCCCTATGCCTCTCTATAAGTTCAATTCCATCAACAATGAAGTCCTCTAACTCTTCATAATCTTTCGCTAATCTTAGTCTTCTCATAACTCTATCTGCCATTGCTGCACCAACGCCCTGGCGTGTAGAACCAATTTTCTTGGTGAGGTATTCATCCTCCATCTCTTTTTTGACGTGCTCTTCTGTGATTATTCCTGTTTGTTTATCTATAAACACACCTTCTCTCCTTCCAATAAGGTTTAACTCATCAAAGAAAACATCTAGCCTTATAAGGGCTCCTGCAGCAATCAAAACATCTAAATCTTTTTTAATAGAGGCGCACGGAAGTGCTCTAAATCTATATTCTTTTCCATTATAGAATATTGTATGACCAGCATTAATAGCGCCGGTTCTTACGGCAAGAGAATATCCTTCTCGTACCCCTAGGTATGCTGCTACTTTTCCCTTCCCTTCATCTCCAAAAAATCCACCAACAATAACGGTTATCAATAAACACACCCCTCATCAGTATTCTATACCTTCTCTAGCCATTATTCCTCTTTGGAAATAATGCTTTACTTCCCTCATCTCCGTAACCAAATCTGCAATTTCAATTAGCTCTTTTGGAGCATATCTTCCTGTAAGGACTATTTCAACATTTTCTGGTTTGTTTTTAAGAATGTCTATAACATTATCTTTATCTATTAGACCAAAGCTTATTGCTACGTTGATTTCATCAAGAATTATTAGGTCATAATTTTTAGAAAAAATTAACTCTTTAGCCTTTTTTAGTCCCTTTCTAGCAAGCTCAAAATCAATGTTTCTAGGTTTTTTGGGATCTACGAATTCGGGAGAGCCGAATTGATAGACGTCTATACCCAATTTCCTAGCAGAAATAACCTCGCCATACTCTATTCCCTTCATAAATTGGACTATTGCAACTTTAAATCCCCGTCCTTTGGCCCTTATTGCAAGACCAAATGCTGCAGTAGTTTTTCCTTTACCATCCCCAGTGTAAACTTGGATCATACCTTTTTTCATAATTCTCACCGAAATTTTAGATCATTCATAATGTTTTTATTCATTCGTTAACTTTATAATGTCTGTAGAGTGTTTCGATCCTATGACAAACACTCTCCAAGAACAAGGTATTGAGGTATGAGCGTTCTAAGGAAATACTATAGAGCAGTGGAAGATCCAATAGACATAATTAAGTATGTATTAGAAAGTGAGGGTTGGGAAACAGTGAGGATAAGCGGCATAAGAGGTACTTTATTCGATATTATAGCCAAAAGAGATGATCTCATCATCCTAGTAAAATATGCATCAAACGTTGATAGTATAAAAAGCGATTTAGGACGAGATCTAATTTCTATAGCCTCTATGATAAATGCCATACCCATAATTGTCTCTGACCATTCGGCGTATGGTCCTCTATTAGATGGCGTCGTTTATTCCCGATACATGATTCCAGTGGTAACATTAAATACATTTGTTGAGTATATCTTGGGCAAGCTTCCAAAGGCGTATTCAAATAGAGGTGGAGTCTACGTAAGAATAAATATTGAAGAGTTCAAAAGAATGCGTAAGATAAAGAATATGTCTCTTGGCAATGTTGCATATGCTTGTAATGTGAGTAGAAGGACTATAATGGAGTATGAACGGGGCATGGATGCGGACATTCATGTTGCAGAAAAACTAGTTCAACTCTTTGGTACTTCTATAATTTCAGGAATTGATATAATAAAAGAGTGGCAAGAACTAAAACCCAAGGTTGAAAAGCGTTGTGAGAGTATTGTTGGGAAAAAACTCTTAGAGATAGGATTAGAAGTTGCAGAGTCTAGGAGAGATCCACTCAATATTGCAACCGAAGAGCTAGAAGACGTGAATTCTGGTATAGTTGGAAAGATTCAGAAGGGAAGGAGTAATACTGAAGTTATTGTTTCGACATTGCAAATAATTTCAGAAATAACTGACAATTTGCCTATAGTGTTCACATCAACCGATGTTTCAAGGAAAACTTCAAAGGGAGTAGGTATTGTTAGTGTGAGGGAGATCCTCAAAATCACTGATATAGACAAGTTCCTGAGTCTTCTTCGCAAGAAAGGCCTTATGTAGTTTCGAAAAGTTTTTATAGAAGTGCTTACTTATTCTTAAACTGAATATTATGCCTAGGTGCTTATAGGGCAAAATATGCCACTATAGAGCGTTTTGTGTGATATAAAAACAGAACATGAGGTGTTAGAAACGTATAATCTATATGGTGCTGGTGGTGGCACTATGCTTGCGGGACAACCAATACTAATATTAAAGGAAGGTACAAGGAGAGAGCGTGGAAGAGAAGCTATGGAGAACAACATTGCTGCAGCAGTAGCCATTGCAGATGCAGTGAAAACAACTCTAGGTCCAAAAGGTATGGACAAAATGCTCGTGGATTCAATGGGAGACGTCGTAATTACTAACGATGGAGTTACTATACTTAAGGAGATCGACGTAGAGCACCCAGCTGCAAAGATGATGGTAGAAGTTGCTAAGACTCAGGATGAAGCTGTTGGCGATGGTACAACTACTGCCGTAGTACTTGCTGGAGAACTTCTCAAGAATGCAAGATCTCTTCTAGATCAAAAGATTCATCCAGTGACTATTATCGAAGGATACAAGTTGGCAGCTGACAAAGCACTTGAGATACTTGAGAGCGTTGCCAAGCCTGTAGACAGGAACGACATCGAGATGCTTAAGAAGATTGCAACAACAGCAATGACTGGTAAGCAATCAGCCCCATTTAGAGACTACCTATCAGAGCTTGTTGTTAAGGCGGTTCTCTCAATCGTAGAAGAAGTCGACGGTAAGATTAGAGCAGACATCGACAATGTAAAAGTTGAGAAGAAGGTTGGCGGTAGTGTAAAGGACACAGAGTTCATTGATGGTATTGTTATTGACAAGGAGCGCGTACACCCTGGTATGCCAAAAGTTGTCAAGAACGCAAAGATTGCATTAATCAACGCACCGCTTGAGGTCAAGAAAACAGAATTTGACGCCGAAATTCAGATTACAGACCCAGAGCAGATAAAGAAGTTCCTTGAAAGCGAGGAGATGCTCATTAAAGAAATGGTAGAGAAGATAAAGGCTGTAGGTGCCAATGTGGTCTTCTGTCAGAAGGGAATTGACGACCTTGCACAACACTACCTAGCTAAGGCTGGAATATACGCAGTAAGACGTGTTAAGAAGTCTGATATGGAGAAGCTAGCTAAGGCTACAGGAGGAAGAATAGTCACTAAGCTTGAAGACTTAAGCTCAGAGGATCTCGGTGAGGCTGAGCTTGTTGAAGAGCGCAAGATTGGAGAAGACAACATGACATTCGTTATTGGTGCAAAGAACAAGAAGGCAGTGTCAATACTCATCCGCGGAGGTACAGAGCACGTCGTAGATGAGATCGAGAGATCGATTCATGATGCCCTAAGCGTCGTAGCTGCAGCTATTGAGGACGGTAAAATTACGCCAGGAGGCGGAGCTACAGCAGTAGAGCTTGCTATGAAACTACGCGACTATGCAGCTAGCGTCGGTGGCAGAGAGCAAATGGCAATTGAGGCATTTGCAGACGCTTTAGAATCAATTCCAAAGATTCTCGCATTGAACGGCGGTCTTGATCCTATTGATACACTTATTAAACTAAGAACTGCCCACAAAGAGAACAAGATCGGCTACGGTGTAAGCTTTACTACTGAGGACGGAGTTGGAGACATGTTCGAGGAAGGCGTAATTGAGCCTATTAGAGTCCCAAGACAAGAGATTGTCAGCGCTGTAGAAGCTGCAACAATGATCCTAAGGATTGATGACGTAATTGCCGCAAAACCACTAGAGAAAGGCAAAGAGGGAGAGAAGGGTCCAGAGGGCGAAGAATCTGAGACTGAGTTCTAACGGCTTTACTCCTTTTTAATCTCTTTTATTCTTCATTAGTTTTGCTTTTTCTGTTAGTTCCTCAGTGGTATTATTAAAATAGCGCTTTTTACAATGTTTCTAAATCTTTTCAAAAGTAACCACATGTCTTTTGTTTAATTTTCACAAGCTTGGTATATGTTCTCTAAGGACTAGATATTCATTTAACCTAAACCTAAGATTTAGTTGATTAGACCTTGGAGTCAGTGCTATATAGGTGATGACTAATGGGGAGTGATCTAAGACCATTTTTTGATCCTAAAAGCATTGCTGTAATAGGAGTTTCCAGAAATCCAAATAAAGTTGGTAGTATCATTTTTAAACACCTTACAGAAAGTGGACTTAAGCTTTATCCAATAAATCCAAAAATGAATGAGTTTATGGGTTACAAGTCCTATCCAAATATAAAAGAAGTTCCAGACGAAATTGACCTTGCAATCATCGCCGTTCCTGCCCCAGCAGTCCCTCAGGTTTTGAAAGACTGTGTTGATAAAGGCGTAAAAGCAGTAGTAGTGATTTCAGCTGGTTTTGGAGAGACTGGTGAAGAAGGAAAGAGGCTAGAGGAAATGCTTAAGGAGATTATTGAAGGTACAGGTACAAGGGTTATAGGACCTAATTGTTTGGGCATTTATGTCCCGGGTAAAAAGTTAGACGCATTATTTACTGTCAGAGAGAAGTCACCTAGACCTCCTGATGGGTCGTTTGCATATATTTCCCAAAGTGGAGCAGCAGGAGTGGCCTTCATGGATTATGCTGCCCACTACGGGGTTGGTATCTCTGCGTTTGTGAGTATAGGTAACAAAATGGACGTATCTGAAGTGGAGCTCCTAGAATACTTTGGCGATGATGAAAAGACAAAGGCAATAGCACTTTATTTAGAAAGTATAAAGGATGGAAGAAGGTTTTTTGAGGTAGCGAAGGAAGTTTCTAAGAAAAAACCTATAGTGGTCTTAAAAGGTGGAAGAACGTCTAGAGGAGCTACTGCAGCAGCTCTTCATACAGGATCGCTTGCAGGTAGTGATGCTGTTGTAAATGGTGCGTTCAAACAGGCGGGGATCATAAGAGCATATGATGAAGAAGAGATAATAGACTTTGCAAGGGTGTTGGCATATCAAAAACCAATGAAGGGACCAAATGTAGTCGTTGTTACTAGCGGGGGAGGATATGGCGTTATTGCTACTGACTACATCGAAAGCCAATATGGCGATCGCGGCGTTGGCCTTAAAATGGCCAATTTAACACAAGAAACAAAAGAGAAATTAAGAGAAATTTTAGTCCCATACGCATCTGTAAACAATCCTGTAGACATGACTGCCGACGTAACGGATGAACAATACGACAAAACATTAGAAATCGTGAATAAAGATCCAAATGTTGATGGAATCCTCTGTTTAGCACTCTTTCAGACACCATTTGTTACAGAGAAACTTGTAGATATTGTTGAGAAATGGAGTAAGAAGGGAAAGAAGCCAATGGTGGTAGTCTCTATTGGCGGTACTTATACTCAAAACATGATAAAGGAAATGGAAAAGAGACAAATAGCAGTTTATCCAAGTATATGGAGGGGTGTAAAGGCACTTCGCACTCTTTATGAGCGTGGTAAGTATCTTAAGAGAGTAGGGGTGTTGAAGGAATGAAGATTGAAGATATTTTTGAAATAGCAAAAGAGAGGAATGCTTTGGCAGAACATGAAGTGAAAACACTTCTTAAGAACTATGGAATACCAGTTCCCAACTTTGCAGTCATAGAATCTGAAGGGGAAGTTGAAAGCTTAAATCTTAAGTTTCCAGTGGTAGTAAAAGCATCCTCACCAAAAATACTTCACAAGACGGACATTGGAGCCGTAAGGCTAAATATAAAAGATAAGGACGAATTAAAAGCTGTTGTAAGAGAATTTAAAGAGAAGTTCCCAGATGCCAAGATTCTCGTTGAGGAGATGGAAAACAAGAATGTTGAAGTTATTGTTGGAGTAATAAACGATGCAACATTCGGTCCAGCAATAATGTTCGGTCTTGGAGGAATATTCGTTGAAGTCCTACGTGATGTCACATTTAGAGTGATTCCAATAACGAGAGAAGATGCTGAGGAAATGTTATCAGAGATAAAAGGTAGAAAATTGCTGGAAGGCTTCCGTGGTATTAAAGTCGATAAAGAAGCTATTATAAAAATTCTCTTAAGAGTTTCAGAGCTAGCACGGAAATTAGAACCTGTTATTGATCAATTAGATCTAAACCCAATATTCGTTAAAGAAGAAGGAGCTGTAGTTGTTGATGCCAAAATGCTCTTAAAGAAACCAGAATGAGGTGGCGGCAGTGCATATAGTATTAAAATCTCCACCTGGTAAAGCTTCAATGCTGGGCAATGAAGCAATAGTTAGGGGAGCTCTTGAAGCTGGGGTAGCGGTAGCTACTACATACCCTGGGACACCTTCTTCAGAGATAGGAGACACATTCTATGAGATTTATAAACCAGCTGGAATATACTTTGAGTATTCTACAAACGAAAAAGTTGCATTAGAGGTAGCAGCTTCTGCCTCTCTTTCTGGTCTAAGAAGTATAGTTGCGATGAAACACGTGGGATTAAACGTTGCTGCAGACAGTTTTGTGAGCTTAAGTTATACTGGGATAAAAGCAGGTATGGTAATTGTTTCTGCAGATGATCCTGGGATGCATTCTTCTCAAAATGAGCAGGATAATAGAATATACGGACAATTGGCGCATATTCCGGTAATAGAGCCATCGTATCCTCAAGAGGCTAAAGAATTAACAAAGATAGCGTTCGATATCTCAGAAAAATTTAGGGTACCAGTAATAATGAGAACAACGACGAGAATATCTCACATGAGAGGAATAGTGGATCTTGGAGAATTGAAGCTTAATACGTTCGAAAAGAAGAACTTCGAAAAAAATCCTCTTAGATATGTAATAGTACCTTCATTAGCAAGGAAGGATAGGCTTATTCAGCTTGAGAGAGACAAAGAGCTAGAGGAGTTTTCAGAAAATTTTGCATATAATCGCATAGAAGTTTATGGAGAAAACCCCGAACTAGGGATAATAGCATCAGGGATATCTTATTCCTATGTAGTAGACGTCATTAAATCAAAAGGAATCTCAGCTAAGGTATTTAAGATAACGATGTCCCATCCATTACCCAAAAAGAAGATAGCAGAATTCCTTAGAAGCGTAAAGAGGGTGATAGTTTTTGAAGAAACAGAACCATTCATTGAAAGACAGATTAAGGCAATAGCCCACGATAATGAAATCGACATAAAAATACATGGAAAAGAAGATGGAACAGTAAGATATCAATATGAAATGAATCCTGACGAAGTTTATTCAGCAATAACTTATGTTTTAAATGGTGAAAGACCAAAAAGAGGAGTAATCGAAGTGAAGGTAAAAATACCTATGAGACCGCCAACGTTTTGTCCAGGATGTCCTCACAGAGCGACTTACTATGCTGCAAAGCGTGTATTTGGCACAAATCTAGTAGCTCCTACAGATATAGGGTGCTACACTCTAGGATTCTCTAAGCCATTCAATATGGGAGACCTTCTATTTTCTATGGGATCAAGCTTTGGCACTGCGTCAGGCCTAGGCCACTTCGTTAATGAACCTGTTGTAGCTTTCATAGGAGACTCGACATTTTATCATGCTGGAATACCTGGATTGATTAATGCCATAGTTCACAATACTCCAGCAATATTCGTGATAATGGATAACGCTACAACCGCGATGACAGGAGGGCAGCCCACACCAGAAATTCCCTCTAAGCCAGGGAAGGAAGAGAGCTGGAAGAGCGTAAATCTGGAAGATGTTGTTAGAGGATTGGGCGTCGAGAAGGTAATAGTCGTAGATCCTTATGAAGTTCCTAGGACAATAGAGGCCTTCAAAGAAGCTAAAGAATACGTAGAGAAAGAAAAGAAGCCAGTAGTGATAATTTCTAGACGTATATGTGCTCTTGAGTACATAAGGATGGCCAGACGCCAAAATATCAAGATAGTACCGTATGTGATAGATCAAGAGAAATGTACAAGATGTTACGCTTGTGTCAAGACATTCTCTTGTGCAGCATTCTCTATCTATGAAGACGGAAGCGTCCATATAAGACCCGACCTATGTACGGGATGTGGGGCGTGCGCGTATGTATGTCCCTTTAACGCAATTGTAAGAGGTGACGCCCAATGAAACCTTATAACATTGTTCTAGCGGGCGTTGGAGGACAAGGAGTAATCACGGTTGGTAAAATACTAGTTGAGGGTGCGTTAAGAGAAGGTAAAAATGCCGTAATGAGCGAAGTTCATGGTATGGCCCAGAGAGGTGGAAACGTAATAAGCGAAGTTCGTATCGGTGACGTTTTGGGACCTATAATTCCTTCAGGAGGGGCAGACTTAGTATTAGGATTCGAGCTTATAGAACCCTTAAGATATCCTGAAAAGTTCGGAGAAAACACAGTGTTAGTAGTTAATAACGATCGTATAATGTCCTTGACAGTACTATTAGGGGAAGAGAAATATCCAGAAACAGAGATAGTAATAGAAGAGTTAAAGAAGCTATCTAAGAGGCTTTACATTATAAATGCTACAAAGCTTGCTCAAGAAGAGGCTGGAAGCGCACTTGCTACAAACATGGTTATGCTAGGTGCGGCTTTAGCAGTAGGAGTACCTATTAGCAAAGAAACGATTGAAAGCGTACTCGAAGATATTTTCAAGGGTAAAATCCTAGAAATAAACAAAAAGGCTTTAGAACTTGGGTATCAAGCCATAAAAGAGGCGGAAAAACAACTTTGACTCTATGTTATATTATTTCTCCAATTAAGTATGTTTCTCTCGCCTCCACTATTTCTATTTTTAGATAACTTCCTAAAGAGACTTTTCTATGCACATCTCTTATTATAATCGGTTTATAGGCATTATCTCTAGCCACTAAGGTTTTATCTTTACCTACCTCATTCACTAAGGCTTTTACTCGTTTGCCAACTAATTTTCTGTTTTCTTCTAAACTAATATTTTTAGCAAGCTTTGCAAGAATAGAAGACCTCTCTTTTGCTATCCATCCTGGTACTCTATTTTTGAGTTTTGCTGCCTCTGTAAAGGGTCTGGGAGAGAATCTCGTGATGTTAACAATGTTTGGTCTAGTCCTTTCTATGAGCCTATATGATTCTAAAAAGTCCCTAAGAGTTTCGCCCGGATATCCTACAATAATGTCTGTAGAGATTGTTGAGTGTTCAAAGAAACTTCTGAAAAGGTTGACTATATGCACATATTCAAGGACACCATGTCCCCTCTTCATTAACTTTAAGACCCTTTCACTACCAGATTGTACGGGAACGTGTAAAAATTTGTAAATTTTTGGACTTTTAAATGTCTCAATGAGATCTTCGATAAGACCAATAGCGTTTTGAGGGTTCATCATTCCGACTCTTATCATGAAGTCTCCTGGAATTTTTACAATCTCTCTAAGAAGATCTACAAGATTATACCCTTTATCGATACCATATACTGCAGTATCTTGGGCTGATAATCGTATTTCCTTCACCCCATTTTTTACGAGCTCTTTGATATCTTCTACAAGAGCGTCTATAGGATAGCTCCTTACTATACGACCGCGAGCCAACTTCGTAATACAATAAGCACAATCTTGGTTACATCCTTCGGCAATGGGAACTGTGACAATAACGTCTATAGGACGAGGTATACGTACTTTATCCACGTATTTTCCGCTAATTAAAATACCTTTATCGATATACTCAACTATGTATGGATAATAGGTAGGAGCAAAGAGCTTTGTATTAGGAAACGTCTCCATAAGCATTTTTCTTTGGGCAGCAGCCATACAACCTGCGATAATAAGCTCTCCTTTAAATTTTTCAAGCTCTTTAAGCCTCTTCAATATCTTTTTCTCTGTGTAATCCACTACCGTACACGTGAAAACAACGATGAAATCTGCATACTCTGGTCTAGATACTATAATATGCCCTCTACGTCTTATCATTTCAATGAATGTTCGGGCTTCCCCATGGTTCATAGTACAGCCATAAGACTCCACGTAGATTCTTCCCATTCTTGGCACCATTAACAACGGCACTCAAGTAGTGAAATGACGATAATATTATAATGGTAATCACACAATGATGGTAAACATCCATCTAAATAAAACTTCTTTCGAGCAGGTCTTTCGCTACTAGTGAGATAAATGCCCAAAAAAGACTGTATTTTATACTTTGCACTATTCTATTCTGGAAAAATATAAATACCTAGGACATTTATCTTTATTCTGACTGGGTCCGGGCGTAGCTCAGCCTGGTCAGAGCGGCCGGCTGTAGGCCCATGGCCGTTTAGGCGGCAGAAACCGGCAGGTCCCCGGTTCGAATCCGGGCGCCCGGACCATTATTACTTAGCTTTTATTTTTAGAGAGCATTGTTTTTCCGATGTTGTTTTTATAGTGGTGATAAATTTGAGTGAGGATAATGTTAAAATAGAAGAAGTTCTAAGAAAAATAGATGAGATAGTGGATAGAATTGAAGAATTAGAAAGGAACATTGAAGAAATTTTTGACAAAATTGAATCAATCGAAAATGAAATAGAGGAAATTAAAAAGAGTTTGGAGTTAGAATAGTATAGGTGATGGTGAAGTGGGTAAGATACGTAAGGTTGTTCTTGATGTTTTAAAACCCCAGGATCCTAGCATAGCACACCTGGCATCAAAACTTAGCGACATCGAGGGTGTGGATGGTGTTAATATTGTTTTATATGAAGTCGATAGAAATACAGAGAACATTAAAATAACCATAGAGGGCGAGGATCTAAGGTTGGATGAGATTATTAACACTTTAGAAGGCTATGGTGCTGTAGTACACTCCATTGATATGGTAGCAGCGGGTAAGAAGATTATCGAAGAAGAACACACACCTCAGGACTGATAGGAATGCCGACCTTAAGAGAGTACATGGACAGCATTCTTGAAGACATCATAGAGGCTATTAAAAATACTGAAGAAAACAAGCTTAACAGAGTAGTTTTTACTATTTTACGCTCTGATCGTATATTTTTTGTAGGAGTAGGCAGATCTGGATTTGCAGCTCGTTTTGCAGCCCATAGGTTAGCCCATATGGGGTTTAGAGTCTATGTCGTGGGTGAGACAATAACTCCTGCAACCACTCCCCACGATACGCTTATCGCGATATCAGGTTCTGGAGAAAGTGAGTATACTGTGAACATAGCCGAAAAAGCACACTCGTTGGGAGCGTATATTATCGCGATAACGGCAAATCCCAATTCAAGGATAGCCAAGCTAGCAAATACTGTTATATACATACCTGCAAAAAGAGAAAGCTTACAAGTGGACGAAAAAGACTTTCTTGTTAGACAGATAATAGGGAGTTATGAACCTTTTGGCACAGAAAGCGGTATCTTTGAGATATCTGCAATAATAGTTCTCGAAGCAATGATAAGGAAGCTTAATGAGATTTTGTCTAAAGAGAACAGAAGGTTTAGATAATTAGATAATAGGAATAAAACCTTTTATAAGAAAGATAAACAACAATCATTATTATTACCTCGAGATTACTTACGAATACCTAATTAAAATATAGGAAAGATCGTTAGAAGACATTCCTCAATGTTAACTTTATTCATTGCTATCTTCAAACAACGGTACTGCCTTTGTACCGTCCCAAAGGAATCTATCGCCCTTGACATCCGTTTTGAGGAGAAGATACCTGTCCTTTTGTTTTAGAGGAATCATAAAATATTCTTCTAACTTTCCATCTTTGCTTCTTAGAACTATTTTTATTTTATTTTCTGACTTTTCTCCAGTGGTTGGGTCTATGTATTCATAACGCACATATACTCCTCGGTCAATAAGTTTTCGAACTTCAACCTTCCCCCTTTTGCTTATTGTTAGAACATCCTGAGGGTACTTCATGATAATTTTAGCTTTTTGTGTGGTATATTTCTCTTGTGGATGTCTACAAGGTTTTATAAATAAAACAAGGTGGCGCCGGGGCTGGGATTTGAACCCAGGCGGGCTTGCGCCCATCGGATCTCGAATCTCGGCTTATTTTGAAAAAATAGATTATACTGCGGTCAGAAACGAATTTGAAGCTTGGTTATCAAAGTATTCCGAAGGATATCGTAAGACAATCTTGCTATATCTCGATAAATATGTTAAAGGGAAAATTATTACGTCACGGCGAGATGTGATGAACATAATAAATTCTGTACAGCGAGGACGGAGACATTTGTGTTATTCACTGCGAGTTCTTTTTAATTTCCTTGAGGAAGCTGGACTTGCCGATGCGGACTTTTTGAATAAATTACGTAAGTCTGTGAAGCTAGAAAAACCAAGCGTCGACTACTATGTTCCAACCAACAACGAAGTAATAGAGGCTTATAAAAGGATAAGAAATGAAGAAACAAAAATGATATTCAAGTTATTAGCATACAGTGGTATAAGAGTAGTTGAAGCTGCAAGATTATTAACAGATTTCAATCCACAAAAACTTATTGTGTACAGAAATATAGCGAAGTATCCTCTTTCGTTTTTGAGAAGAACGAAGAGTGCATATTATGCATATATGCCATGCGATTTTGCTTCAGAAATAAAAAAGATTGATATTACAGCGAGTAAAATTGTTGACAGATTCCGAAAAATCGGATTAAGTGCAAAATATTTACGAAAGTGGAACTACAACTTTTTAATCTCAAATGGCGTTCCCGAGAGCGTAGTGGACTTCTTGCAGGGACGTGCTACTTTGAAAATTGGTGCTATGCACTATCTGGCAAAGGTAAAACAAGCAGATGAATGGTATTCGCGTGTTGTTCCAAAACTTCTAATCATTTTTAATGAGTGAGTGTATTTTTATTAAATTTTCTTTCCCATTTTTACAAGAATCTTAATTATTTGAAATCTCCTTTGTAAGCATATTTATAAACTTTCAATTCACGAAGAATTAATTCTTTGATTCTTAAGACAAAAATGATAACAAAGAAAGTTTTTTAAATTTGTATGCCAGATCTATCTTCGTTATTACCTGCTCTGGGACTATTTTTGCCTCGAAAAACTTATTTCCTGAGCTTTAGCATAATATAGAACGGTGATATCGATGATATGGATCAAGATACCGATCGATGAAAAGAAGAAGGAGAGCACGAAGAAGGTTACAATGAGAGATATACTGCGCTCAAGAGATCCTGACGAGGCCCTTACAAAGATAATGCATTACGTCTCAAGGGATTCAAGAATCACGGTCTATTCAAAGGAGCAGAAGGCATTGCTTTTGTTTGTGCAGTATATGGACGAATCTTTTAATCCAGCGGACTATGTGAAAGAGGCAATCGAGGAGAAAATGAAAAGCGACCCGAAATTCAAGGAGTTATACGATTATATCAAGAACATTATATCATCTAATAAAGTATAGATTAAGAAGGTACTTCATTCTTGGCGTTTTTCGAAAATTATCTACGTCACGTTTGTCAGGTGGCGATGACAGTGACATCTGTGACGCCGGTTAATTCCCCCTCTTTTTACGAAATAATGGATTTTAAATAAATAAAAATGTCACATATGTCACATAACATATGTATCCTCCAGTTTTACCCACACCGTGATGAGATTGCCTCTCAAAAACTACGCAGTAGTTGCTGTATTCATGTGACACACGTGACATTTTTTGAGCATCAAAAAGCTTCTTTTACGGAATTATCGAATCTCAACAGACGTCACAAATGTCCCAACACCATGTTTTTGACCGTCATGTCTAAGGTAACAAACATTGTAGCGAGTAAATCAACATAAACATATTATGAAATAACGAAGAAGAAC
>JAPDJS010000002.1 GCA_029258975.1 Thermoplasmatota archaeon | reverse complement strand
AGCCAAACCCTCCAGAGGAACTTATGGACCAGGAGTACATATTTGAAGTGGAAATTCTTGGTATACAGGCTGTACCTTAATGAAGGGACAACATACGGAAATAACTGTTAGGATGTGATTAGATGAGGAGTTTCGCACTCCTCGCTCTTTCGACTTTATTGCTTGTGTCTCTCCTAGGCGGGTATACATACGCCCATTGGAATGATACTTTAGCAATTAATGGATCGATTTCAACAGGACATCTTGAGTGGGATTATATCGGCTGGGATTCTGGTCGAAACACAAACACGGTAACAGACTTCAATATTGATGCGTCAGTAATAGGCGACGGACCTGGCAATACAGGCGTAATAGAAATCAGGCTCGTAAACGTTTATCCAAATGCATTTGGTTTATTATTCCTTAAAGTAAGAAATGAGGGAACAATACCAGTACATGTGACTTTCATAGTAAATATGACGGCAACAGGGCCTTTGTGTCAAGAGCTAATGCAGTATGTACTTTTGAATCCTTACTTTGACGCTCCATATTACGGTGCGCCAATGGATCTAAGTAACTATGGATCAGACGCAGTACTTTGGGGACCAGTATATCAGGGTTGGAATGACCCATGGACACTTCCAGTATCAACATGGGATACAATTGGCGTAAAATCATTAGAGGACATATCTGCATCTGGACAGGTGCTAAAAGTACCTAATGGAAGTACTATAATGCAATATGACCTTATGCAATCATTGAACCTGGTGAGGCCCACGTAATACCTATATGGATTGGCATAAGTGATGAAGCGCAAGAGCATGAGGAATTAATGGATTTAGATTGTGATATGGTATTTACAATACTTTACACGGCTACACAGGCCGTTCCTTGATTTTTATTTTTTGTTGAATTTTAGTGGTGTGTGTGATGGCTGATAATAAAAAGTCTACCCAAATCTCGTACGGGCTAATATTGATCTCGATCACGTATTTTTTATCAATCCCCCATATTATCAAGTTGTTTAGTTATAGGAGTCTTTTTGAGTATTATTTTGTGTATAATGTCATATACGCTGTTTTGGGAGTATTTGGGTTTGTATTGTACATTTTCAATAAGAAAAAATTTCAAAAAAGAAAAATAGGATTTTCTACATTATTAGGAATTTTTTATGTTTCGATCATTTTTGTACTTTCAATTGTTTTTAGGAATTATGGCATGAATGTTGGTTTTGGAGAGAACTATTTGATATATATCCTTATAATGTTACCTCAAGCATTGTTTTTTATTTTATGGGAGGAGATATCATTCAGGGGAGTTATAATGGAAGCCCTAAGTAAAAAATCGAAAGAAATGGCTTTGAGCATATCAACGCTTTCTTTTGTACTTATTAACGCGTATTTTATTTTCAGAACATTTCCTAACATGCCTTTACAGGATATTATTGGAAATACCCTCTCAAGGATTATTCCAATGTTTTTTATGGGAATAGTTGTCGGATATGTTTCTTTGTCTAGTAATATAAGTCCCACATCGTCTTTGGCCTTTAGAGCCCCATATCAAATTTTTATCATCGCGTCACCAATAATCGTGGCTTATCACTTTATGACAACCGCTATTATCTATTTTATAGCGACAGCACTTACTATGGTCATAGCTCTTTACGCCTTCGAAAAAGAAACTTATAAAAGAATTGCTGAAGACGTTCAAACATGGATAAAGGGACATAAGAAAACGGTTATTGCAATTCTTTTGATAATTATAGGACTTGCAGGGTTCATAGGAAATCTTGTTGCAAGAGGATATATATTAACGCCTCAAGTAGTGCTTACGGGAAGTATGGAACCAACTCTTAGCAAGGGAGATATGCTTTTCATAAAAAGGATAAGTCCAGACGATCTAAATATTGGCGAGGTAGTTGCCTACAAACGTGGAAGCGTCATAGTAGTCCATAGGATTGTAAGTATTACGGCAGAAGGATTTAAAACAAAAGGTGATGCAAACGATGTTGAAGACCCGTGGATAGTTTCTTGTGAAGATATAATAGGCATTCCTGGAATTATAGTTCCGTGTCTAGGCTGGTTTTTTATTGGTATAGCGTATAACATTTATATTAGACTCCTTGTAGGGCTGGTTGGTGTACTTTTGATTGTTCTTGCTATTTTCAAATAATCATAGCGTCTTTCTGTAGTTTTCCTCGAAGTAATATGCTATGATTCCAACCGAGAATCCAAAGAGGCCTATATAAATAATTGGGAAGAGTATGGGCCACCAGGCACGTGCTGTGAATGTGTCAGGTGAAACCACCTGCGCAAAGTAGGTTCCTATGTTGGGTCCTATAGACACGCCCATAATCCCTATTAGGGCAATTACTAGGACGGCTCGAGGAATTGATAGTATTATTGAAGAAAAATAGTACTCTAAAATGTTAGGAAAGATGTGTTTAAAGACAACCCTTACATTACTCGCTCCCATAGCTCTAGAAGCCTCAATAAACTGTTCTTGAGAAATTTTTGAAGAAATGCCAACCGCACCTTTTGCAGGCCTTCCCCAAAGAAATAGAGAAATAACTAATGCTAATACCCACCACGGAACTTGAACGCTTGTAGAGAACGTACTTCCGATGCTCCAAATAAAGATGGCAATGAGTGGAATGTATGGGAGAGAGTTTACAGAATCGATTATCACCCTTAAAGTTTTTGAGATAATGTTGTCAACGGAACCAGCGTATGCTCCTAGGACGAGACCTATTGTTGACGAGATAAGGGCAGTAAAAATGGCAACCGTTATTGTTTGCCTACCGGCCTCCATCACAGTAATAAATACGTCTCTTCCAAGGAAGTCTGTACCCATAATCCCATGACATGAGCCAAGAATTCTTACATGAACGTTTTCAAATACATTTTTTGAGAGGTCATTACTGTTCAAAAAGAGAATTTTTATCAGAAATTTGTACTCTCCCTTTAGGGAATAGAATGTTTCATTCATGAATATTGCTTCAGGCTTTGCAAACTCGCTCAGATTCTTGATAGCCTCTTTATATCCTCTTTTCAGATATTCACGTCGCAAACTTTCATAGAAGTTTGACGACGTTAGTTTTATTATATAATGCTCTGACTGATCTTCTACACTTTCTACGAACCCCTTCAGTGTGATGTTATCTGGTCTTATCAAGAGCACTTTGATTATTTTGATCCCGGGAGTACCACTAAAGTTAAGCTCTACTTCAACGATGAAATTTCGGGGAGGAACATCTGCGTTAAGCGTGTAGTTTATGTATCCCTCAATTACTTGATAGGAACCGTATGAAAACACCTTAGTGTAATCGAGATAGAGGTCCGTGGTAAGCGCATATTTTTTCGAACTAAAAATGTTAATAAACGTGGGGGGTGCTAGGATAGGGTTGTTACTATTTTTGTAGGGATAATGGAGGAGCCAAAATCTGATATAGGAATAATCCTCCTCAGAAACGATAGGAGTAGCATAAGTTATTATGAGGAGCGTTGCAAAGAGTACTATGCCAATAACAAATATGCCACGAGATCTAATCACTTTAAATCCCCTCACGCTACACTGTCTCGTATGGAGTTAACCAAAGAACTATGATTTCAAGGATGATATCAACGATAGCATAGATTATTGCAAATAAATACGCTCCCACAATAAATAATTCTGGGAGAAACGTCACCATTACGATATTATCACCATTCATCGATGCTATAGTGACTTTGAATGAACTATAAAGGAGATATCCTATGCCGGGATAGGCTAATGTAATTTCAAGACCTATTAGCATAACCATAATTTCAGTTGTCATAGAGAGAATGCCAGATGCAACTCCTGGAAGGGTAGTTCTAAGTATTTTTCTTGATATTTTTCTATCGTTTAACCCAATAGCCCTAAAAAGAGTTACATAGTCACTTCCTTTTTCTCGTATCATCACACTTCTTGTTATGTGGGCCACGGGAAACATCCCTATTAATCCGGACGAAAGTCCAATTATTAAGAGTTTTTTCGAAATAATATCCCATGAAAAAGCTTCTGGATGGAAGAACGTCTTTATTACAAGGATGTTTAGCACAATAAGATTAAATACGATTAAAATTGCTATCCACCATACGGGCAAGGAGGTCATGGCTGGTCCAAGAAACATTATTATTTTGCTTAAGAATCCTCTCTCATTTTTTGTACTGAGCGCTCCAAGAATAATGCCTAATACAGTCATTGGTACTAAAATAGCTGTGATCGAAGCCAATGAGTAGATAAAGCTCCTTTTTACTATATCAAACTCAGTTACATATAACTTAAAGGAGAGAATCTCTACTGCGCGTCTAAAAGAGTATTCAATCATCGAAAGAGAACTATTTCTAACTCTCTCAAGATCCTCTTTGGCCCGCTTTTCTATTAGATTCTTTGCTTTAATATAATTCTCAAAACCACCTTCTTCCAACAGCTCTTGAATGTCGGGATCACGTCTGTGTTTTATCATAAATTCCATAATGATAGAATTTTCGAAATTATCATTGTAAATTGCCATAAAATAGGAAAAAGCAGAGGAAATGATGATAGTAAGAAGAATTATTCCAAAATATTTTGAAACTCTTTTTGTAACTTTTCTAAGGGCTTCTGAAACCACCCAGAGGCCCCCTAAGTATGGTTTTAATGTTGTAACACTTCTTTGAGCTTATAAACATTGAAGATTCTTTTTGAGTGTCATGAGATTGCATGTCTTTTTAGCCTTTCGGGTGCCATGAAACTTTTTATATAAGATATAGTTGAAAATAAGGACATAGAGATGATGGCCGGGGTGGGGTAGCCTGGTAAATCCTGCGGGGCTGTGGACCCCGTGACCCGGGTTCGAATCCCGGCCCCGGCCCCACTAAAAACAATAGTAAAGAGCAATACACACTCTGTATACTACAAGAGCAGCAAATATTCATAAGGGTTATTGAAAAACTCATTTTGAAAAATCCTCAGTAATCCTATGGCGTTATACCATACTTATTGGTTGCAAATGACAATATACAGGATTTAATTAATTATCAATCAGAAAATACTAAATTAAATTATTAGCACACAACTATAGGTTGCAGATATTAAATTCTTAACTCTAGCATATGTCGGTCTTTGGTGGTTATATGATAGATGCGGAAAAGTTTTACTCTGATCTAGGGAAAAAACTCAAGGCTTCAGAGGTTAGAGAACTTCTAAAGTGGATTAAGCGCGGAGATATAATCTCTTTTGGAGGCGGCATGCCGGACCCAAAGACCTTTCCGGTTGATGAGATGAAAGAAATTATGAACGCAATTTTTTCTAATAGAAAGCTGGGTGAAGAGGCCTTACAATATGGAACAACAGAAGGTTACACGCCTCTTCGTGAGTACATAGTAGAAATGCTTCAAAGAGATGGATTTAAGACTATTGAGGGTATAGACAACGTTGTTATCACAACGGGTTCTCAACAGGGCCTAGACCTAGTGGCGCGAGTTTTCATAAACCATGGCGACATAGTTATTACGGAAGCGCCCACATACTTGGCAGCAATAAATGCGTTTTCATACTCTGATCCTACTTTTGAAGTAGTACCTATAGACAAAGAGGGTATGAGGGTAGATATTCTTGAAGAGAAATTAAAGGAACTCAAAAAAGAGGGCAAGAGTGTTAAGCTCATATATACAGTTCCTACAGCCCAAAACCCTGCAGGTACAACAATGCCAAATAACAGGAGGAAGAAACTTGTAGAGTTGGCGTATGAGTATGATACAATCATCGTAGAGGATAACCCATATGGTTATCTAATTTTTGATGACAAAGTGAAATTTAACCATGTAGCTACATTTGACGAAGAGGGCAGAGTATTGTATATGAGCAGCTTCTCAAAAATATTATCTCCAGGCTTTCGTCTGGGATTTATGGCTGGTCATAAAGACTTTATAAGGAAAATTGTACTTGCAAAGCAGGCCGCAGATCTTTGTACTCCAGCAATTACGCAGATAGCCGCTAATGAGTTCCTTAGGAGAGGATATCTAGAAAAACATATTGAAAAAATAAAGAGAGTTTATAAGGAGAAAAAGGAAGCAATGGTAGACGCCCTAAAGAAATATATGCCAGAAAATGCTGATTGGACAGATCCTGTGGGTGGAATGTTTATATGGTTAATGATTCCAGAAGTGGATACTACCGAGATGGTTATGAAGGCGCTGAAAAAAGGAGTCGCCTACGTACACGGAAGAGCATTTTATCCGCCAAATGCACGTGAGCTTGGTAAAAATGCTATGAGACTAAACTTTAGCTACCCCTCAATAGAGCAAATATATGAAGGGATAAAGAGGCTTTCTGATGTAATAAAAGAATATATGAAATAAGATCAGCGCTTCCTTCTCCTCCTTCTTTTTGGTATATATGCTATGGCTTCTATTTCTACTAGAACACCTTTTGGAATTCCAGAAACCTCAACAACAGCTCTGGCAGGTTTGTGCTCCTCAAAGAACTCTTCATAGACGGCGTTAAACTCTTCAAATAAGTTTATATCCTTGATATATACATTTACTTTTACAATGTTCTTTATTGAACCTCCTGCAGCTTCAACTATAGCTTTAATATTTTCTAAAGCTTTTTTTGCTTGTTCCTTTATATTATTGCCCACAATATGTCCTGTTTTCGGGTCAAGCGGAATTTGTCCCGAAATAAAAACGAAGTTTCCGGCTCTAACGGCTTGCGAGTATGGTCCTACAGGCTTTGGAGCATTTTCAGTAAAAACAAACTTCATACAATCACCTCGAGCAAAAAGATTGTTAATTACGACATATAATAAAAGGAAAATTTTATTTTTATTTTATCTAAAAATAACTAAAGTGATAGAGGCCTCTTTCATTCTGGGGGCTTACCATGGAAGAGACAAAATCTCCCTATGCGTATTTAATTTTGGCGTATCTCATTAGTATAGGACTTATAGTAAGTATGACTATTGTGGTTTATACTATAGGTTGGCCAAATGTTAAAGAGGCGGCTTTTTCATATTATGTTCTACTTATTGATTTCATAGTTGTGTCCATCCTTTTTGGGACATACCTAACATTAGTTAGGGAGCGAATTGTTATTTACATAATCGAAGGCATCTCAGAAGAAGCCATAATTCTAGAGGCAATGCTATATTCCTTTATGATGCTTTTCTCAGCAGCAGGTATTGCACTGATTTTAATTGCAAGAACAAACTTCTTAGAAGCAACCTTAGTGGGAATTATGCTTCTCCTGATTATAGTTTCTTTAACGATTAAGGTTGAATCGAAACTAAGAAAAGCACATAGAAGAGAAAAAATTAGGGACTACATAAGAATTATGGCAATGAGGGGTATAGAACAGTCCAACAATATTTATCTTCTAGATGAACAAAGAATTTACGTTCCTGCCAGAGTAAAGGAGATTTTAGGTTTAAATACAAATGGTGCCGTTTTTATAGAAGATCTTTTAAGTGCCATAAGGGAAAGGTTTGGGGAAGAAGAATCAAGACGTTTAGAGACATTTTTGTTGTCTGAGAGTGAAGAAACTGTTGTAATAGGGAACAATAAAAGCATAATTAAATTCTTGAGAGATAAGGACGAGGGGCATGTCATAACAGTAAGCTCAATAGAGATACCTAAAGATGGCGGCGTTGCTGTAGTTAAAGATGAGAAAATAGAGAAAATATATGGACACAAAGAAATTATTGAAAATCTCGAGGAATATCTAAAGGGAGAACTCACTGAAATAAACGTAGAATATGGGGAAATAATGACAATAGGGGAAAATAGTTATTTTATAAGAAGATATGAAGATTTGATAGAAATTATAAAGCTAGGACCAGAAGGTATTGAGGACGTCCATACAGCAATTGCGTTAAGGTTTTTCAGCGAAATGGATGCTATTACGCATATCGGGATATGCGTATATAAGAAGGATATAATTTTGTATGTGAATGACACGTTTTTGGAAACCTTGGACATAAATCTCAAAAAGGATGAAATTCTAGGAAAGAATATATGGAGCATTCTGCCACCAGAAGTCTCTCAAAGGCTTTTGGATATTATTCTTTCTACAAAAATGCCAATTAACAGACCTATACGTATCATCTCACCACAAGATTCCAGTAAAGATATTACGATTAGCATATTTCCCATAAGCAGACATCAGGATGTAAACATTATGATGGTATACCTCACAGAGCCTCGTGCTGATATAAGCAGAGAAATAATAAGTAAAACAATATCAGAGCTTATTGAAGATCTTAAACTAAGTCCTAGAGAGTCTATTGCGATCCTAGGAGCTATAAAAACGCTTATGAGCAAAAGACCTGAAAAAGGTAAAGTTAAGTTCAATATTCTTAGGGCAGTAATCCCTCCTGGAAGAAATAATATAGAAATCATCGGAAATGCCAACATTGAGACTGATTATTACTCATTTTGTGCATTATTTATCCTCTTTAATATGCTAGCTAGTGTTGGAAACACAAAGATACTCACAAACGGCGGAGATATAATAATAGTGGAACCCCAAATGGATCAAGAAAATCTTGAATTAATAAAGAAACACTTAAGAATAGAGTCACCACCTAGAAGACACTCTATATTGTGGTATTCTCTTCGTGAGTTACTAAGAATGGGAAATGTAGTTGAAATTAGGGATGGAAGAATAAAGATTATGTTGAAAAGATAAAAGTGTTTGAAGAATTGGCGCGGGGGGCGGGATTCGAACCCGCGCGGGCTTGCGCCCACCGGCTTAGCAGGCCGGCGCCCTAGCCAGCTAGGCTACCCCCGCATAGGGCTAATCATTATTATTTTCACGAAATATATAAAGCTTGGGATGCTTAAATTTTTACTTCTTTATGACAAAATATGAGTGGTATGATCTACTTTATTATCAAATAGATGTTAAGAAACTCCAATATACTTCAGTGATGTATAATAATATTGCCCGCGTCCGGCGGGGGTCGCAAGTAGGGAGCAATCCCTACTGTGAGCGACCTCGTTCCAAGCGCGGGCACATTTCACACGCAAGATATATATAGGATCCCTTATTAGAATAAATCCAGATCTTTGCACTCCTCTTATGAATCAAGATCATTAAGTGCGGGCCCAAGAAACGCCTCCCCAAACGGGGAGGAAACTCTTGGGCCTCAGGTGGGTATACTCCTTCTGTAGAGGTGAGACCTGGTAGGCCCCCAACTCCGGTTGATCCTGCCGGAGGCCGCTGCTATCGGGGTCCGACTAAGCCATGCGAGTCTGGGACTCCCTTATGGGAGTCCCGGCGGACGGCTCAGTAACACGTGCCCAACCTACCCTCGGGAGGGGGATAACCCCGGGAAACTGGGGATAATCCCCCATAGGCCTGGGATTCCTGGAAGTGGGCCCAGGCCGAAAGGGGCTATTAAGCCCGCCCGAGGATGGGGGTGCGGCCCATCAGGTAGTAGGGGGTGTAACGGACCCCCTAGCCGACGACGGGTACGGGCCCTGGGAGGGGGAGCCCGGAGATGGACCCTGAGACACGGGTCCAGGCCCTACGGGGCGCAGCAGGCGCGAAACCTTCGCAATGCGGGCAACCGCGACGAGGGGACCCCGAGTGCCGGGGCCTACTGGGTCCCGGCTTTTCCGGAGTGTAAACAGCTCCGGGAATAAGGGCTGGGCAAGTCCGGTGGCAGCCGCCGCGGTAAGACCGGCGGCCCGAGTGGCGGCCGTGTTTATTGGGCCTAAAGGGTCCGTAGCCGGCCCCGTAAGTCTCCCGGTAAATCGGGCGGCTCAACCGTCCGCATCCGGGAGATACTGCGGGGCTAGGGACCGGGAGAGGCCGGGGGTACTCCCGGGGTAGGGGTAAAATCCTGTAATCCCGGGGGGACCACCTGTGGCGAAGGCGCCCGGCTGGAACGGGTCCGACGGTGAGGGACGAAGGCCGGGGGAGCGAACCGGATTAGATACCCGGGTAGTCCCGGCTGTAAACGCTGCGGGCTAGGTGTCGGGGATCCTACGGGGATCCCCGGTGCCGAAGGGAAGCCGGAAGCCCGCCGCCTGGGGAGTACGGCCGCAAGGCTGAAACTTGAAGGAATTGGCGGGGGAGCACCGCAACGGGCGGAGCGTGCGGTTTAATTGGATTCAACGCCGGGAAGCTCACCGGGGGAGACCGGCAGATGAGGGTCAGGCTGACGACCTTACCCGATCAAGAGCCGGAGAGGTGGTGCATGGCCGCCGTCAGCTCGTACCGTGAGGCGTTCTGTTAAGTCAGCCAACGAGCGAGACCCGCGCCCCTAGTTGCGACGGTACCGGGGACGGTACCGGCACACTAGGGGGACTGCCGGCGCTAAGCCGGAGGAAGGAGCGGGCGACGGTAGGTCCGTATGCCCCGAATCCCCCGGGCTACACGCGCGCTACAAAGGCCCGGACAATGGGATGCGACCCCGAAAGGGGGAGCAATCCCGAAACCGGGCCTTAGCTCGGATCGAGGGCTGAAACTCGCCCTCGTGAAGGTGGAGTCCGTAGTAATCGCGCCTCAACATGGCGCGGTGAATACGCCCCTGCTCCTTGCACACACCGCCCGTCAACCCAGCCGAGCCGACCCTCAGTGAGGGCTGATCCGAAAGGGTCAGCTCGAACTGGGGGTCGGTGAGGCGGGGTAAGTCGTAACAAGGTAGCCGTAGGGGAACCTGCGGCTGGATCACCTCCTACGGGATCAATTCGGATGTTGGGGGCCTACCAGGCACCAAACTACAGAAGGAGTATACCCACCTGAGTGAGCGCGCTTATTCACTTTGTCACATATTTGTCACGAAGTCATTACAAGAAACTTTATATACGGGCCCATGTTTCAAGATAAACGCATACGGGCCCGTAGATCAGCCTGGAAGATCGCCGCCCTTGCAAGGCGGAGGTCCCGGGTTCAAATCCCGGCGGGTCCACCATTAATCATGCTCATCGAATCATCAATCGTTCAAATTTAATGCACCCGACGAGCCTAGTGGCTCGATCGGGGAAGGTGGTAGGATCCTCTTCATTGAGGATCCAATGACCACGGTATGTGATGGCCCGGGTGAAAACGGGCCGGTAGGCCTCTAAGCCGCCCGGTGGATGGCTGGGCTCGGGCGCCGACGAAGGCCGCGCCAAGCGGCGATACTGCCCCGGGTAGGCGCATGGAGCCGTTGAACCGGGGATCGCCGAATGGGACCTCCTGGCGGGCCTAAAAGCCCGTCACTCCCGGGCTGCGGTCCTTGTGACCGTCGGCCTGGGAGGGGGAACCCCCCGAAGTGAAGCATCTCAGTAGGGGGAGGAAAAGAAAGCAACATGCGATGCCGGGAGTAGGGGCGACCGAAACCGGCAGAGGGCAAACCAAACCCCTACGGGAAACCGTAGGGGGATGTGGTGTGAGCTGGACACCCCCGTTTAGCACCCTCCTCTCCGAACCCGAACTCCGGTGGAAGTCCGGGGCCGTAGAGGGTGATAGCCCCGTAGGGGTAAGGAGAGAGGGTGCGGGGGTGTTCCCGAGTAGCGCGGGTTGGTTATCCCGCGTGAAGCTGGGGGACACCAGCCCCCAACCCTAAATACGTCCCGAGTCCGATAGCGCACTAGTAGGGTGACCGAACGCTGAAAAGTATCCGTGGCGGGAGGTGAAAAGAGCCTGAAACCGGGCGGCGACTGGCAGGCAGGGCGGGAAAGGGAAGAAGCCCCCAAAGGGGTGGACCGCCGTCCTGCTGTCCGTTTTGAAACACGGGCCGGGGAATGTGGGTCGGTGGCGAGGTTAACCGCCCGCATACGCGGCGGGGAGCCGTAGGGAAACCGACAGCCCGCAGCCCCGTAAGGGGCGAGGGGCGGGGTGTGATCGCCCGAATAGTCACCGGCCCACGACCCGAAACCGGGCGATCTAGGCCTCGGCAGGGTGAAGCCTGGCATACGCCGGGTGGAGGCCCGCACCGGTGCTGACGTGCAAATCGCTCGGATGACCGAGGTCTAGGGGCAAAAGACCCATCTAGCCCGGTGATAGCTGGTTCCCCCCGAAGCATGTCGCAGCATGCCCTCCCCGGAGGCTGGTGGCCGGGTAGAGCTACTGATTGGAGGGTCCCAGGGGGGAAACCCCCAGCCCTCCTGTCAAACTCCGAACCGGTCACCGCCGTAGATGGGGGGAGTACGGGCGTCGGGGTAAGCTTGACGTCCGAAAGGGGAACAACCCAGCCCGGGGTTAAGGCCCCTAAGTGCCGGCTAAGTGTGAAAGGCCAAAGGAGGTCCGCGGTCTAAGACAGCCGGGAGGTAGGCTTAGAAGCAGCCATCCTTTAAAGAGTGCGTAACAGCTCACCGGCCGAGACCGCGGGCGCCGAAGATGGACGGGGCTTAAGCCGGCCGCCGATACCCCGGGGCCCCGAAAGGGGATCCGGTAGGGGGGCGCCGTGCGGGGGTAGAAGCCGGGCCGTGAGGTCCGGTGGACCCCGTTCGGACGCAGATCCCGGCGGTAGTAGGAGCAAAGTCGGGTGAGAATCCCGACCGCCGAAAGGGCTAGGGTTCCTCGGCGACGATCGTCAGCCGAGGGTTAGGCGGCCCTAAGCCGCGCCTTACCTGAGCGCGGCGAAGCGGGTGGCCCGTTAATATTCGGGCCCCGCCCCCGATGCCTCGCCCGCGGCCTGACGCCTCGGGATAGGCCGAGTACCGTTGCCGCGGTATCTAAGCGCTGAAGGCCGGGGAGAGCCGTAATGGCGAGAACCGGCCGAAGGCGTGATGGGCCCTCCGTTAGGAGGGTTCGGCCGATTCCTGGGGCCCGTGAAAAGGGTCGCGGGAAATGGTGTCGGGGGTGGCCGTACCGAGAACCGACACAGGTGCCCTGGCTGAGCAGGCTAAGGCGTGTCGGGTGCAACCCGGGCGAGGGAACTCGGCAAATTAGCCCCGTAACTTCGGGAGAAGGGGTGCCTGCCCGGTTAACGGGCAGGTCGCAGTGACTAGGGGGCCCCGACTGTTTAACAAAAACATAGGTGGCTGCAAGCCCGAAAGGGTTTGTACAGCCGCCGACTCCTGCCCAGTGCCGGTACCTGAAGGCCGGGTACAACCGGAGGAAGGGCCGGTAAACGGCGGGGGTAACTCTGACCCTCTTAAGGTAGCGTAATACCTTGCCGCTTAATTGGCGGCTTGCATGAACGGAGTAACGAGGGCCCCGCTGTCCCCGCCCGGGACCCGCTGAACCCGGGTTCACTGGTGCACAGCCCAGTGCCCCCCGGAGGGACGCGAAGTCCCTGTGGAGCTTTACTGCAGCCTGCCGTTGTGGCGTACTCTTGGTTGCGTAGCGTAGGCGGGAGCCGTCGAAGCCCGGCCTCCGGGTCGGGTGGAGGCGCCCATGAAACACCGCCCTTCCAAGAGTACGCCACTAACTCCCCCGAAAGGGGGAGGACAGCGGTTGGTGGGCAGTTTGGGTGGGGCGCCACGCCCTCGAAAAGGTAACAAGGGCGCCCAAAGGCGGGCTCAGGCGGGTCAGGAATCCGCCGTAGAGTGCAAGGGCAAAAGCCCGCCTAACGCGGTTCCGCATAATGAGGAACCGCGGGGTGAAAGCCGGGCCTAGCGAACCAACGTGCCTCCCTGGTGGGGGCCGTTGATAACAGAAAAGTTACCCCAGGGGTAATTGAGTGGTCTCCGGCGAGAGCCCACATCGACCCGGAGGCTTGCTACTTCGTTGTCGTCTCCCCCCATCCTGGGGGTGCAGCAGCTCCCAAGGGTGGGGTTGTTCGCCCATTAAAGGGGGTCGTGAGATGGGTTCAGAGCGTCGTGAGACAGCTCGGTTGCTATCCTCCGGGGGTGTTGGGTGCCTGAGGGGAAGGTCCCCTTAGTACGAAAGGAACAGGGGGCCGTGGCCTCTGGTGTACCGGTTGTCCGGCAGGGCATAGCCGGGCAGCTACGCCATGTGGGATAACCGCTGAAAGCATCTAAGCGGGAAGCCCTCCCCGAGACGAGGCACCCGAATAAGGGCTCCCGTAGAAGACGGGGTTGATAGGACCGGGGTGTAAGCGGCGAGGCCGTAAGGCCGAGCCGTTTAGCCCGCCGGTCACTAATCGCCCGAAACGGCCTACCGGCCCGTTCACTAGACGGGTCATCACATACCGTGGTCATTCATCTTATTACCCCTCATCCCCTCATGTCATCAGGCGGATGAGGGGTGGTCTGACGGCCATAGCGGCGGGGAAACGCCCGGTCTCATTCCGAACCCGGAAGCTAAGCCCGCCAGCGCCCTGGGTTGTACTGCCGTCCGAGAGGCGGCGGGAAGCCCGGGACGCTGTCAGACCACCCCTCCCACTAATTCTCATTAAAAATATTGATAAAAGGGATGTGATGTTCGCTTATTTTACTTTAAAATAATCTCTAGAAAAGCTCTCTATTTTGATATTGATCGCCATAGATTATGTTAAGAAGAGTATATCGAAATTCCTAAAAAGTCATTTTAAAAGAAATAATATAAGATAGAGGTGACTCGAAGATGAAGTTTGAGTATTACGTATTCTTTGAGATTGAGGTAGCAAAGCTTGATCGCGTAATTAGCGAGCTACTTAAGATCCCACAACTTAAGGAACTCGTGTTAATAACTGGTCAATATGATCTCATTGCAAAGTTTGAGACAGATAAACCAGAAGATCTAAGGAAAGTCCTCGTTGAGACTGTAAGTTCCATACCAGGTGTAAAGCATACTGTAACTGCTACAGTGATTGAAAGGTATAGGTGATCTCACAAAAAGTAGGTACTAATTATAATTATAGCGATTATTGCCATCATAAGGGCCCACATTATTAATGACATTCTTCTTCTGGTTTTTACCATATTTTCATATTGTCTTCTACATGCTTCTGAGCAAAACATCTCACCATATCTTATAGGCCTTCCACAAACAATACAATGTGAATGAAGAGGAACTTGAGATTCTGACGTTTTTTCATCAACCATCTACAACACTCCCTCTTACTTCTTTTCCATATATGGCTCTTTCTAACTCTTCTAGATCTTCTCCATATATTACATATGTCTTAATTTTTGACCTTGCAATAATCATTGCTGCGAGATGATCTATAACCGCATTTACTCCAGGAGAATACTCAATATTCATGACTATTTTAATTAGTTCATTAAATGTGAGTTTCTTTAGCTTTTTAGCGTTTGGAAATTCTCTAGGATCTTTATCATAGATACCGTCTACGTTTGTAGCAATTATTAGTCTATCAGCATTAGTTCTCTCTGCAAGAAGTGCTGCGACAGCATCCGTTGTATGACCAGGCTCTGTACCCCCCATTATAACAATGTTATTTGACTGTAAGTACTCTATTGCTTCATCAACAGTTTCAGGGACTTTAGGATAAGCAATGTCGTTAAGCTCAGCTAGAAATAGCATTGCGTTTAGTCTTGTGGCTGCTATACCTATTTTATCCAAAATATATGTGTTTTGAGTAAGATTTTTGGCACCTTTAATATATTCCCTCGCTAGTTTTCCGCCACCTATGACCACACCTAATTTATAATTCTTTGAAGCTTTTCTTATGATCTCAGAGACTTTCTTTATATATTCAACGTTTATTTTTTCTTTAGATACTATAGATCCTCCTATGCTAATCACGATCATGTCTCTCACACTCTGACTAATGGGTTAATCAAAATAAAAATTAGTAGGTGAAGTTAAATGAATGATGATTTCAAGCGTTATGAGTTAAAAAGGTTAATTGAGGAATTAGAAAAGTACCAGGGTTATGGTACGAACTTAGTGAGTTTATACATTCCAGGAAACACAGACATGGCAGATATACTTAATATGTTACGACAAGAGTATTCTATATCTCAGAACATAAAGTCTAAACAAGTAAGAAAAGGCGTAATGGCAGCAATAGATGCATTAATTGAAAGATTAAAGCACTTTAAGAGATCTCCACCTAATGGATTGGCGGCATTTTCAGGGGAAGTAATAATAGGTCCAGGGAAGACAGATTTCGTCACGTTCGTAATTGAGCCACCAGAACCGCTTAACTTTAGTATATACCACTGTGACACAAAGTTCATGCTGGATCCTCTCAAAGAATTACTCAAAGAGAAGGATGTTTATGGACTGATAACCCTCGATAGGAAGGAAGCTGCCATAGGAATTCTTAGAGGAAGGAGACTTGACGTAATAGCGTCTTTTGAATCACGAGTTCCTGGAAAACACAGGCAGGGAGGGCAGTCTTCGAGACGTTTTGAGCGTTTAATAGAACAAGCTGCACATGAATTCTTTAAGAAGGTAGCAGACGTTGCTGCATCTGCATTTTTAAATGAACCCAACTTGAGAGGTATTTTTATTGGAGGACCAGGGCCTACAAAGGAATTTTTCATAAAACAAGAATATTTGCATCCTAATTTAAGAAATAAGGTTTTAGGAGTGTTTGACACAGGATATTCTGACGAATATGGTCTTAGAGAGCTTGTCGAAAGAATATCGGAGGCTGTTGAAGATCTGAAGATATCAAGGGAAAAAAGGATAGTGAATGAATTCATTAGTACGAGTCTCAAACCTTCAACAGCCAATAAAGTCACATACGGGTTCAAAAATGTTATTAATGCGCTAAAGAGCGGCGCTGCTGATAAAGTACTGATATCTGAGGGTCTTAGAAAAGATGTAGTTTTACATCGATGCCCATCTTGTGGCTACGAAGAGATTGAGATTGTAGATTCAGATGCAGAAGTAGCTCAAAAGATGTGTCCTCATTGTAACTCTCCAATGGAACAGAAGAGAGAAGATATCGTTGAATATGTAGGAAAATTAGCGGAAGAGACAGGCGCAGAGTTGATAATGATCTCTACAGATTCTGATGAGGGAGTAATGTTCTACAGGACTTTTGGTGGTTTGGGAGCATATCTTAGATATAGTGTTTGAAGTGAGGGCGAAAGTTATGGATATTTTAGACGCAAGGAATGAAATTCTCTCAAAAATTCATAAAAAGTACGAAATAAAACTCTCAAGGTATGATATAACATACTCTCCAGAGAAATATGGAGATTTATCTCTTCCTTGTTTTAAAATTTCTAAAGAGTTAAATAAAAATCCAATGGAAATTGCTAAAGAATTAGAGAAAGATGAAGAACTGAGGGCTAAGTTCAAAGATATAAAGGCAGTAGGTCCATACCTTAATTTTTGGATTGATTATGAAAAAGCATTATTGGAGATTGTAGAATCCTTTAGGACTTACGGTAAACTATTAATTTTTCCGAAGAAAAAGACAAAAGTTTTGTTGGAACACACCTCCGCAAATCCTACAGGACCACTTCATGTGGGGCGCGCGCGCAATCCTATTGTAGGAGATTCCATAGCCAGAATTTTGAGGGCATATGGGTTTGATGTAATAACAGAATACTATGTGGATGACATGGGATTCCAAATAGCATCACTTGTTTGGGGATGTCTTAAATATGGCTTTCCTAAAGAGGAAAGTGCGTACGAATATGTGAAGATATATCGAAAGGCAAATGAAGAAATCGAAAGCAAAGGTTTGCAGAGCGAAGTACTAAACATCATTAGGAAATACGAAAACGGAGAGCTAAAAGATATTTTTGAGAGAATCGTAGATGCTGTAATGAAGGACATTATTGCATCATTGAAAAGGATAAATGTAGAATTCGATTCGTTTGTGAAGGAATCTAAATTTGTTTTGGAAGGACACGTTAAAGAAGTAATAAAAAAGCTTTCTGAACACGGGCTATTGCGTAGGGACGAAACGGGAGCTTTATACGTAGATCTAAAGGACATTTGCCCTGAGATTACAAAAGGAATGAAAGATACTGCCATTTATCTTACTCGTTCGGATGGTACTAGCCTATATGTGCTAAGAGATATAGCGTATCATTTGGAGAAGTCTTCACGGGCTGATCAGCTAATAAATATTCTTGGCGAAGATCACAAACTAGAAGGAACATTTATAAGACGTATTGTTGAAATTTTGGGAGGAAAACCCCCAGAAATCGTTTTTTACTCATTTGTATCGCTTCCAGGAGGGAAAATGTCCACAAGAAAGGGTCGTGTTGTATATTTAGATGATTTTATCAATGAAGCCATTGAAAAAGCGTATGAAGAGCTCATAAAAAGACGTCCAGAAATGAATAAAGATGAAGCCAGGGCAATTTCAGAAAAGATTGGAATTGGTGCTGTAAGATACAATATTGTTAAAGTACAGCTTGAAAAGCAAATAACATTTAAGTGGGAAGAAGCCCTATCCCTCGAAGGAGACTCAGCACCTTTTGTGATGTATTCTTTTGTCCGTGCAAAGGGGATTTTAAATAAACTAAATGAAGATCTTCTTGATATTAGAACACCCTCCTTAGAACACGAGTGGGAAATCAAACTTTTAAGAAAGATACTACAATTTAGAGATTTTGTTGAGGAAGCAGCACTCACTCGTAGACCATACATTGTTGCCAAGTATGCCTCGGATTTGGCATCAACATTTAATAGATTTTACGATAACTGTCCAGTACTTCATGAGAAAGACGAAAATAAGAAAAAAACACGAGCAGTACTAGTACTTCTTGCAGCAAGAGCATTAGAAGAATCATTTGAGCTTTTGGGTATTGAGATGCCCGAAAAAATTTAGAGGAAATACCTTAGGCCAAAGATGAAAAATCCACTAGCAATACCTTTATTAGGTGAAAAAACTAAAAATGATATATAAGAACTAAATAGGGTTTTTCATCGAGTTGATGAGGTATGCCCCTCAATGAAAAATTGTCTAAAATGAGATTCAAAAGCAAAGAAAACAATAAAGTTGGTTTAACCTCGACCTATTTAGGATACTTCCTCACAATCCTTGTAGTGGGCCTCATTATGAGAATTTACACACTCTATTCTCCTATAACTATCTTCGAGGCGAAGGCATATTATTATGCTGAAGGAGCATTACCTATCCAAAAACTCATGCTTACGTATATTCCGGCATTTTATCTTCGCATATTTGCATTATTTCTTTATATAATTGCGGCGATAATAATATGGTTTTATGGCTACCATGGCCTTTATGAGAAGTTGATTATGTTACTGTTTATAACATTAGAACCACACTTTTTGATTACGTCAGTATTTGGTACACTATTTTTCCTAAGTTTTGTTTTATTTTTGGCAATTTATTTTATAATAAAAAGAATGGAAAATACTGTTGCAAAATCAATTATACTGGGACTATTAATTGGAATCTCCCTTGTTACTGGACCTCATGTGGCGTTTTATTTGATCATAATCTTATCATTTGAGTTTATATCAAAAATCTCTAAGGCATATCGTTTGAGTTATATAATTGAAAAAGTAGAAAAAACTGCGGAAAAAATAGGTAAAATTAGAGCATATATGGAGATTGCTAGGTCAGAGACCCTAAAAGATAAATTGAAGTCATCAGAAAAGAAAGGAGAAGAGATATTAAACAAACAAAAGAAAGAGTTCTATGAAATTATATCTTCTCTAGAAAATCCCCTTAATGCCAATAACATGCTTACTGTTATGATTGCCATCGTTGCTGCAACAGCATTAGCAATTCCGTTTGGAGTAATGGACATCATAAGGGCTCTGTTTTGGTTTCCATGGTATTTTATAGGACCTCTTAAGGGATATCTATCAGAAGGTTACGTGGTTATACTTACGGTAGTTCTGTATTTCCCTATAGTGCTATTGGCGATTTATGCTATACTTTTTAAGGAAATTGAACCTTCTCAAGCTACGAGCTTTATTTTGCTTATTTTGCTGCCTATAAACCCCTACTTAGGATTTGCGGATTTATTAATACCATTATATTTCGTGTTTGAAGCCATTGTAAAGAATATAAATAACTTCAGAGAGACCTTTGCATCTTCTACAGTTTTTAAGGTTTTGGTGATAGTACTCTTGGCGCTGTCTCTTTATCAATCTGCCATTACTGTTTACGCTAGCCATAATGGGACAGAACCTCTTGTAGGTGGCGCCTTTATCGATATGAAAGCACTGGATACAGCTAAAGAGTATTCTTTACTTTATTCAGGGATTTATCCTACAGTAGATGTTCGCGAGGGTGCAGAGGTAGTAGAGTACTACGTTAAACTTAAAGGCTACATCATAGATGAATTTGGTAACGTCATAGTTGGGTACAACCTTAGTGAATTTGGGGAAAATTACATGTATATAGGGAAAATTAAGGTCATAGAAGTGCAGCAAAATGACCTATGGACGTGGGTAAATCCATGGAAGTACTTTATGAGAATAAACACTAGCGAGAAATTCTTCGACGTTGCACTACGTCTTACAGAAACTTGAGGTGCCAAAGTAATGAGAATAAAAAAATTAATTTTAGAAAATTTTAAATCTTTCGGGGGCAGGCATGAAATAGATCTCGATTATAATTTTATTGCAATCACAGGGCCTAATGGATCTGGAAAGTCAAATATTGTAGATGCAATTTTATTTGTTTTAGGTACGCGAAGCCCTAAAGCAATTAGAACAGCCAAATTTTCGGAATTAATATTCAACGGAGGTAAGACTGGTAGCCCAGCCAATTATTGTGCAGTGACAATAATTTTTGATAATTCTGAAAGCGAGATTCCAGATATGCCCAAAGAAATCGAAATAAAAAGAATGGTTCGTAAGTCTCCGAAAGGGAATTTTAACAACTACTATTATATTAATGGAAAAAGGACAACAGCATCTGAGGTAGAATCGCTGTTATCTTTAATGGGAATTTCTCAAGAGAGCATGTATAATGTTGTTCTTCAGGGAGACATTACAAGGATAGCCCTTACGACTCCAAAGGAAAGAACCCAACTTATTGCTGAAATCTCCGGGATAAAGGTATTCGAGGAGAGTATTGCAGAAGCAAATACCAAACTTAAAGAAGTAAGTAATACGCTTAACATAGCAAAAAGTGTTCTAGAAGAAATTAAAAGAAGAGTGGATGAACTAAAGGTCGAGAGGGATAAGGCACTAAAGTACTTGGAGCTAAAAAATAAGATGCGCAGTTTAGAGAAGACGTTAATTCATAGAAAATTGGAAATTACTGAGGAAAAATACAGAAAAAGACACGACGATCTTAAAAAAAGAGAAAAAGAACTCGAAGAAACTAAAAAATCACTAGAAAACCTAAACAGAGAGCTAGAGGCTGTAATAGAGGAAATAAGAAACATGGAGAAAGATTATTCATTGAGATCTTCAAAAATTGATGAAATTAAAAACAACATAGCCGCTAAGAGAAAAGAACAAAACGAAATTCTCCTTACTATTGAAAAAACAAAGTCAAAAATATCCTTCTTAAACAGGGAGAAAGAAAAAAGACTTAAAAGGATTGGAGAGCTAGAGAATGAAATTGAGGGATTAAAAATAGAGCTCGGAAAACTAGTAAGTCACGAAAAAGAGTTGTTGGAGAAAGTAAACTCCCTCGCCGAAGAACTTGAAAAAATTGAGAAGAGGATAAAGGAAACCTTTGATCCAGATTTTCAAAATAAACTTAATGAGCTTCAGATGGAGATTTCTAATATAGAAAACGATATTACAAGGCTTTCAGAGCGTAAGAAATCTTTGGAAAAAATTGTTCAAGAGAAAATGGAAAGAAATAAGACCATACAAAAAGAAATTGAAAAATTACAAATAAACAAGGAGAATATTCAAAAATTATTAGAAGAAAGGAAAAAAGAACTTGAAAAAGTAAATTTCAAGATGTCTGAAATATATGCGGAACTATCAGAAGTTCAAAACGAAATCGAGCTTGTTGAGTCTACTATAACGAGTTTAGAGCAAGAGATAGACGCATTAAATAAAGAATACATGAAATTGGAAGCAAAGGCAGGTAGACCGTCTGAGGACGAGATAGTATTTCAAGCCCTCAAGGAAGCTGTAAGAAGAGGAGAACTTGATGGAATTGTTGGTAGAGTCATAGACGTAATAAAGATTCCAGAAGAGTATTTTGATGCCGTTATGGTTGCGGGAGGGAGTAGACTTAATGCAATTATTACGGAGACCGATGAAGACGCAGAAAAAGCTGTTGAGTATTTAAGGAAGCATAAAATAGGCAAGGCCACTTTTTTGCCTCTTAACAAGATGCGTTCTGGTAAACCCTCAGCGAGAGCCCATCTGGTTTCTATGGAAAGCGGATCTTATGGATTTGTTAAGGATTTAGTAGAGTATGATAAAAAATATGAACCAGCTATTTGGTATGCATTTACAGATACTGTTGTTATGGAAAATTTGAGGATTGCTAGAAAATATATTGGTGGTGTAAGGATAGTAACTCTTTCTGGTGATTTAATAGAGAGTAGCGGTGCAATTACTGGAGGGTATGTTAAAATTTCAAAAGAGAAAATATCAAAGGCAAAGCTTGAGCTATTAACAAGCTCTATAAGTGAAAAAAGAGATGAACTTTTAAAGAATCGTGAACTATTGAGACAACTCAATGAGAAACTCAAGAGACTTAATAGCGAATACTACAGATTGCGCGACGATAAAGAGAAGTTAGCGCTGGAAGTTACCTCATTAGAAGAAAGACTAAAGAGTATCCAAGAAACCCTTAGCGGATATGTGTTAGAAGACGTTCAATCTTTAAATAGTGAGATTGAGGAAATATCAAAAGAGTTAGATGAAAAATTGCGTCTCAAAGAAGAATTAGAGAATAAATTGGAAGAAATCAAATCAAAGATAAATTTAGATGAATACAGAAAACTGTTGGAGGAAAGGGAAATTATAACAAAAAAGATAAAAGAGTTAGAAAAGGAACATTCAGAAATAAAGTCAGAATTAAGAGCTACGCAAAAACAAATAGAAATGTTAGAAAAAGAAATCATGAAAGAGAAAGAAGAATTATTGAAAATAGAAAAAGAAATCCCAATATTAGAAAAGGAGATTGAAGATAAAGAGTCATTATTAAAAGAGATTCGCGAGGAAATCGAAAATCTCGAAAAAATGCACGACGAGGAAGTATCAAAACTTTCAGAATATCAACAAGAATATTATGTGAAGAAGGAAACGAAGGCACGTATTGAATCAGAGATAGAGAGGCTTAAATATAAAGCAGAGGTGTTAGAAGACGAAATCATGGATATAAAGCGAGATTTAGAGGCTATAAGAGTACATATTGAAGATCTTAAGAAACAACTAGAAGAATATGAAAATGTCGAAATCATCCCATCTAAAATGACTATAGATGAGATTCAAGCAAAAATTATTGAAGTTAAGACCGAGCTAGTTAGCTTAGAACCTGTAAACATGTTGGCGATAGAGGAATATGAAAGGGAAAGAAAAAGATATGAAGAAAGATACGGACACGTAAAGAAACTTGAAGAAGAAAGGAAGGAAATAATAGCGTTTATAAAAGATCTGGAGAAAAGGAGAAATGAAAAGTTCTTAAATGTCTACAGAAACATTAAAAAGAAGCTTAAGGAAATATATAAAGAGCTCTCTGGCGGCGGAACAGTAGATCTTGTGTTGGAAAACAGTCGTGATCCTTTATCGGGTGGAATTCTTCTCTACGCATCTCCACCAGGAAAGAAAAAGACGAGGATTGAAACCCTTAGCGGAGGAGAACGCAGTTTAGTAGCGTTATCGCTTATATTGGCGATTCAAGAAGTTGTTCCGTCACCATTTTATGTATTTGATGAAGCAGATATGTTCTTAGATGCAGTAAATGCTGAAAATGTTGGAAGGATGCTAAAAGAGAAATCTAAAAAATCACAGTTCATTGTGGTATCATTAAGAAGACCAACAATAAAATACGCTGAGGCAATAATTGGCGTGACGCAACCAAAGAAAGCAGGGATCTCTAAGATTATGCCATTTATTGGTGTGAGTGATGCTTTCACCGTTAAAGAGGATAAGGGAGTTTCTTGAGGATTATGCCTCGAAAAATCCTAGTGAGAAAGAGTGGGTAGAGAGATATATCAAAATTTTAGAAGTAGGAGAGACCCCTCAACGTTTGGAGGAGAGGCTAGTACTTCTTATTTTTAAAAGCTTTGTGGTTGGAAACATAAATCCCTGGGAGGTTGACCTAAAAACTTTTTTGGACGCGTATCGACAAATAATCAACGATCAAGGTGATGTCGACTTTTTTATTGCAGCACAAATACTATTTTACTCCGTTTTATTGTTATATCAAAAGGCAGAACTCCTCATGCTTCAATTTGAGGAGAGGGGAGGCAAAGAAGAACGTGTTGAACCATCATCTGAGGAGGTATCTTTTAGAATAGTGAGGAGAGAAAAACAAAAAATTACTTTGGCAGACATTCTAAAGTTTGTAGAGAATATAGGATACATACTTGAAAAAGAGCGGAAAAAGAAAAGGAGAAAACGCATCCTTAGGCCTCTCTTCGAGTTGCCTCCTTTAGAAGAGCACGTACATGGGGACGTAGAGGAGCTAGTAAAAAGAATTAAAAATAATATTTCGAAGTTAAACGGGAGAAAACTTCTTGTATCTGATATTGCAGAAGAGTTTAATGTGGATTTAATTTCAGCGTTTATAGCAGTGTTATTTCTCATAATGGATGGGATACTAGACGTATATTACGAAAATGGCCTTATCGTACTCAAGGTGATACCCTATGGAGAATCAAAGAAATCTAAAGAAGTTGGTGGTTGAGGCAATACTATTTTCGTCCTCGGAATTTGTTCCTATCGAGGAAATTAAAAAGGTTGTGAGGTTAACCGATGAAGAATTAGAGAGGATAATATCGGAACTTCAAGAGGAGTATGAGAATCATTCATTTGAAATTGTACGATTAAGAGATAAATTAAAAATCCAGTTAAAAAAAGAGTTTTATGACATTGCGCAAGAATTTATGGAGAAACCCCTCTCAGAGGATGAGCTTAAGCTGGCATCAGCGGTTTTAATAACAGGAAAACTTGAAGCCATTAAGGCATTAAGATTATTAGGCAGAGCGTATACGGAGGTCGTCGAAAACCTTCTTAAAAAAGGAGTAATAAAAATTGTCAATGAAAAAGGCAGAAAATTCTTCATTCCAGGAGATCGTGTTGAGGAGTATATAGAAATTTCTCCAGAGCTTAAAAAGGCTTTAGAATCCTCCAAATAATTCTTTTACCATTAGCAAATCCCTAAGGGGTGCCTTAATTTTTACCAATCCATTTACGTATGCCACGAGTGGAGATAGTTGTTGGCTTATGAGTTGGAGAAACACGTCTCGTGTTGTCTCAATTTTTATATCGGCATCTGTCTCACTATCTATTTTTTTGAATTCTTCAAACTTTCCATCCCTAATTTCTGCATAGTAGAAACCGTCGGGGTCTAATTTTAATAGAACTTTCCTATTAAATCCTTGAAGCCGTTTTCTAAGATCTTCAGACTCTTCTACCTTTTTATTGAATTTTTCTACGAGATTTTTTAAAATTTCATCAAGATTTGTTTCAATTCCCAATTTTATCACCTACAGGTTTTTAGAGAAGTAAATGTCAAGTCGTTAATATAATTAGGGACTTAAGATATATTTTTTAAAGTTAGGATACAAGCGGTGAACACGATGAAAAAAGCGATAATATTTATATTGGATGGAGCAGGGGACAGGAGCTATAAAGAATTGGGTTGGAAAACCCCGCTGGAATACGCTAATACTCCGCATCTCGATGAAATTGCAAAAAATGGAATTAGCGCAGTTCTTTATACTGTAGAGCCGGGACTTATTCCTGGAAGTGACACTTCTCATATGGCTCTTTTTGGATATGACCCAAGAAAATACTATCCGGGCCGCGGACCGCTTGAGGCTATAGGTGAAAATATAGATCTAAAACCTGGAGATATTGCTTTTAGAGTTAATTTTGCAACGGTTGATAGCTCGTGGAATGTGATTGATAGGAGAGCAGGTAGAATAAAGTCTGGGACAGAAGAATTAGCAGCCCTTATAGACGGGTTAGAAATCGATGGCGTAAAAATTATTTTTAAACCCTCCGTGGAACACAGAGCTGTCTTGGTTCTACGAGGCGAGGGATTATCAGATAGAGTCTCAGATTCTGATCCACATAAAGTAGGCGTTCCCGTTAATAAAATAAAGCCATTAGACAATACTCCGGAGGCTAAGAAGACGGCTGAAATATTGAATAAACTAATGAAAATCGTATATGAACGATTTAGTAGTGCGAAAATAAATGAAGAGAGGAAAAAGAAAGGACTGCTTCCAGCAAACATGATTTTAATTAGAGGAGCAGGAAAAATGATCGAAGTAGAACCCATTGAAAAGAAATATAGAATAAAGAGCGCAATAGTATCCGGAGTTGCTATTGTTAGAGGCGTAGGAAAACTTTTAGGAATGGATGCACCAAAGATAAAGGGAGCTACAGGTGATAAAAATACAAATATTGATGCAAAAATTGATGCAGTCATCGATTTACTAAACACTCATGACATTGTATTAGTAAACATTAAAGCTACGGATGTTTTTGGTCATGATGGAGATATTATGGGGAAAATCAAATTCATAGAAAAGATAGACGCCCATTTAGGAAGATTAATTGACTATGCAACGGAAAATGGCGTCTATCTAATAGTAACTTCCGATCACTCAACCCCATGTAGTAAAAGGGAGCACAGCTCTGATCCAGTGGCTTTATCTGCTATAGGGCCGGATATAAGGGTAGATGATGTTGAACATTTTGGCGAACGATACGCGGCTAAAGGTGGTTTAGGAACTATTAATGGGATGGGTATGTTTAGAATGTTGCTTGATTGGCTAGATAAGGCCGAAAAGTTTGGAGCATAAACAGGAGAGGTATGAACCTATGAGGAGGTTACTAATAGTACCTTCAAACGCAAAAGTACTTCCAGAGCAAATTATAGTTAGGGATGACGTTGTGATAGCGGACAGAGCAAGCGTTGATAAAGAAATAGAAACAGAAGGGAAGATATTAATTGGAAGGTATGTAAAAACAACATCATTAAGAGCGAGGGAGGAAATAATCATTGATGACATGTCTGAGGTTAACGGAGACATATATTGTGATGGAAACGTAACACTTGGAGATCTTGTAAAGATCAATGGACATTTATATTGTGGTGGAGATCTTGACATTGGTGGCAACGTCAGCATATCTAAGGGTTTTTTAGCAAAAGGGTATATTCGAATTTCGGGCGGAATACCTCTTATTTTATACATACTTTTGTATCTTATGTATCTTCTTCAAATTGGAAAGAGCAAAGAAGTGGAGGAAATTTTAAAGACGCTTGAAGATCAGATCCAAGTGAAAGGAGACTATATGCTAATTCCTTATGACAGCACGATAAGCCAAGGGAAGATAATCTCGAAATATGGGGCGAGAATAGGAGATAATGCGGAGGTCTATGGATCTATTGAAGCAAAGGGTCGTGTAGTTGTAGGTACCAGAGCGATTATTCATGGGTCGATAAAAGCTACGGGGGACGTGTATATTGGCCAGTATGCATTCGTAGATGGTATGGTTCAGGGTAGGTTCGTAAAAGTTTCCAGAGGGGCTATAGTAAATAATGGAATTATTGCAAATGAAGTGAAAATTGTGCGGGGAGCTCAGGTTTATGGTAAAGTGATAAGCTCTGCAGGGGTAGAATTTATGCGTGACGAAGATCTAGAAAAAGACAGAATTGAAAGAGAAAAACTCCTGCCAAATATTGAGGAGTTATTTGAACAAGAGTAATTTTGGAGGAGTATCTAATGTCCACCCTCATAGGCATTGTTGGTAAACCCAATGTAGGAAAATCTACATTTTTTGCAGCTGCAACTTTAAGTGAGGTTCCAATTGCAAATTATCCATTCACAACAATAAAACCCAATATTGGCGTAGGTTATGTAAGAGTGAAATGTGCATGTAAAGAGTTTAACACTAAATGTAATCCAAGGAATTCTATATGCTTAGATGGAATAAGGTATGTGCCTATCGAGCTAATAGACGTTGCAGGACTCGTTCCGGGCGCCCATGAAGGAAAAGGATTAGGAAATAAATTTTTGGATGATTTAAGACAAGCACATGCTTTAGTCCATATTGTAGATGCTAGCGGGACTACAAACGAGCAGGGAGAGATTTGTGGGAAGAAATGCCATAATCCTAGAGATGATGTTTTATGGCTTTTAGAAGAAATTGATTATTGGATATATGGGATAATAACAAAAGATTGGAAACGCTTAGCAAGGAGGGTGGAGGCTGAAAAAATTGCATTAGAAAAAATATTATATGATAAACTATCCGGGCTGAGGGTAACAGAAAACCAATTGGCAGAGGCAATTAAAAACGTTGGAAAAGATCCAGAGAAGCCCACAACTTGGAATGATGAAGACTTGTTTTTGTTAGCCTCCGAAATAAGGAAAATGAGTAAGCCAATGGTTATTGCAGCAAATAAGGCGGACATTGCTGATGAGGATTTTATGAAAGATTTGATGTCTTTCAAGGATATTAAAGTTATCCCCACATCTTCAGAAGCAGAGCTTGCACTGAGGAAGGCAGCAAAAGCAGGGTTAATCTATTACCGCCCAGGAGATAACGATTTCAAAATACTCAAGCCACAAGATCTTACAGAAAAACAAAAAGCAGCCCTTGAGAGAATTAGGGAGGCGGTATTACGGAAGTATGGATCCACAGGAGTTCAACAAGTACTTGATACTGTAGCTTTTGAAATATTAGAGTTGATCCCAGTATTCCCGGTTGAAGATGAGAACAAACTTACTGATACTGAGGGCAATGTTTTGCCAGACGTGTATTTAATGCCTAAAGGTAGTACTGCTCTGGATTTAGCTTATAAAATTCACACAGAGATAGGAGAAGGTTTTATTAGAGCTATAGATGTCAGGACGAAGAAGATACTGGGCGCAGATTATGAGTTGAAGTTTAGAGATATAATAAAAATTGTTGCAAAACGCCACTAAGGGAGTTTTGTGACAAGAAATTAAAAATAAGTTAGAAAAATTTAAGTTAGTTGCCCTTCCTCTTATTTGCTCTATTTGATGGTCTAACTTTTTCTGCTCCCTTACCTTTGTTCCTAAGTCCTCTAGATTTCTTTCCAGCAGAAGTTAGTCCGCGGAAAACTCTTCCTTTGTGTTGAGGCTGACAAATCCAGTTAATATGTGGATCATTTTTAATTGCGGGGTGGTGAGGATCAACCATTATTACTTCGTAGTATTTATAAAGACCGTCTTGTCCTACCCAATAAGAATTCAAAACCTCAAGGTTGGGGAATTTTCTAGCAGCCCTTTCTTCTGCGATGCGTTGTAGGTTCTTTCTAGGAGTAATCTTTAGTACACCAAGTCCTTTTGGTTTTCTACCGGATCTTGGACGGGGTTTTCTTAGGGAACCTCTTCTGACCCTTACTCTTACAATGATAAATCCTTGTTTTGCTTTGTATCCTAAAGATCTAGCCCTGTCAGGTCTAGTAGGCCTTTCTACTCTTACTACAGAAGGCCCATTTCTCCATTCGATAAGCCTACGCCATTGTGGTGATCCGTATTTAGTATCCGGTCGCTTCCACGCAAGTCTTAGGTAGTGATAGAGACCCTTTACCATATTTAGCACCTCAAATAATAATGATCCTTATGAGTGTGAGCTACGAATATTAATGAGAAGATACTTAAATATTTTGACGTTGAGTATAAGAACACTCTATAACATGTTATTTTACACTCTCCTTTTCGAATTCCATACGTTCTTGAGTCATTCTAATCTTGGCGCTCTCAACAGCCTTTTCGTGCTCTTTTGCGCCTTTTATACCCTTAAGTCTCTTGGAGATCTCTATTAGAGCCTCTTCTGGTCCATAACACACAATAATATCTCCAGGTAATAGCTTAGTCTCACCACTTGGTGCACCTAAGAAAAGTTCTTTCCCCTTAGGACCCTTTCTGTATATGGCTAAAACAAGAATACCTTCTTTGTCTAATTGGAGCTCTTTTAGCATTTTATTTGCTAGCCAACTATTTCTTTTTACACGAATTTCGCTGATAGTATATCCCCGGCTAAGTCCTAAAAGCTGATGATAATCATAGACTTTTATTGATGTAAACCTCTCTAGAGCTTTTGTTATAATTTTACGGAGAACTCTATCTACAATTTTGGATTTAGAGAACACGTAAAGGGCTACAAGGCCTATGAGAATATAAATTAACTTGAGTTGGGCCTCTTCAGCAGTAGTGCCTGCAAAAGTCAAAACTAGCGTCGCTATAGCGGATGTTATTCCAGCACTACCAAGAAACATGAGAGTCCTTATTATTTTTCTTCTTACAGGATGTGAAACTACATGTTCTGATTCGGATGTTGTGAAACCTACACCAGAAAATGCTGACTGAGCTTGAAAGGCAGCAACTTCCCTAGATAAGCCAGTCATTTCTAAGGCTGTACTTCCAATTCTTACAATTATTATGGAAATAAATACAACCAATAAAAATGATATCAACGCCGCGGTCCCAGTCATTTTCATAGAGCACCTTTTTTGTTTCGTAACACTACTCTAGAGCAAACTATTTCTTTTAAGTAAGTTTAAAAATAAAAAATTTTGCTTAATATCACATAATAGCGGATATTTATGAAGAGAACATCATAAATTAGATAGAGTAAATTGGATTAAGCATTTTAAGACAAATTCTTGAAAAGATTTCCAAAGAGAATAATTTTAAATAAGGGAATAGTTCTAATCTTCGAGCTATACAAAGATTAATTATCAAGTAGTTAAGTGCTTGAATTTAGTAAGGTGATTATAATGGTTCATCCTCAATTGGCCTCAATTCTTAGAAGACAAGGATACTATCTAATAGGAAATCACTCAGCAGTCAAGGTTTGTTATTGGACGAAAGAAATGCTAGTAAACAAGAGACTATGCTATAAAGGAACTTTTTATGGAATAAGAAGTCATAGATGCGTTCAAATGACTCCTGCAGTAGATCATTGTACATTCGCATGTTTACATTGCTGGAGATTTCAAGGATTTACCAACACAAACTTTGAGGAGGACCCCGACGATCCCAGTTTCATTGTAGAGGAGAGCATAAAGGGACAGAGACAGTTGTTATCGGGCTATAAAGGAGACCCAAGAGTACCTAAGGAACTTTTTGAAGAAGCATATAACCCCATACACGTTGCTATATCCCTCACTGGTGAGCCTACACTTTATCCCAGACTTCCAGAACTCGTTGAGGCATATCATAAGAAAGGGTTCACAACGTTTGTTGTAACGAATGGGGCAGTTCCTGAAACAATCGAGAGATTGATTAATGAGCAAGAGCCCACACAACTCTATATAAGCATTACTGCGCCTAATAAAGAACTACACAAAAAAATAAATGTTCCAAGAATCCAGAACTCTTGGGAACGAGTTAACAGGTCTTTAGAGCTTATGAGTACAATAAACGCAAGGAGGACTATTAGGGTGACTGCAATTAAGGGCCTTAATATGGACGAAAAACTCATTCCAGAGTATGCTAGGTTGTTAGAGAAAGCAAATCCTGATTTCGTAGAAGTAAAAGCGTATATGTATATGGGATACTCCCGGTATAGGTTGTCTCCAGAAAACTCACCAAAACACTTTGAAGTAAGGGATTTCGCAGAAAAATTGGCGGAAGAAATGTCTTATGTAATTGCAGATGAAAGAGAGGATAGCAGAGTAGTTCTCCTTACGAAACCAAAGGATGAATGGAGAGTAAATAGATTTTTGAATATATGAAAATAGGCCTAAAAATCTTTTATACTCTTTTGCAGAGATCTCATTGGGAAAACTTTGTCTTTTGGAACGAGAAAGAGATTAGGTGGTGAACAATACTTTCAGACATTTTTCACTAAAATCTGTCATGACATTTCGTGTTCATATTTTTTAGGTTTTCATAGAAAGAATTATCGTAAATTATTGTAAAAGTAAAAGATAATAGTTAAAACATGAGCACTCGTTTTATTATTCAGCCCTATCGGCTTCCCTTAAAGGTGTAATAAGCTTTGACATATGCTCTTAAAAATCTCCCATAAATGATTTCGGACATCCAGATACCAGAAGGAACTTAGTGGAGGTGTTTCAATTTGGAACCAGAAACAGTGATGAAGATAACGAGTATTTTGAACCCTAAAAGCATTGCAGTAATTGGTGCATCCCACAATCCAGAGAAGATAGGACACCAAGTTCTTAAGAACATAGTGAAAGCAGGATATGAAGGAAAGATATATCCAATAAATCCCAAGGGCGGAGAAATTCTTGGTCTAAAGGCTTATAAAAGCGTACTTGAGGTTCCAGATGAAATAGATCTTGCAGTTATTGTTGTTCCAGCAAAAATCGTGCTCCAGGTAGTCGAAGAGTGTGGGCAAAAGGGCGTTAAGGGATTGGTTATCATAACGTCTGGATTTAGTGAAGTAGGAGAAGAAGGAAGGAAATTAGAGGAGCAGGTGCTTGAAATAGCAAGGAAATACGGGATGCGCATCGTAGGCCCTAATGTTGTTGGAGTTTGTAACACAAAGCACAAAATTAACGCTAGTTTTGCTATGGGTATGCCCTATGAAGGAGAAATAGCCCTTATATCTCAGAGTGGTGCTTTGGGAGTAGCACTTATTGGAAGAACTTGGATCGATAGAGTCGGACTTAGCAAATTCATAAGCATTGGAAATATGGCGGACCTGAACTTCTCAGACTTCGTGGAGTACCTAAAAGATGACGATGAAACAAAGGTTATTGCTCTATACATAGAAGGAGTGAAAGATGGTAGGAGATTCATTGAAGTAAGCTCTGAAACATCTAAAGTTAAGCCTGTAGTTGCACTAAAAGCAGGCCTTTCACAACGCGGAGCGGCGGCTGCAATGTCTCATACAGGATCACTAGCAGGTAGTGCCAACGTCTATAAAGCCGCATTTAAGCAGGCCGGGGTAATAATGGCCGAGGATCTTACAGACATGTTTGTAAAAGCAAATGCCTTAGCGTTATGTCCTAAAATGCAAGGAGACAATTGGGTAATAATAACAAACGGTGGAGGAGTCGGAGTATTAAGCACAGATGCCGGAGAGAAGTACGGCATACCTTTACCAGACATACCAGAAGAGCTAAAGAACAAATTCCGTAAATGCATGCCAGAATTCGGAAGTCCAAAGAACCCCGTAGATCTTACTGGAATGGCTACTGAAAAAGAGTATAAAGAAGCAATAAAAGTAGCTCTTGAAAGCGAATATGTACATGGAATGGTGGTTCTCTACTGTCACACGGCTCACACTGATCCTATGGAGATTGCAAAGGCTATAAAGGAAGCTATAGACGAGTCAGGAGGAATGAAGAAGCCTGTAGTAGTCTCGTTCATCGGAGGCAAAGAAGTTTATCAAGCTCTCGATTGGCTCAAAGAAAACAAGATTCCTGCCTACGACGCGCCTGAACTTGCAGTAAAAGCTTTGGCAACGATAAGGCATTATACGAAGTGGACTGAAAGACCATTAATTAAACCGACGCCACCTGAAGGTATTGACCGTGAGAAAGCTAGAAAAATTATAGAAAAAGTACTTTCGGAAGGCAGAGAATGGTTATTTGAAGACGAAGCGAAGGAACTTCTGGCAGCTTACGGCGTTCGCGTAACAAGGGTTGCTATGGCTAAGACTGAAGACGAAGCTGTTGAATACGCCAAGAAAATAGGATTCCCAGTAGTTCTAAAGATAGTCTCACCAGATGTCGTTCATAAATCGGATGTAGGCGGAGTTAAGGTCAATATAAAAAACGAGGAGGAGGTTCGTAAAGCATATAACGAAATACTAGAAAACGTCAAGAAACACGTACCTGACGCCCGTATAGAGGGTATTCTTGTACAGGAAATGGCTCCTTGGGGAACCGAAGTCATCGTCGGATCCACAAGAGACCCCCAGTTTGGACCTACAGTAATGTTCGGTTTGGGAGGAATCTTTGTCGAGATTCTCAAGGATGTTACGTTTAGAGTTGCACCAATAGGAACTGACGAAGCTAAAGAGATGGTAAAGGAAATTCGTGGATATCCTATAATTGCCGGAGCGCGTGGACGTGAACCTCTTGATATCGATGCATTGACAGAGGCTATCGTAAGAATTTCATGGCTTGTCTATGAGAATCCCGAGATACAGGAGTTAGACGCCAACCCAATATTCCTCTACAGGAAGGGCTTAATGGTTGCAGATGCTAGAATTCGTGTAAAAAGACAGTAATCTCTCTCTTTTTATAAAATATTTTTTAAGAAAAATAAGAGTTATGAATTTCTGTTTTGAATAACGCTTAAAGACTCTTTTTTAGCTCTTCTATCGCTCTCAACAAATGTTGGTCTAAACTTCTTTGAGATAAGATTGTTTATCGCATTAATGGTTATTAGAATCTCACGTTTATTGGATATACCATCGTTTTCTATAATATTTTCAAGAATCTCTCTGCTTAACACAAAAATAGCAGTTAAATGTTCATCTTTGGATCTATTAATGTGGAACGGTCTTATCATAAAAGCCTCATATTCATTTAACGTTTTAACGAGACTCTTTGTTTTTAAGTATTCGGCAATAAGATATAAAACTCTGTGTATTTGGATTATCTCTTCTTTGTGCATAATATACCCTCCAGCAAAGAGGGTAGCCTTAAACAACACAACTCTTATGAACAATTAAAATGTTTCCGTCCTCAAAATGGAAGGTATAGCATGCATAGTGTTTTCATTTGGTAGTAGTTTTTATTTGCTGTAATTTTGGACAAAATCTCGCAAATGAACTTTTTGGAAATAAAACAGATCGTCCTTATATTCTCAAATATGTTTTAAACTTCTTGCTATGACTAACTAGAGTTTAAGACTCTCATTGTATTCTCTAATGGTTGCAATATCTATTGTTGCTTCAATAATATCTATCGTATATGCTATTATTCTTTTAATGCTCTCTAAAATAAATTGTAGCCGTAACGCATCATGGATATCAAGATTTCCTAATGTAAATGAAATTTCCTTAGATTTTAGTTGTAAAATCCTTTGTAAAACTTCTGAAGCCACATTTTTATTCACGTTGATAAATGCGTTTAATGCCTTTTTAGTAAGCTCCTTAACGGATTTGTAGACATCTATAAGCTCCGTAGGAATATTTAAACCGTCATTTTCCAGTATATGTTTTGCTATGACTTCTGTGTGATCCGCTATCCTCTCAATACCTTTTAGCCCTATGGTCAAATAAAGGGCTTCAGATAAATTTTTCATAGGTGTATTAGATAAAGGAACCCGTCCTGTTAGTATTTGATTTAAATTTCTCAAAGCAAAAAGAAATAGCTTATCCACAATGTTGTCTCTCGCAACTATGTTCATTATAACCTCTTTATTTTTAGGGTCGGAGAGGACGACCTCTATATCGTCAAGCATAGAATTTACTGTGACCACAAGTTTTTTTAAGACGTCAAGCAACAAAATAGAGGCATCATCCAAAATGGAGTACATATTAATGCTATCTGAAGTTTCCTCTAGGATTTCTAGTCCTATTATTTTGTTTTTTATGGTTTCAATTAATTTTTTATTAATTATGGCGTTGTTAGCTTGAGTTTTTACTTTTATTTTATCATAACCTGCTAAATATGCAGAAATAGTCTCAATAATGGCAGTCTCAAAATTATTTAGTTTTAAATCAACGTTTTTGCAAAGTTTTATGGTGACCCCCTCTTTGATAGGGTACAATCTAAGCGCAAGGTCGGGTAAAATCTCTAAAATAACCTCGTCTCCTTTATTAAGACCCACCGTCGACGTCCATTCTTTAGGTAAGGAGATTATATAAGTAGATTTTCCAGTCAATTGCACCCTTCTTTTAAACTTTTTCATTAATATCTCCATCCTAGGAAAATTAATAAGAAAAAGGAAAGGGAAGATCAGGTATTCTTGGTTGTATTGTGTCTAGTAATTATTATTAAGTCATGAGGAAGCCTTACGACACTTCTAGTATCTAGACCCACAATGTGCGTTATTCCACTCTCGTATGCAGCATCTACTAGTCTTTGAGTTATAATTCCACCAAGTACTAACATATGCGCTTTCTTTACGCCCCTTAGCTCGTTTATTAGATCCCTTACTGCGACAGTTTTTAGAGTTTTTCCTGATTTGTCTAGGATAATTGCTTGTCTCTTCTCTATTAATTCATTAAAGTCAACGCCTGCTACCTTTTTTACGTATTCAATAAGACCTTCAGGAGCGGCCAACGCTTCTGGAGTTACCTTTATTGCCTTTTGTTGTATTGCTTGTAATTTTTGGACAGCTTCGGCTTCTGCTGCTTTTGATAAGGAAGGTATAGACTTCTCTACCGGCTTAGACACTTCGGCTTCAGTAGTTTTTGTAGTGGTTTGAGGTGATATGGCTTTTGAAGGACCCTCTTCGACTCTTTTAATTGTCTCTGGAACATGAGGATGCGAAATTCTACCAGAAACTTTCTCTTTGTATTCTTCCATCTCCTCTCTGAGAGTTTTCTCCATAAGCTCTAAAACCTTTTGTATTATGATGTTAATAGCTTCTTCTCTGTTGTTCGCACCACTAGCGCTCATAAGATGTCTCACGTTTAGTCTACTTCTCAGAGCCTTGAGTATTTGTTTATAGGATAATTGTTCTACTTCCCACCCTCTTGGAGCAACAGCTACATAGTCTATGTCGGCTACCTGTAAGAGCTCTTTAAGAATGGCTAGACCACCACGATCCCCATCTACGAATGCCGTTGCAGTTTTCTCCTGACTTAGCCTGATTATAGTTTTAGGAACATTTGTTCCTTTGACAGCTATAGCGTTTTTGTATCCATTCTTGAGAAGATTAAGAACATCGTTTCTTCCTTCTACTATGATAATTTCGCCAGAAGTCTCTACTTCAGGACCTGCAGGACATCTATCTGGTCCATATTCAATTATCTCGTAATCTTTTACTTTTTCTATTACAATCTCTCTTATAGTTGCTCCTTGTGTGCTTATTTTGTTTTTCATCTCATAGTAAAGCTGTACGGCCCTGTCAATGATCATCTCCTTTTTTTTCTTTCTAAGGTCTTGAATCTCAATTACTTTAACTTCAGAATGACAGGGCCCCACCCTTTCTACCTGCTCCACAGCAGCAGCCACGATCGCAGTCTCTACTTGATCTAAGTTAGAGGGGATCGATATTTTTCCGTAGGTTTTACCATTTTTATGGTCTAGCTGAACTTCTATGCGCCCTATTCTGCCGCTCCTCTGAGCTTCTCTTAAGTCTAAATCATCAAGCAAACCCTCTGTTTGACCAAATATTGCTCCAATAACATCTGAACGGTTTACAATACCATCAACCTTTATTTCTGCTATAATTAAATATTTGGCCTTTTCATATGGTACCTCGTTGTTGCTAGTATTTGAATGATTACTATTGTGGGGGTATATCACTGAAATCACCTCCTGTATCAATATAATTTGCTTACAGAAGAGCTCTATAAGAGACTCTACTGTACGAGGTTGTTTTACGTAATATTTGCTAGTTTATGCAGTATTACTAAGCGTGATCTTGCAGTGGAAATACATCACTAGTCAAAGTTAATTAGTACTTACTTAATATAATTAAGCCTCTCCCCATCATCAACATGAGAGCTGGTGTTTTGATATCATGAGTGTGAAAACAAGATAAGTGTTTGAAATACATATCTACATCATGCAGATTTTTTATGATTTAAAAAGCTAGTTGTATAAACACCAAACACGCAACTTGGTAAGAAAAAGGCCCTTTATAGTATTTTTGTCTCAATTTTTCTGATGTTTTCACCAAATTTTATTATTATCTTAAGTTTTTCGCCTGCAAACTCAATATTTATTCCCTCTGCTTTCGATTTATAAAGTCTAACTCTCTTTCCGTCAGGAGTAAGTGTGGTTCCTACACATTCTAGCAGACCTAGCGCTTCTAATGCTTTTACCTTTCTATAACACGACGCTATTGGAATCTTTAAAGACATGCTGAGTTCGGGAACACTTTTTGGCATTATGGTGGTTGTTGCTAGGATTTTGAGAGAATGTCTGTCCATAAGAATTTTACCGACGTCAAGAGGATTCTGCGACATTACTATCACCAATTGAAGTTGATATTGAGAATCATTAAAAACAGTTTTGAGGTAATTCTCAAAACTGAAATACACTGCTGAAAATAATAAAAACAGGAATCAAAGAGCTTTAGATAATATTCATATTATATTGAAGAATACGATCGTCAATTTTTATCTTAATAACCATCTTTGAGCCATGCATCTCCATAGAGAGTCTACTCACTTTAGACCTATAAAGCGCAACTCTTTTACCCTCAATGGTTAGTTTGGATCCTACTTTTTCAATCAATCCAAGTTGTTCAAGGAGTTTTACCTTTCTATAACACGACGCTATTGGAATCCTTAAGTTTTGACTCATTTCTGGAATGGATCGGGGAGTGTATGCAGAATATGCAATGATTCTGAGTATGTACTGATCTGATAATGCTTTCAAGAGTAAAGATCTCTGATTACTCTCAGCCATGATTCTCACCGACAATACACTTTTTGACTAACACTTTATAACAATTATCTTGAGGTTATCAGAGTTGATATTGAGGAGATACTTAACTTTATTTTATTACGTCAAATGGTATATTTAAGTTACGACTTAACATGGAGCACGGTTAGAGGAGTTAATATGAGTGGAAGAAACCCAAGGTCAAGGATGTTGAAAGTTCTGTTGTTTTTCATAATCTTCATCTCACAAATTTTTGTTGGAGCTACAGAACAATTGGACTGGGTATGTGAAAGATTTGACGAGAAGAATACCTCGTACTATCCAGAATACTCTTCAAAAATAGATACTATTTTGTGGACTCAATATGCTGGCGATATTGTAGCTGCAAGGCCTATAGCTGTAAATGGCATAATTTATGTAACGTCAATGGATGGTAAGGTCTATGCGATTAGTACTGAGCTTGGCTCAAAAATTTGGGAAACACAAGTAGCCTTACCATTTACCTGGGCTGCAATAAATCCCGTGGGAGGAATAATTGCATCTCCCGTCTATAGTAAGGGAAAGCTTTATGTACTTATTAGGGATGGGGCTATTTTCTCACTTGATGCATATACAGGAAAAATTTTATGGAAATACGAACTTGAAAATGAAACGGCGATTACTCCAACTTTAGTGGACGATAGATACCTCATATTCTTTGACGATACTGGGAGGATATATGTTTTTGATATCGAAAAAAGGGAAATAGTTAAGACATATCATTTTAGAGAGTACATATGGGCAAAAGCCGCATATGATGGAAAAAGGTACGTATATATAGGAACATATAGGGGAAGAATTATCAAATTAGATAAAACTACGTGGAATATCACTAAAATGGTTTTTAATCTTACAATGATCAGAGGAGGGATTGTAGGGGCGTTAATCTACAGCGAAGGACGAATTTATTTTACAACTAGCGAAAGTTTTGTTTATGCTTTAGATGAAAATCTAAATCTTGTTTGGAGTGTTAAATTAAGGGGTCCTGCCCTTGGAGGCCCTGCTGTTTCTGAGACATTTGTATTTGTGGCTTCTGCAGATACTTATGTGTATTGCATAGATAAAGATACGGGAGATATCATTTGGTCAACGGCACTAAACCATGAATCCTCATCTACAATTGCTGTGTCTAAAAATTATGTGTATCTAGTTGACGATTATGGCTACATATATTGTATAGATAAGAAAACTGGAACAATAATCTGGAATAGAGCGGAGTTTGCAGGAGCGAGATTTGAGTATTGGAAGATCTCTGCAGGGTTAAATTTAATTAAAGGATTGAGCGGGCCTATAATATATGGCAAAAATATATACGTCGGCCTTTTGGACAAGAGAATAGTGTCTATTGGTGAGGGCGGGGGAATATCAATAAGCCCTTTGATGCTATACTCTTCTATAGTCATGGCTTTAGCTCTCATTTTTATTGCGGGTATGCAACGTAGGAAAAAACGGAAGTAATATAATGGTGGGGCCGCCGAGATTTGAACTCGGGTCGCCGGCTCCCAAGGCCGGAAGGATACCAAGCTACCCCACGGCCCCATATTTTTGAGCTACTATTTACGAAAACCCACGATTTTTATAAAGTTTTGTTCTTAGCCCGAGGTCCATTTCTCCTTATATATAAATCATTTATAAAACCAACCACAAAGTAAGTTTTATAAGTGATTTTCATTAATGATAATCATTGAGTGATATTTACCCCATTGCCTGTTTTCCACCGGCGCCTCAGGACGGGCCCCCAGGTAGGTTAGGATCTTGATGGTTGATAGGTTAGGTGTTGAACATATCTTTAATGATATTCTTACGAACCCTCGCGGTAGGGGATTTTCTGAAGATCAGCCGAAGGGTTTAACAAAGAGAACAGTAAGAACGTACGTTCTCCACGCTACTGGACATATTTCCAAGAGGACATATCCTCTAGGAACCTTAGACACAAAAGTCCTCAGAACTGTTTCTGAAGGGATCCTGGGAGGTGATGTCCAATGATAGCGAGAATGTACAATATCATTAGAAGGTTTGTGAACAACGAAAGGGCAGACATAGGTATGGGTACCCTAATTATATTCATTGCTTTCCTCATAGTTTCAGCAATGGCGGCTGCAGTTCTTATAAATGCTGTAAACCTCTTCAGACAGCAGGCTGAAAGAAGCTCAGAACAGATTCTTTACATGGTTTCAGGTACATTTGCCATAAAGAATGTTGCAGGAGATAGGCTGCTTCCAGGAGCAGATGAGTTAATGAGTCTTGTTGGAGAGCACATTACAAAGCGTGAAGTTCTAGCAACCGAAGAAATACTGATTACTAATGTAACAACGAATAATGACTCTGCAACACAATCATATGGATTTTACGTTATAACTACAGTATATGATGCACTGAGTAACAACCCGTTATCAGGAGCTACTGTTTATGTTTATGAGTATGATAACAATAACAAGCTGGTTAATATCGAGACAACAACAACAAATGAGACTGGAGTAGGAATCATCTACGTTAACGTCTCTCAGTACTCTATTCAGACGATCAAGATTTATGCGGAGGCTAACGGTTATTATGTGCCTCAAGAGTTTACGATAACATCATCGACTTTTGGAACCTCGGCACCTTATAACAACGTAACTCTAGAGGTAAACTTAATAGAAATAGGAATTTCAGAGCTAATTATTGATGTCAAAGATCTTAGATCACAGTTACCTATATCCGGAGCTACTGTTCGCATAATATGGGCTGGAGGTCAAAAAGTTGCAATTACAGACGTTAGTGGTCGTGTAATCTTTAATGTTCCTACAGCGTATGTAAAGGTCGACGTATTTGCTAAAGACTACCAGACACTTCTATCAAGACCAATACTCGTAGGTCTTGACGATAACGGCAATCATACCGTAGAAAGAGTTTATGTTGTTGTATACATGATGCCCATAGACTTCTACTCGGATCGTCTAGAGTTCTTGATGATAAAGCTTAGCCTTATGGGCGGTGTTGACAGAGTAGATCTTGGACAAACCGTAATAGAAATCACAGACGGTCAGACTGAAGTATCGCTCACAATGAACTTAAGCCAAGATATGACGGACTATTATACTACTAAGAACTCTGCAGATGCCGAGCACTTTTCGGCGTATCCAATATTAGACGTTGGCGGTGTCTTCAGTCCAGAGTATCCTATAGTGACTTCAGGAGACATTATACTGATATTCATAAATGCCTCAGCCATTGGGCTAGACATGAAGCCTGGTACAAACGTCTTTATTAAAATAATCCCACCAAATGGATATCCATTGATTGAAGAGTTTACAGTACCTCCATTCTTTGGCGATCGCTATGTGAACCTCGTCTGAGGTGCAATAACGGTGATTGAGCTATTGTATAAACTAGCGCTGGCAAAACATCTTGTGAAAAATCTTGGAAGAGAGGAAGCGCAACGCGTAGCTGCGTATTATGAGAAATTAGGAGTAATATCCAGAGAAGATCTTGTGGACATAGTTACGTGCATAAAAATGCTCCCAGAAAGCAATGAGACTAAGGGGTTCATGGATTTCGAGGATCACATGAAGGCAATGCGCCTCATATGGCTAATGAAAAGCGGTAAAGAAGAACTAGATATGTTTGACTTTACAGAATCGCTTACTCATTGGATATTATCAAAGAACTCTTTTTAGTTTCCTCATCTTTGTCTTTATTTTTGCTTTTAGCATCTCTCCTAATTTTAGATTCTGAATATCATTTTATGAAATTCATACAGACACCCATATATACTCTCAAGTTTTCTTTGGTTTTTGAATTTTTGATTTGACAAGTTCTATGGTTATCAATTTTGATAATCAGAGAGTAAACTTAAATTTGATTATAATACACCAAGATTTTCTGCGTAAACATTATTTAAGCTGAAGTCAGGAGTATCAATTTGGGAGGGTCCGTCTGTAACCTGAGGCGCCGGTGGAAAACAGGCGGATCCTCCCCGGGGTTCAACCCCCGTTTAATTTCCCTCCTAAAAAGGAGGGAGGTGAAGCCGTTCGATAGGGATTGGGGTGAGTGAGAAATGCCTAGACCAAGATTTGAAGGCTTCCGCCGCTTTATTGCGGACCGCCGTGCTGAGAGCGGTATGGGAGCCCTGTTAGTCTTTATAGCGTCTATCCTAGTGGCAGCAGTAGCTGCTGGCGTCATAATACAAACAACCTACATGGCCCAGCAGAGAGCACAAACTACAGCGGAGCTATCGATTAAAGATGTATCTAATGGCTTTAAGATTCTAAGCGTAGAAGGCAAAGTGGATAATACCACTAATACGCTTAAATACATCTACCTAAAAGTTGCGCTACATGCAGGTAGTGATGCTATAGATCTCAACAACACAATAATTGAAATTACTGATGGAACTCATGAAGCGAACCTGAAGTTAGACTATAGCTGGTTGGGGGCTGCCAACACAACTCTCACAGACATTACTTCTGCCGAAGAAAACGCAACTGCTAACACAGATTTCACAGTAGTAGTTCTTAGAGATCCCAATAATCAGTTCAGTAAAACATCTCCAGTAGTTACTCAAGGGACCCTTCTTAAGATTGTGATTAGTGTTGAAGGGTGGAGTATTGGACCCCAGACGGAAGTTACTATAAAGATTATACCTAAGCACGGAGTACCAACCCTTGAAGAGTTTACCACACCAGCTACATTCGCAGGAAAGACGTACGTATCACTAGTATAAACCTAGCAGTTCCTCCTTCCTAGTTTATTTCTAGTGGTGACTAGTGGTGCCAGCGACTTTCAGTGGCGACCAGAGAGCCGAAAGTGGACTTGGTGGGTTACTAGTCTTTATAGCGTCTATCCTAGTGGCAGCAGTAGCTGCTGGCGTCATAATACAAACAACCTACATGGCCCAGCAAAGTGCCCAAAACGTTGCTACAAATGCCATATCAGAAGTTTCAAGCGGCGTGAAAATATTGGGACTCGTTGGGGATCGATATAATTCCTCAACTGGCACATTGGATACCAAGATAAACTATCTACTCCTGGATATGACAGTACTTAGTGGAAGCGATCCCATAGACTTGCGAAAACTCATCATTGAAATCACAGATGGCAGTAGTCTCGCCACCCTTGTTTGGGGTGGCATTGAGACATCTAGTACTACGCCAATAGTGGCCGACGCTACACATTTCTCAGTAAAACTCATAAGGAACTCTTCTGGGACGTTTAGTGTTACTGAGCCAATAATTTACCATGGGGACATTGTGAGAATATACATTAACGCAACTGCGGCAGGATTAAACCTCACCACTCAGACTAGGCTGCAAATAAAGATAATCCCTCAGCCGGGAATACCATCACTCGTTGATACTTGGACTCCCGACGTTTACATTGGACGTTACATAGTAATTTCGTAGAGGAGTCAGAGTAAAATAAGAGGTGCGAGGAAGTAATAATAAGAGGTGACCATCATGGTCTTGGGTCGCAAGAAAAAGGAGGAAAAAGAAGAGGAAGAATTGGAATTAGAAGAATTGGAGGAACTGCTAGGGGAAGAGGAGCAAGTGATACCAGTAAAAGAATCAGAGGGTCCTCCAGGCCCACAGGAAATGCCAGCATCAGCACCTGGACCTCCCCCAGAACTTGACGAAATAAAGGTAGCGCTTAAAGAGATTCAGGAGCGTGTGTCACGTCTCACCTCAGCAGTGGAAAACCTTAGAAGGGATATAGACACAATTAGGGATGATTTGAGGGAAAAGGACAATCAGATAAGAAAGCTCACGTCCATATATGAACTCGTATCTCAACAGATTAATCCTTTCGTGGAGGCTCCAGCACAACCCCCTACAAAAGAAAAAGTGGAGGAGAAGCCAGAGGAGGTACCAATAGAAGAAATAGTAGGAGCATTAGAAGAAAAGGCACCAGAAGTACCACCAACACCAGTTGAAGAAAAACGGGAAGTAAAACCAACAGAAGTGAGAGTAGAAGAAATACCAGAAAAAATGAAAGAAAAGCCAACAGGAATACTAAAGCCGCCCAAACCAATCCTAGAAAAGATACCTAATGACTTTATATCGACGACAATTACCCTACGATGGATCGGCTTCCTCCTAGAGAGGGTAGATCGCAAAACATTGCCTCTCCTGTTAGAGTACTACAAAGACATAGGATGGATAAGCGATTATGCAAAGAGACAGCTAATGGCTTATGCGAGAGGTGTAATTCAGGACGTCTCTTATAGTGAAGAAGAACTGGTAGCAGAATTTGGAGGCACTACTGTGAAACCAGAAGAAGAGATTAAGAGGACAATAGAAGACTGGAGACTTCCAGCAGAAGATCACATTAAGTCATTGATCTTCATAATGCGTATCAAAGGCGAAGAGATCGATAAGGATCTGCTGAACTCCATTGAGATGGAGATTAGAAAGTTAAGGCGTAGCCTGGAGGGCTACTATGGGGTTTAGTGAAATTGCGGTGTCTGCAGTTCTCTTTTCTACATTTCTTTTGATGGCAGGAGTTTTAGGAGCATCTTATTTTAATTATCTTGATGAGTTATCTGAAGCTAAAAAAATTAACGCTGAGATTTTATCTTCAAAAGTTCATACCATCATTTCTATTTTAAATGCTACTTATAACTCCTCTTCTGGTGTTCTGATTATCACATTTGAGAATCGCGGCGATACAGTTCTAAATTTAGACCTTACAAACATACTAGTGGATGGGACATTCATAGGCAATGTTACTGAATATACGTATACCGTCTCGGCAGCCTCTAGTACAACAAAGGCATTTCCTGGGGAACGTGTTACTGTAACAATATCGCTTACATCTGCTCCTACTAGGGTTGCGATAGTTACAGAATACGGCGTAGCGGCATATGCCAACGTGACCATAGTGTGATCGTGGGGACAAATTTAGTTCCTTAGGGAGGGAATTAACATGGGTCTGGATACATCTGCAACCAAGTCAATATTCTTTATTGCAGCGGTTATTGTTGCAGTAACATTGGCGGGGATATTTACTACAATAACCTATAAACTCTCATCGGATATAGGAGTTAGGTCAGATATTGTCTCTAGTGTACTAAAAAGCGATATTACAATAATAAATGATCCAGAATCAGTTCCTTATAACTCTACTACTGAAGAACTAATAATATATGTGAAAAATACAGGGAAGAATATATTATACACGTCAAAAGTTACTATAATAATAGACGGGTTAGTGATACCCGATAGCAATATTACGGCTACCATAATGGGCGGCGAAGAAAACTGGAGTCCTGGCACGGTGGTGGAGTTCCACATATATGTAAGCCTATCTTCAGGAGATCACAAAGTAAAGGTTGTATTAGATAATGGCGTATCAGACGAGATGTATTTTAGAATTTAATCCCACAGGTAGGCCATGAGGTGATTATCATGCCGGAAGTCTTTAGCATGTTCCTTGATAGGGACGAATTGAACCAAAAACTAGGGGGAGGCCTACCTGTGGGTGCTGTGGTACTTATAGAAGGAAGCTATGGTAGCGGTAAAAGTGTAGTGTCTCAAAGGATTACATATGGACTACTTAATAATGGCCATACAGTCACTTACGTTACTTCAGAGCTAACATTTAGATCATTTCTAGAACAAATGCAGTCTCTGAATTATCCCGTCGTTTCACACATACTTGAAGAAAAACTAAAAGTATTCCCAGTATATCCTCTTTTGGGCAAATCTAAAAAGAGAAGCAACTTTTTAGGAACCATTATGTCATCACCACAACTTTTTGCCACGAATGTAACTATCTTCGACACGTTTTCATCCCTCGTGAAGTACGATATGATACCTGAAAATGTTTACGAGACCTTAGAATTCTTCAAGAGAATATGTCTCAAGGAGAAGACCGTCATAATCACTATCGATCCATCAGATTTAGGTGATGACGTCCTTAATGCCATTAGAGGAACTGTTGACATTTATTTGGAATTACAGACTTCAATGATTGGCGGAGAGTTGAGGAGAAACATTGTCGTCAGGAGGTACAATTTGGCAAATGCCGATGTATCCGAAGTTATAGGCTTCCGTGTTGTACCGAGAATAGGTTTATTGACTGAGATAGCGGAGGTGGCGTGAAATGCCAGAAATTCCGCAGAAATTCAGGTTAGCAATGAAAAGAAATCCGCATCTACAGAGATACATTGAAAACTATAAGAAAAAATATGGAGAATATCCCGAATTTAAGGAAGTACTTACTAGGGATCTAGGAAGATTGGAAAAATTCTCTATAGTATATCCTGTGGGTGATCCAATTTTCGTACACGTCTTCACAGATGAGGATGGTAATAGGAGGTATAATGTAATAGAACCCGAACCTATAGATCCGGAGAGATACCAAAGAATTTTAAACAATATTCTAAGGCTTGCTCCTTATGAGAAAACTCCGGAAAATAAAGAAGAATTTGAAGCACTTGTTGATGAGTTGCTAGATAGAGTTGTCACTACAACACCGGGTGCAGGATTTTTATCAAAGCTTGTTGGACAAGAGAGGATATACGTCACGAGGGAGGAGTTAGATAGAGTTAGATATCATATAAAGAAAGATTTAGTAGAAATAGGTCCTTTAACACCCCTCACAAGGGATCCATATTTAGAAGATATTCATTGTACCGGAGTAGGACCATTACATCTTGTCCATAAAATTTTCGGAATGATGGAGACCAACATTGTGTTCAAAACCGTAGAGGAGCTTAGAGCTTATTTAGCTAACCTCACAGAACGCATAGGTCGCCCAGCAAGTGAACAAAGACCCATTGTCGATGCTTCGTTGCCCGATGGATCAAGATTGAATGTAATATATAGTACAGACGTCTCGCTCAAGGGACCATCGTTTACGATAAGAAAATTCCAAGATGAGCCTATAAGCATCACTCAGCTTATCGCATGGGGAACACTTTCTCCCGAGGTTGCAGCTTATTTGTGGCTAGCAGTAGAAAATGGTATGAGCATATTCGTATCAGGAGAGACTGCTTCGGGTAAGACAACATTGCTTAATGCGATCCTTGTGTTTATACCTTATGACTGGAAAGTGTATACTGCAGAGGATACACCAGAAGTAAGGCCACCACATCCAACTTGGCAACGTTTAATCACGAGAGAGACCGGACCGGAGGAAAGTAGAGTAACCATGTTTGATCTTTTGAGGGCGGCACTAAGATCTAGGCCAAACTACATCATTGTAGGCGAGATTAGAGGTGCAGAAGCTGCTGTTGCTTTCCAGGCAATGCAGACGGGACACCCAGTTATGGCGACATTTCACGCTTCGTCTATATTAAAGATGATTCAAAGGCTTACAGGAAATCCTATTAACATTCCAGTAACATTCATCGACAACCTTAATATCGGGGTTTTCCAACAGGCAATGTACTATCGTGGATCTTTTGTAAGACGTACTATATCTGTTGAAGAAATCGAGGGATATAGGAAAGAATTAGGTGGAGTCGTTACTAGGGCAGTATTTAGGTGGGATCCTATAGATGATAAGCATATATTCAGAGGGCTTTACAATAGCTTCATTTTAGAAAAGAAAATTGCTCCACGCATGGGTTTTGAAGATCCTCGTCAAATCTATGATGAATTATTCTTCAGAGCAAGAATATTGAAGAAGATGGTTGAGCAGAAGATTCTCAGATATAACGACGTGCTAAGAATCATTGTAAGGTTCCAAAGATATGGTCGTGAGGGTCTACCATTTGCAGTATAAGCGCCTTCGAGCGTTAGGTGTGTTATATGCCTAGAATTAGAATTGTAGAAAAAATTTCAAAGGCGTATAAGGATTATGGAGTGCCATTTTCAAGGTATTTAGCCACCAGAATCCTTCCAGTAGCGTTATTACTATCATTTATGAGTTTTTGGTTAATTCCAACATTTCTCCCCATTATTAAGTATTTGACCTTTGCAAAGTATGCGTTATATGCTTTGCCCGTATATGTAACTGTCGCGATTTTTGTATATCCTATAACTCAAGCACTCAAAAAAAGAAGGGAAATTGAGGAGAGAATGCATATTTTGATTACTAGGCTTGCTGTTATGGCTGAGGCAGGCTTGCCAAGGGATATTATCATTAGAAGCATAGTAGAGGACCCCACATACGGAGAAATAGCAGAAGTATTTAGGAGAGTATACATGCTCGTTGATAAATGGAAGATTAGCTTAGCAAGGGCTCTAAGATTAGTTGCTGAAGACGTACTTAGTGATGTATTAAGGGAATTTATGAATAGGTTTGCATCGGCATTAGAAGTGGGAGAAGACCTCAAGGAATTCTTTAAAAAGGAGCAAAAAGTCCTTTTGGTAGAATATGAAACGAGATATAGAACTTCGCTAGAACTCGCAGGGGTTCTTAGGGAAATATATGTTTCTACAGTAGTTTCAGCTATGTTTCTTCTCTCTTTCCTAGTTATTGTACCTATTATTGCAGGTGGCGACCCACTCATGTTCCTTTTTACGGGAGTTTTAGCTTATGCCTTCATAGAGGGGTTAATTTATTATTTCCTCCAGGCAGTTCTTCCAGAAGAAAAGTTGTATGGGGATCCAAGAGAGATTCCATATCAGTTTGATCAGATTCTCACAAGATTGTATATACCAACCACGATAGTGGCGTCTGTGATGTTGGGAGTCATGTTCTATGTAATTATTCCAGCAGGTTTGTTTCTAAAGTATTGGCCAGCATTTATTTCTACATCACTTTCACCGCTCCTTATAGTTGGCATCCTCATATATAAGGACGAAAAACGAGTTAGGAATCGTGACAAAAATTATGATTCATTTCTTAGAGTTCTTGGAGCTGCAGCTATAGCTTCTGCAGAAGGACTAGTAGGCGCTGTTGAAAGAGCAATGAGCCATGATTTTGGTGAACTTAATACGCTAATTAGCAACCTTCATAAAAGGTTGAAGATGAGAATTAATAAGATCTTATCCTGGCAGTATTTTATGGATGAAAGCGGTAGTTGGCTTATTCAGACCTATACTAGGATGTTCATAGACTCAGTTGTTGCTGGAGGAGACCCAGCTCTTATAAGCAAACTTGTTACGGAGAACGTTTCTAGGACGCTTTCCTTAAGGACAGAAAGGATGAGTTTGGTCTCTAATGTTACTGGAATTTTATATGGAATTAGCATTGGAATAGCCATGTCTATGGGAGTACTTGTACAAATGATGGCTATGCTTAACAAGACAATGAGCCAAGTATCTTTAGCAGGTTTGCCAATACAGATTCCTATCTTTACTGTAAGTTACGACATAGGGATTACAAGCTTTTTAGTATTGTCAGTTATTGCTGTTCATGCTGCCTTTGGATCATTAATTATAAGAGACATGTCAGGAGGACATAGATACTCCTCAATACTTCACCTCGTTGCTATGTTTTGGATTTCTTCAACAGTCTACACGATAATGCAAAATGTGATGAGCAGAATTCTAAATATTTAAGGAACGTTAGGAATAAGTAAGAGTAAATATGTTTTATTTATGTAGGTGATGATGTGTGCAGCCAAGAATTCCTTCAGGTATAAGGGGTTTAGACGAGCTCATTTCTGGAGGTTTAATTCCTGGAAGACTTTACATAATTACTGGACCACCAGGAGGGGGCAAAACAACGTTTTCTGTACAATTCCTAGTTAACGGCGCACTTGAGGGTGATAATGGATTATACATATCACTTTCTGAACCAACGTCGAACATAATTGAAGATATGGAGAGATCATTTAGATTTCCAATAAGAGACTTAGTCTCTAGAAATAAGCTCTTTTTTATCGATTTAGCCCCATATGAAGAGAGAGTATATGCTGGCGATGAAAGGGTTAAGACATATATAGAAAAAGTGTTGGAGGCGTACATACATAAGGTTGAATCTGCAGAGTATTACTTTACGCCGCTTGACTTGTACCACTTCCTTACCAAAATCGTCCCTGCATTAAAAATTAAAAGGCTTGTTATCGACTCCTTGATGAGTCTTAAGGGAATTACTGCAGAGACTTATGAAAAAGAGTTCACAAAGTTTATGAGAGGAATCAAAGCAATGAATATAACAACTTTAGTAATATCTGAGATGTATGAAACGTTAAAGTATCAGCCCGAACATTTTATTGCACACGGACTTATAGTACTCCATCACTTCGTTTATGAGGGAAGGATGGTTAGAGGAATACAAATTCTAAAGATGAGGGGTACCAAGCACGACGAGGACATATACGAGCTTGTTTTTACCCCTTCGGGTATTGAAGTTACACGCAGGGTGATCAGACTTTGAAGAAGGCTAAAAGAGGTAATAAAGAGGATAAGAAAGCACTTTTAAAAAAGGCATACGATCTTGGTTATGAAGTCGGCTATTATGGACATATGGAGGATATATCTTGGATAAAGGAGGAGAGAGAAACTATTTTAGAGAAGGCCCTCGAAATCGGAATGGATCTTGAAGAGGTAACAAGGGCTTATCAACTGGGTAAAAAAAGAGGAGCCTTTGATAGGAGACAAAAAATTCAACAAGCACTTTCTGCCGAGAGCCTCTTAGAAAGACTACGTAGAGAGTATAGTGAAAGCTATAATATTGCGGATATGTTTAGTACGGTTTTAGGCTCGAGAGAACCTACAAATCTCAGACCTCCCTCATTACTAAGGCCTGTTACCGCACTTCTCAGACCAGCAATGATTTTTATGGGTCTTATGACTATTAAAAAGAGAAAGAAGAGACGTTAAAGTTCATTGTCTTTTTTACACTCTTTAATCATCCTTACAGCTTCTGCGAATATTCCCATAATTCTATGATATTCCCACTCAGAGGGCATAGATCGTTCAATTACCCTTTTAAAAGCCAATTTTGTAGGCGTTCTTCTATATTCAGGAATAAGGGCATCTATCAACTCAAACGCATTTTCATAAAGGACTCTTTTTGCTTCTCGTGACATTTTCTTTCTTTTTCCTTTTGGTCTTTTAGCTCGGAATATTTCATATAGAACTATTGTCACAGCATGGGAAAGATTAAGGACAGGATATTCAGGATTTGCTGGGATGTGCACCATAATGTCCATTTTTGAGAGCTCTTCATCGGTGAGGCCAATACTTTCCCTCCCAAAAAAGAGGCCAATATTTCCATCAATCTTTTTTACTTTTTCAGCAAATTCTCTCACTTCGATATAAGTTCTTAAATGCCTTTTTCCTGTTTTATGGGTCACAGCAGAAGTACCTACGGCGTAATCAACCATGTTAATAGCTTCGTCAATATTTTCCAATATCAAGGCATTTTCAAGAATGTCGAGTCCGTGCATCGATCTTCTTCTAGCCTCTTCAGAGATTTTTGGAGGGTTTATTAGTACAAGGTTATTGAATCCAAAAACCTTCATATGTCTAGCAACAAATCCTATGTTCCCTTCATACTCGGGCTCCACAAGAATTATATAAAAATTAGAGAAATCAGGTACAGGCACGGATAATGCCTCCCTTTATGGGATAAGTCGCTCCCTATCTCTTGGGAATAACATGGCTTCTCTTACATTTTTCAGACCCAAGAGTTGCATTACAAATCTCTCTGCTCCAATGGCTAGGCCACCGTGTGGCGGCATTCCATACTTAAACACTTCAAAGTAAAATTCGAACTTTTTAGGATCGTATCCACGTTTTTTATACGACTCTACGAGCAAATCGTACTGGTGTATCCTTTGTCCCCCAGTTGTAACCTCCATTCCCCTAAAGAGAAGGTCAAACCCTCTAGAATACTTAGGTCTCTCAAAGTCTGGCATCGTGTATGGTGGCCTTTTTTCGAGAGGATACCCATCGACGAAAAGAAACTCAGTATCATGTTCTTCTTTTGCCCAATCTGTGAGCGACTTTTCGTCTATAGGGTCTAGATCAAGCTTTTCACCTTCTTCATATCCTAAAATTTCCATAGCTTCTGTAAAATGAATTATTGGGATCTTCTCGGGGACTTCGGGAAGCTCTACTCCTAACAGCTTAAGCTCTTTACTATTTTCTTCGTTTATAGTCTCGATTATCTCGATTAAAACCTCGTTTTCGAGCCTCATTACGTCAAACTCATCGTTTATGAATCCCATTTCGAGGTCCAGGCTAAGGTATTCGTTTAAATGTCTTGTCGTGTTATGAGGCTCTGCTCTATAGACCATTCCCACCTCGTAGACCCTTTCGAAGCCTGCGCCTACCATCATTTGTTTATAGAACTGCGGGGATTGGGCAAGATACGCTGCCCTTTCAAAGTATTTTATTTCAAAAAGATTTGCTCCGCCCTCGGTACCTTCTGCAATAATCTTTGATGTATGAATTTCCGTAAATCCTCTCTTTTTCAAGCTTTGTCTAAATGCATCAACAAGCGTGGCTTTTATTTTAAAGATCGCCCTCACATCGTCTTTCCTCAGGTCTAATACTCTATGTTTTAACCTTGTGTCGAGCTCTACATGAACCTTATCTATTATGCCGATGGGCAGTGGCGCATGTGCGTGACTGTAGACCTCACACTTTTTTGGGATTATTTCAAAACCCATTTTTGCAATGTCGCTTTTGACCACGATCCCTTCGAAACCTACAACGGATTCTCTATGGATATTTTTCAAGATCTCATATATTTCTGGAGATTCGTTCTTTTTAACAGTAATTTGAATACGCCCCCCTCTGTCCCTTAAAATAGCGAAAAGTATTTTTCCTAGGACCCTCACATCTTCAATCCAACCTGCAACAATGACTTCCTTGTTATGCATTTCTTCAGGATTAATTTCAGAAGACAATAACCTTTTGTTAAGGTCTATACTCATCTATTAGCACCTCACAAGATTTCTTTAATTAAGGCTTTTGCCGTTAACCTAACGGCCTCTTCACTATTATATATGGGTCTCCAACCGTATGATTTAATTTTTTCAATAGAAAGTCTCATGAGTTTTACATCTCCTTTCCAACCTCGACCATCAATTCCTCCAGTAAATTTAAATTTCACGTTCTCTAATCCCATTTCCTCAACTACTATTTCCGCAATTCTTCTTACGTTTATCCAGTCTTCAGATCCCAAATTGAATATTTCCATATCCTCTTTCCTTTTTTCGAAACCAAAGAGCATACCATCTATGCAATCTGAAATATACAAATATGACTTTGTTTGGGTACCGTCTCCTAGTATTTCTAGCTCCTTAGGATTATTCTTTAGCTTGTTTATAAAGTCATAAATAACTCCGTGGGTACTTCTTGGTCCAATAACGTTTGCAAATCTGAATATAGCACCTCTAATACCGTAAGTATGTGAATATGCCGTTATAAGACCCTCGCTAGCTAGTTTTGTAGCCCCATAAACGGATATAGGCTTTAGAGGCCCATAATTTTCTGGTGTGGGAATTATTTCTGCCTCCCCATATACTGTCGAAGACGATGTAAATAGAAATTCTTCAACTCCAAATTTCCTCATTACCTCTAAAAGCACATAGGTTGCAATGTAGTTATTTTGTACGTGTGACCATGGTTCTATAGAGCTAGTTTTTACATCAGGATTCGCAGCTAAATGAAAGACAACATCTATATCGTAGGATTTGAAGACATTGTACACATCTTTTTCTACGGTAAGGTCACCCTTAACAAATATAGCATTCTCACCTAAAATATGCTCTATAAACTCTTTTTTTCCAGAACTCAGGTTGTCAAATATAATCACGAAGTTCCCATCTTTTACCAGTCTCTCTGCTGTATGGCTTCCTATAAATCCTGCTCCACCAGTAACAAGAACGTTTTGTCCCTTCATTTGTAGACCCCCTTTTAGAGGAATATGTGTACTACACCTAGAATTACGAGCGTATATATTGTGAGCCTAAGAAGAGTTCCCATAACTACTGCCGCAAGTATATATCTTTGGGGAAATCCAATCAACGTACCTATTATACTCCCGCCAATCGCACCCGTGCCTTGAAAAGGTACAGCGACGAATAACGTAAGTCCAAAAAAAGTAGCGCCGGCAACTTTTCTACTTTTTTCAAATGTTTTTTTACCCTTCTTCTCTATTGTAGCTATAATTTTACCAATTCCTGGCACTTTCTTAAGAATTGGCAGATTCCAAGTGATAAAGAGCGTAACTATGACATCAGTAAAAAGCAAGGTTCCTACCAAATATGCTGGATGAAGACCTAGTTTTGTGATTCCCAGGGGTACCGAAATTTCAAGTCCAAGAGGAGTGAATACATAAGTTCCCACTAAAATAACTGTGTTAAGGAATAGTTCGTATTGATAATTGTAAAGAACTAACAGAAATGCTGCATAAATTGCTATAGGAAATAGAAATTTGAAAATGGGGTTACTTATAGCCCACTTAGTTGTTAGAATAAGGAATTCTACGAATTTATTGTTTCCAAGCATATACTTAACCTCTCTACAAGGCGTTACTTTTGTATTATTATCGCTGCATGATCTTTCTCGTAGGGCTCTAATCTAAGCCTCTGAAGGATTTTATATCCTTGGCCTCTTAGATAGTCTTCTACTTCATCAAAAATGTCTTCAGGATCTTTTACCACATCAATGCTTCTGGCTTTTACCATTATGATTCCTATGCCTCCGTCTTTTAGGAAAACGCTAACATTTTTGTGGAATATTTCTGCCTGATCTCTTTGGGCAATGTCTTGATAAACAACATCTACTTCTGGGACAACGTGTATGTATTCATTAACTTTTCTAGCATCTGCTAAGATAGGAAATATGTTAGGCCTCCTAGAAGATAACCGTAGAAGCTCTACGAAAGGTCTTGGAGATATTTCAATCGCGAAGATGTAGCCATCCCTACAAATATCCGAAATGTGGCTAGTTGTTGTACCACTTGCTGCACCTAGATATAGAACCTTAGCATCTTCAGAAAACGGCCAATATTTAATTCCATTATGGATGCTCGCTCCAAGTTTACTCCTATAAGGGTCCCATTGTCTGTACATTATTCCTCCAGGAAGCCTATACGTTTTTTCTCCGTAAACGCTTCCCCTCTTAGTAAGGCTCTGAGTATAATAGTTCTTCCCGTCCGTATAAACACCAAAGAACTCGGTAGGTTTAAACTCCGGGACCTGCATTCTAATCACCTCCTAGATCTCCTTTTGAATCTTCTTTCTTTGCTTCTCCTTTCTCTCTTAGGTCTCGGTGGAGGGTTTCTGTACTTTTCTTTAATTTCTGCAACTCTTTTCTCAAAGTCTTCCTTCAGCTTTTCGCCAATAAACTGTTTTGTATACGCATCTGCCCTAGCTGCTATAGCTATTTTAGTGGCGAGAGCCCTAGCAATTTTTCCGCGTTGCCATCTTGGAGAGCTATGAATGTATGGATGAACGAATATTATGCCGTGTTTGGGCGGCCTTGAACCCTTTCTGAGATGCCTAAATAATGCTTTCTCTGCTCCCAAGACCTGGATTGTGCTAGCGGGGAGTCTTGCTAGTTTTTCAAGACCTCCTGCTTGAGCAATTAGTCTGGCTGCTAACGGTGCACCAACTAAGTGTGTAAGGTTTGGTGCAACGTCCTTCATAAGGGACTCTAAGTAATCCTGAAGATTTTTACGAAGTTCTATAGTGTCTAAAAGATGTTTGGCAAACGTCTTTATCATTTCGATATCTTCTTCACTTATCGGTGCTCCACTACTCACGATATCGCGGAATTTTTCTAGATTATTCTTTATCGTCTCGTAGTCTCCGTATTCATAGACAATCTTCGCAAACTCCTCATGATCTTCTATATCGCTAGAAAGCTCAGGAAAATGAACGCTATACCACTCTCTAAGTCTCTCAGCGAGGAGATTTATTATTTTAATTATATCGTCTAGGGCAGAAATTGTCTGTGAGATATATCTATCCCTTGCTGCTTGTTCTGACGTAAGCCTCCTTGAGTACTCCATGATACACTTTTGAAGGAAATCTTTTGAAAAGCCGTACTCAGCAAATTTGTCGTTAAGGAAAATGTCTGGATATCCTTCTGATAACTTTACGTTTTCTAGTTTTAGAAGACGTTTTTCGTAGACAATAATCTCCTGATCAGAATATTGCTCTCTAAGCTTTTTTTCTTCATCTAAAATGTCGCCACTTCTTAACATAATTAATCTTTCAACGATTTCATCAAGATCTCTGGGGAATAGAATCTTGTCTATTATTCCTCTCTCATCTAAGATAAATGTTCCATACCAGGTGGTTATTAGTCTATAGGACATATTCATCATCACCTTTTCAGATATTCTTTAATGCTAGAACTCTATTTTCTTTTGGAAATGATGACACTCTTCGAGCCATAATCTTTATGTCAAAATATGAATATGCTATTTATAGTACTTAAAGATTCTTGAGCGTTGCTAGGGAGTTGCTTAAAAATCTAATCTGCGTTTATTACTACCGTACCAAAAACAATATATCTAGTAATACAATGGGGAAAAGTGAAGTAATGGACTAGGAGGCCCTAGTTATGCTAAAAGTTAAAACAAAAGTCAGGAAAAAGGTGATACTTATATCAATACTAATTTTTGCACTCATTATTTTCATAAATCCTTTTTTAGTTTCTATTAAGGCCTCTGAAGAATTTAGAGTTGCAGAAATACCTATACCAGCAGTGGCAGAGACAGATCAAGGAAGATATGGTGTAATTGCTTATTTAACCGTTAAAGTAACTCCAGGTGCTGGACACGTGTATATTGAAACGTGGCCATTAACAATGGTGGATATGCAAGCTTCTGCAAGGATAGCAGCAAAAATTGGGTTTGAAATTGCAAGTAAATTCAAAAAACTAGGTACATTTGATGATTGGGATTTTATGTATACAATATACTCTGACTCTCCCATTATAGGAGGACCCTCAGCAGGAGGGGCTATGACCATCGCTACTATTGCTGCTCTTTTAGGGATGCATATCAACGAGAGCGTAGTGATGACGGGAATGATAAATCCAGACGGAACTATTGGTGCTGTAGGGGGAATAAAGGAAAAGGTAGATGCTGCTGCAAAAATAAATGCGTCAACGTTTTTGGTTCCTTATGGCCAAATTATAACGCAGGAGTATGTGGTTAAGGAGTATAATATTGGACCGTTTACCTATAAAGAGACGAAAGTAGTTAACGTGAATATAAGCGAATACGCTATGGAAAGATATAATATGAATGTTGCCCAAGTACTTACTATTTATGATGCAGTATCTTATTTTTTGGATCTAAACGTTTCAAAAACAAATTTGAAGGAATACCTAACGTATTTGGACACGTATATTAAAATTGACTCCATGAAAAAAGACGCATATGCTTCTATAATCTCTGCTGAAGAAACATTAAACATCACTCTGTCCAAAATGAGTTCTCTTGCTAAGTTTATGTATTCTGATGAAATAAATAAAGCTAAGGAGTTAATTCAGCAAGCAAAGGATGCATATAATGCCGGGATGTACTACTCAGCTATAAGCCTCACATTTCAAGCAAACACAACGATATCTTTCCTCAGCAACATTGTTTCAGCAGGCTCGGATATAGATGGATACATAAGCGATCTTGCAAAGAGGCTAGAGGAGGAAATTAATGCTACAAAGACAGCATTAACTGTAAATAATCTTACCGACGGCATAATTGCCGCACAAATGCGAATTTTAGATGCCGAAGAATCGCTTAAACTAGCCCAAACGTATTATAAAGAGGGCGATTTAATCACTACTTTAAGACAACTTTCCTATGCCCAAGAACGGATTAAGTCAGCATATTTCTGGCTGAATTATACTGGGGCAAGATTTGACCTTGACAGCATTAAAAATGAGTTTAGCGATGAGCTCTCTTTTGCATTGTTATTATATCTTTATATATCATCCATGTATGGTACTGAGTCCTCAAGAGACATCTATAAGTATATTGAACTAGCAGAAAATGCCTATTCTGAGAACCTATTAGGAGCGGCGTTTATGTATGCTGTGCAGGCTAGAGCTATGGCAGAGGCGTTTTTAGACATTCTAGGAATGTCAGAAAAGTATCTTAGAGACAAGATTGCTTATCTTAAAGGAGTTGCTATAAATCAAATTGACGAATTAATTCGTCAGGGACTTTTCCCAACACTCTCTGTGAGTTATCTCGAGTATTCTCATTATTTCCTACAAACAAAGGATTATTCTCTTACAATGGGATTCATTAAGTTGTCCCTTTCATGGGTAGAGATGTATAGAACATTTGGAGAGCCCTGTAATGCGACAATAAATGTTACAATACCCACATTACCTCAAACCACTCAAAACGAGTCTGGAAATAATTCGAATCTTTTAGAGGAGGAATATAATGTAGACTCTAGAGTAATATTTGTTGTTATTTTGATGTTTGTAATTTTCATAGCCACGTTTTATGCGATAACTAGAAGGTGAACATAATGGTTAAAGATACAAACCTCAGGATTGTTGTTGGAGGAATACATCTGAAAAATCCGACCATGAATGCTTCTGGTGTGGTTGATACAACTCCGGGACTCTGGAAACGTCTTTATCTATCTGGATCTGCTGCCATAGTGACAAAGTCCACAGGAATGTATGAAAGAGAACCGTATCATGGGCCTAATGTGGTGGAAATAGAGTGCGGACTCCTTAACGCTATGGGTCTTCCCAATCCCGGTATAGAAGTGTTATCCGAAGAGATCTCATTATTTAAGAAAGATTACCCAGAAGCAGTGATTATAGCAAGCATTTTTGGTTCAACACCAGACGAATTTCAGAAACTTGCCTCTAAGGTTGAAGAGGCAGGAGCAGATGCTGTCGAACTAAATTTAAGTTGCCCCCATGCCAAGGGCTATGGAACGGAAATAGGTACAGATCCCAAAACTGTAAAAGATGTCGTGGGAGTCGTGAAAGCCTCTGTAAAAATACCTGTTTTTCCAAAGCTAACACCTAACGTTACTTCAATAGTAGACATTGCTAATGCCGCACTTTCAGCAGGCGCTGATGCTATAGTGGCTATTAACACTGTTAAAGCTTTGAGGATCAATGTAGACTTACTAAGGCCTATTTTAGGAAATATATATGGGGGTTACAGCGGCGAAGGAATTCTTCCTATAGGAATAAGAGCAGTCTGGGACATTTATCGTGAATTTGAATGTGATATTATTGGTGTTGGAGGAATATCCACATATAAGCATGCTTTAGAGTATATCCTTGCAGGGGCGAGGGCAATTCAAATAGGAAGTGCAATACAAAAGAGGGGATTTGAGATTTTTGATGAAATTAATGCTGAAATTTCAAGATGGTTGAGAGAAAAAGGCTTCAAGAGCATATCCGAAGTGGTTGGTCTGGCCCAAAAGGTTTAGATAAGGACGGTTAATAAATTATTTAGACATAGAACGCCCTAACAATTTATAGGTGAATGTTAATGGTAGTTGGCTACGTACTAATAAGCGTGGAACCCACCAAAGAAGTCGAAGTTTTGAAGAAACTTCTTGAAATCCCAGAAGTTGTTGAGGCACACTCTTTGTTCGGAGAGTATGATATAATTGCCAAAGTAGTATCTTCTAGTCTAGAAGAACTCAGTAACTTAATTTTAAACAAAATAAGGAAAATTGATGGGATAATTTCTACAAAAACCCTAATGGGAGCATTGCCTTAAGCCTGCTTTTGTGTTCGTTTTTCTTTTTGGCCTTTATTTCCTATTGTCATCTTTATGTTTAGTTAATTTTTCTAACCTAATAATTTGTCAAATAAATATTTTAGATATCCAAATTAAGTTAGTAAGTTTTATATTTAATATAGATATGTATAATTTTTAGAATGAGGTGGTTAGACATGCCAGGACAGATGCCTTTAATAGGTGAAAAATTTCCTGAAATACGGGTAGCAACTACCCATGGTGTTAAAAAATTACCAGATGACTATGCTGGAAAATGGTTTGTTTTATTTAGTCACCCAGCAGATTTTACTCCAGTATGTACTACGGAGTTCGTTGCTTTTGCAAAAAGATATGAGGACTTCAAGGTACTAAACACGGAGTTAATAGGATTAAGCGTTGACAGCATATATTCGCACATAAAGTGGGTAGAGTGGATAAAAGAGAAGTTTAACGTAGAGATACCATTTCCAATAATTGCAGACCCTCAAGGAAACGTTGCAAGAAGACTTGGAATGATTCACGCAGAGTCTGAGACTCACACTGTTAGAGCTGTGTTTGTTGTGGATAACAGGGGAATAATAAGGACTATTTTATACTATCCTCTAAACATGGGAAGGTTAATCGACGAGATATTGAGAATTGTTAGAGGACTTCAACTTGTTTCAAAGATAGGAAGAGCTTTACCAGCTAATTGGCCAAACAATGAATTGATCGGAGATGCCGTAATTGTTCCGCCACCCCCGACGATTAGAGATGCTTACGAAAGACTCAAAAGTTATAAGTGCTTTGATTGGTGGTTCTGTTACGAAGAGGGAAAAGTCCCAAAAGAAGAAGTAGAAGAAGCTAGACGCTATCTTCAGAGGGCTGCTAAGAGCCTTCAGTAAATTTCTTCTATCCTTCTTATCTTTTTATGCAATTGATTGTTGAGGCTAATATTTTGGAGATTATAATAAGCCCAATCTACTAATTCTTAATTAAAAATGTTTTAGGGCAGCTAAGGTAGTGAAAGAAAAACTAGAAAAAGCAGGTTTTGATGTTGTGGGAGTAATAGAGATTAAGGGGATGCTTACAAAGGAAAAGGAAGCAGAGATCGAAATGATTGCAAAAGAATTAGTTTCTAAATTATAATAAGGGATCGTTTTCCTTTACGACATCAAGGATTATCGAAGGACAAACCCTCTTTACACCCTCCTTCTCAGAAATTTCTTTGTGAATTCTTGCAATTTCTTCATTGTCTTTTGCCCATATTATTGTCATAATGGAGTGATCTCCGGAGCTTAGGGCCACATATCTCACGTTTTCCTTGTTTTTAAGGGATTCTATTACAGAAAATATATGGGCAGGGTCTACATCAATTCCTGTTATTGCCAATATTTTATATCCTAATTTTTTTGTGTCAATTCGAACTGTGTATTTTCTAATGATTTCCTCACTTTCTAGTTTTCTTATTCTTTTTATTACTGCGACATCGCTTATTCCGAGCTTTTCGGCAATGTTTTTATATGGAATTCTTGCATTTTTTGAAAGCATTTCTATAATTTTAAGATCTTTTTTATCAATAGTCATTTTTTACACCACTTTTAATTATTATATTGAATTTCAACGCATTCATGGTTAGATGTTGAATGCGTAGTGGGGAATAATAGAAACTTCCAGAACAACCTTCTGGAAAGACTTTAACTTTTTATATACACCATTAATTAGTATAGCTTACATATATTTTATATCTTTTTAACCATTCAAGTTCATCAATCTAACATATTGGGAATTTTAGTACAAGAGCACGAAGACTGATTTTAAAGAAATAAAACTTTAAAACACTATATTATTTATAAAAATTCGTTAAAAACATCGTGAAAACACCACAATTAAGGGGGTGCCAAACTTGGCATTTAGTTCATTCTTGTCGATGTTGCTTCTTGGTTTGGGCGTAGCATTATTATTCACGGGTGGTATGACTGTTTACTTCGGAGAAGGTAAAACAAGGATCGCAGGAATCATACAGCTCGTTATAGCTATAGTAGCGTTATTCGTTATGATATATCTCTATGTGATGCCATATAGAACAGAGTTTGTACAGTCCTTTATAGCGCTCTTAGGAGGGGTCGTAGGGGCCCTTATTGGTGCAGGAATATTCCTAATTACGATAATAAAAGCTTGACCTTGATTTCTCCTATTTTTATATTTTGACGTTTGATCACAATCCAAGCGATTCTTGTTTTTTGGCTCCCGTTACCCATATAACATGAAAAACTTTCTTATTTATCGCACACTTCGTAACTAAAAGCATCTTTATGCGCTCTTCGGGGAAGAAAAATATGGGGGAAGACACTCTAAAAAGAGTTTCACAAGAAATCTTGAAAGGAATTTTGGAAGGAAAAATAAAAAACAAAGCTGATCTTCAAAAATTCAAGATTAAGCTGTCGAAAAAATTCAAGATTCCAGTTCCTAAGGATTCGGATATTTTATCTCATGTGCCTAAAGAATTTTTGAGTGACGTACGTTACATACTTGGAAGAAAATTCTCTAAAATAGCTGCTGGGGTGGCTATAATAGCTGTAATGACATCTCCAGCTAAATGTCCGCACGGGAAGTGCATTTATTGTCCTGGCGGAGTGGATTTTGGAACTCCACAAAGTTATACTGGTTTAGAACCTGCCGCAAGAAGGGGGGCTCAATATAATTATGATCCTTATACACAAGTAAAGGAGAGGTTGAGGCAGATTGAGGCCATAGGACAACCATCGGATAAAATAGAGCTTATTATAATGGGAGGGACATTTTTAGCACGCCCTAGAGAGTATAGGGACTGGTTTATTAAGAGATGTTATGATGCGCTAAATGAAGAACACTCCAAAAGCCTAACTGAGGCCATAAAAAAGAATGAGAAGGCAAGGCATCGTTGTGTAGCGCTTACGATTGAGACAAGACCAGACTGGTGTTTTGAAGAACATGTAGACGAAATGCTAAGATACGGAACAACGCGCGTTGAAATAGGAGTACAAACAGTTTATGATGACATCCTGGAGTTTATAAGAAGGGGCCACACGGTAGAAGATAGCATAAGGGCCACAAGAATAGCGAAGGACGCAGGATTGAAAGTTGTATATCATATTATGCCCGGATTGCCAGGAAGCGATTTTGAGAAAGACATTCAAATTTTTAAAACAATTTTTGAGGACGAGAGATTTAGACCAGACATGCTGAAGATTTACCCTACGCTAGTTATTAAGGGTACTAAGCTCTACGAAATGTGGAAAAGGGGCGAATACACGCCTATAGGCGATGATTATGTAGTAAGGTTACTCTCTGAGGTCTTTAAAATAATACCTCCATGGGTAAGGGTTCAGAGGGTAATGAGGGACATTCCTGCGAATGTTATAGATGCCGGACCAAAAAAGAGTCACATGAGGGACATAGTGATATCTAGGCTAAGGGAAAGCGGAGTAAAAGTTATGGAAATGAGAGCAAGAGAAGTTGGATTCAAATATTTTAACGAAGGGATGGAGCCTAATCTAGAAAAAGTTGAGTTAATAAGAAGAGAATACAGGGCGTCAGAAGGTATTGAAGTGTTTCTAAGTTTTGAGGACATAGAAAATGACATACTCATAGGATATCTAAGGCTACGCCTTCCGAGTAATAAGGCTCATAGGAAGGAAATAAACGAAGTTTCCACGGCCATAGTAAGGGAGCTAAAGGTGGAAGGACCGCCAGTACCGTTGGGTGAAAAACCTGTTTTTGAATGGCAGCATAGAGGATTTGGCAAGAAACTTATGGCAGAAGCAGAAAGAATAGCATTTGAGGAGTGGGGCGTAGATAGAATAGCAGTTACTAGCGGGGTTGGTGTAAGAGAATACTACGAAAAATTAGGGTATAGGCTTTATGGACCCTATATGGTAAAAGATAGAAGCAAAAATTAGGATCAAGAAGCAGAAGGCTCTTCAATAATAATTCTTATTGGAGTGGGAAGCTTCATACCAGCCCTTTTTAGCGCCACTTTTGCGACTTCTACGTGATCCTTGTTCACTCTTACCGTCATTATTATTTGGCCTGCCTTTACTCTTGCTGCAGTTCCTACGGGTTTTCCAAAGGCCATTCTCATACCTTTCGACACACGGTCTGCACCAGCACCTACTGCCATCTTATGCTCTCTGAGTACGTGATGAGGATAAATTCTGATTTTTAGGTGATAACCCATCTTTCCGAGCTTATCCATTAAATATTGGTTTGCAGCTACACGGGCAGCCTCTAGGGCGTTATGTCTTACCTGTACACTTTCCTTTGCAACCAGATGTACTTTTACTGGAAAGTCTCCGTTGGGATCGCCCATATCAAATATTACAATTTTTGGGTGAGGAACTCCACCGATATATTCCATGCGAGTGTATGCAGGACCCTTTATCTTGCGCCACATCTTTGCAGGCTTCCTGGCCATACTCATTACCTCCATGATCTTGAAGTCGCATTTCATAAACTATAAGCCATATTTTATATTTTCTCAGTAGGGATCAAAATGACAAGAAACTCGTTTTTGGGTATTTTAGGAAGAATATAAATAAACAGCATTTTGCTCACCAACACAATCATTATCCGGAGAAAATAGCAAGATATATTGAATATTCGTAGGGCTATGCACACAATGAAATCTATACAAAAATACGTTATTTGAGAAATGTTTAAGACAATATAAAATATTATAAACTTTCCACTACTAGTATCAATCGAACGTAGTAGTTACATTGATTATGTGCGGGGGTAGCCAAGCCTGGTCAACGGCGCGGGGCTTAAGACCCCGTCCCGTAGGGGTGCCTGGGTTCGAATCCCAGCCCCCGCACCATAGATTCTTGTTCTTATTTTCGTATGGAAAAGGAGATAAGATATTGGAGATATTTTGGATAGAGGATATTTCATGATCTCTTTTATTCTTGGATATTGTAGCACGGTTGTACAACTTGTTGTCCAACTTAGGACTATCCTTGACTATGACCAGGAACTTATCCTCATCTATCTTGTAGATCTCAGCAGTCTTCCCAATGATATCAGAACACTCCCTAGGAAACCTCACTATAGGATACTCAAAACCCTCCTTGGCCTTCTTCTTAGATATCTTAGAAGAAGAGAGGAACTCCATAAAAATTACCTCCTTCTTTTTGCCTCTTCTTTCTCTTCCTTAATTAAAATCCAAGGACATAAATCACATCTTCCGTATAGGGGCTTCCCATGTTCGACCTTCTTGATTAATTCAATAAGCTCTTCTTCAAGCTCAGACCATGCCTTATTCGCATCCTTCTCTCGTTCAGCATGTTTTTTGTATATTTCTCTTAGTTTTTGAGAATTTAGCAACCTAATGATTAAGTCTTTAAGCTCTTGCTTAGCAGAAGGATCCGAAGATAAAGGCCATCCTTTATAGGGCTTACAGTAGACGTTATTTCTATCAACATCCATCTCTACTTCCCTGACATTGTCATAGAATAGACGTTTTATGAGATCAAAAATGTACTTAGAGACGACTTTGCCTTTGTCAGAGTTACCTTCATTTATTATCTTAAACCCTGCTTTCGAAACTTCTTCCTTTATTGCATTTTCAAATTCTTTTGCTACTTTATCTAGCTTTTCTTTAGTATTTTTCCATTGTTGATATTTTGCATACGTATCTGGGTATCCACTCTTAAGATGCTGTAAAAAGTATTTGTTCTCAACGAGTTCTCTAGGATTTTTAGATCCTAGTAACTTCTTTGAATGATCCAATGCTATCCTATAGCTCTCTTTACTAAAGACCCTAAGACCCTTTCTCCAGATGTAGTAGTACTTACCATCTTTCTCATCTTTGTAGATAATTTCAGCTTTCTTGAGTAGGTTAAGTATCCGTGATAGGGTAGCTTTAGGAATATCACCATATCCAGAGCTAGCATCTAACTCAGACCACGAGACCCCTTCTTTTAGCTTCTCTAAGACGACCTCCAAATAGTAGTATATGCTTCTTCTTACTCTCTTCGTACTTCTCATCATATTTCACACCCCTCCGGTTTTGGAACATTTGAATGTGAGGTCACTACTTCTTTGGAACATTAGCATAATTGTTGTTCCAATGTATATATATGTTATTGGGTGATAGTCTATGAGACGTAGTGTAGTATACTGCTTTAGAATTCCGAAAGACGACTATGAGATAATAAAGCAAGTTGCTAAGTCCAGACGTATAGACCTAGCGGACTTACTACGAGAACTTATACGCAGAGAACTAGCGAGGCTATCGTATCTTCCAGAAGAAGAGAAGAAAGCGATTGGAGGTGATACACAATGACCTCTAAGAGCATAAAACTCAGAGACGAAGAACTCGGAAAGGAAATACAAATAATAATCCCAGAGAGGCCTAGGTTCTTCAAGTTTGAACCAAATAGAACTTACGAAGTAGAAGTAGACTTACAGAGATTTCCAGAACTCAGGAAGTTTAAAAACAAGGAAGGAGAGGAGTACTGGGCCTGCGTGTACAACATAAGGATATTAAAAGTAGACGGTGAGCCCATTGAGAACCCAGAATGGGTTCTCAGGAGGATATCCGTGGGTAACGTCAACGAGAACGGAGGGATAATTCAGATAGTACCTCGCCTCGGCTCTGAGCTCTACCAGCTTGTAAATATCTGGGAAAAGTTCGGATCTGGAATCCACAGGTGCATAGTACATACTAAGCAAGGGGACAGAGGTCAGGTCTTAGCCCAGTTCGTACACTCTGACGACTGCGACTGCCTTAAAAACAAGAGTGAAAAGAAAAGTGTCGAGGAAAACGGAGAGGACGGGAGTAATAGTGTGGAGGATAGTGATCCTGAGGCAGTAGCTGAAAGGATAAAGAATAGCAACGAAAAAATGACTACTACCGTCGAAGGATTAGCGGAAAGGCTTGGAGTAACTAAAGAGGTAGCAGAAAAGGTAATCCAGATCTTGAAAGAACAGGGGTATGCCGTCGAGTTAGGCGGTGGGAGGTACCTCATAGATGCGGGCGATGCATCCGATTAGCCACTCTCCACCCTTTAACCTTTTTTGGAGGTGGTGTAAGTGGCACATGGGCTGGAACCATTAGAGGACATTGTGGAGCTGTGCATCACCTCATGCTGGATCAAGCCGAAGCCGGTGAGCTTAGGGATATTCGCCCCTCCAGAGTACGGGAAGACGGAGACCCTCCTGCAGTACGCAAGGTGCGAAGGCGTCAGGATAATCTCAGATGCGACGCCGTACGGGATTAAACACTACCTACTGCTAGAGATTGCAAACGGGAGAGTCCGGTGCTTAATAATTTCAGACCTTTCAGAGATTATGAACAGGGGATGGAGGACTACCAATCAGATCCTCTCGCTCCTAAACTACGTCATCGAAGAAGGGGTTGGTGGGATCTATACCCCAACGATACAGTTCGACCCATATTCAAGTGGCCTTTTAGACCCAAACAATGACAGGAGGGTAAGATGCGGGGCCATAGTAGCAGCACCGATAGACCTCATAAATGCCAGGAAAAAGACCCTTGTCCAGTACGGGTTCTGGAGCAGGATATTTACATTTTACTATGGGTACGCTGAGGAGGATCTGCTAAGGGCTCACGAGGCCATTAAAGAGGGAAAAAGAGTATTTGAACCAAAGAATATAAATCTTCCTAGGGAGGACGTGGAGATAACGCTTCCTAAAGAAGTGGCAGACAAGCTTGATCCCCTAGTGAACGCCCTCAGAGTTCTTACTAACTCTCCAACGGGGTTTAGGCTCAGGTGGAACCTGCAACAGCTGTCTAAGGCCCATGCATGGAAGATGGGAAGGGACGTGGTAACTGAAGAGGACATTAGGGCGGTGTCTGCGTTTGCGCCCTTCGTCCACAACCCGATAACAGGGGACGAGTGCATGTACAGGATACTAAGGATACTCCCCGCAAGGTCTGAGGAAATTGTAAAGGAACTCTCGGGGATGTACTCAAGGGCTACGATATACAGGAGGTTGAAAAAGCTGAGAGAAATGGGCATAATCCATGAGACCGCACAGGGTTATGACCTAAGAATCTCCTGATGGCACATGTCTCAAAAAGGTGTGACTTCGGGTGAACACCTCTCTGAGATATACATCTTCAAGAGCCCAAAACAACGCCCATTATTCCTTTCCCTCTTTCTCTGTTTTTTGCCCTTTTCTGTATATGAAATAGGTCAAAAGGCCTCTATTGAGCATTTGGCCTTATATTATAGCTTCATTTTCTTTTTCTGTCCTCTTTTTATTCTTTGTTTGACTTTTCTGCACTTTTAGGCCCTAGTATTATTGATCAGGAGTAGCCAAGATGCATCATTTATACTTAACCTATCTACATATAAGTCCCCGATCTATAATCTAATGTCTCATATTGGTGTGACTTCCTATGCACACACTTCTGAGATCAGATCTTAAGGTATCAAAGAAGAGGAGAGAATAACCGGATAGTATTCTACGTTAACCTGGAACCATAGATGATCACATAAGGGTATATAGACCCCGATGTAATCATAATTAGTTCCGACCCGATACTCAGACCTCGTCGTAATATGATGATATTGTATGTAAATCGAGCTATTGCGTTCTGCAATGATTTTCTCGGTCTTATTATATATAGGCCATAGTATTGCTCGCCGCCCTTGATGATATCGATTAAAAATTCTTTTATCCTGTTTTTAATCCGAGATGGTTGTGTAGCCCTCTATAACTCACAGAACATGTGTCTCAGTAAAAAGTTTAGTAGCATCAGTTTTTTACGCTACTATATAGGTGAATATTTTTTACCAGATTTTTTATTTACAGGGTCTATTATCATGCAGGATACAATGACATAGGCTGAGGATGTACATTAAAAACAGGATAAAAGAACCCTTACAATGAATTTCGCACGAAGGGAGGATGTGATTCGTGTATATTATATCTATATATTTGCAGTATGCGAGTTATGTAAAGTATAGGGCTCATACCTTACCAAAATGAGAAAACGTATGATAAGACTCCAACAAAGTTTTTACTGATTTTTGTCAGAGATAATAAGTCCTTTACAAAATTTTACCCTTACTTTAAACTGCCTTAACCGAAAAATATATTAATGAAGGCTCAAGAGGGTATATAAAGAACTTTAAGAAACTCTTTTAACAATCTTTCAGATTAAGAGCTTTCAATAGTTTGGAGTAAACTAACCACTAAGACTTGTGAGGAGGTATAATCCGTTACTTACTTTTAGTTATACTGTTATTGAGACCTTATTTACTTATTTTCCCGCTCTTTTTTGCCTCTTATTTCTGCTATCCACGTGAAATTTTCTGCAATTACAAAGATAAATGCCAAGACAATACTCGCCCAATTACTTTTCCTCCTGTAGACTCTACTTTCGATGCGATTTCTCCAACAATCTCCTGCGGATTATTCCATTCCGAATTAGCAGTGTCTTCTACCAACTTATTAAGATATATAAAGCCCATTGCAGTAATAAGAATCCCTATAATAAGCCCAATACCGATTCCTGATAGGATATCTGACCACTTCCTTCTTATGTTTATTCAACCTCTATATTTTATCTTTCAAATCAAAATCTTCACTAATGCTTAAACTTAGCCCTTTCTTGGGGATTAGTTAATACGCCTGCTAAGGCAATAAAAAGACCCACACAAGACAAGATTACACCAAACATAAAGAGATTTTTAAGAGTCTCTACGACATCTCCGATGAGACATCTAGAGTCTACGGAACCCTCTTTTAAGTACTCCTGGTACTCCTGAATTTCTAAATGAGTATAAGATGCCAAAGCAGCTCCAATTATAAGTAAAAATAGGCCTAGGACTATAAGGTCGCCCCTCATAAGGAATACCCCCGAAGAAGACCCTCACACTAAATTTACTCTCTTGTTCTAATATAATTTTATTGGACAACATCAGAAGCATAGATCAAAGACCTAATGTCTCAACTTATGACGTCCTATGAATACACCTGGGAGATAGACACCCCTATGCAGGATTCCTCAGAAAGATCCTTTAGTGCGTAATTGTATAGCTATTTGTTTAAGACTCAAAGTAGGGTGCTTATAATATAGGTTCTTTGAATTTTCCTATCCTGCTCACAATAATATTTACGGGGATGACTTCTAAGACGTCTTCTTTTCCAATAACCAACACATAATCTTCTTTGCGAAGACTAAGAGTTTGCGCAAAACTTTTTGGAATAGTGTATATAACGCCAGATTTATTTTTATATGGCCTTATTTTTTTGATATTCCAACCAGTACCTTTTATTAGTCTCACAGCACAATTTTTTCCAAAATCACTATCTATTGGAGTGTACAGTATCCTATCTTCACCTAAAACAGCAAATATCTTTTCTCCTATTGGAGCTACGGTATAACTGCAGTATATTTTCAATGTGCGTGCCCCAAATATTTTGTGAGTCCTAATGTACATTGAAATCCCCTTTTTATTAAATCCCACTTTTTCATTTTAGATAAACTTAGGCACAAATTAAAACTTAATGAGTTTAACAAAATTGTCTGTCTTGGAGGTTAGAAAGTTTTATAAATAAAGTTTTGAAAGATAAAAATGAAGAACTTTGTAGACGGGGGGCACTAAAATTGAGAATTCCCTTAGATAAGCTTGTTTTTAATCCAGAAATTGTTTCAAGATCCAAAATCGATGAAGAGCACTTAAAGTTTCTTATGAAGAGCCTTTCAGAGGATGGACAGTTACATCCAATAATTGTGAGACCATTAGGTGATGGGAGGTATGAAATAATTGATGGCCTACACAGAGTTGAAGCTGCGAAGAGGCTTAAATGGAAAGACATTGAGGCCAATGTGGTTCACGCTGATGACGTAGAGGCAAACTTTCTCTCACTTAAAGCGAATCTTATTAGAAGAAACTTAGAGCCCGTTCAAGAGGGAGAGGTAGTTTATAGGATAATGGTTAAACATAATTTAACCGAAAAACAAGTGGCTGAGAAACTAGGAGTCTCTGTAGAATGGGTCTCAAAGAGACTTGCGTTAGTTCTTAAGGTTCATGAGAAAGTTAAGAAGCTAGTCGCAGAAGGCAAACTTAAGTTAGGCCATGCTGTGGTTATATCCAAAATAGAGGATCCGGAGAAACAAGTTAAGTTCGCGGATCTTATTTTGAAAAATAATTGGAGTGTAGACCAAGCCAAAGAAGCATTAATAGAATTTCTTAATGATACGATATTTACCATTGGGTACGAAGGAAGAAATCTGGAAGAACTCGTAAAATTGTTAAAGGAGAATGATATCAAGGTTTTAGTTGATATTAGACATGACACAGACTTTGTTAAACCAGAATTTTCTGCAGAAGTGCTAAAAAGAGAACTTCAAATGCATGGTATCAAATATATGCATATAAAGGAACTAGGAGTTCCCAAACTAATCAGGGAACCTTATGTCACAGGAAAACTTTCACACGAATGCTTTAGACAGTGGTATCATTGGTGGATCGAAGAAAATAGGGATCTATGGGAAAATAAACTTCGTGATGCTAAGAGGGTAGGTTACATGGCACTCTTATGTGTAGAAAAGCATCCTGAGCCTGCTAAATCTCAGAAACACTATTGTCACAGACATTTTTTGGCAGAATATTTAGTTAAAAAAGGATTTTTTGAAAAAAGAAAAGATATAATTATGAGATTTCCCATATTACCTCCTTGTTAATGGATAAAATAGTCCTCCAAAAGACAAATATCAGTGCTTTCAAGAGTGCCTATTATATTTCCATGTTCGTCTGTCACATAGCTTGTAAACCAAATTTATCTTTTTATGAGCCCCTTATTTGAAAACCAATCATACCAAACCATATAATCTTTCCAGACTTCCCCAACCACCTCTATCTTATAGCACGAAAATGTGCCCGCGGGTGTGATGATAGTCTCTCTACCTACAACTTTCCTTGTCTGTAACCACGGACTGTCGAAAGCAATCCATTCTTTTCCAATCTTAAGGGGGTATACGAGCACTTTCCTTGGAGGAATTCTCAGCGTGGTATCTCCTTTGCAGGGTTCTAACCCCTGAATCCAGAGTGAGATTTCGTGAGGGGAGTTAAATGTCCTACCGGCAAATTTGAATTTATACCCTGGAACTGTAAGGAATTTTATAGGCAACCCTCCAGCGCCTGAATAAGCTATATGATAGAGTCCATGACGTCCATCCCAGAAATCTGTGTACCAATCAAGAGTGTAGGAGTAGCCTTCGTTCTCCTCATAATGCTCATTTTGTAAAACGTAAGACTGATAGCCACAAAGATTATCTTTATCTACAATCTCCCGGTGAATAGAATAATAGAGCACTATGCTATCTCCCCAGGGAGATACAGGGGGGTTGAAAACCATTTTCCAC
>JAPDJS010000007.1 GCA_029258975.1 Thermoplasmatota archaeon | reverse complement strand
TGAGGCAATAACGTTTGTAGAATCTTTTACTGCTTTAATCGTTAGATCGTCCCAGTTCACGTTACCCTGAACGCTTAATACTGTGAGATTAATGTAATAAGTACCACTCGCATTTACGACACTTCCTCTAAAGTTTATGCTAGGCGCCGTTGCTGCAGGGCTGCTCATGGAGGAGATCCATATATAAATAGTCGCGGCCAGTACGATGGTAATGGCGACCATCAATATTACGCCAACCACAGGCGAAACAGCCTTCTTGTTCTTGAATAGACGCATCATGTGGTATCACCTCAGATGTCCCACAAACATTAATTAAATACCTCAAAACAAGTATTTATAGTTTATATCTCTTCTCCGTTCTTAGGGGTTTGAACCTCGAATTTCTCGAGGTCAAAATCAAAAATTTTGATTTATGAAAAATAAAATGACTAAGTATTAACCTTTTAAGCGGACAGAAAACCACCATCAACGGGAATAAGAGCGCCATTTACGTAGCTCGATAAATCGCTAGCAAGGAATAAGACAACCCTCGCGACTTCATCAGGTGTTCCAAATCTTTTCATGGGAAGCCTCTGTTTGAATTCGATACCAACCTTCATAAGGTCGACATTCATTTTTAACGCTGCTTCTTTCTTCAGTTTTTTAACACTTTCTGTTTCTATGCCTCCTGGAATAACGGCGTTTACTCTGAAACCTTTACTTGCGTACTCCTTTGCGAGTGCCCTTGTGAGTCCAATTACGCCGATTTTGCTGATATCATAATGTACAAGCCCCTTTGCAAAGGGCAATATGGCTTCTATAGATCCTACGTTTATTATTATGCCACCTGCATCACTTCTTCTTTTTATCATTTCTTGGCACATCCAAAATGCTGAGTATAGGTTTACGCTCATAGTTTTCTCAAGGAACTTCTCGTCAATCTCTAGAAAGTCTCTAAAGACATATATGCCAGCATTGTTAATTAGAATATCCGGCTCTTTTCCTCGAATTTCATTCCAAAGAGACACTATGTTTTCTTTCTTGGAAAGATCAACAACAAATGTAAGCACTTCAACACCGAATTTTAAAAGCTCATCTTTAAGTGTATACAGACCTTCTTCGTTAATGTCTACAAGGATCATATCTGCTCCTGCTTCTGCGAATCTATATGCTATTGCTCGCCCTATACCCGCAGCAGCCCCTGTTACAAGCGCTCTTTTTCCTTTCAAGGATATTAACTTAGAAAGTGATACATAATTATTCATACAAATCCCTAGTATTATAGTTGATATATTTATTGATATATTTTGTTAAACATCTTTTAAGTCCGATATGTTATTTATACTCGAGGTGATGAATTTGGAACTGAGCGACGCCATAGTTAAAAGAGCGTCTGTAAGGATGTTTAGAGAAGATCCTATTGATGACAAAATAATTGAGGAGTTAATTGAAGCTGCCATAAGGGCCCCGACAGCAAGCGCTTTAGAAAACTGGATTTTTTGCATAATCAAAGACGAAAATGCTAGGAAAAGAATTTTCGAAGCAATAAAGGAGGGCCATATTTTTTATTACAAGCTTAGAGGATTGTCAGAGGAGAAATTAAAGAAGTTAGAGGAAAAGATTAACGCTGGCATGTATTGGGCACCAGTTTACATTGCAGTATTTGTTGAAAAGGGTGTTAAAGTAACTTCTGGGAATAGTGAATACGATGAGCTTGAACTCATATTTGCCATAGAAAGTGCAAGTGCTGCTATAGAAAACCTTATGCTCAAGGCCGTGGAATATTCATTGGGCACATGTTGGTTGGGCGTTACAACGTACTCAGAATTTGCAAAGACTGTCTGTGAAGTATGTGGCTTAGATTCAGAAAAATACTTCCTAGTGGCTTTAATCCCAATAGGTTATCCAGCAGCGGAAGTATCGCAAAGAAAGAGAATAAAAGGAGTAAAGGACGTAATGAAGGTAATCTAAAGGCTTAAATTATGTTTTTCTCTATTTCTTCTTCTGTCATTACGCGGGAACAATAGTGACATCTTATGGTTATGGGCTCTTTGGATATTACTCTGAATTTTGGCGTTATGGGCTCTTTAGAGTTTGTTATGCACCTCGGATTTTGACATCGAACTATTCCCACGACCTCCTCGGGAGGTTCTACAATATACTTCTCTATCACTCTGTAGTCCTTAATGATGTTTATCGTGGCCATGGGGGATATCAAAGCTATTTTGTTTACTGTCTCTCTGTCGAGAAATACATTTTCAAGTTTGATGATATCCTTTTTTCCTAGCTTTTGACTTGGAACATTCATTACAATGCTTACTATATCTCCGTGCTCTTCTGTAATCCCAAGGATCTTGAGAACCTTCAAGGCTTTTCCGGGTTTTATGTGGTCGATCACAGTTCCTTCCTTAATAGGCTTAACTCTAAGCTCCTCCAAGACAATCACCCTACAAGTATAAGCTTCAACAATGCCATCCTCACAGGCACTCCGTAAAAAGATTGGAGGAAATACTTCGCGTGTTTTGTTTCGTCGACACTGGGATCGATTTCGTCCACTCTTGGGAGAGGATGCATTATTATGAGGTTCTCCTTGGCGTCTTTAAGTATCTTCAAGTCAACCTTGTACGAGCCAGCAACTTTAAGATATTCTGTGGGATCTGGAAACCTCTCTTTTTGTATACGCGTAACATAGAGCACATCCGCTTCTTTGATGGCCTCTTTTAGTGATGAGTATTCTTTTATCTTTGCACCTATTTCTTTGAGATCCTTTAGAATTTCCTCTGGCATCCTCAGCGTAGGTGGTGATACAAGGCCTATCTCTGCATTAAACATGGCTAAAGCATATGCAAGGCTATGAACAGTTCTTCCATATTTGAGATCTCCCAGAAGCACGACTTTTTTGCCTTCTATTTCCCCTGCTTCCCTCTTTATCGTGTAGAGATCAAGAAGCGTCTGAGTAGGATGCTGACCAGCACCATCTCCACCGTTTATTATTGGTTTTGAGGAGATTTCTGCAGCTAATCTAGCCGAACCCTCTGCAGGGTGTCTCAGGACAATGATGTCTGCATAGCCCTCTACGACCCTGATGGTATCTGAAAGGGTTTCTCCCTTCATTATAGATGTTCCCTCTATGGAAGCGAAACCAATGATCCCACCACCAAGCCTTTGCATAGCGGTTTCAAAGCTCATTCTTGTCCTTGTTGATGGCTCAAAGAATAGAGTAGCGAGAATTTTTCCCTTGAGAATCTCAGAAGACTGTTCTCCACGAGCAATAGGAACCATTTTGTCCGTTTCTGAAAGAATAAGCTCCATCTCCTCTTTTGTAAGATCTCTAATCGAGACCAGGTCTTTACCTTTTAACGAGACCATAGGGAGCCCGAGCTACTCATATATATCTGGCATATATAAAATTTTCATTTCCATGCAAACATCATGTATGGTTCAGAGAATGAGGTAGTATGCGAGGAGGACTCCGACGGATGGTAACACTCCAAGTGTAATGGCAATTGCAACGTCTTTCGTAAATCCTTTTTCGATAATGTATGTATATATGACCTTGTCAGCATAACTTACAAGCGTTGCTACTACAGCGGTAATGACCCCCGTCTTAAGCGCTAGAACCCCATTGGCAGTCATTACGGCAACGCTGCTGACTACAGCAGCGGCCGATACAAGTCCGCCTAAGGCAATAAGGTATACAGCCCCACTGAAATACTTCGAGATGAAGTAAGTTACTAAATAAATGCCAAAGAATACCAAAGAAAACTTTACGGCGTTTTTAAGTCCAAGAGGAGACTCGATTTCCGGAGTTATCTTAACGCCTCTCTCTATCTTCTTCGAATAGTGGTAGGAGATTAAGATAGAGACCCATATAGAAGGCAGAAGAAGCATTGCATAATGCTCTATAAACTTGGAAAAAGATGCCACTGAGAGCCCAACAATTATTATGTTTCTCACGAGCATTGTGCTATTGGTAACGCAAATTGCGGAGGTTATAAGGCCTCGCAATTTCTTCTCTCCCTTGGTTCTAATTAGGAGACTCGTTGTAGTTGCTTCGGAGTTGACAAGCCCCCCCAACAATGCAGAGAAAATAGTCCCCTTACGCACACCGATAACTCTCATTGCGACGAATGAAATAAACGAAATTATTGATATTACGATTATAATGTAGAAGAGCCATCTTAAGTCTATAAATCCATAAATTTTTTCTTGAGGAAGGAGTGGGAAGATTATAAGAGCAATAACTAGGAATTCAAGGGCCTCAATCAACTCACTTTGAGAAACATTCTCAGCAATATTCTTGAAGAACTGCCTCTCTAATCCTAGAAGCACTATCATCACGGTAATGACTGCTGCAATCTCTATATGACCCAATCCTACAATAACTCCAATTAAATAGGTTGCAAATGCAATTGCGCTCGTAGTAAGGCCAGGGACTCCCAAAGAGTAGTGAACATAGGCAATTATAATTGAAATAGCTAAGGCAAACATAAATCCGATAGCAACAATAAGAGGCTCACCCATTTCTTGAGAAATTATAAGCGATGCTGTTCCAGCAATGCTAATAATAGGGAAAGTTCTAACTCCAGCAATCATAAATCTTCGAGCACCTCTAGACTCTCTTTCAAGCCCTATGAGAAATCCCATAAGGAACGATATAAGTATTCTCTGAATAACTTCTATTGGGTCAAAGAGCACGTCGAACACCCTGTGCCTCTAGAAGCTATTGCTAAAAGAATGATATGGAGAGAAGATTATTTAAAGAATACGATCAAAAAGAAGAGGATGATACCCACTACAATAAATATATATGAAAGGATCACGCCTATTTTGTAAAGTAATAGGAGTCTAGCTTTCTTTTCAGGATCTTTCATAATTTCATCAAGAATGCTTGACATTTTTCTCTTCCTTCTTTCTCTTTATTAGTTTTCTCCTATAGAACTCTTCTCGCGCTCTCTCTTCAAGAACAAGGGCAATCCATTTAATGGATTTTTGTAATTTGGGTATGACCGTATATTTTAAGGCATTAACACGTCTTCTAGTCCTTTTTATTTCTTCTGAGAGCTCTACCAGTGAGTGCTCGATCTCAATTAGTTTCATAAGGTATTCTTGGGTTTCTTTCATTATTTCGAGCATTTCATCAAAAGATGCTGTGGATCCGTAAAGCGTGTATTTTGGCTCCCAATCCCACTTTTCAATTCTTGGAACTCTTAGGCCCATAATAGTCCGTGTAGTAATTTTTAGATTAGAAATTTCCGGTATAGCTGCTACTACTGATTTAATGTCTCTTCCTAGGAGTGCTTTTGATTCTTTGTATTTTTCATAAATTTTTTTGAGATTTCTTTCTACGTCATTTCTAATTTTGTCTCTAAGCTTTACATATTCAAAAAATTGTGAAATGAGGGCGTCACGTTTTTCTTCTAGTAACTCATGACCTCTCTTGGCCAGTGCTAACCTCTTTCTAAGCATTAGAAGCTCCATTCGTGTTGGCTTTGGTCCTTCACCGATTTTAGCCAAGAAGTATCACCTCAAGAACGCTTCTTGTAGTACTTCTGAATGTATTCGTCTCTTATCTTCTTTAGTTCGGTTTCTGGGAATATAGACAAGAGTTCCCATGCAATGTCTAAGGTCTGCTCAATTGTTCTATGCTCATATTTTCCTTGATTCACGAACTCCCTTTCGAATCTGTCAGCAAATGTAAGGTACCTTTTGTCTCTCTCGGAGAGGGATTCTTCGCCGACGACAGCAACGAGCTCTCTTAGGTTACGACCTTCAGCGTATGCAGCATATAGCTGATCTTTAACCTCTGCATGGTCTTCTCTTGTTCTGCCTTTGCCTATACCCTGTTTCATTAATCTCGAGAGTGATGGAAGAACGTCTATTGGGGGATAAATACCGGCGTTGTGTAGCGATCTTGAGAAGACCATCTGACCCTCTGTAATGTATCCAGTAAGATCTGGAACTGGGTGTGTAATGTCATCATCAGGCATCGTGAGAATAGGCATCTGTGTTATACTCCCCGTTCTGCCACGAATTCTTCCCGCTCTTTCATATATTGTTGCGAGGTCCGTGTACATATAACCAGGATACCCACGTCTTCCAGGAACTTCTTCACGAGCAGCGGAGATTTCACGGAGAGCTTCGGCATAGTTTGTCATATCAGTCAGTATGACGAGGACGTGCATGTCTTGTTCGTATGCAAGATATTCTGCAATTGTTAGAGCAATTCTTGGTGCTAGAAGACGCTCCATGGTTGGCTCATTTGCTAGGTTAAGAATCATCACACTTCTGCCAAGAGCACCCGTCTCTCTAAGCCCATTAATGAAGAAACTAGCCTCTTCTGCGGTAATACCCATACCACAGAAAACTACTGAGAACCTTTCGTCAGAACCTCTTACTCTAGCTTGACGCGCTATTTGGGCAGCAAGATCATTATGGGGCATACCGGAACCGGAGAATATAGGAAGCTTTTGACCTCTAACAAGGGTATTCATTCCATCAATAGCGGAGACACCAGTTTCTATAAACTCTCTTGGGTATTGTCTTGCGTATGGGTTTATGGGGCTACCATTAACATCTAATCTCTCTTCAGGAACAATTTCGGGACCCCCATCTCTTGGCCTTCCGAGACCGTCTAGGATTCTGCCGAGCATGTCGGTTGATACTCCAATACGGAAAGTCTCTCCAGTGAAAATGACGCTAGACCTCTTTATATCCACGCCACGAGTACCTCCAAAGACCTGAACTACCGCAAGACCCCGTCTGGACTCCAGTACCTGACCATAACGTTCTTCTCCAGTCTCTAGCTTTACTTTAACGATTTCTCCGTACATGGCATCGCTTACTCCTTCAACAAATATGAGGGGTCCTGAGACTTCTGATATAGTATTATACTGTCGAGTTATTGTCATATTTATTCACCTCCGTAAAGGGACCTTATTGATGACTTAATTTCCTCAATGAGCTTTGTAATTTCATTTTCTGCTTTTTCCTCTTCAATAAGTTTCATTCTAGCAATTCTGAACTTGATAGGATGTTCTTTGAGCTTTACGATACTAGCTCCCTTGTCTAGAGCTCTGAGACCTTCTCTGTAGAATGTGATTATGGCCTTAAGCATGAGATATTGCTTTTGAAGTGAACAATAGGTATCTACAGGATCAAAGGCATTTTGTTGTAGAAAGTCCTCTCTAATCATTCTTGCTACTTCCATAAGAAGCTGGTCTTTCCTTGGCAACGCGTCAGGACCTACAAGTTTAACTATCTCCTGGAGTTCAGCCTCTCTTTGTAGTATTTCCATGGCCTCTCTTCTTAGATCTGGATACTCCTCGGCGACGTTTTCCTTGAGCCAATTAGATAACTTATCTATGTAAAGCGAATACGAACGTAACCAGTTTACAGATGGGAAGTGTCTCTGGTCTGCTAGAGCTGAGTCAAGAGCCCAGAATACCTTAACTATACGAAGCGTATTCTGCGTTACCGGCTCTGAGAAATCACCACCGGGAGGGGAAACAGCTCCAACAACGGTTATTGATCCTACTCTGTCGTCGTTACCTAGCGTAACTACACGGCCAGCCCTTTCATAGAACTCTGCAATTCTCGAGGCTAAATATGCAGGGAAACCCTCTTCTCCGGGCATCTCCTCAAGTCTACCAGAAATTTCACGTAACGCCTCTGCCCATCTTGATGTAGAGTCTGCCATGAGGGCTACGTTGTAACCCATATCTCTGAAATATTCAGCAATTGTAATTCCCATATAAATGGAGGCCTCTCTTGCAGCAACAGGCATGTTTGAGGTGTTAGCTATAAGAACAGTTCTTTCCATGAGAGGCCTCCCGGTTCTAGGATCCTGAAGTTCTGGGAATTCTTCTAGAACCTCTGTCATTTCGTTTCCTCTTTCTCCACATCCTATATAAACAACAACTTCTGCGTCTGACCATTTTGCAAGCTGGTGCTGCGAAACAGTTTTACCAGTACCGAATCCACCTGGGATTGCAGCAGTACCACCCTTTGCTACAGGGAAGAATGTATCGAAAACTCTCTGTCCAGTAATTAGAGGAACCTCAGGATCTAAACGTTTCTTAAATGGTCTGGGAGCTCTGATGGGCCACCTATGATACATCTTTAGTTCATGGGTCTTTCCATTAGATTCTAGTTTTGCAATCACATCTTCTATTGTATACTCTCCTTCTTCCGCAACCCAAGTAACTTTACCCTCAATATTTGGTGGTACAAGAATCCTGTGCTCTATAGCTAATGTTTCGGGAACGACACCAATAATGTCTCCACCAACAACGTAGTCCCCTTCTTTTATTTTTGGTACGAACCTCCATTTTTTCTTTCTGTCAAGAGCGAACTCGTGAACTCCTCTATGAATAAAATCTCCAACAAGGAGTTTTATTTTATCTAGAGGTCTTTGAATACCGTCGTAAATAGTACCTAGCAATCCCGGTCCAAGCTCAGCAGAAAGGGGTTCTCCTGTAGATATAATTTTATCTCCGGGTTTCAGACCTGTAGTGTCTTCGTAGACCTGAATTATGGCTCTATCTTCGATGATCCTAATAATTTCTCCTAATAGCTCGTCATCTCCAACGCGTACTACTTCATACATCTTAGCTCCTTTCATTCCTTTTGCTTCAACTACAGGTCCCGCGATACGGATAATTTTACCCTCTATCAACTATGCTCACCTCCCAATTCTCACACCAATTGCCTCACGCATAAGGATCTCCACAGGATCTTGAGACAATCTTCTCCAGGACGGTCCTGGAAGGTAAACCACTATGGGTGTTTTTTCGGAAAACTCACTTCTTATTATCTTTAACTCATCCCTAATGGCCTCATAAAACTGCTCTTCAACAATTAATATGCGCACTTCGTCTTCTATTGCACTCCATATTGCCTTTCTAGCTTCATCCTCATTTTTTACTATGTATTGTCTCTTTATTCCCCATGCTGCCATAACTTCTACGAATTCTTCACTACCAACTGAGCCTATCATGAACTTCACCCATATATAGCAAGTTGCATTAATCTGTCTCTAGATAACTCTTCGGCTATTCCATATACAATTAGTCTAAGATTTCTTAGCTCTAATCTACAGGAAAGAAGATATCTAAGCAGGGGGCCCACAGTAAGGGAGTATTTATGTTCCAAACTAATAATCGTCTTGAAGAATGCCCTAGTTATTGCAGCCTCTATTAACGAGAGATCCCTCTCCTTTTTCGTTGTGCTAATACCTCGAAGCTCTTGTCCGTAAGGAGTTCCTTGGAGCTCTGTCATAATTTCGTCTAGTGATCCTGATTCAGAAAGCCTGTGAAGCAACCACTTATTAAGATACATTCCCTCCCCGAGCGTAAGGGACTCAATATATGTACTATCTAGTCCTAATGCTTTACCTCTAAGAATTAGAAGTATGTTATTAAAGTCTTTATAATGTAGGACGAACTCTAGGACTGCATTTGATATGCTTTCATCGACTAATCTTGAAGATTCTTTAAGCTTCTCTATAGCTTCTACCATTAATGTCCTTTCAGCTTCCACAGGATCTTCTGGAAGCGCAATTCCCAACTCTATCAATTTTGCTCGTAGGGAATGGAAGTCTTTAACATTCTCTATATGTTTAGCAATCTCGGGCGAGACGTCTTTTAGAATCGTTATGTCTGGGGAGAATCCTCTAAGGGCAGATCTTATAGCTTTTATAAGCTCTTCTACAAGAAGTACTTTCATAAAAGCGTCCACAAAAGGTTTAGAGATTTCTGGAGAGTACTTTTCAATGAGCCTTAAATTATTAGTAAAGTGCTTTACTAAGGCATTTTCTATCTCTGCAGGATCTTCTGAAGGCTCAATATTAATATTAATTTCACGAAGCTTTTGAATGAGCTCTGTCATATCTCTTGAATCGGATAAATTTTCAAGAAACTCCTTAGAAGTGGTTTTTCGAGTAAGTACTGATATGAGGGAGTTAAGATAAGCAAAGGCGATAATTGTACGAAGTGTAGGAAATAGGGTTGTTATGAAAACGAAAACGAAAAGACCCGCCAATAAGACGATAATAAGGACGAAATAAGGGAGCCCTTCCCCTAGAAACCACTGTAGTAAGTTACTAATATCCACGAGAATCACCTTACTCAAACAATAATTTTGCGATTTCCTCTACCTTATCCTCCCAGAAAGAGTCGAGGATATAATCGATGAGACCGTTTATGCTTATTTTGCCATCCTTAGACTCTACTATGATTCCACCAGAAGCCTCTATGGCGTCTTTAATATCAAACCCATATTTTTTCGCTATTTCGTAAGCCTCTTTTTCCCAGCCTTTCGAAGGTATAACGATGCCATTTGTAAGACCACTCCTTCTTATAATTGCCTCAATGTATCGTTTTTTCTTTTCTGAATCTAATTTTGACAAATATTCTTTTGTTACTTCCTTTACTTCCTCAAGAATTTCCCTCTTAGCTTCTAGAATTTTTTGTCTCCACTCATTCTCTTTCTCAGAAATTATTCTTCTATATGCTATTTCAGCCTCCGTATTTGCTTTTAACATCATTTTTTCTTCCAACTCTTTGAGATGTCTTTTATGTGATTCCAAAAGGGATTTCATCCTGATTTCAGTTTCCTTCTCAATTTCCTTTATTTTTTCTTCAGTAATTCTCTTGATTTCTTCAATAATCTTGTTGATGTCACCATAGATTTCCATTTTTTCACCTCCTCATAATAGTGAGAGGCCTATGAGGACTAAGATTACAATTAGAAGTCCGAATATCGCAAATGTTTCTGAGAGAACTGAGAACAATAGACCTCTGCCCAAAGCACCCTCCTTGTCGCTCATTACATTCACGGTGGCTCCTGCGGTAATACCTTGGCCAATGGCAGATAAACCGGCCAGACCTATAGAAAGACCCGCCCCTATGAGTGCTAAAACGACTTCAAGTGGAAGATCTTTCATTATGCTGAACATCCCTATTGCCACACTAATAATGAGAGAAGATAAGAGGCCATATATAGCCTGCGTTTCAGGTATGGCTGAGAACAACAACGCTCTACCAAACAGCTCTGGTTTACGATTGATATTGCTAATTGAGCTAGCTGCAGTGATACCCTGTCCTATAGCCGAGAGTCCTGCAATACCTGTGGCAAATCCCATAGCTATGGCTGCAATTCCTAGAGTCATGCCTACTTCTCTTAAAGCACCAAGAAGGCCCGAGTACATGAATACTATAAGGGCTATGAGAAGCCCGTATATAGCCTGCGTTTCAGGTATAGCAGAGAAGAGTAACGCCCTTCCGAACAAATTCCTATTGTTTAGAATGCCTCCTACGGCTGTTGCGGCTGTAATACCCTGACCAACGGCAGAGAATCCAGCAAATCCAACGGATAATCCCGCTCCTATAGCTACTAGAGCTATTGGTATTGAAACCTCCTTTATCGCCCCTCCAATGATGCCTACGTTAAGTAGGGCTAGAATTGCTATAAGGAGAGCGTATATTATCTGAGTCTCTGGAATAACAGAGAACACAAGGGCTCTTCCAAACATATCGTTACGCTCGAGAGTGGCATACACACCAGCTCCTGTGGTGACCCCCAAACCAATGGCTGAGGTTCCTGCAATACCTACTGCCAAGCCTGCGCCCACGGCTACGATACCTACAGTAAGTGGAGCTTCTATTGGAGAACCACCGATAAGCCTGAATCCGAGGAGAATCAATATTGCAACGAGAAGGCTGAATATGGCCTGTGTTTCAGGTATTGCTGTAAATACCAAGGCTTTACCAAAGATTTTCTCGTCCCGGTACACGGCGTTGATACCATAAGCCGCAGTAATACCTTGACCTATAGCAGACGTACCTGCAATTCCGACGCCAATGCCCGCTCCAATAGCTGCAAGACCTACAGCAAGAGAAATCTCCTTGAATGCTCCACCAATTAATCCTAAGCCGAGAAGAATTATGATGGCAGTGAGAAGCCCATATATAGCCTGCGTTTCAGGTATAGCAGAGAAAACTAGTGCTCTTCCAAACATTTCTCTCTTTTCTTTTGTTATTATGATTCCGTATCCTGCTGTTATACCCTGACCTATAGCAGAGCTTCCAGCGAATCCAACCGCCAGTCCTGCACCGATTGCGGCAAACCCCTGGGTTAATGAAAGGTTGGTAAATGAACCTCCCAAGAATCCTCCTGCAATGAGAATCATTATTGCAATAAGAAGCCCATATATAGCCTGCGTTTCAGGTATAGCAGAGAAAACTAGTGCTCTTCCAAACATGTCTGGAGATTCTGAAGAAGCTCTGATTCCTAGTGATGCAGTCATTCCCTGACCTATAGCGGACATTCCGGCTAGGCCGGTGGCAAGTCCGGCACCCATACCAAGAAGTCCAAGCGGCAAGGAAACATCCTTAAGGGAACCTCCAAGAACTCCTACTGCAAATATTATAAGGATCGCGGTGAGAAGACCATAAAGTGCCTGGGTTTCCGGAATAACAGAGAACACAAGAGCTCTTCCAAAGATATTCTCATTTTCGGAGACCCTTCCAATACCTTCTCCGGCTGTAATACCTTGACCTATAGCTGAGGAGGCAGCAAATCCAACAGAAAATGATGCTCCTAATATAGCGAGAGCAGCGCCTAAACTTACGTCTTTAATAGCACCGCCTAAGGCTCCAATACCTACGAGGATTAATATCGAGATGAGTATTGCATAAATAATTTGAGTTTCTGGGACAATAGAGAAGACTATGGCCCTTCCGAAGAGATGCTCTTTATCGCTGACTACCTTTACACCCTGCGAGGCCGTTATACCCAAACCAATGGCTGAGACTCCACCTAGGCCTGTTGCTAATCCAGCTCCAAGGAACGCCAACGCAGTACCTAAAGATATTTCTTTAAACTCTCCAAAAACTCCTACAGACAGTAAAATTAAAAATCCAATTAATAGTCCGAAAATGGCGTGGGTTTCAGACAGTACTGAGAAAACTAGTGCTCTTCCAAACATCTGCTCCTTCTTCATTACTACATTTATGCCGCTAGCTGCAGTAATACCCTGGCCTATGGCAGATGTGCCTGCAATCCCCACGGAAAGTGCAGCACCAAGCATGGCTATTGAGACGTTAACAGGGATTTCTTTAAGCTCAACGCCTAAAAATCCTGAAACCATAAGAATGATGATAGAAACAAGTAATCCATAAATTGCCTGGGTTTCTGGGACTACAGAGAAGACTATGGCCCTTCCAAAGACCCTATCGTCTTCTGCTACTGCACTAATACCTGAAGAGGCAGTAATACCCTGGCCTATGGCAGATAATCCGGCAAAACCGACGGAAAGTCCTGCAGCAAGAGCAGCAATGCCAGTACCAAGTGGGATGTCGACAGGACTTCTAAATAGGACTCCTACTTTGAGAAGGATGATAATAGCTACTAGAAGTCCGTATATTGCTTGTGTTTGCGGAATTGCCGCAAACAAGATGGCACGACCGAATTTTTCAGGTTTATTAGCGGAAACTCCTATGCCTGTAGAGCCTACTATACCTACTCCTACACCAGAACCTATTGCAGTAAGTCCTACAGCAAGTCCAGCACCTATAATGGCAAGGGCAGTACCTAGATTGGTCATTGTTCATCGACCCCCTCTAGAACTGTGTATTTCCTCTTTTCAGCAAAGGGTGTGAACTCATATCCTCCTGACTCATAAAACTTCCCAAAGAACTCTACATATTGAAGTCTAAGAGAGTGTACGAAGGATCCAAGGTTCTGAAGTACTGCGTTTATTAAATGTCCTCCAAACCAAAGGAGGAATGCAATAGGGATTAACAATGGTGAAGGCGACGCAATTAGGGCTACAATAATGTTTATTGTCATTGCAGTTCCGGCAGTAGCGAGGTCAAGAGCCAAAATACGTGTGTAAGAAAGCCACTCTCCGATGAATCCCGTTATTTCGAAGAATCCTAGACCCTTATGCTCGTAAAATATAAGGCCAAGCCCAACAAGAGCCCCTATAAGAGCTATTTTCATTGTTATTGGAGAAAACTCTCTTCCAAACAGGTATTTGAGAATTAAAATTGCGCCAGCTGGCTGAAGAATAAACCAAGAGAGCCTATCACATATGAATTCTTTAATTTTTCCCTCTCTTATCAGCTGATATGACGAAAGGACCATACCTAAGTTTAACTGAAAGAGACCTATGTACAAGGCCAAAACTAAGAGCTTCATGGGATCTGAGAATGGATCATAAATTGTAGGAACCTTAAATCCAAAGAACTTAGAGAAAGTATCTCCGAAATAGCTTCCTTGAATAATACCAGCGACCATAGAAAAGAGCCCAGCAGAAGCCATTACTACTCCAAAGTCACGAATTCCTCTCTGATATTTTCCGAGCCCCCTAACTAAGAGAACACCAACAAGGAATACAAGAAAACCATAAAGAAAGTCTCCGAGCATTACACCATAATAAATTGCGAAAATAGGTCCGATGATTATTGTTGGATCTACTTTACCATATTTCGGAAGCGAGAAAAGACGGGTTAGGAACTCAAAGGGCTTAGCCCAGTTTGGATTCTTAAGTAACACAGGAGCATCTTCCCCAATTTTGGCCTCCTCAAAGCTAATTATTGATTTCCCATCAGTAGATTTTTCTACAACTCTCTTAAACGAATCAAGCTTTGACTCAGGGACCCAAAAGGCAAGTATGTTAGTATACAAGCTCTCTCCACACATTGCTGTTGCTAACCTTTTATCCTTTTCTATTCTTACCGCATCATAAAGGACTTTTAGTTTTTCTTCATGCTCTGCGTATACACTTAGTATTTCAGCTTTTGTTCTATTAATCTCCTGCTTTATCTCCACAATTTTCTGTGAAAGAGCTCTAAGATATTCTTCCTTAGTACCCTCTGCGTCTTCAGGTATTTTTATAATAACAAAAACTCCGGGTGGCGCCTCATGCATGAGTTTTTCCCAGGACTCTTTACTGGCGATGACAACAGCATAGTATTTCGTTTCTTTCTTTTCTACAACCTCTTTTGTTACATAAACAATGTTATATTGTTGGGAAAGTGCTCTAAATTTATTGATGTCTGTTATACGGACTATGCTAGCAACATAAAACTCCCTCGAGCGTATATATTTCAAATCTAAATCCTCAAAAGGAATCTCCTTGATATGGAACATAGTAGTCTCTATTTCACCTATTTTTTCCGAAAGCTCTTTAATCTTCCCATCTAACTCTTCAATAATCTTTGAAATTTTGGGGATATAATCCCTACATTCTGCTAAAATATCTTCTATTGACATTCTTTTTGTTTTGAAAAATTTCGGGGGAATCGGCTTAAAAAGATTTTTTATTCCTTCTGGTTTTGGAATGTACTTTTCAAATGACTCAATAATTCTTGAAAGAACGAGCTCATAATTTGATAGCTCTCTAAAGTACTCCATAGGCTCTCCTGGACGTACATCGCCTAAGAATTTGTGAATCTCGTCGATCTGAGCAATTCCGTGCTTTTGTAATTCTGAAAGTAATGAATCAGTATAAGATTTCGGAGTAACTACTATTGCCTTGTACATCTTTTCTGGGAGAAGCATTTGCTATCCCTCAACTCTCCAGATATTCAATGATTTTTTCAACAATTTTTTCAAGAATTTCAAGTTTTTGAGGGATAATATCTCTCAGAGAAAGAATCCTGTCGTATTCTTCTTTATATTTTACTTCAATTTTCTTCGAATCTTCTTCAGCTTCTTTTTTCCTTTTTTCAATTATTTCTTTTAATCTTCTCTCCAAAGTCTTTACGTATTCCTCTCTCTCAGCCTTTAACTCCTCCATGAGCCTCTCAATTTTATGTTGTGACTTCTCTTTTGCCTTTTTTATCTTCTTTGTAGAAGAATCCTCTGCAGCATATATTGCCTCAAGTATCTCCTTGAGCTTCTCAGTCACCTTTACACACCCTCCAACATACTCTCTTTTTGGCTTAAATTCATTATATGAAATTTGGTAAAAAGTGCCAAGCTCTGTGAAATCATGTATAATTAAGCACACGTTTAGTGAATACTTAGGAGCGTATGCATTACACTTATACGTACCGAGCTTTTTATTTTTGTTGCAAAAAGAATGTAAAAACTAAGAGCCAACTTAACAAAAATAAAACTGTGAATTCAAAACAAGCAATCGCAATTTGAACAAAAATAATATGGAAAAAGGGAAGTTACTTTTTACCAAACGTTTCTTCAAACTTGAGGAGTCTTTCCCAGTTCTTATCTACTGCTTTTTGAAGCTCTTCAATTACCCATCTGTTCTTCTCTTTAAGTAAGTGTTTGAAACGTCCCTGTAGCTTTAGCCATTCTTCTACTGGCACATGCTTTGTAGGCTTGTAGTTTATCTTGAAGCTATCGAATTTTCCTTCGACCTCATATAAGGGCCAAATCTTTGTTTCAGTGGCTAACTTCGCCACCTTAATACCCATGCTAATGTCGTGTCTCCATCCTCTGTTACAGTCGGAGTATATTTCTATATACGCTGGGCCCTCAACCTCAAGACCCTTTTGGACTTTCGTCATGAGATCTACGAAGAATGCTGGATTTGCAGTGGCTGTGTATGCCCCACCATGAGCTGCTACTATAAGCGGTAAATCCTTTCTATGCTCGGTTTTTCCTGGTTTGACACTTCCTACAGGACTAGTAGTAGTCCACGCTCCAAGAGGGGTTGCTCCAGAACGTTGAATACCGGTGTTCATGTAGGCTTCGTTGTTGTAACATATGTATAGAAAGTCATGACCTCTTTCAATAGCTCCCGAAAGTGCTTGGAATCCAATATCGTATGTTCCGCCGTCTCCACCGAAGATTATGACTTTTACATCCTTCTTAAGCAATCCCTTTCTTTTTAGCGCTTTTATAGCCGCTGCTACACCACTACCAGTTGAAGCGGCGTTCTCGAAAGCGTTGTGAACCCATGGAACGCGCCATGATGTGTATGGATAAATGGTGGTTGCAACCTCAAGACATCCAGTAGCGTTAACAACTACGAAGTCATATCCTGTTAACTGAGCTGCGTGGAGAACCTGTCTAGCAATGGTGCCAGCAACACATCCGGCACAAAGTCTGTGTCCGGGACTAAGAAGCTCCTTTTGAGAGCTAATTTCCTTCAAATTGACTGGTTTGACCATCCTAACACCTCACTCGCGTAAGCCTAAATATCCTGCAACGTCTGGGGCTTTACCTTCTGAAACAAACCTCTCTAGCTCGGCAACTACATGTTTAACATGTTCGGGTGTTATGTCACGACCTCCGAGACCATAAATGTAGTTAGTTATGATCTTAGGCCTCTCTTCGGATTCATACATGGCTGCCTTAATTTCTAGATATATTGGTCCTGCTCCGCTGCCATATGCACCAAATGATATTGATCTGTCGAGAACAGCTACTGCCTTCTTTCCTGCGAGCAACTCTCTGATAAGCTCCACGTGGAATGGTCTAAACACACGTATCCCTATTGATCCTACCTTTTTACCTTCTGCACGGAGCTCATCTACAGTTTCCATAATGCTCTCTGCCGTAGAGCCTGCACTTATTAAGACATAGTCTGCATCATCGATTTTGTAGGAATCGAAGAATCCGTATTCTCTACCTGAAAGCTTAGCATATTCTTTTCCAACATCTTCAATGACTTTGATAGCGTTTTTCATAGCCTCGACTTGCTGTCTCTTGAATTCAAAATACGAATCTGGGAGTGCTAGCGGACCTACTGTGATAGGATCCTCTGTGAATAATAGTGAGACTTTAGGAACTCTCCTCTCACCAATAAAGCTCTTAACAGTAGAGTCATCCAGAATTTCTAGAGTCTCCATAGCATGGCTCGTAATAAATCCATCAAGGCCTACCATAACGGGAAGAAGTGCATCAGAATGCTCTGCGATGCGAATTGCTTGGATAGTATTGTCATAAGCTTCTTGAACATTCTTTGAGAAGAGTATTATCCACCCAGAATCTCTTGCGCCCATAATGTCCGAGTGATCACAATGGATGTTAATGGGCGCACTTAATGCTCTTGTTACTACGGGCATTACTATTGGAAGTCTAAGAGAAGCAGCAATGTATAGGATTTCCCACATTAACGCCAAACCCTGGGAAGCTGTGGCAGTCATTACTCTTGCTCCAGCTATGGATGCACCAACACAAGCTGAAAGAGCACTATGCTCAGACTCTACGGTTATAAGTTCTGTATCAACATCACCATTTGCCACGTATTCAGAGAATTTTTCCATTATGACAGTCTGAGGAGTTATTGGATATGCAGCAACGACATCAGGGTTGATCTGCTTCATAGCAAGAGCTACAGCATCCCCACCTGTAAGTGCTACCTTGACCATAATTACTCACCACCATGTTCTGGTACCATCTTTATGGCTTGTACGGGGCACTCTGAAGCACAAATTCCACAACCCTTACAGTGCTCATAATCAAAGCCTTTGACCTCTCCGTTTTCGACGATCACGGAAGCGTCTGGACAATAAACCCAACAAAGGAGACAATTTATACACTTATTTTTATCTATCACTGGCTTAAATGTTCTCCAAGTACCAGTTTTATATTCGATAGCAGTACCTCCGGGCAGTATAGCAGCAAAAGGCATCTCTTTCCAGGTTCCAAGAAGTTTTCTCTCACTAATTTCACTCAAGTTTTTTCACCTCGCTCCAGGCTCTTTTAGCTACCTCTACATTCTTTTCCGCAAGATCTTTTCCGAGTCTTTCTTCAAACCATTCTAGCGTAATCTTGTACATGTTTTCGTCATTTACGAGACCAGATATCTTGAAGAACGCAGCAACCATCGGGGTGTTTGGAATATTTCTTCCAAAAATGTCGAGAGATATTTTTGTGGCATCTACGGCATATATCTCATGCTCGCCAAAGAACTCTTTTATCTTGTCGTATAGATCCTCTGATGCGTTAATTATTACCTTAGATTCTGGCTTAAGCCCACTTTTAAGATCGGGGTTTCCTAGCAGTGTGGGATCTAAAACAATAACATAGTCTGGCTCGGTTATTTGGTAGTGCTTTCTTATGGGGTTTTTTGAAATTCTATTATATGCCTTTACTGGCGCACCGGATCTCTCAGGACCGAATTCAGGGAATGATTGCACGTAGTAGCCTGCCTGAAGAGCAATCTCTGCGGTAAGGCGTCCTGCTGTAACGACTCCTTGACCTCCTCTTCCATGCCACCTTATTTCTATAACATCTTTACCCATGTTACCACCTTGGCCTAAAAGTGTTGCTAACATTTGTCATCTAGGGCAATTTTAACTAACGTGTTTGAAGTAAATAAAATATTTACACTTCACATGCCTAGGGACACATTTATAAATAGAGAACATTTTATGTTACATGAAATATTGTACCATGGTGACAGTTATGAAGGTAATAGAATATGATAAAATCTTAGGTATGCGGTTTGACGAAGCAATAGCTCTTGTAGATGCAATAAAAGATGCTACGAAAGCTCATACACGCTCCAGTTAGGGTCATTACCCAATACTTCTTTTAGTTTATAGAAAGACTCTTTGAGGCGATCAATTTTTGCTTTTCCTCTTAGTAAAACACGATTTCCCATTTCTACTAAGAACTCAAGAAAAGAATCGTCTACAAGTATTTTACCGTCTTTACCAATAGGCGCAGAAATGTTTTCAGTGCTATTTATTTCGACTAAAATTCTTCCCGAATAACTCAATGCTCTAAAGCTAGTATATTTAAATCCAGATTCTAGGCCTAGTTGGTGAACACGTTTGGCGATTTCAAGATTTTCACATACTATATGAAAGATTGGAGGTTGAACTTTGAATATTATTATACCTTCTTTACTGTCTTCTAGAGCCTCTTTCACTTCACTTAGGCTTATAGGTTCATGTTTCTTGATGAGCCATCTGGAAAGAGGTTTTGCACCAAATTCTGGAGTCTCCATAATTCCTACTCTGCCTGAACAGCTACTTGTTGTGTGAACACCCTTTATAGAATTAATAAGGAGAAGAAGGTCAATGATGTCACCATCGACTTTGCCTTCTTCTAAGGCCTTTTTAAGTTTCTTCATCGCTTCTAACTTATCTTGCATTCTCTCACCGAGCTATCAGAAGCTTCTGCTACCTTTTGAATCTTTTTCTTATTAACAATGCCATAGCAATGAAAGCCAAAGAGGATCCGAGACCTACCAGGCTAGCCCCCCAAATTATAGGCCTAAGGGACTTAGAAATTAGAGTGTCCTCTAGGCTGTTTGACATGGTACTTGGAAGACTACTTCCTTGAGAGATTTTTGAACTAATGTTTGTAAGAATATCTCCATAAACATAGTCGCGAACTATTTGATAAACAAGGCTCATATTAACTATTACTGGAGGCTTAGTAAGGGGTTTCCAGTCCATAGGAGGATTTTCTGTACCAGGAAGGGTAAAAATAGGATATGCGGCGTCTAGTATCTCATCGTTGTTGTAATCTACCGAGGTTCCTGCCCAATCATGCCAATAATTGCCAAATTCCGAAGTATTCCATATGGCCGTACCGCCCACATCTTGAGCTTGAGAAACATTGACCTCGTAATAATCTTTTGTCTCTCTGTTATAGAAGAACGAATTTTGAACAACAGTGATGTCTTCAGTCCCTGGCATTATAGAAACTCCAAATCCTTTATTGTTATAGAAAATATTTCGAGAAACATCTACGCCGGATGAGCCCTTGGAGAGGAATAACCCAAGGGAATTGTCAAAGACTACATTTCCTGTAACTATGATGTTAGCAGTATTCTCTATAGAAATGCCTGTTACAGCAAAACCTATGGTGTTATCCGAGATTTCCATATTTTTGGATCCTGTGATTTGAACACCATACTGGAACGAGTTTACGACGATACTACTTTTTATAGACACATCATTTGAGTTGTCAACAAATACTCCTTTGGTGTTGAAAAATAGTTTAAGATCCTCGAGTGTAACTTGCGTTGCGTGGGATATTTCGATTCCCTTAAAACATGAAGAAACGAGACTGTCCTTTATGACTATGTTCTGAGAATTATAGACGTTAATTCCGATGTAATTGCCAAAAATGGTCACGTTTTCTAAAATTACGTTCTCAGCAGCGTATATTATAATTCCGCCGTATAGTATTTTATCTTTCGGAATATTAAGTCCATGACCCACGTCTGCGCCTATAACAACAATATTTCTTAAGATAATTGGAAAATTGGTTTTATCAATGAATATTCCTTGAGTACCAATAGCTGTTAAAAATATATTTTCAATTATGTATGGATCTTCTGGAGTTCCTGATCCCTCTGCCAATCCCATATTTTTAAGTTTGTTAATATCCTCAATGCTTGATATTCTTAAGTAGGCCATCTGATCCTCGTCAGATCCTTTAGAAACTGGAATAGACATCAAAAAAGACATTAATAGTAGGATCACTAAGCATATTCCAAATTTTCCAGAAATCTTTCTCAATTTTTTCAACATCTTCACCTCTGTAAATTGTTATTGTCTCAACATTCCTTTTTATGCTAGAGATTGTGAGGTTTAATGAACCTGAAAATCCTACATCGTCTATGATATAGATCTTAGAATGAACATATGTTTTTGAGTCCTCAAAAAACCTCACATTTACGAGTCTTCTAGGAGGACCTAATTCTTGAATGATACCGCGGTATGCGCGAGTAAATGATACCCTGAAAAGAGGAAGGAGCATTATAGCAGGAAAGGCCGCGACTAAAAACCAGAAAAACGTATAGATATAAAGCTCAGGCCTCGAGATATCAAAATAAATCGTACCGAACAGTAAAACAATGGGGATTAGTGCAGCTAGTATGGCATATTCCACAAGTCCCGCATAAAAGAATACAGAGCAAACAAGCCCTATGAGAGGAGTTGATAGCAAATACACCCAATATTTGTTTTCAAAAACTAAAAGAGATACGATTACTAAAGCAATAAGTACTATATAAATGGCCATGGATGCATATATTGCTGTTATCAATCTTTTACGATAGTTCTCTACTCTCTCTACGTCCTCTTTTGACACTTTACCTGAGTAAAGGAGCAATAAAGCTGTTGAAAACTCTCTTTTTCCTTTTAGGGTGACAATAAATACTTCTACACCATTTATAGCCTTCCTCAAAAGGAGTTTTGCATATTCAGAAGAAATATAAGGTGAGACGACGTATATTCTTCTCTTGGCAGATTTAATAGCATCTTCCACAGATTTTCCAGAACCTCTGCCAGTTATCGTTTCAATGGCCAACATCTCACCCCGGAGGAACAGGTTACAAGAACCACGCTTTATACTATTATTCTATCTTGAGAGAATAAAATTTAAATGTTCATGTAAGCGTCCCACTATGCTAACGCATAAATAAAAAATGTAAAAAGAAGGGGTTATAATTCTGCGAGCACCTTGTCGTACTCCTCTTTTACTTTAATCTCGTTCTCTGAGGGTTTAGTCACTAGGCTTACAAGTATTGCAATGATTACGTTGATAATTACTGCTACAAGGCCTGCTACTGCAGGGTGCTCAAGCGCAGGAATTCCAATTTTTCCTCCGATTTGCGGTGCAAGAAGGGCGGCAAGTATGCTACCAACAACAAGTCCTGAAATGGCACCGTACTTGTTGATGTACTTCCTCTTTGTAGGTATTATAGCCTGGAGTACTAGAGGTAGGAACTGTAGACCTCCAGCACATGCTATTGAAGCAATGTCGAAAATAAGTCCAGGCTTGCGTATAGCAAAGTACCATCCAATTAAGGCCCAGATAATCATCAGAACTCTGCTTACTATTACATAGTGGTTTTCGTCAGCTCCTGGCTTGATGTGCTTCTGGTAGATATCTCTCACAAGAATCATCGAAGTTGATCCAAGGAACGAGTCTAGGGTTGACATGGCAGCTGCGGCAGCACCTGCTAGAAGGAATCCTGCTATAAGTGGGTGTAATAGCTTGTAAATCATCACAGCAGCGATGGCATCGTTACTACCATAAGTTGCTTTTAGGGTTGAAATAAAGCCAGGATCAAGCACTCCTTCAACGCCTTTTACATTGGCTACAGCAGCTGATAGACCAATAAGTGCAGCTGCAATGTAGTAGGTACTTAGATATATGGCTGTTCCTACAGCAGAGACCTTGAGAACTTTCTCATCTTTTGCGATATAATACTTAATCCACAGGTGCTGTAGCAACATGAGTCCAGGACCATAAATAAGGATCGCACCTAGCGTCTTTTCTTTGGACCAGTTCATCGTCAGGAGTGCTGGGTTTATTTCTCTCACAGAAGACATAAGGGCCGAGAATCCGCCGGGTACTATTTTGCCTACAATTAAGAAGGCTGCTACGAAGATACCAACGTACATCCAAATGCCTTGGAGCACATCCGTCCAATAAGCTGCTCTAAGTCCACCTAGGGCCAAGTATATGGAGGCCACGAGGATCAGTAGTAAAGAACCTATTGCGTAGGGTATGTGACCTTGACTTCCCACATCAAGAATTATACCGAGACCAATAGCCTGGACAACGATGTAAGCGATAATGAACAAAGCCATTACAATGGCCGTGATAATGCCAATTAGTTTGCTGTCATAATAGTCGCTGAGCATATCTGCTGGAGTAAGATGTCCTCTGGCCTTACCTAGCCTATATATTCTAGGCCCAACGAGATACATGAATACTCCAGCTAGAACAGTCCATGCAGAGGCAGCTATCCAAAATGTTATACCAGCGACGGCAAAGACGGCAACACTCGTCAAGAATGCAAACGCACTGTGATATGTAGCAGCAGTAGCCAAGAACGTAACAATAGTGCTACCTTTACGTCCTAGGACATAGAAGTCTTCAAGAGACCTCTTTAGAACTCTACCTGCTAGGTATCCGATTCCAATCACTAAAATAGAGTAAAATATTACTATTGTTGTAACTACTTGCCACGCTTCCATCACTGTTCACCTCCTTGGAGGTCTAAGTAGCTCCAGACTATAAACAGAAGTAGCACTATAACCCACCAGAACATCGAATATGCAAAAGGTTTGCTCATTCCCATCACTGTCGCATCTGGAACGTTAATGAGATAGACAACGAAAACTAGGGCCCAGAGAATCAAGGTAAGAATCACTAGGTTTCTATCATTTATAAAACCTTTCTTTCGAGCCATGGTATCACATCCTTAAAGAAGGTTGGGCCACATTACCTTAGCATAGACTACCATTTTCTTTTTTTGGTAATAATTATTTTAAGTTTTATTATTTCGAAAAGATCGGGAAATCTTTAAGACTAAATATCTCAGAATATATTCTATTAGTGACTCTGAAAAAAGGTGTGATAAATGGTCTTAAAGATAGATTTAAACTCAGATTTAGGCGAAAGTTTTGGAAGATATAAGCTGGGATTAGACGAAGAGGTAATGAAGTACATAACATCGGCAAACGTCGCGTGTGGATTCCATGCTGGCGATCCGTTGGTTATGAGAAAAACAGTAAGAATTGCAAAGGAAAATAATGTAATGGTTGGAGCACACCCAGGATATCCAGATTTAATGGGATTTGGAAGAAGGTATATAAAGTTATCAAGAGATGAAGCAAGAAACTATGTTCTTTACCAAATAGGGGCACTATATGCATTTTTAAGAGCAGAAGGCATGAAGATGCAACATGTAAAACCTCATGGCGCGTTGTATAATGCCCTAGTCAAAGATGAAGATTTAGCTTATGGCGTCTTAGAAGGTATACTGGACTTTGACAAGGAGCTTATATTTGTAACATTGGCAGGATCTAAAGTAATTGATATAGCTACTGATTTAGGATTAAAGGTTGCTAGAGAGGCGTTTGCAGATCGGGCGTACAATAAGGATGGAACTTTAGTTCCAAGAGGCATCCCTGGTGCTGTAATTCACGATAAAGAGGAAGTAGTTTCTCGTGTATTAAGCATTGTCGAAGAAAAGAGAGTAAAGACTATTGATGGAGATTACATCGAAATAGAAGCCGATACAATTTGTGTTCATGGGGATAATCCAGAAGCCCTTGAGCTAGTCAAATACATAAGGAGAAGACTGGAGGAGGAAGGTATTGAAGTCGTCTCCATGGGAACGTTCCTATAAAATCAAAGTTGTAGGAGACTCTGCTATTGCAATATTTTTGGGTAACAAAATAGATGAAAAAATAAATGATGTGGTGCTTACTATAGCTAAGAAAATAGAGGAAAAAAATATTAAAGGAATTACAGAAGTAGTGCCTACATATTGTTCTGTGTACATATACTATGATCCACTAAAAGCAGATTATAGACAAGTTCTCAACGAACTCCATGAGATAGTAAAAAGTACAAAAGTTAAAGAGAAAATAAAAACAAGGACTATAGAGATTCCAGTAGCTTATGGTGGAGAATTTGGCCCAGATTTAGAATTCGTTGCCCAATATCACAATATGAGCATAGATGACGTGATAGAAATTCATTCCAAACCAACTTATCGCGTCTATATGTTAGGTTTTACTCCGGGCTTTGCATATATGGGAGGCCTCGATAAGAGAATTGCTACGCCAAGATTAAAAACGCCCAGAAAAAGGGTTCCGGCAGGATCTGTTGGTATAGCTGGTGAACAGACTGGGATATATCCTATAGAAAGTCCTGGGGGTTGGAGACTGATAGGCAGAACCCCTCTAAAACTTTTTAACCCCAAAAGGGACCCACCTACGCTGCTACTACCAGGCGATCGTGTTAAATTTATCCCCATAGATCACGAAGAGTTCTACAAAATTTTAGAGGAGGAGGGTAAATGATAGAAATTTTAGATCCCGGCATTTTTTCAACTATACAAGACCTAGGAAGATGGGGATATCAAAAATATGGTGTATCAGTTTCTGGAGTAATGGATGAAGTCTCAGCGCGTCTTGCTAACATGCTTGTGGGGAATGATGAAAATGCAGCAGTAATTGAGTTTTATATGAAAGGACCCAAAATAAAGTTTCATACTCCCACATATTTTGTAGTTGGCGGGGATGTGATCATAAGACTCAATAATAAGGAAATTACTCCGTGGACGAGGTATAAGGCAAGGACAGGTGACGTTTTAACAATGGAGTTTTTAAGGTCTGGCGCGTATGGATATATTGCTTTTTCTGGCGGAATATGCATTGAACCAATTTTAGGAAGCAGATCTACCTATTTAAGGGCAAAAATAGGTAAAAAGTTGGAAACCGGAGACAAAATTCCTATCGGCACAGATTACAAAATTCCCATTGTGGAATCACTCCCAGAGAGCTTAAGGCCCAAATATTCTAATCAAGTGGAAGTAAGAGTAATTTTAGGACCAAATGAAGACCATTTTACAGAGAATGGTATAAAGACGTTTCTCTCGTCTTGGTATACTCTTACTTCAGAATCGGACAGAATGGGCTATAGACTTGAGGGACCAAAAATTGAACACTCAATGTTGGGTCCGGATATTATTACCGATGCTGTGCCCTTAGGATCGATTCAAGTGCCTGGGAATGGTTTGCCAATAATTATGCTAGCAGATAGGCAGACTACTGGAGGATACGCAAAAATTGGCGTGGTAATTAGGGTAGACATACCAAAGGTTGCGCAGCTAAGGCCTGGAGGAAAAATTAAGTTTAAACAAGTTTCTGTGGATGAAGCCCATGAGTTATTGCTTAAAAGGGAAAGGATTCTATCCCTAATAAAGAAAATGATATATGGGAAGGCTATTTATACAAAAATAAAGGTTAAAAAGAAAGATTTTAAGATTTTTGTTGAAGAAATTAAAGATTAAGGCCAAAATCCTATTTTACCAATTTTTACCAATTTTAATCCAGTACTTTTACCCAGTTTTTTCTTGAAGCCCCCTATTATGATTCTTTCCGACTCAAATAGCCTTACTGTAAAGTACACTAAGACAGAGAATATAATTATCAAGTAAACTACTGCAACTCCTGCAATTAATAGGTTCTCAGAAGTTACAGCTTTTAATACTATCATGAAGTCTACGAACGGATCTAGCATTACTAGGTAAGTAACGAGACTCTCCAGCTTTATTGGAATGTACATGAATATAAATGTAGGCAAGACGAGAGGCATAGTAACCATACTTACGAAAGTGGAAGCAGTTCTGACATCTTCAGAGAAAGATCCCACGATAAGACCTATTAGCGCTCCAATCCCGGCTGTTAAAATAATGCTTAACGCAAATAAAATAAGGCCTGCTGGAGAAAATACGCTCGAAAATCCGCTTATGAATGACATCTTGGTGATACCTTCACTTGTCATCCCTGCAGACATTAGAGAATACATGTAAAGTACGAGCCCCACGAAGTAAAATGCCGCCATAATTCCAGAGACTATAATCATACCAAAAACCTTTCCAAGCACAATGCTTCTTCTCCTTATCGGGAGCGTTAGTAGGGTCTCTAGGGTTTTGTTCTGTCTTTCCTCACTCATGCTATTTGCTGCCGTGCTGGAAGCATAAATTACGAGCATAAATCCTATTAGAGGAATCATGAATGTGGATCCGAACATGGTTCCAAAGACTTCATCAGGAGTGCCGTTTACGATTTCACCACGGTAGAAAGTATACGCTGAGGTTCTTAGAGGATAGAATATAGTTTGAGGCGGGAAGTCCGGATAGTATCTTGTAATAACGTAATAGTTAAGGAGCTTTCCGAGGATTTTTATGAAATTGCTTGCTATATCAGTCTTAACTGATCCAAAAACGCTAAAGGGATCTTCTGGCCCTTTGTAGTATGTGAATATGTATGGAGAGATTCCTAAAAGAACGTTCCATGTGAAATTACATGGAATATACATTACAAAGTCAGCGTTGGTTATGTACTCAAGAATAAGATCATCGTTAGGAAGATCTCCATATAGTTCTCCAATCGATTTTATTTTCGTCACAATGTCGTTTATATCTGAGGAATCGCTTATTATTTCGTCCCATTTGGATTTTACTATGTTATTCCCTGAAGATACGTTTATGACGTCTATTCTAAATCCACTTTCATTGGATGCAGAAACTATGATTGGCACAACGCTTAGCTCTGGAGGAGCAGCATCGGCATTTAACAACACAATTTTTATCCCACTTTCTTTAATTTCTTTGACAGAACTTTCTACTCCAAAACTTATGGTTTGACCGATTCCGTATAGAATTATTATAGGAAGCATAATTCCAATGATGAATTTTCTATCCTTCAAAATTTTAAGCTCCTTCTTTAGCATAGGCAGAATATCACTCTTCAAGACCCCTCACCACCTTTGTGAATACTTCCTCCAAGTTTTCCGCGGTGTATTTGTTCATAAGTTCCCTCGGAGATCCAATTTCGTAGATCTTACCTTCGTGAATTATTGCAACCCTATCACACAAATATGCAACCTCTAGCATATTATGGCTAGAAATTAGAAAAGTCACACCATTTTTTCTCTCATTTTTTATTATTTCTCTAATTCTAAGGGCATTCATCACATCTAATCCGCTTGTTGGTTCATCTAAGATTGCAAGCCTTGGTCGGGACATTAGTGCTCGAGCTAGGAGAAGCTTTCTTATCATACCCTTGCTGTATGTACCAATTTTGTTAAAAATATCTGGACCTAAGTCTGCAATTTCAACTGCACGAGAGATTGCTTCGTCGTCAATTCCGTAGACTTCTGAAATGAATTTTAAGTATTCGTATCCGGTCATGTCCTTATATGCGCCTGCCTCCTCTGGAAGATAACTTATTATTTTTCTGACCTCTTCAGCATCTTTTACTACATCATAGCCAAACACTCTGACGGTTCCTGCCGTAGGTTTAAGAAGTGTGGCAATAATTCTCAAAGTAGTGGTTTTACCAGCTCCATTCGGTCCTATGAGCCCAAAAATCTCTTTTTCGTTAATCTTAAAAGAGATCCCATGGAGCGCCTCGAAATTTTTGTATCTCTTCACTAGGCCATCAACTTCAACGGACAACATCTTTCTAGCCCCCTAATAGTATTGACGTAATTTGAGCTCTCATAGGCGAGGGTCGACAATTTTAGGATAGGAAGATAAGCATAGTTAAAGATTTATGAGTTGGACTTAAGCTAAAGTATATTGACATAGATTAAATAATTTTTATACAACGTTGCTGATAAGACCATATCCTCCAATATTTAAAAACAAACCCTGAATATGCAAAAGACGGGAATAACTCCTATGTCCACGAATAGGCACGTTTAACTAATACTAGTTTACAAAACTCCACTGAGAAATCCTTGCCTTTCAAGGCAGGTAAGCAAGTCTACGACGTCCTTAGTATTCCCATAAAGCGTCTGGACTTTAAGATGAGAAGATAGTGTTTTAAACAGAAAGTTAGTTAACTTGGTTAAGTTAATCGTTTAAATAAATAATAAAAGGTGTTTACTTTTGCCCGCGTGGATTAGGATAGAAAAAACCAAGGAGGAAATTTTCAGTTGTGACGAACTACGGGGAGTGTTAAAGAATAAGTACATCTTCTTGATTATCCATAATATTTCAAAGAACTTGTATGATACACTTATAGATTATATTGAGACGGAGGATCCTGCGTTAGTAACGATCTATGACACAGAAAATAAAATTAGGGAAAAATATCCGTCAAAATCAAAATTTTTCCCTGAAGAAGTAGATGTTCCGTGGTTACCAATACGTATTAGAGACATATCTGAACATGGAGAGATTAAAATTGCCGGAAGTCACATTATGTCTGATAGGACAATAGTATCTTTTACTACTACGGAGGACAAGGTAGTTCTTCCCAAGGATATTGCAAACTTCGTGTTTAAATATGAAGACGTAGATGAAATTAGTAAAAAAGTTGTATTACAGTTTTATAGGCCCGATATTGTCATTTTTGAAGTAAACGTTGGAGAAAAACCATATTATGTAGCAAGTAACAATCAAGAACTCTCCGAATTGGTAGAGGTGGCGTTATATAGGATTCATAACATAAAAAATGAAAAGCTTAGGGGAATAGTGTTTGAGGAACCAGAAAAGTATTTAATTTATGGTCCAGAGGACATTACTGAAGAGATTAAGCCCCTTATCAAAAAGTTAGTAAAGGAGGTCAACAAGTAAAATTATTCCAAGACTAACCATTGTGAGTACAAGAGTTGTAAAGACACTTTCCTCCTCTTTTAAATTATAATGAGCAATTATGGCGTTTGTAAGGATTGCAGGAGGCGTTAGCGATAGTAAAAGAGAAACTGAAATAATATTCCAGTTTATACCCAAAATATATGCAATAATCACAAAAAGTGAGGGAATAACCATCTTTGTGAGGCCAACACCTAAGGTGAGTTCTTTGCTGAAAGCACCTTTCCTTATCCCTGATCCAAAATAAATTAAAAGAATGTAAAACGAGTATCCTAAGTAATGCTTTGCTAGCCCTACAATCGAAGAGAAAACTCCTGTAAAGCTAATTGCAAGACCCAAAAAGAATGCAATAATTAGAGGATTTTTAATGGCATTTATTACGCCAGTTTTTAAGTTATTCTTATTTAAAGTAGCCAAGAATGGCATAAGTGATAAAGCTACTATGTTGTGCCCTTGCACGTAAACTACACCGACCTCTATAGGCAGATTCAATGAAATTATGGCTGGAAAACCGAACACAACACAATTTCCCAACGAAGAGAGAATCATGGCTTCTCTTAGATACTTAGATCTTCTAAAAAGTATATAAGCGCCAATAATACCAAGGATAGAAGCTACCATCCCAATTACGAAAGCGTATAGATGAGAGAGGTTAATTCCGGATTGTGCAACAAAGAATATATATGCCGGAAGGAGAACATCAATTGTAACAAGCTTAAGAAATCTTCTGTAGGGCTCTATAAATTTTGAAATCAAATATCCTATGAAAATGAATATGGGAATTTCCCAGGCATGCATGCTTAAATCACTCTCCAATTTGTACAAATATATTTTCAAAAATCATCCTTAGGAACATTCTTAGTAACGTTTGGACAAATTAGTTCATATCTGTTTGATTCTGATCTCATTGCTTCTAGGAGATATGGTTGGGCATGAGAGCGGGTTTTTAGTAGTAATATAATGTCCTCTTTATAAAATCGCTGCTTGCAAAACCTCGGCTTTTAAGGCGGGGATGCGCAAGGGGTGGTGGGAGGGGTTTGTTGGTGGTAGTTTTAAATACTCGAAACTCGTTCAAATTTTTCAGGGAATGTTCCTCATGAAGAAAGAATTTCGGAAAGAGACAGCAAAAATTCATCGAAGAGGCCTTGCAAGGAAAATGGCAGTTCAGCACGGTAGAAATGATAAGGCGAAACGGAGAATGGTACGTACACTTTGTCCTTAAGAAAGAGGTTGAACTGATAGATGAACCAGAGACTTTTGTAGATGTGGATATAGAAGAGTGGAATGTGGCTGTAGCAGTATCAAAGCATAATCCGACAAAACCGATGAAAGGATAATTCTGGAGCGGATCGAAGATAAGATGTATTAGAGGTAAATACGCTTACATTCGAAGGAATTTGCAGAGAAAGAAGAGAATAGACCTTGTTAAAAGAATTGGAAGCAAGGAAGGAAGGATTGTCAATCAAATTCTTCATACAATTGCGAAAGAGGTTGTAGAATACGCTAAGCAGTTTCCAAAACCAGTAATAGTCATGGAGGAACTAAAGAACATCAGAGAAAACATTGATAGTTATGTAGCGTTGAACAGAAGATTACACGCATGGAGTTTCAGAAAGCTTCAGACATATATTGAATACAAAGCTAATTTGGAGGGAATTCCTGTCGTGTATGTTAATCTCAAGAATTCGTCTAAGACCTGCCACAGATGCGAGCATGTTGCCCGAAAAGTCAAAGGTAGAGAGTTTAAATGTCCCAAATGCGGTCTAGTCTACAATAGGGATTTGAACTCTGCCATTAATCTAGCCCGACGGATAATGAGTCCGTCGGGATGGGGGCTGTTGTGAGCCAGCCCTTAACTCCCAGATGAAGCCGCCTGCCGTGAAGGCGGGCTGAACGGGAGAAGCCCCGCCCTTAAGGGCGGGTAGCTCACAAGCTTGTGATAAATGAGAAATGAGAAACTAATTGTTAGGAGTACTGGTTATGGGACAAGATTTTTAAATAAGAGCATATTGTTAAGCATGAAAATTGTATGCTCCCGTGGTGTAGCCCGGCCTAGCATACCGGCCTTTCGAGCCGGTGACCCGGGTTCAAATCCCGGCGGGAGCACCATATACTTATTTTATGTACACCCTCAAATCCAACACTACATGCCAAATATTTGGTGAGTACGATTTCACATACCTGCTATTCATTATGGTTATCTCTACACCATGATGTTCTGCTACACGTAAGACTCGATCTTTGGCCTCTTTTATTCCTAGATCATTGTGAACAAGATCATGATAGTGGACAAATCCCCCATTGGGCTTCAAAATCATAAAAGCCTTTTCTAAGAATTTTTCGGTGCCATGAAGATATCCCATCACAACTCTGTCTGCCACTCCCTCAGGCAATACGTTTCTATTATCTCCGAGAAGCGGTATAACGATGTCTTCAACGCGATTTATTCTGATATTCTCAATTAGAAAAGAATATGCTATTGGATTTTTTTCTGCGGCGTATAGGATCCTGGGTTTGGAGTGAACAGCAATTTGTAAGGTAAAATATCCTATTCCAGCAAACATGTCTACGACAACTTCCCTTTTAGAAGATATTTTAGACATTCTAATCCTTTCATCTATGTTCCCAGAGGAAAACATAACCTTAGCAGGATCTAGCTTGTACAGCACCCCATTTTCTTTATGTATAACCGGACCACCGGGACCCCACACAAGCTCCATTTTAGGCACTCTATACTCGCCTGAGACCCCCCGCTCTACATAAACACTCCTTTTATTCAGAGCTTTTGCGAAAGACTCTCCTATAACCTCTTTATAGGAATCCAGATACTCTGGAAGTTTAATTATAATAGCGTCTCCCAAAATCTCCCAATAAAGCGGAATCTGTGAGATAATATTTTCTGGAACTCTTTTCTTAAGTTCTTCGAGAAGTCTCACTTTGGGATCTATAATAGGTCTCTGAGGAAACTCCATTTTTAGTAACTCAAAGCCCTCAATTTTTGTTGGAGTAATAACAGGAAAATATACAAATCTATCGTCGCTTAGCGTTTTTAGGTTTCTATCAATAATTTTTCTTTTTAAAAGAATTTTGTGTACATCTTCCGCCTTTTCTTTTGGAACTTTAATTGCCCATGAAATTCTCTTCATCAAAAATAAAAATAAAAGAGGGGAATTATATAGCTAAGCTAAATGATCAAAATTAGCCTAATTTAGTGCAAATTTATTCTTCCTCCTCCTCCCATTCTTCTTCCCAGTCTTCCCAGTCCTCTTCCTCTTCCCACTCTTCCTCCCACTCTTCGTCTTCCCAGGCTTCCTCTTCTTCCCAGTCCTCTTCCTCTTCGAGTAATCTCCAGTACTTCTCTATCTCCATAGCCCTCACCAAGAGGCGTTTCTATTTTAATATCTCCTCAACATAATAGGCTTACAAGACTCTGATTATATATTTTTCGCAGCTAGTTTCTGTGAGATAAAGAATATATACCGAAAAAATTAATAGTTTAATTGAGCCCGGGAGGGCGGTCAGAAACTCAGTAGTTCAAGGGGCTTTCGGGGCATAAGTCCCGAAAGCCCAGTGCGATCGAGTTTAATTCAGATCCGCCTATATGGCGGCGGAGCCGAATTGCTTTATTTAATTTACCTCCTCGGCTCCGATCTTTATAACTATGCTGCCCTCCCGGGTGAATAGTTTTATCTCAGCCTTCTTCTATGAATGCTTTTTTCCATATAGGAACTACTTTCTTTAGCTCTTCTATGTACCATGAACATGCTTCAAAAGCCTCCTTTCTATGTTCAGATGCGGCAGCAATAACTACAACGTTTTCCCTAGGATATCTTTTACCAACTCTGTGAATAACAATGAGATCCTTAAGGTTAAATCTTGAAATCGCTTCGTCTCTAAGTTTTTCAAGATATTTTTCAGCCATAAGTGGATAGTGTTCATAGTCGAGATATTTAACAGTTTTATTTTCTTCATGGGCTCTTACAACACCAATAAACATTACAACAGCTCCTATATCTTCGTCAGCAGCTTTAATAATATTGAGGACCTCGTCTAACGAGAAATCTTCTTCTTGGATGATTATTTTAGAGCTCAAAATACCCCACCTCGGCCTATTGAAGGTTAGAATGAATTTTTCACCTTCGTGTTTATATAAATAGATGGGATGTTAACTTTTTAACGTGATTTATGGTTTATGTTTCAAGTCTGTGAATGTACATCAGGTGAATTTTATGACGACAAATCGTACAATTTCTCATGTAGAAATGTTGGGAATAGAAATGCCATACTTGACAAATGTGAGACCTAAGGTGAGCACATATCGAGCAGCATATGTGAAGCTAAAAGTAAATAAAATGATTGGCTGGGGGGAGTTCACGACTTTTGGAGAAAGGTTTTGGATCATTCATGATGACTTATTAAGATATCTTAAAGAAAGTCTGTTGGGCAGAGATTTGTTTACCATTTTTGAAATTATGTATGATTCGAGGATAGACTTTAATGTAGGTTTAGAAGTAGCTTATTTAGACCTTATAGGTAAAATGCTTCAAACATCATGGAGCAATCTTTACGGAAGGAAAAGAGAGTCAGCTCCAGTTGTTTATACATATGTTCCCGGGGTAAAGCCCATACCGTCTCTTAGCGAATTTGATTATCTTATGTTTGTTTCGAGCGGTTCTTGGGACACTGACGAGAGCGTTCTACAAGAATTAGAAATAACGACCGGGATTTACTGGCCTACACAGGAGACGTTAGAGCTGGCCGATGAGTTTGGTCTTTTAGTTCTCTCTGAAAATCCGCTAGCGAGATATACTGACGTACCGCTCCTAAATAAGAGCAATTATCCCTCATTTGTCTCTCAAAGAACTTTTTGGGATTACGAGTATGTAATGGTAGACATAAGCAGCTTGGGCATAACCAAGAGTATGAGGATATCGGAAATGTTGGAGTCGTATGGAATAGTACCCATAATGTTTCCAGGATTTTCTTCGTCGATCCTTAATTCTGCAGCGTTTCACGTATCGTTACTTTATACAGACTCTCTACTTGTTTTGACCTCCCATATCTTATACGAGGACGTAGGATCACCAAGTTTTACAGTCGAAAATGGGGAAGCCCACGATGTAGGAAGACCTGGAAATGGCTGTTGGATTAATCACGGGATTGTCTCCAAATACGCAATTAACTTTGAGACAAAACAAGAAGTGTAGAGATATTGTGGCACCATATATAAGTCCGTGACAGTTACCTAAATGTAATCGCTGAGATAATCTAATTGAGTAATTGTTGGGGTGAAACCCTAAATGTTGAGCTTTAAAAAGTGCGTTACAATTTTGATCATAGGGACGCTTATTTTATCATTGTTGTTTAGTGTCATTCCAGTAAGGTCACAATCTCAAATAAGCCTAGGAAGTCCCTTGGTAATTTTAGACGATAATTATGAGCTAGATTTTATTTTCAAAGGGAACGGTACTAAAGAAAATCCATATATAATTGAGAATTTGTCAATAGATGTTTTTGCTCAGCCTGCCATATTAATATCGAACTCACAAAAATACGCAATATTTAGGAACATTACTATAATAACGCAAAAACAAGAGAGCGCTATTAAAATTATAAACTCAAGAAATGTTGTATTTGAGAATATCACTGTTATTGGGAGTTTAACCACGGATTATGGTGTTTTATTAAATAATGTAACAAACGTAAAATTAAAGGATATAAGGATAAAAGATACTCTCCTCCCAATAAAGTTCGAGAAATCTCAAGACATGAGAAATGAGTTTTACAACATCACATTTAATGATGTTCAAGTTTTTGTTGGACATGACCTAGAAAACACAATAATCAAGGGAGAATACTCCAATATTTACATTTATAACGCAACAAATGTAATCCTAGAGAATCTTACGGTAGGCACTCGGTTTAATGTTTATTTAATAACTGCCATTGTTGCAGAGGAAGTAAACAATCTAACAATTAGGAACTCTGTTGTAAAGGGCACCCGTGCGATTAATATAAGAAGCGCAAAAGACGTTCAGGTTTATAATACTACGATTATTTTTGCTGCTTACGCGTTAACCTTGGAAAATGTAGAGAACGTCGTTTTAAACAATATCGAATTCGAGGGAAGTAAAGGTGACATTGCTATTAGTCTTTCGAAGTTTTATAATGCAAAGGTTAGTGACATTGAGAGTTATGGGGTGTATTTTGCCTTTGATAGCGGAGAAGATCTCAAAATTCAAGCGTCCTCTATAAAAGGTGGAGCAATAGACATTTCAAACGTAGTTAACGCCACTCTAGAAGATGTTAAATTACAAGATAGTATAAGGACAGTGTTGGGGATTAGATACAGCCATAACATCAAGATTGTAGATACAGAGATCATAAATGTTAAATTTGTTTACGGAGAACTTGAGAAAGAGAAACCTGTAAATGCTATCGAAATAGCGTCTTCAACACACATCACTTTCAAAAACACACTAATTCAAAAAGTTTATACAGCGCTTTACTTGTTGTTCTCTTCTAATATTACTTTGGAAAAAACTACTATTTATGACTCTGCTTATGCATTACAGTCTTATTATTCTAGTTCTCTCTTAATAAAAGACTCTCTAATTGAAAAGGCAGGCGTAACTGCAATAGTCCTTAGAGGGTCAGCTCAGATCATAATTGAGAAAAGTATAATAAAAAACTCTAAGGCCGCCATATTTGCTCTATCTACGGAAGATCTAAAGGTGACATATTGTGACTTTGTAGATAATGATGAAGAAATTGTAGAAGACTCTAAACACGATTATCTCTATAATTATTGGGATAAATACGAAGGAAAAGACAATAACGGAGACAATATAGGCGACACCCCCTATAAAGTCTCAACATTTTCTGAAGATCCATATCCGCGCATGAACCCCTTGAAAGGCAAAAATCAACTGCCAACTCCGGTACCTGAAAAAGACTATACAGATCTTATCACAGCAGGGACAGTAGTAGGGATCATAGTAGTAATAATTGTAGCAAATGTTATTTACTGGATGAAAGCCAGACGAGGTGAATTATAACGAAAACAACAAGAGACGTACGAATAATAATCGAAGAATTACAAGAGACCCTCTTCGATAGGATAAAAATAATAGAGATGCTTGTGATTCTTAAATTAATCTCTAAACATAAAGATCTTGTTAGAGCATTCCTGGATAGATATGTTGAAGCAAATATTATAGATCTTCCAAAGATTTTGGAGCAACTAAAAGAGCATGATTTAGAAGATTTAGTAAGACTTTATTCTTGGGAAGTTTCCAAAGAATTAAAGAAATTTAAGTTCCCCAACATTTTGTCGAGTGATATTTGGCTTAGAGTCTTGGAACTTTTTAGAAATCAAGACATAAGAGATTTACTATTAATAACGGACTCCATTATTTTAGCTGCAATTTTTTTGAAGGTTTTTAATGATTATTGTTCTGGAGTCATTTTAGATGAGAATAGCCCCTATTTGGAGATCTTTAAAGAATATCTGAGAAGAGAAGGAAAGACATATTTTGGGTTAAAAGGGCTAAAAAATGCGAATGCAGTATTGTTTGCGTTTTTAAAACAAAAAAGGGGAGAAACGCCACAAAAAATAAAATCTGTTGCAAAATGCATTCGTTTGGGATCAATTTTGGCTATAGTAACTTCAGAAGAAATTTTTAAGTCAAAAGGAGGGATAATATACAGTTTAAACCTCTATGATGGGACATTCTTGTCAGTAGTTTCTGTGAGAAGGCTAATAAAGGATTTAATTTTTGTTATAACATTAAAAACACCCTTTCTTATGGAACCCTTTTATTTTGGAGATGACTACGTAGCCATTTTTAGGAGCAACGTTCCTGCTGTGTTTGATCCGAAGGTAATTGTTGGAGTAGATAGGTTGTTTGGGTTAAATGAGTACGAGGTAAGAGAGGGTTTAATAACGGGTAGAGACAGAGCATTTATTGTAACTCTCGGGGAAAGCATTACGAAAAGAAGACTTATATTTGTCTATACGTCAAAAATAGACAACAAAGGATTTAGAAATGCTGGCTTTGTAGAAAAAGAAACGTTGTATCCAGTAATAAGGCCCGCTGATATATACTGGCCAATGAGCATCTCAGAAAAGTTCATAGTTTTGCCAGTTAAAAACAAAAAGTTATTATCTGAGGAAGAACTCAGAGATACGTTCCCTAATACATACGAATTCCTTAATAGAGAGAAGGACGTCTTAACGTCGCGTAAAGTTTCCTACTATACATTTTCTGAAGGTCCTTTTTATAGTCTAGACCTCAGCGAGGAGATATTTTCTCCTTATAAAATAGTTTGGAAAAGGGCTAGTAAGGAATTTGTGCCGTCTCTTGCTCTTCCAAAATTGGGTAAGCCACCAATACCAATATCTGGCGTCCAATACATACCATTAAATAATATCTCTGAGGCTTACTATCTAATAGCACTTTTAAGCTCAAAAATTTTTAGAGACATTATTTCAGGATATGCCTTTACCGGAAATATTGCTATTAAGGCGATAAGAAGCCTAAGAATCCAAAAATTTGATCCAAATAATGAAGTACATAGTAAATTAAGTGCCTTAGGCAGAAACCTTTTGATAGTTGACTACGAGGACAAAAACAAAATACTGAAAGAAATTAATTCGGTAGTGAAGAAACTCTTTTGAGTGTGGACGAGTATATAATCAGTCTTCTGTTTTAATTTGTTTGACATAAGGAGCTTTTGGACAGTATTTTACCTCACAATACGAACACACTATGTGAGTTTTATCCTTTTCTGGTGTTCTAAGAGTAATTTTTAGAACCCCAGGCACATTACTTATTCTTTCAATTGCACTTACCGGTACTTGACCCTCTAGGACAATGTAATATCTGCCGAATCCCATTTCGTATTTTTCTCCGATTATTTGTCTTATACGACAATTGTTTTCAAATATGATCTTTAAAACATCCGAAAACACACATTTGTTAATTTCTGAGAGCTCTTCTATCTCTAAAACTTCCCATCCCATGTGAGGAGCAAGATCTATGAGATTTAGGGTAGGTTTGAGTTTAGAGAAGAAAATCCTAAGTGCTGGAGTTCTCTCTATATAATCAATCGTCATGTATATTATCCTGCGATTCACTTTTGCTGCTTTTGCAACAGCGCTTATGGGAACCTCCATATCTTCTCCGATGTATATTTTACCATTTCTTACAGAAAGTCCATAGCGAAGTAAAACCTCTACAACTTTTCTACGTGCTGGATATTGATCAAAATATCCTGAAATAATCATAAAAGTGTCAGAAACGTTATTAGTCATATTACTCACCATCATTTTTTATTGCACTTGAAAGCCCTAATTTGAACATATGTGTTTATGCTATTTATATCTTTTCTAATTAGTAAACATCAGTGATCATATCTGGTCAAAAACAGGGATTAAGGATTAGGGAATAAGGGGGTCATTCTGGTGCCGGGGGCGGGCTTCGAACCCGCGACCTCCGGATATCCCAGGACCGCGCGCACGGACTCGCGATCCCTATGAGTCCGGCGCTCTGGCCAGCTGAGCTACCCCGGCGCCAGCAATTTTTAGCATACTATTCTACAAAGCTTTTACTATAAAAGGTTTTCGAAGCTTTAAGGAGAGAGCTTTTGAAGGAATATTTTTCAATACGTCATCTAATGTATCTGAACCGCTCTTCTAACTCCCTTTGTCTGGGGGTAGGCTTCTCCGTGGCCTTTGATACTTGTGAGACCAACGAGACAAATCTCTCAAAATCTTCCACCATTTTGTTTAGTCTCTCCATATTTAGGTTAAGTTTAAAGTGTTCATCGAGTATTTTTATAATAGCTCTCGCTGCTTTTGGATCTTTGAACATCCCACTAGTCTCTCCCATCAAACAAATTCCTCTGAAACCCATAAGCTTTCCGAGTCCCAAGAAAAGCCCCGTCATTCCTATGATTCCGCCTTCGGGCTCAGTGTTGCTGAAAATGATGTTATACTTTGAAAATTCATTAACAAGGCCTTCATGAGTTGCTGCACCGTACACTTTAGGCTCTTCAGGTTGTGTTCCCCTCCCATAGCCTCCTACCGTAATGATGTCATTTACGCCCATTTCTTTAAGAAGCTCTAATACAATTCTCGTGGCCAAATACTGGTCCTTTGGATCATTGGGTTGAGCTTCGCCCAGCATAAAAATAAAATCACGATCTGTGCCCTTGTAGTAATAGAACCTATAGCTCATGAGGTCTACAAGTCCACCCTCTTTGATTGATACTTGAGCAGGAAGTATGTCTAAATAAATTCTTAAGAAAAGTGTGGGATTAAGAGTTTCTACAATGTAGGAAGTAGTGGTATATCCAACGTATCCAATTCCAGGTAAGCCCTCTAAGAATACAGGATTATTAAGTTCAGGAAGATTTTCAATTTTTTCAATAATAACGAGAGGATTTTCCAAAATTATTTTTATATCTCCTTTTTTAAGCTCATAAATTATATTTTGAGGAATTATCGACATATTCCCATCTCCTTTTTTGCAGTTCTTCTATATTTCCCATAATGATCCTCAGGAGAGAATCTAGGAGGTATTACCATCCTTGTATTGGTCCCACACTCAGGACAAATAGTTTTGAGTGTGTATCTACCACAGTTTGGACATTTTCTGATAATAGACTTCATTCTTCAACGGCCCTCTCAAACGAGACTTCAAGAGCATTTTCTTTTGCACAGTTGTTCATAAACTCTTTAAGATCGCTCAATACTTTTTCTGCGAGAGGATATTCGGGTGCTATTATTCGTACTCTATACTTGGGGGCACCCTCGTATATTATTCTCACGTCTACACTTTCGTAACCTTCTTTTTCCAATACAGAGAGCATTTTTGTGAGACAATTTTTAATTCTCTCAATTCCATCTGGTGCAAGAGTTTGAATGTAAAAACGCTCGTCGATGTGAATACGTCTTGTTGTAATATTGTCCTTCGCAACTTCAACAAACACATTAATCCACTTGCCTCGGAAACCCTCCTTTTTAAGAATATCTGGGTTCATTGCGGCTTCTTCGAAAGCTCTGTATATGCTCCCAAAAACCCTCTCTAGTCTTCTACCAAAATTTTTGTATGCTTTCTCAGGAGTAGTGTTAATCTTTTCTGCAACAATTTCGAGAAGTTTATATCCCTTTAGAGTTCTTTTCCACTCTACTAGTTTTCTCTTCTTTTGAGCTTCAGTTATTCTTCTCATTGAGAGAGTGACTCTGCGAAGATTTTTATCCACGTCCATAACAATACCTACTACTTTCTTCCCTTCGTTCAGATAGTCTCTAATATTTTTAACCCACCCAGAGGTAATTTCGCTAATCGGAATATAACCCTCCACATTTTTATATTCATCGAGAGTAACCTTTGCTCCAAGCCTTTGAACTTCCGTTACCGTAGCGACAACAATTTCTCCAACGTCCGGAATGTCTTCTCTATAAACCATTACTCGAGAACCTCCAATATTTCACCCAAAATTTTTGCTTTTCCTCCAGTGGGGCGTGCAAGGATGGTATCACAAACGTTACAGTGAACTACGGTGCTTGCCTTTTCGAATATTATTTGCTCATTTCCACACTCTTTACAACGAACTTTCACGAATCTCCCAGGCACCGCAAGATCACCTCTTCATACAAGCTCAAATCTTCTTGCTCTCCAACCTTCTCTATGATGTGCTTTCCCACACTCTTTACAACGAAGTCTTAAGTGAATTTTTGTGGTAGCCTTCCCACGTCCTTCAGGTTTAGGCCTTGGGAAGCTACCATATCCAGCTAGAACTCTTCTGAACCTTCTTTGACCCCACGTGAGTTCGCTGGCTTTTCTCTTCTTTACAATTTCTACAGTGTGAATTGTGTGTTTCTTACAGTACGGACAGTGAGTTCTAATTTCTCTGGGCATTTTCATTCTTGCAACCTCCAGAAAATTTATTATGAGCCCAAAAGTAAATATCCAATCGTTTTAGCAGCTGTTAATGCTCGCACTCAAGATCTTAAACAAACTATTAATTGACTCTCTAAATTCAAAAACACTTTTACTTTTTAAGCTTTAAGTTATGTTAATTACCTCCCGAAGAATATTTTGTAGTGATATGGATTACCACACAAAGCTCGGAACCATGATTTTATGAGTTTTTCTTATTTATTTTCTAATTTTTAAATAGAATGCTCTATTTAAAAATATAAATACGAAACTTTTTATCTTAATTTGGTAAAATATTATCATATATGGTAATTCTATCACACAAATAATATAATCATTGGAGGTGCGGGTATGGATTCCGATCTGGAGCTAGAAATGATAAGGAAGAGATTACTTTTAAAGATGCTTCAAAAGAAAAAGACCTCTAAGAAAAAGATACTTGTGGAGGTAATAACGTCACCAGGATGTCCCTATTGCCCTATAGCACTTAAGATTGCTAGAGAAGTATCAAGAAAATACCCGCAAGTAGAGGTTAAAGAGGTTAGCGTTGCAACACCTTATGGCGTGGAGAAGGCTATGAAACATAATATTTTAGGAACACCTACGATTTTGATAAATGATAATGTAGAATTTGTTGGTGTGCCAAACCCAAAGGAATTTGAGAAGAAATTGAACCAGTACATTTCTAATAGTAGTTAGATAAGCTTTAAAGAGACCATGTATTATTTTATATCTTGGTACTTATGCGTGTCGCGGGGGTAGCCAAGCCTGGTCAACGGCGCGGGGCTCAGGATCCCGTCCCGTAGGGGTGCCTGGGTTCAAATCCCAGCCCCCGCACCAATGAATTTCAACCGAAATGTTAGGCCTTTCAAAGAAACAGTGTTGTAAAACACCTCATTTTGAAAAAGTCATTACTCTTCTAGTTCAATCCATCCTTCATTGGCATTTACTTTTGCAAACTTAAATTTCTCAATTTCCGAGAGCTTTACACCGTCAACCGCTGGTATATCCGAAATTATTGCACCTACGGCTATTATAATCTCCGAACGTTCGTTAATGATGGCCGCAGGAGCAGTACCATACTTTTTCATCTGATAAATTACATAGCTTCCTACAGTGCTTCCAACACCATAAGGAAATGCAAAAATTTTTCCCACAATAGTTTCGCCATAGAGCTCATTTCTTTCATTGATTATTTTTCCCGTTCTTGGATCAACGTCCCCCAAAAATGATATGGGAGAGTTTGCTATCAAAAGCTCTCCTTCAGCGTATCCTGGAGATATCTTCCTGACTTTTATCCTCATGTTTTCACCTCTAAGATTTTTGAAGCAGCTCATGAGTTCTCCTTAAAATCGTACACTGTTTACAAAAACTTGGAAGATAGCGGTATGCTTTCCCGGAGTTAGTTGCAGTGATTTTATATCTCTTCTCAATAGGGGAAACAACGAAGCACGTTCCTTTTGCTACTAGGTATCCGCGTTTTTCAAGCTCTAAAACAAGATCTTTATGTTTTTGATAGATGTCTAGGCCAATGGATAGCCATACAGAACCTTTTGGTTTATATTTCAATAACATTTTAAGTTCTTCTGGAGAAAGGTGAGGACATCCTAAAGCTATAAGTTCTGAAGCTTCACAAGAACTCTCCTCAAAGATTTCTTGGAGGTCTTTTGCCTCTATCTCGATAGTATCTTCAAATTCGTGATCGTAACGGTCCCATTCTGGAGTAAAGCCTTCAATATGCATCATAGGTATTGAACCCTCTGCAGCTAATGCTGCGCCAAGATACTTTACGAACACTCTCAAGTTTTCGACTTTTTTTAGAAAGACAAAGTATGGAAGCCTTGCTTTTTGACGTGCAACAAATATTCCTAGCGCACCAAATTCAGCAGGGTCGTTTAGCTCTGCTTTAACAACAACCTTTTCCCTAGCTCTACGGTTTTCATCAAGATGTAGCCCAAAATATGGCGTTCTGCCTGTAATTGCTGCAGCTAATGCAGATGGTGCCCCTTCTCTGTTGGTTCTAGCACCAATTACAGAGTTTGCATATATGACAGCGGAAGATTCTGCCCATGCAATGTGATCTCCAAACGAAGGTATGTTCGAGATGTAATAGGGAGTGCATGTGAGAGTAATTTCTACCCCCATCCTTCTGTAGGCTTCAATTATTCTCTTTTGCTTCTCTACATATTCTTTATCAGCTATATCGAGTCTTCTCCAGTCTATTACATCTATTCCCGCAGGATTAAGCGTTGTCTTGACTTTTACCTTTGCACCGCTTTTTGAAAAGTCTTCTAGGAATTCTAGGCCCCCGTCACCGATAGTTTTGTAGGATACTCCAGAAATATGGGCAGATGTTATTTCTACCATTCTCTCGGCACCGTAAATCTCTCCTACCGCTACAAGAATTCTCATAGCTTTCGCTATAGCCTCTCCGTATTCGCCATCTAGCATTTTTTCTTCTTCTTTCGTTAGATACATTGCTACTACCTCTTTTGCTGCATGAACTCTTTGAAAACGTTTTTAAACTCTTCCGGATGCCTTAAAGGTTTAGTGGCGTCTAGACCCATTTTTGTCATTAGACCATCCTTGCTACTTGGATCCAATGTGGATCCTCTCGCGTGCTTTATTATTATCAAATCTCTATCCGCCTGGAAGCGAGTTGCAATAGCCCATTCAACTTCTTCAGGGTTGTGGATGTCAACATCATCGTCGACAACTACTACGTGTTTTAACGAAGGATGTCCTGTGAAAGCTGCAAGTATGGCATTTTTTCCGTCACCATCGTGTTGTTTTCTGATAGAGATTACTGCATGTAGCCAAGAGCAACCACCATGAGTTAGTTTAACATCTGTAACCGTAGGGACAACTTTTGAGACGTGCTCATAAATTGATACCTCCCTTGGGAGGCCCATAAGAAGTCTATGCTCATATCCTCCTGGCAAAATGGCGTGATATATTGGGTTCTCCGAAGAGAAGATTTCATCGGCAACAAACTCAGGCTGCTTTCTTACGATATCAGGCGTTCTCGTGATATCTACGAAAGGACCTTCTTCCACTAGATTTTCTGTAAGTCTTCCTATAATCAGATACTCAGTTTCAACTGGGATGGGTATATTGCGTAAGTTATATGCTACGAGTGGAGAACCTGTACGCTTTTTATGAAGATATGATGCAATTTCAAGCTCATTTTTTCCAAATTCTACAGAAATAGAAGCCGAAATTGCTACATCAGGGGTAGATCCTATCAAGACGGCTACGCGTAGTTCTTCACCATGATCAACAGCGTCTTTCCACATTCTGTAGAGGTGTCTTGGTACAAGCCTAACAGCAAGCCTTTTATCGTCAATAACCATCATCCTGTGGTATGAAGCATTCACAATACCATTTCTTTGTGCAACTATTATTGAAGACGTTATATAGGGACCACCATCTGTTGGGAAATACTTGATGACGGGAATATCACCTAAGGAGGAGATTTTTCTGAAAAGGAAGTCTTTAGAATATTCTAATGGAAGGGGACTTCTTTGAGCGTTAATTAACAACTCAAAAAGGTCTTTTGATGTTTTTAGACCATAAATATTGAGCAAGTGCTCTCTTTTGCTATAAATATTTGAAATTAGTCGTTTGCCATTTATGTTTTCAAAAATTATAGGCCTATCTTTAGCTTCGATGATTCTTTTTGTGACATTCCAGTCTGGAGAAAGCGTTTCTTCAATAACTATCGGATCCTTTATGAACTTCTCTAAAAATGTCAAGGCTAATCCCTCCACTTCTTATAGAGGTTGTTCTCAAAACCCAGAAGCTTTAAAACCCTACCTACAACATTATTCACGAGATCTTCTATAGTTTTCACATTTCCATAGAAAGGTGGGGAAGCTGGAACTACTTTAACGCCAAGGAGTGAAAGTTTATACGCAGCTTCGAATGCTTGTGGAGGCCAGGGCATTTCTCTGACTAAGAGCAGGGTAGGAAGACCCTCTTTTATAGCTACTTGAATCGTTCTAAGTAGATTATTATCTGCAATTCCCAGAGAAGCCTTTACAAGCGTGTTAATTGTACATGGTGCAATCACAAGATAGCCAAAGGACTTACTTCCGGAAATAAATATATCAGCATCAGCTACGTCTAATACTTTTGAGACTTTTTCCAATCTCGAGAGCCAATTAGGAACTTCTAGACTAAGAGTTGCTTTTCCATTTTTTGTGATTATGACGTGAACCTTTAGCCCCAACTTTGCCAGCTCTTCTACAGTTCGTACGCCGTAAATTGCGCCAGAAGCTCCTGTTATACCCACTACGACATTCGAATGACTCATGTTAAATAACCCCTTTTCCATGAGCTCGTCTACTCATGCCTTAGATATAATTACTGTTCATGTAATATTTTTATAGAACGGAGATTTTGAGTAATCTATAAAAACTCATACTTGATAATTGTTGAGGGAAGGGCCCGTAGATCAGCCTGGAAGATCGCCGCCCTCGCAAGGCGGAGGTCCCGGGTTCAAATCCCGGCGGGTCCACCATCCTCAACTTTTAATTCCATGATAGCTTTAATATAATTAGAAAAGGAATCTTTTTGAAGGGCGGTGTAGTCCATGTATTGGTTTATACTAATCCTTGTTGGGATGTTGTTAATCATGATCGATGTATTAACACACCCTCACACGCTTTCAGTATTCCTTATATTCCCTGTTGTCATAGGTGAAGGAGGTATTTTGAGCATTATTGGCATAATTCTAATCTTTTTGGGAATAATTTCTGCAATCTTTTATCCGTTGTTAGTAATAAGAAGGGAGGAGTCTCATTATCAAGACTATTATTTTGAGCCTAACTTAAGCGAGAGGATTGAGGAGGAGGTAGAGGAGCCAAGTAGGCAACGACAAGAAGTTTCGTGGGGAGGATTTTTATTGATTGGTCCAATACCGATATTTTTCGGATCGCTGAAGGGAAGCAAATATAGTAAGTATATATTTCCCCTAACGTTGCTCTTAGGAGTAATGCTTACACTTTTGACCATAATGTTCATTTTCAAGTATTATCCTCCATAAAACACGGTGATGCTTATTAGGAACAAAGTAGACAATATGATTAAAAAAATAGAAGAATTCTCAGAAGATTTAGTGAGCGTCCTTGAATCATCAAAGAACGCTTTGATTATAGGTCATAGAGATGCAGATGGATTCTCAGCCCTTGCCATAATGTATAATGCTCTAAAAAATCATATTCCACAAAAAAACCTTTATTGGATGTCCTTTGAGTCGCCAGTATCTTTGGCTAGGACGCTAAGATCCATACCTAGCAACAAATATGACCTTGTGTTAATTCTTGATTTTGGTGCTGAGAGAGAAATTATTGAAATAATGGAAAAATTTAGAAATACATTCGTAGTTGATCATCACCTGATATTTCCTGCCGGATATGAAGACAGGATTCTCAATCCCAAGATATTTGGAATTATGGAAGATAGCTTTGCATGTTCATCAACGCTTTCTTATTATGTTGCAAAAAATTTAGGGACGGAAATAGAGAGTATATATGAACCGCCGGTCGTAGGTGCTGTTGGAGACGTCCAGTATGACTACAAGGACGAAAATGGAATGGTAATGTCTCTTGTGGGGTTTAATAGGATTGTTGTTGATGAATTAATTGAAAAAGGGTTTGTTGAAGAAGTTTTATCGCTGAACCTTTATGGCAAGTATCATAAAAAACTTAGTGAATCCTCTAGGTACTCTCCGATACCATTTTTCTCCGAAATTCTACCAATAAAGCAGGCTCAACAACATTGGGAAAAACTTAGCGATGAGGAAAAACAGAATATTATCTTGGGAGCTATAGAGCATCTGGCTTCAATGGGATTGAAGGACCCTGAAACGCTCTCAAAGTTGTTCATTTATGATTATATTTTTCCACTAGAAAAGCATAAGTTCCGGGAAGCAAAGGAATTTGCAACTCTTATAAACAATCTTGTAAGACTAGATTTGGGCAATGAAGCTCTAAAAATAGCCTTTGAACTGCTGACATATCCTAATAAGCCTGATGATTTAGTTGATTTAGCGCTAAAATACGAAAACAAGGCAAGGATGATGAAAAATAAGTACTATAGCAGAGCTAAAGAAAATGCAAAGATAGTGCACTTGGGAAAAATAACACTTCTCTTATTTTTAGATGTGTCAGAGGAGGAGTACATACATCCAAACGCTACAGGGTCTGTTGCGAATGTACTTATGAACGAAAATTATATGTTTACAGATTTGGTGGTAGTTGGGACGTACGATAGAAAGAGATCCCTATTAAAGGTATCCGTGAGGATGAGCCAGTCTATTGACTTTTATTCAGTTGGTGATAGTCTTTCCGAGATTTCAAAAGAAATGGGAGGCGAAGGTGGTGGACACAGGTTTGCAGGAGGGTGTGAATTTAGAGGAGTAGACTCTATAGAGATGGCCAAAAAGATCTTTAAAGAAGTAATCAAGAAACTATCATCTCAGATTATTGAAAAGTTTTGAGTTTAACTTTCCAATTCTTTTTATTAGTTCCTGGTATTGAGGTCCCTTCCAGTAAATTTTCCCACAATTTGGACAGTAATAGAACTCTTCGTATGAAGAGTACGTTCCTTCGTGCACTTCTGATTTTATTGCCTCTTTTTCAGCAAGTATTATAGGGAAGCCACATATAGGACATATTTCTAAATAGCCCTCGTAAGGTAAGATTCCAAATTTTTTGAGCTCATTAATAACAAAAAGTATTTGTTTATTTACGTCCTGGTGGGGCACATATAGGGATGGATTATATTTCGCTGTGAGCTCACGATCTCTTGTAAGGAGAAGCGCATTTAATTGTTTAGAGATATCTAGAAGCCCTTCGTCACTAATGGTGTTATAGTATACTACATTAAATCCCAGAATTCTGAGCATTCGTGCTAATTTTCCTAACATGCAATCACACACAATTACAGAAGGCCTCAAGGTACCACCCTAATATTTTCTTAGAAATTTTTGCCTACATACTGATAATTACAAGCACGGGATATATAGCCATATCAAAGTATCTCAAGTATCATTGGGAATAGTTATTTAATGTAGTAAGAGTTATATGGTTCTAGAACTATTTTCCTAATTCAAATGATTGATGTGTTATGACTTAACATCAATCATAGAGTAAACATCCAACTAACACATCAAAAATAAACAGATCTGGGGGAGTTGTACAAATATGACGACACTAAATAGGGCCCTTAAAGAACTATTTGAAAATGAGTTCTATGCCGGGGTCCTTAAGCTTAAGAGCGCCCCTCAGGAAATCTTAGAGAACTACTCACAGAAACTTCTTAACTCCATCGATAAAGCCTTAGAACTCAGAGAAAAAATTCTTGAAGTGGCCAAACAAGAAAGGAAGACAAATAAGACAATCCAGTCACTGGATCAATATTCAGAGTGGAAAGTAGCTACCATTAATTTAACAACTCTCGATTACGATCTCAAATTTTTATGGACGCCAGACGCAATTGCTGAGATGTCTTACGATGAGACAACAAACACCGTTCTGAGAGGATATATAATTCAATATTGGTTTAGGACTCCCGATGAGATCTCCGTTTATATACCTGTTCCTGCGCTTAGAGGAGATTATGCCCCATGGATATTTAATGGAGAATACCTCTTTGAGAACGTATATTTCTTCTTGAGGGAAGTCTTTAAGTTTAATTTAAGAGAGAAGAAGCCAAACGCATGGAAAGGGTTCGTAGCTACAATTAGACTAATGTATCACCAAAAGGTCGCTCCACAAGAAGTCGTGGAGTATGCCTTCGAAAACTTCGAAGAAGTTCGTGAGATGTTTTCTGAAATGAAGAAGAAATACGCTCAGGTATTATCTCAGAGAGAACCACTGATGCCCATTCTTACGTTAGAGAGCTATTATGAAGCACCTAGGAGAATTGCAGAAAAGTTTGGAGTAAATCCGGAAACGTTCGACAAACGTGTTGAAATAGCCGAAAAATACGCAAAGGATTATATAAAAATTATTATTGACGAGATTGGAGAAGAAGTCCCGATATGACTATCCTCCTCTCCACTAATATTTTACTTTTTGCTAAGGAACCTCTATTTTTAATATCAGCCAATTGTTTTAATGAGGGTGAATAATATGTCTTCAGGATGGAATCTTGATCCTATATTTTACCCTAAAAGTGTCGCAGTAATAGGCGCAAGCGAGACTCCCGGAAAGATAGGTACAGCACTTATGACAAATCTTAAGGAAATGTGGAGTGGTAGTGAGATATATCCGATTAACGTCAAGAGAGAAGAGGTTATGGGAATTAAAGCTTATAGAAGTGTGAAAGAAGTTCCGGGCGAAATAGACTTGGCAGTGATTGCAGTTCCGGCAAAGGTTGTTCCACAAGTCATGAGAGAGTGTGCTGAAAAGGGGGTTAAGGGAGTAATAATAATTTCTGCAGGATTTAGTGAAAGTGGACCTGAGGGAGCAAAACTTGAAGAGAAGGTACGCAAAATTGCAAATGATGCAGGAATACCAGTAATAGGACCCAATTGTCTGGGGGTGTATAACTCTGAGAACATGCTCGCAACAATTTTTAACCCTCCTGATAGACAGGGATTCCCAAAGCCTGGAGGAATAGCGTTCTTATCTCAGAGTGGAGCTTTTGGAGCGGCTGTTTTGGATTGGATGGCTCAGCATAATCTAGGGATGTCAAAGTTTGTTAGCTACGGAAATAAGTGTAATGTTTACGAGGAAGACTTAATCGAGTACCTTGCAGGAGACGAGAAGACTAAAGTAATTACGATGTATATTGAAGGACTCTCCCATGGAAAGAAATTCATCGAAAAAGCGAAGGAAGTTGTGTTAAGAAAGCCAATTATCGTATTAAAGTCAGGACGAAGCTCTAGAGGAGCAAAGGCAGCCTCACTGCACACGGGATCACTTGCAGGCTCAGATGAAGTTTATGACGGAGCATTCAAGCAAGCGGGAATAATAAGGGCATTTAGTATGGAGCAGCTCTTTAACTATGCCAAAGCATTGGCAATGCAACCTTTAGCAAAAGGAAGAAGGATAGCTATTGTTACAAATGGTGGTGGAGCTGGTGTTATGGCTACAGATGCTGCAGAAGACCATGGGCTAATACTTTCAGAGTTTACTAACGAAACAAGGGAAAAGTTCAAAAAAGCTATAGAAAATGGAATTTTACCCCACCATATGTCGTATGAGAACCCAGTCGATGTTATTGGAGATGCACCTCCAGAGAGATATGAAGTCGCCATGAGATACGTTCTTGAAGACCCTAACGTCGATGCAATGGTAGGTATCATCATTGCACAGTCGCCTGCTATTAGAGTGGACATTGTTGATAAGATTACACAGATGAAGAGATATGATAAGCCCATAGTGGTTGTAATTCCGGGAGGACAATTTGCTAAGAATATAGCGAAGGGTCTAGAGGAAAATAGTATACCCACATACGAAACACCAGAAGATGCCATAGATGCGTTAGCGGCTCTTATAAAATACAGTGAGTTTAGACTCAAGCAACAAAAAGAGTGAGTTAAAAATTAAACCTGTAACTTACTCTCTCTTTTACGTATTTTATTGCATCTTCTATTTTTAACCTCTCTTGCTTCCTGGTATCTCTGTCTCTTATGGTCACAGTACTATCCTCTGTTGTTTGATGATCTATAGTAATACAATATGGTGTACCAATTTCATCCATTCTCGCATATCTTCTACCGATAGAGTCTGCTTCGTCATAATATGCAACGATACCTTCTGCTATGAATTTATGATAAATTTCTTTTGCTATAGTAGTTAAAGGTTCTTTCGCTATGAGCGGGAATACCCCTACCTTAATGGGAGCAATATACGGCTTGAGCCTTAAATAAGAATACCCACGCTCATCCTTAACGTAGTTATGCTCAAGAATCGTGTATAATATTCTATCTATACCATAAGATGGCTCGACAACCCAAGGAATGAATTTTTCTACCATCACGGTCCTCTCTACCTCTTTGAAATTGACAGAGCTCTCAGGAATTCTATATTCTTTGTTTCCCACTTTTACTATAATTTCTTTTCCCTGAGTAGTGTAGGATCCGACGTTTAGAGCCTCTTCAACCTTTTTTAAATCTCCCTTTAGAAGGGGTCCCAAAATCTTGTAGTTAAGTTCTACTACGGTTTCTTTTACTTTTTTAGGAGTTTTTAACGCTCTATATGCCACAAGCTCAATTCCAGAGGCTTTAGAATGAGCTGTAAGGTCATATGAGCTTCTGTTAGCTATACCCACAATTTCTGTCCATCCAAAGCGCTCAAGGTAAACCTCAGCGTCCCAGCAGTCTTTAGCGTAGTGTGCAAGCTCAAAATCTTTGTGTTGTCTAAATCTGAGCTTATCTTCATTAATACCAAGATCTACTAAGAGCCTTTTTGTAAGTGCAATGTAATATGCGAGTAGTCTGCCTTTTATTATTCCTGAAGAGTATAGGCTCTCCACAGTATCATATACTTCTTTATCATCCTTTGTGAGGGCTCTAATTTTTTCGTTTTTCAAGTCATTAAATCTAGGATGATCATCTTGTTCTGGATCAAAAAACACTTCAACTTCTGCCATGTTAAACTCTCTAAGCCTTATTACGCCCTGTCTCGGAGAAATCTCATTTCTAAACCCTCTGCCTATTTGAGCAACACCCATAGGTAATCTCTTCTTATTTACGTTGTAGAGGATGTTAAATTCAACAAAAATGCCTTGTGCAGTCTCTGGTCTTAAAAAAGCCTTAATAACATTTCCGAAACCGATCTCAGTCCTAAACATAAGGTTAACTTCCCGAGGATTTTCGAGCGGAGCTCCACATGATGGGCATTTTAGACTCCCGGAATTTACAATTTGGATAATTTTCTCCATCGTAAGGTTTGAAGAGTCAAGTCCTTGCTCCTCTATGAGTTTATCTGCACGATATTTCGATCCACACTTGGGACATTCAATAAGAATGTCAGTAAATCTATCTACATGACCAGAAGCCTTTAAAACTTGGTATGGGACAACATTAGGAGTATCGATTAGTAGGCAACCCTCTCTTACTACATAAAACTTCTTCCAAACGTCCAGAATATTCTCTTTCAGCAAGGTACCAATGGGCCCGTAACTATAGAAACCCGCAACGCCCCCATAAATTTCGAAAGAAGGATACACGATCCCCCTTCTTTTACTAAGTGACATTATTTCGTCGTAAATATCGCCCATAGTTTTCACCAAGAAGTGGTGTTAGTGTTTTGTTACTGCATAAAGGAGATCATGAATGGTTATCATTCCTATAAGTCTCTCATGATGATCAACTACTGGCATTTGATCAATGTCGTATTGGATCATCTTTTCAGCAGCTTCCCAGATTGACGTCTTGAAAAAGACCGTTCTTACGTCTTTTACCATGAGCTCTTTTATAGGCTTCTTGGGCAATGTAAGCTGCTGTGTAATATAGTAAAAGGGCAACACGTTCCTTATACCCTCCCAAGTCCATGAGTCCTCGTCACTTTCAATACTTTTCTCTCCAATTATTATATCATGTATCTCGGCTTCTGAAAATAGGTCTCTATCAGTCACTATTCCGACCAGATCGCCATTATCGTCGATGACAGGAAAAGCGTAAATTTTTGAAACTCGCACAATTTCCATAAGGACGTTTGCGGGAGTTTCCCAATATACAGGGTAACAAGGACTCTTCATGTAGTCAATAACTGGTACCTCGACTTTTTTCTCAACAAGATATCTAATAACATCTCTATCAGTAATTATTCCCACAAGACTTCCTTGAGAATCTACTACGGGTAATCTGTGAATATTGTTCTGATACATCTTCTTGGCAGCACTTTTTAGACTTTCTCTAGGAGAAGCGGTAATAGGATTTGAAGTCATGAGAAGAGCTATTTGATCTTCTCCAGGATTATTTAAAAGATCTTTCCTTGTGATTATGCCCACAAGCTTTTTTGTATTGCGATCTACGACAGGATATCCAGAGTACTTATATTTCATAATTAATTTGATTACTTCATCTCGAGATCCGGGAACTTCGACGTAAATTGGATCTCTAGTCATTACATCACTAACACGCAACTACTACACCTCCCAGGAATTTCCCATCACATATTGGTAGGCAACATACGCCTTCCATATCTTTGGAGCCATCTAAAATGTACTTCCTATGGAATTTACTCACAGTTTATTGTTGCTAACTAAATAAAAACTCTCCCTTAAAAGGTACGCCAATTCGGGTGAAAGACTCTCTCGGTTTTATATTCCTAATCATTTATTATTGTTGTATTCATATTTTTTTCTGTGCGAAAACATTATATTTTAAAACTTGGTCTTCTCTTTGGGAACGATGTAAGTGATAAATATAGTTTCTCTCCTTCTTAAACGACACAGGTAAGGTTTAGTTAAGTTTAGTAGGGTGTTAGTTAATACCTAACAATTTTTGGGTTTACTCTGTGAATGCGCAAGCCCTTTATAGAAATTCTTGTACTTCGGCAGGGTGAGTAGACTATTGCCCCCTACTAAAACTTTATATAATAGATCTAATTCCTATTCATGAAAACTCAGAATAACGGGACTAGAGGAGGATGATCATGGGAGCTGTTAAACCTGCATTTATCAAGAAGACAGCTAGAGAGTTATACGAAAAGTATAGGGAACTCTTTACGGGCGACTTTGATCACAACAAAAAGGTTGTTGAGAAACTCATTAAGACGGAAAGTAAGTTTGTAAGGAATACTATAGCCGGATATATTACGAGGTTGGTAAATAAGGAAAGAAAGAAGAAGACCTTAGAGTCTATGATGTCATTGTAATAAAAAAGAAAATTTGAATGAATCACTGTGAGTTTGAAAATACCTCTTCTACATTCATGTTTAATCAGAATAAAACTCATATAGCCTCTTTTTGATCTTTAGAGTAAAAATCTTGGAGATAAGAGCTTAAAAATTGAAATAAATATAACACTCAGGACATTGATAAATTTTATATGAAAAAATAGTCCAACACTAGATTTTTCCATTGAAAGGACATTTTTATAAATCATCCTTGAGTAAAATATAGTGAAATCGGATCAAGAGAATATGTTCATGTTTTAATTATTTCACGAAAGTTATTTAGGGAATTTATTAAGGAGGTACCACCAAATGAGAAAAAAAGTATTTGTCGGGATATCGAATATACCCCTCGGAGCTCAGACAAGGGGCAGCGAAAACATAGAACGCCTTTTAACTGACTGTGCAGATAAAATGAAAGAGTACTCTCTTAGAGTTCTTGAATTACCCTTTAATGAATCATATACTGATATAGAACTTCTTTCTAAAAGGATTAAAGTAAGCCCTGAAGATCTTTCTAGTGAAGAAGAATATCTGCAGAAAGTTGGTGAATATTTTAAGACGATAAGTAGGAATACAATTAAAAAGAAGAGAATTCATCTGTGGATTCATGGATCCAAGTACGTGGATTTTGTCTCATCAAAGGAAGCAGAGGAATTCACAATAGAAGCCTTGGAAAAAGCTGCTACATTTGCAAGAATGATAGAAGCTAGAGGCTTAATTACCCTATTGGGTTACGCTGGGAAAAACAGAGAAGAAGCTCTAGACAAAAGTATAACTAGACTTAGAGAGATAAGAGATCTTTTAGATGATTCTCAGTATTTAGGTATCGAAATCCCAGGAAAAAGAGATGTTTTGGGCATTTCAGCCGAATTAAGAAAAGCATTAGAACGTATCGAGAATTCATTTCCAGTAATTAATTTGGCCCATTATTATGCCCTTGTGGGCGGACAACTAAGGACAGAAAAAGAGTTTTTTGAGCCAATAAAGTATTTCTACGAGAGATCAAATGTTAAGGATTTCGTATATATTAAAATTAGTGGCATCGAACACGAAAATGGAAACGAAAAGTTTCACGGGGCCTTAAGCATAAATCAACCCCCCGTAGATGTTGTTGCCAGGGCCATTGAACTTTTTGCTAAAACGTATAAAAACGTAGAAATTTACGTACTTATAGATTCGCCCCTCCTAGAACATGATGCGAAATATTTCATCATGAGGCTTAGGGAGGCGACAAACCTTGCAGTGTAAATCAAAGGACTTCATTAGAGATGTAGTCAACTACTTAACTGAAAAAATAAAGGTACAAATCGAAAAAGCACTAGAAGAAAATTCGGTAGAGGAACTTGTTAATACGTTACTTAAAGCAAGAAAGATTCATGTTTATGGAATGGGTCGAAGTGGGCTTGTTTCGAAAGCATTTGCAATGCGTCTTGTTCATTTGGGGTTAGATGTGATAGTACTGGACGAAACAATTACCTATCCTCTAACTAGAAGTGATGTTTTTATTCTAGTCTCGGGTAGTGGATCTACAAGCTCTGTTGTTCGTTTAGCTAAAATTGCTAAAAAAATAGGAGCCCATTTGGTAGCTATTACTTCAAATAAAGAGTCAGAACTTTCAAAGCTTGCTGATACTTTAATTTATTTGCCAGTGGAAACAGACGAGCTAAAGCCAAAATATGCGCCAATGGGAACTCTTTTTGAAGACAGTGTGCTGATATTTCTGGACGCACTTGTTGCATACATAATGGACACCTTGGGAGAAAGCGAATACACTATGAAGAGAAGACACTCCTCTTTGGAGTGAATCAAAATGGATTTCTTGGAAGCTCTAAAAGAAATTTTTTTAGTGATATGGATTTTACTACCTCCATACACAGCTAATGGATTAGCTGTTCTTGTGGGAGGAGGGACACCTATAGATTTTGGAAGGAATTTTATTGATGGAAAAAGAATATTCGGTGACGGCAAAACATGGCGGGGGTTGTTTTTTGCCTCTCTTTTGGCTTCTATATGTTTATTGGTTCAGTCGTTGATAGAGCATATTAAACCTATTGGACCATATTATGATGTGGAATTCCTGAACGCTGTTGTTATGGGCTTTTCTTTTGGTTTTTTTGCCTTGTTAGGAGACTTATTCGAGTCTTTCATAAAAAGAAGGCTTAATTTACCAAGGGGTTATAACGTACCAGTTGCAGATCAATTAGACTTCGTAATTTCCTTTATTTTCTTTGCATATATCTTTTATAGGGGATGGTCGTTATTGTGGTTGACGCCAACAAGAGTTCTATTGGCATATTTAATTACACCACCACTTCATCTTGGTACGAATTATTTGGCTTATGTGTTAGGGAAAAAAGAGGTGCCTTGGTAATGTCAAAGGAAATTTTGTCAAAGAAACTCATAGAGATTGGTGCCATTCGTTTTGGAACTTTCGTTTTAAAGTCTGGAAGGGTGAGTAATTATTATGTGGACATAAAATATGCGTCCACGTTTCCAGATGTTTTAAAGCTTATAGGGGAGGAGCTTTATAAGAAAGTTTCCGGATACGACATTATGGCGGGCATAGAACTAGGGGCGGTACCTCTTATGGCTGCGGCATCAATCATTGCTGGTATTCCTTACTTAATTATTAGGAAAAAAGAGAAGGAGTATGGTGTTAGGGAAAGAGTTATTGGCAATTTTGAGAAGGGACAAAGAGTGGTAATAGTAGAGGATGTTACTACAACAGGAAGCTCAGCTTTGGAAGTAGCAGATTTATTGACTTCTTTGGGACTAACTGTAGAAAAAATCGTTTGTGTTGTAGATAGGGAAGAAGGCGCTGCAGAGAATATTGCTAGGAGAAATATAATCTTCGAGCCCATATTAAGGATAAGTGAAATAAAAAGGAATGGTGTCCAAGGTGACTCATCCTAAAATCTTTATATATTTCTTAGGTCCTGCTGGAGCTGGGAAAAGTACGATGGCAGAATCATTTAGCGAATGGTGTGAAAAAAACGATATAGATACCGTATTAGTTAATTTAGACCCTGGAGCAGAGGATTTACCATATGAACCTGAAGTAGATGTTCGAGATTATATAAGTACTTGGGATGTGATGAAAAAATATGGATTAGGTCCGAACGGTGCTCAGATTATTGCAGCAGACTTAATAATAAACTATATTTCGGAAATTAAAGAAACACTTGATAAAATTAGCACAGATTACGTACTGATAGACACGCCTGGACAAATAGAGCTTTTTGCGTATAGGCCCTGGGGTCCGGCAATTGTTAGATATTTGGAGCCCACATATTCACACATAATTTTCATAATGGATCCCTTCTTGTCCCGTAGCTCTTCCGGGTTTGTCTCCCAAATATTGCTGGCTTTGTCTGTCCACTTCAGGATACCATATCCAACGACATTTGTTATGAACAAGATGGATTTGCTTTCTGGATCTGAGAAGGAGAGGATATTGAGATACATTGATGATTGGGACAGTATTTTCGATGATATTATGCAAGAAAAGGAGGGAGTTTACACTACTCTCGGAATAGAGATATATAGAGTAATCTCAGAAATAGAAGGAGCAATAAAGATAATTCCAACATCTGCAATTACGCAGGAAGGATTTCCAGAGATTTACTACGAAATTCAGCTTGTTCCAATGGGAGGGGAAGACATAGTTACTGGAAGACGAGATATCGATTTTGAACCTTAGTGATGAAAATATATTCATCACAAAAGTGAAATGTGAAGACAAGCATCTAATTAATCTATAGAAATTCTTTTAAAGAAGCCTCGATTATTGGTTATAGCACCATTTAAGATCATCTAAGGGGTGACTCAGATGGACTCAAGAAAACTTAAGCTTCAGGTTAGAGTGTGCACAACATGTGGAACCACACTAGACAAAGGCTCAACAGTTTTCTACTGTCCTAACTGTGGCGAGGCTATAATTGCAAGATGTAAAAGATGCCGCTCACTATCCCGATCGTACGTTTGTCCTAATTGTGGCTTTGTAGGACCTTAAAGGAGGGGATTAAATGGGAAATGTAGCAGTACATGTTCGTGTAATGCCCGAATCCACTGAAGTGGACATGAACACAGTCTTAGAAAAAGTAAAAGAAGTCTTGGGAGAAAAACTCAAGAATGCGGAAATTAAACCATTTGTTTTTGGTTTAAAGGTTGTTGAGGCAATATTTACAGTTCCAGACGAGGAAGGCATCCTTGACCAAGAGGTAGAAAAACTTTCAAAAATTGAGGGAGTCCAAAACGTAGAAGTCCTAGAAGTTTCTTTAGTATAAAATTAAAAAAAGAAAAGGGTGTCTTACTCTATCTTTTTAATTTTAGACGCTCTTAAGAGCTCTTTTGCTATGTCTTCTCTTATAAGCCATAATAGTAGGGCCTTTTGGGCATGAAGTCTGTTCTCGGCTTCATCCCATACTACAGAGTGCGGACCATCTATTACATCGTCTGTGATTTCGAGCCCGCGGTGAGCCGGTAGACAGTGCATGACTATTACGTCGTCTTTTGCGGCCTCTACAATTTCTTTGTTTATTTGATATCCCTGGAACTTTTTCATCCTGATTTCCGCTTCTGCTTCATCTCCCATTGAGACCCATACGTCTGTGTAGAGTACATCGGCACCCTCAGCAGCTTCTTTGGGATCTCGCGCTATCTCTATTTTTGAACCTGTTTCTTTAGCGATTTCTATTGCTTTGGAGTATAATTCATTATCTGGCTCGTATCCCTCTGGGCAAGCAATTGTGAAGTCTATTCCCAAGAATGCTGAGGCTAACATCAAAGAGTTTGCTACGTTGTTCCCATCTCCAATAAAGACAAGTTTAAGACCTCTTAATCTGTCTTTCTTTTCCCATATTGTCATCATGTCGGCGAGGATCTGACATGGATGCTCCTTATTGTCAAGTCCATTAATCACAGGAATTGTACTGTGCTTTGCAAGCTCTTCCATCATTTCACGCTTAAATGCTCTGTACATGATTGCATCAACGTATCTACTAAGAACTCTTGCAGTATCTGCAATAGTTTCTCCACGTCCGAGTTGGAGATCTCTTGGGCTTAGATACAAAGCATGTCCACCGAGTTGAGCCATACCTACTTCAAAAGAGACTCTAGTCCTTGTAGAAGGTTTTTCAAAGATCATGGCTAAGGTTTTACCCTCTAAAAACCTGTGAGGAATACCTGTTTTTTGGTAATGTTTAAGAATCGCTGCTAGCTCAATAAGCTCTGTGAAAATGTCTCTAATGTCGAGAACTGAAATAACATCCCTTTTCGCCATTTTACATCCCTCGCAGCTTGGTATTTACTCTCTCTATAACCTTAGTAGGGAGATATTAAATAAGGTTATGATAATATATTCGAGGAAGCAATAAATAAGGTAGGGTATATACTTCCGAAGCAATTATTCAAGGTTGTTGTAACCAAGACTTTTGAAGCTAAAGAGTGGTTAGGATGAACAAACCTGCTAGAGACGATGAGATTGACATTAATTATATCGAAAGTATTCTTAGAAAAAAGTCTATGGAGGAGCTCAAAAGAATCTCTACGGGTATTAGAGAACTTGATATTATGTTTAATGGGGGGTTTATAAAAGGAAGCTTAGTTCTTCTATGTGGTCCTCCGGGATCAGGAAAAACGACCATGGCATTACAGTTTGCTTTTAGTGCAGAAGAAAATGAGAAAGTGTTATATATTACGTTAACCGAGCCTAAAGAAAAGCTTACTACATATGCAAAGGGATATACATTTTATGATGATGATAAAATTGCATCAGGGCAAATAGTTTTTGTAGATTTTGATACTATAAAAGAACTTATAGAAAAAAGTGCGATTGGTTTTACTTATGATGCATTTTTATCTTTAATTAAAAGCTTCATTGAAAAGGGGAATGTTAAGAGGCTTATAATAGATTCAACATCAAGTCTAAAGACATATTTTGAAAGCAAAGACGAATACAGAGAATTCCTCATGAAACTCTCTAAAATGGCCTTTGCATATAAAAGCATTATAATGCTGGTTAGTGAAACCGAGAACGACAGTCCCTTGAAGGTTCCGCTTGATTTTGATGCGTATATTTCAGATGTGATAATATTCCTCTCATTGGAGGTTACTCCATCCGGTGTTTTAAGATGGCTTCAAGTACTTAAAGCTCGGGGTACGAGGTACTCTGATATAAGGAGGACATTCAAAATAACAGAGGACGGAATAGTTTTCGTTTAATTTGGAGGGCGCAATCAATGTTTAACGTTAGTTTTGGCATCAAGGATTTAGATAGATTAGTGTCAGAGGTGAAAATGACCGGAGGAGTGATTTCTATACTTTCTTCTCCAGAGTCTGGATATGAAATTATTTCAAAGGCCGTTTTAATGGCTAACGATTCATACAATAAAGTAGCCCTAATTGCAAAAGAGACAAAGGTGGAGTTTGTAGAAGCTGTGAAAAATTTCAATTTGGGAAACATTCAAGACGTTGAAATCATAGATATTGGAGAGATGATATCCAAGACCTATATGCAGTCTATGTCTACTATAGCTCAAATATTTGCTTCCCAAAAGTTGGAAGATTTTCAAAAGTTGCTTACAAAAACTGAGGGAATATCTGAACAATCAACTTTAGCTGTAGTAATTGAAAAAATATATGATAGAAAAAGATCAAAAATTTTCATAGACTTCCTTGATTTCCTAGTGGAAGAAAACAATTTCGAGAGAATTTTTTCTTTTTTAAACTCTATAGTAAGTCAAGCGAAACATAATCATAACTTTTACATATTGCCCCTAGAGGTTGGATTATACCCTCAGCTAGAAAAGAAGCTAATTTCAAATAGCGATATTGTGTTTAAGCTTTATTCTGAAAAAGCAAGAGGTAAACAGCGAGTAAATATTATAGAAACAATAAAAATAAAGAACTACCCTCATATTCGTTTTACGGGAGTATACTCGATAGTTCCAAGAGAAGGAATACTAATTGAACGCATTGAGAAGATTTGAGGAGATCAGAAATGATAGGAGGTCGCGTAGCTCCGGCACGGATGTCGTTGAGAGTAATAGTTCACGCCACTGAAGACATAGAAAAGGTCAAAAAGGCTGTTGCTAATGTATTGGGAGAAAATATTGAACTAAAAACAGTAAGGACAAAAGGATTCTTTGGTAACGAAATAATAATACTGACGGGCGAAATCTCAAAGAGGAAGAACATTTTAAACGTTTTAAGCAGAATATTTTCCGAAAAGAGCAACTATAACTACATTATTTCAACACTCTCTGATAGAATTGATGAAAAACTTCGTCTTTATTTAAGACTAGACAAACAAGAAGCATACCGAGGTCAAATTGTTGCAACAGAAGGAGATGATGTGATCTCTTTGGTAGTATCATTCAATGTATATCCCAGGAAAAAAGAGATTTTAATGGAATGGATAAAGGGGCTAGGAAACTCATAATATTTTAGTAAACTTTCAGGAGGACCCCTGAGCCCTCCCTCATCCTAATGTTTTTAGGAGCATCCCTTCTACTCTTATTGGCCAGTTACGTCTTGCTACAATTAACGCCTCTGAGAGTTTTTCTTCAGATTCAGCGTATATCTCAAAAAGTGGGTCTCCGGGTTTTACGTTTTCTCCGGCTTTTACATAAAGTCTTACACCAGCACCTTTATCTGCAGGAGCTCCTGCAACTCTTGCAATACTTGCTATGGCCCTGTTACTAATATATGTAACGTATCCAGACGTTTGTGAAGTGAATATTTCTCTATAATCTCCTATTGGTAGGTCTTCAGGCTTTATATTAGGATCTCCGCCTTGGGCAGAGATGATTTCTTTCATTTTTTCATATGCTTTACCACTCTTTAAGGCCTCCATGGCAAAGGCTTTTCCTTGACCATGAGGAGCAATCCCAGCTTCTTCGAGAATTATTCCTGCCAGAGATGTGGCCTTATGGACTAAACTTCCGGGCCCTTTACCATTCATTAATGTTTCTAGTGCTTCGTAAGCCTCTAGCGCAGGACCAACGTTTCTCCCTATGGGTTGGCCACCATATGTTATCGCAACTTTTGTTTGAATCTCTAAGAGTTTTCCTAGCTCAATAAACCTAGTTGCTAGTGTTTCAGCATCCTCAATTTTTTCAATTTTTGCTTCCGTTCCAGTAGGCATATCAATGAGTAGTTTATTAATTCCCATTGCAATCTTTTTTGACATAATACTTGCAAGAAGTATTGGTTCGGGGTCTACAGATAGAACACGCTCTACTTCAATTATGATATCATCTGCCGGTGCTAGATTGAGTGAACCTCCCCATGCAAGAACAGCATTTACTTTTGTGACAATCTCAACGATCTCTTCAGGCTTAAGAGCGACAGGTGCTAGTGTTTCCATGACATCAGCTGTCCCAGCTGGACTAGTGATGGCTCTTGAGGATGTTTTAGGTATTTTTACGCCAAACGATGCTACAATAGGGACTGTTAGTAAGGCAGTTTTGTTACCAGGGACGCCGCCTATGCTGTGAACATCATAAATGGGTCCAAAGGGCCACTCAATGATCTCTCCTAGCTCAGCTATAGAAAGGGATAAGTTTCGTACCTCTTCTAGATCCATCCCATTAACCATTAAAGCTGCACAGAGCATGCTTATTTCAGCATCGCCGAGCCTTCTTTCTACGATCTCTTTAACCATAGTTTTTATCTCGTGTCTTGTTAGTTTTTTACCGTAAAGTTTAGCTTTTATTAACGGAAGAGATGCTGATGGCCCTGCAGGCAACACTTCAACAAATTCTGGAAGCTCACTAATTTTTAGTGCCCTTTTTACGTGTTCTGTAAGCTCTATGTAGCCCTCTTCAATGTTATCACTCACAATTACTGTGGCACAAGTTTTCTTGGAACCAGATGCTATAATATAAGCGACATCCTTTGGATGGAGGCCTACTTTTTCACAGTCTTTGGGATTGATAATCAGGGAGGGCTTACCCGTATTTATCTTCGAGAGTTTGACTTTGAACTTCATCTTAAACACCACACCTAACATTGTTATTAAAATTTGTCTGCAGATGCAAACTTAAGACTACGGTTTTAAGACTTTAAATAAGTTTTCTCACGTATATTCCAGAGAATAGGGATCACACTATAATTTAAGACCAGGGTGTGGGAAGTATATGGTTTTATAAACGTTGCTATTATCTATGTCTTATGTCTATTGATATATTGATATTTGAGATATTATCAGCCTGCAGACAGGGGGTTTTAAGATGAATATCGCACGAGGCATTGTTAGACATCCAAAGTTAGTACTATCATTGTGGATCATACTTACGCTTATCATGGCACCATTCGCGATGAAATTAAACGAAGTAGTAGTTTATGAAGAAACAAAACTTCTTCCTGAGGCGTCAGAATATGTAAAAGCTGAAGAACTGTGGAAAAATTTGAATCTTAATTATACGGGATTTACAGCAGCTCTTGCTGGAGAGGAGATTATAATTGATAATATGTATTTTTCTAATGAGACCAAAGAATGGTATGAGTCTTATAAGGACAGAATACTCTCTGAAGGATTGGCAAATAACGTGTATTCTATTTATGACGTGATGGAAGAGATTAGTAATGAGGCTGAGAAGAACGTTACGGAATCTTATGAACAATTAACAAAAGTCCTAGAAATGATGGAGAAATCACTTTATGACATGAGAGATAACGCTACATTTCTTCAAGAAGCTTTATGGCAGATGTATTTGAGTGCTGAGAGCTTAAGACAAAATCTCGAAATCTTGCTAGGCGTGTATGGAGATACAGTTGCCGCACTAAATGAAGCATATAATGGAACATTAATGCTTGAAAACGCCATTATTGAGGCTTCTTTAGGACTAAACGACACTTTAACAGAAACTTTTACACAAGTGGAAGAACTAAAGAGTCTTATATCAAAGCTAAAATATGGCTTGTACTCTTTGGATGAAAATTATACTGCTACATTTTCAAGTTTGAAAGAATTGGAAAATCTAGAAAAGATGATTAACGAAAGCATATACCAGATGAATCTGGCTATATACACAGTCTCTGGCGTATATACTTCAACGATATTTGATGTGATTAGGGTACACTATTACCTTCTTTATGCTACTGATGCCTATACCAACGGTTTGGACTCTGATGACATCAATACCGTACTAACTCTTGTGAATTGTTCTGCTATAGCTCCCATACCCACTCCCGAGGAGGAATTTGTTTATTTAGTATATTCTTCTGTTATGAATGCTACACAAGGACATCCAGAGCTTGCTGATGACATTTTGCTTATAACTATTGGTGAATCAATAGCACAAGAGTTAATTTTACAATATCTCCCTCCCGAGTATCAGACATTTAGCGAATCTTTATTAGAAGAATTCCACGAGAGATTTTTGGAAGAATACTCGCTATGGTCTGAAAATGGTACAAAGACGCTTTTAGGAATATTAGTCTATATCCCAGGCGAGACCCCTCCAATCAGTGCTTGGCAAAGCCAAGTTCTATTGTTGACTGAGATTGACGGCATAAAAGAAAATACAATCGACGACTTAAGAGACTCATCTGTTTTGACATTTATTATAGCATCTCAAATCCCGGAAGAGTACTCTGAGTTAGCTCAATACATAGCTCAACAGATTATAAATGCCTCCATAGATCTTGGACTAAGTCCCACTCCCGAGGAGATAATGAACAAGACGATATCTCTCACATATGGCTTATTAGCCACCCTAAACATGCCTCAGTTAGACGAAGAATACTTGAGGCTACTTCTTACCGAGGGAGCATCACCACATATGGCCTATTTAGTCCTTAAGAATGCGTTAACTAATGAATCTTTAGTTATGCTTCTCGACATTGTTTATACGTTTGATCTAAATGCAAACTTGAGCCTAAGCGATCCAACAGTTATGTATCAAGCACTTTGGAGCGCAGTTCAGGGAGAAGTTCCAAGCGAAGTCCCTCTTGAGATTTTGAATCTTGTAATAAAATATGTCATAGGCGAGATAAATGAAGACGTCCTTGATAACTCTATAAGAGAGATTGTTATATCGCAATTTGAAGGCATATTAGAAGCACAACTAGCGACGTTTGGCATTCCTGAAAACGTCTCTCAGATGATAATTTCTGACATCCTGGAAAATTATACGGTGTACATTATAAATGAGAGTTTTGCTTTCTATAAAGCAGCATATTTTACAGCACTCATGAGCCCCCCAATAATGCCGCAGTCGACAATTATAGGCGCAGTTACGAGAATTCACCAAGGAGAAACTGTACACAACGTTTCTGCCGAAATAATAGTTTCTTCTCCAGAGGTTCCAGACGAATATAAGGGGATCATTAAAGAGGCACTACTCACTTTAGGAACTCATCCGACAGAAGAAGAAATAAAGAGTTTCATAATCACATCTATTGTTGAAAGTGCGCCAGTGAGTGTACCATCGTTTTTAGAGGAAGATCTCGAAGAAATATATGGTCAAAACACATCAAAAGAGAACTTATGGGGAATAGTCATTGAAGATCTGTATAACATAGTTCCAAGCGAAGCATCACCGTTTGTGACTTATCTTGGGAAGTATGGTCCCGAAATAACGAAAGACGAATTGAACGAGATCTTAAAGAGCCTCTTTGAGATTCCAGAAGAATTCAAAGGAGGTTTTGAGGCCATAGGGATAGATCCCGAAGATTTTGTTAATGATATCGTGGACAATTATACATACGGTACAATAGACGTGATTACAAAGTATTCTGCTATTGTGTTTGAGAAAATATGGTCAGAAGCGTTTGAGGAATTTAGAGGAGTTATGATATCTAGGGACAACTCTTCTTTTGTCATAGTTCTAGAAACAGAGAGCTATAACAAAGCTATGGAAGCTCTTAATGTTGCAAGAGAGATGCTTCCATCGAATGCATCGGCTTATATCATAGGACCTACAATTATGGCAGAAGAAATGAGGGAACACGGAAGCAGAGAGGTAAGTCGTATTAATATAGTCTCACTGGTGGGGGTTCTGATAATAACAATACTTGTTATGGAATCTTTTGTAGCCTCTGTACTTCCATTCATTGGGATTGGAACAGCATTGAGTATGAGCATGGCTACAGTATATCTTCTAGGACATTTTGGAATAATTGACGTAAGCAGATATTCTCAGACATTACTCCTTACAGCCCCACTTGGTTTGGGAATAGACTATGCGACATACATGGTAAGAAGATTCAAAATAGAACTTGCAAATGGGACTGACCATCTAGAGGTCGCTGAGATAGCATTAAAAGAATCGTTCTGGGGAATATCAGCTAGTGCCTTTACCGATATCGCTGGGTTCGCTGTATTGATGCTTGCGTGGCACTTCCCATTCATGAAATCACTAGGAACAACACTTCCCATAGGAATTGCCTATGTTTACATCTCTAGTCTGATTGTAACTCCATCTATTCTATCCTTATCGCATGGAAATAAATGGTTCTGGTATCCTAGCGACATAGAGAAAACAAAGAAGAGACTTAAAAATCTAAGGAGCAGAGTAGTGGAGAGAATAAGCTCTACTAAGGTAGCTCCAATAATCTTTGCAGGAATAATTCTTCTTGGAGCTTTATTTGGCATTACAGCATTCAAAATAGAGCGTAGTCATGATTACACAGTATTTCTGCCCATTCACAGCAACTCTTATATTGCCTATGAAATATACTCCGAAAAATATGATGTTGGCGCATTAATGCCAATTAAGGTAGTCATAGAATTTGACAAAGAGTGGACCAACTATAAGGAGACCGTCGAAGCAATTGTTAATGAACTGAAACAAGTACCGTACGTAGAGCATGTTACCTCACCTCTCGAGGACGAGAGATATGCATCTAGCGATGGTAAGATAGTGGGGATTGAAATCACGTTAAGCGTTAATCCGTTCTCTTCGGAAGGTATGAAACAGGTAGAAAGTATAAAGCAAATAGCCCACTCATATGCCTCCGAGAATGTCTCCATATATGTTGGAGGAGAACCTGAAGCTAGCAAGGAACTAGAAGAGCTACTAGACTCAGAGTTCTATGGTAAGGTCTTACCAGTAGCAATACTACTAATGTTCGTAACACTTGTTTTTACATTTAGAGGCGTTGTTGTATCGATGATAATACTTCTAAGTCTTGGGATATCTGTGTTTGGTGGTTTAGCGGTAACAAAGTGGGTAGCGGATCTTGCAGGAATACCTATACCGTGGTTTATTCCGATAATACTCGTTAGCGTAATTATTGGCGTAGGTGTGGACTACAATAGCTTTTACATTAATCGTGTTAGAGAGCTTATGAGAACAATGACGCCCAAGGAGGCATCAATAAGAGCATCTGCTGAGTTTAGCCTATTTATCGTAGGACTATCGTTCATAGTAGCAAGCGCGTTTTTAGCCTTGCTAGCTTCAGAAAGCTGGGGACTACGCGAGATGGGTATAGCACTCTCGACTTCAGTGTTTCTTAGTGCACTATTTGGAGCATACTTATTACTTCCAGTAGCGTCAGTAATCCTTGGAAAGAAGTTATGGTGGCCAAGAAAGAAGTTCTAGAAAACACTTATATTTCTCTTTTAATTTTTATTTTCATGGGTGGAGCCCCGAGAAGGGCGAGTGCCCTAAGGAGGATGAGGAGGCTCCGGGTTACCCGCCGTGAATCAGTGACTCTTGTTTTTGAAGATGACGTTCCGCGAACATTATTTCAAAATGTAGACCTATCTTATGAGAACATCAAACACTTTAAAAGCGAGGATAATTTTCAATAAAGGGAGCCTCCAACATTTAAGGATAAATGTTAAGGCTTATCACTTAATTCACTCTTGGGGTGATATTCAATGAATATACAGAAAAGACAGCCTGAAGTAAACATAGGAATGGTAGGCCACGTAGATCATGGCAAAACGACACTCACATATAAGCTTACTGGAACTTGGACTGATACACACTCTGAAGAGATGAGAAGAGGAATTACCATCAAGCTTGGTTATGCAAATATGGATATATACAAATGTGAAAACTGTCCAGAGCCAGAGGCTTATACGAATAAACCTGTATGTCCCAAATGTAACTCAGAGGCAAAATATTTAAGAAGCGTATCTTTTGTTGATGCTCCTGGTCATGAATCATTGATGGCAGTAATGCTTTCGGGAGCTGCATTAATGGACGGAGCTATTTTAGTTATTGCGGCTAATGAACCATGTCCGAAACCTCAGACAAAAGAACATCTAATGGCTCTCAGAATCCTTGGAATAGAAAATATTATTGTTGTTCAAAATAAGATCGACGTAGTTTCTAAGGAAAGGGCCAAGGAAAATTACAAAGAGATTTTGAGATTCCTCGAACAGTTCCATGTTCATGATGTTCCCATAATTCCCCTTTCTGCTCAACATGATGCAAATATAGATGCTCTTATTCAAGCAATTGAGGATTTCATCCCCACACCTAAGAGGGATCCAGAAAAACCACCAGTGGCGTACATCGTAAGATCATTCGACGTCAACAAACCCGGAACTCCAGTAAAAAGTCTTGTAGGGGGTATATTAGGAGGCACACTTAAGCAGGGAGTTCTAAGGGTAGGAGATGAAATTGAAATTAGACCAGGAGTAAAAATAGAAGAGGGCAGGAAAACGCATTGGGAACCTCTATATACTGAGATAACGTCCCTTACAAGCGGAAATATGCCTCTTGAAGAGGCAAGACCTGGAGGACTTATTGGGATTGGCACAAAATTAGATCCATCGTTTACTAAGGCAGATGCAATGATAGGAAACGTTGTGGGCAAACCGGATCAGTTACCTCCTACGTTGCATACATTAGAGCTAGAAATACACCTTTTTGATCATGTAATAGGCTTAAGTCAAGAAGTAAAAGTTAAACCACTTCAAATTAGAGAACCACTAATGATTACAGCCAATACTGCCGTCTCACTAGGATATGTACGTAGCGTGAAAAGGGATTATGCTGAAATTATACTTACCAGACCAGTTGTTTGTCAGGAAGGAGATCGTGTAGCTATAGGAAGAAGGATAGCCGAACGTTGGAGACTTATAGGATATGGTGTAGTTAAGGGAGGATCATAATGCGTATTGTTGTAGCCGATACAAATTTCCTTCTTTCCCCATTTCAGTTTAGGTATAATATGGAGTATGAGCTTTTGAGGATTTTAGGCAGTTACAAAATAGTTGTTCCAAAGAGAGTGTTGAACGAGCTCAAGAGTCTTGCAGGAAATAAGAAAAAGATCAAAGATGCAATAGCTGCCAGAAATGCTCTCGAAATGATAGAAAAGAAGGGGTTTGAAATTGTGGATTTTAATAAAAATAAAGCTGATGATGAGATTATAGAAGCAGCAAGGGCCTTAAGTGGAATAATAGCTACAAACGATAAAATACTAAAATCTAGAGCTCTTAAAGAGGGCATACCTTGTATATTTCTTCGTGAAAAGAAGTATCTAGTTCTCGTGTATCCTGCAGACTATGAAATATAAAATTAAAGGTAGCCAGCAGCTTGTAACGTAAGAATTTCTTCCATGGTAAGAGGCTCTCCACGTAAGAACTTTTCGTAGATTTCTCTGGCTTTCTTCTTAACATCTCCAGAAACAGGTACTCTTGGCTTGGCTTTTCTACCCTTCTTGTCGAGAGCAATTAAAATCTTTTCAAGATCTTTAAGACTTTTTTCTGTCTCTTGAATTTTTGATATGATCTCTTTTCTTTCCTTCCTGATAGAGTTTAGCTCTTCAATAATCTCTCTTTTTCTTTTTAGAAGTGGTTTTAACTCATTTCTCGTCACGTCTCTAAGTCTAGATTTGATCTCCCTTACCTTTGAATAGTATTCATCAACATACGACTTCATAGTTTCTAACTCTTTAGCTAGCTCCTCGATTTGGTTCGATATCTTTTGGTACTCGTTCTTTGATCTTATATGGTCTTCTATTCTTGTTTTTATACTATAAAGCTGTTTCAGGCGTTCTATGTACTCTTTCTCTCTATTTGGCGATAGAGGTAAAGTTTGAAGACGAGTTTCAATGCGCATTATTTGCTTTTCTATATCTGAAATTCCGCGAGCTCCTACGTGTTCTAGAATTTCTTTAAGCTCTTCTTCAGTTTTTCTCACGACCTCTCTAAGCTTTCTTCTAAGCTCTCTACGCTTGCTTCTCAATTCCTCGTATTTTTCAAGTTTGTCTTTATTTTTTTCAATCATTTTTTCGATTTCTTTCTGCAGCTCTTCTCTAGTTTTCATAATTTCGTCGATCTTCGATTTCACTTCGTTTAGCTCAGATTTTAGCTCTTCATATTGCCTCTTGAGGTTTAGGTTTCTGTCTTGCAGGACAAGCAGCTCTCTTTTAAGCTCATCTTCCCTTGCACGCAGTTGTTCTAGGATTTCTGACATTAAACATCCCTCATGGTAAGTTATAGTAAGACTCTGTCAATAGGATACAAACAAAACTATAAGGTTAGAACAATTATGCACTTTTTTAAAATTATGGCCTATTGATAAATTTTATTATCTCACTTCACATGGGAAAGGCCTCTACTCGACGTTCCCGAAATGTTTTGTGATCGCGTGACTTGACATTAATTGTTTGAAATTAACCATTTTTGTATAAACGTCTTTGACATTTATAGACTCACGATCATGAATATGGATAAAAATCTTTTTATAGGTATTAGACGTGTCTAATAGTGTATGCAGAAAAACATTGAGGATTATCTTGTTGCCGTGAAAATTTGTGAAGAACTGGGAGAGGAACCAACACTCTCTAGAATAGCCTTTATATTAAACATAAAGCCACCAACAGCTTATAAGATTCTAAAAAAGCTTCACAAGGAAGGGTATATTGTGTACGTAGATGGTAAGGTCATATTAACACATAAGGGAAGGGAAAAAGCAAAGGAAGTTCTCCAAAAACATACAGTCATAGAGGAATTCTTCATGTTGTTTTTGGGCGTAGATTCAAAAACGTCCCATGAGATTGCACACCTCCTTGAACATCTCCCATACGACGTGCATAGGAAAATGGAAGAGAAAATACGAGACCTAAGGAGAGAATCCTCAAAAAATGTTTTAAAATTATCAGAAGCAAAAGCTGTAGGTGCATATGTAATCACAAATATTTATGCCGAGGATTTTGTGTACTCAAAGTTCCCAATATTGCAAGTCAAGAGATTGCTATTTGTTCGTAAGGTTTTCAAAAGCAAAATAATTGTGGAGGTAGGAGGCAAACTTGTTGTTTTACCCAAAAAAATAGCAGATTACATCGAGGTTGAGAGGTGCGAAACACAATGATAATTCCATTGGATCAAGTACCAGCAGGTAGAAAAATAATAGTGGAGAGGATAGAAGGAGGTCATGGAGCATTTGCACGTCTGTATTCTCTCGGATTAGTACCAGGGAGCGAGGTAGAAGTCATAGTAAATAGGTTTGTAGGTCCGATAGTAATCCGTGTGAGAGACACGACTGTGAGCATAGGTCGCGGACTTGCGAGGAGGGTTTATGTAAGGGTGGTGGGTTAATGCACCACGAAAAGAGCAAGGCCCTTCAGGAAGAAAAAGAAGAAATTTTGATGGCAATAGTAGGGAGCCCAAATGTCGGAAAATCAACCCTATTTAATATGTTAACCGGGAAACTTGCCGAAGTAGCAAATTGGCCTGGCGTGACTGCAGAGATAGAATACTCACGAATCACTCACGAGGGTAATAATATACTTGTCATAGACCTTCCGGGAATATACTCTTTGGTACCCCAAAGTAGAGAGGAAGCTGTAGCACGAGATTTTATAATAAAAAATAGCCCAGATGTTGTTTTAGCAATAGCAGATATAACAAATCTTGAGAAGAGCTTATATCTTGTTGTGCAGGTCTTAGAGCTATTTCCTAAGGTTGTAGTTGCTCTTAATAAATCAGATCTTTCACATAAGAGAGGAATCCACGTAAATGTAGAGAAACTTTCTAGAGCCCTTAAGGTACCAGTCATACCAATTTCAGCAAGAACTCATGAGAATTTTCATAGGTTGCTTGATGATGCTGTGAAAATGGCTAAGTCCTCTAGATCGTCAGTTTTAACGATTAACTACGGGTTTTTGGAGCATTATATAGAAAAAATAGCAAATATTTTGTCCAAATATCATGAAAATAAGAGGGTTGCAAGAGTTTTAGCAATACATCTTCTTGAGGGAGATAAAAGTGTTTTAGAATTACTGGATGAAAACGATAAATTAGAAACGGAAAAGATATTAGAAGAAGCGTCTAAGACTTTTGGTGGTCCATTGGCCGCATATATTGCTGGAAAAAGATATGAGTTTATAGATAAAATCGCAGAGGATGCTGTAGTACGCGTTAAAAATGTGGAAGAGAGATTGTCAAAAATTTTTGATCGAATATTTTATACACCTGTGGTAGGATTCTTAGTATCCGTTTTCATACTTCTTTTTGTTTTTATTATTGCAATAGGCATAGGCATGGGCGCGCCACTTACAGATATTCTTTGTAGCATAGGAGCTGAAAATGTTGCAAACTTTTTAGATAAATATAACCCCGCTACTCTAATTGATGAGGGATTCTCCCTACTCTCAGAATATGCTTCATTGAGTTTAGATTATATCAATGTTCCTAAAATTGTCTCTTCAATTGTTGTAGATGGAATAATTGGTGGAGTTGGTGTTGTCGCTACATTCATACCGCCAATACTCCTTTTCTACTTGCTATTCTCCATTTTAGAGGATAGCGGCATATATGCAAGAATGGCAGTCTCAATGTCTAAAATGTTTGAAATCTTTGGTTTGACCCCAAGAGCAGCTTTTCCTATGATTTTAGCTCTTGGATGTAACGTACCCGCTGTTGTTGCATCAAGAACGTCTACAGAAGAAACAGAACGGAAGCAAATAATATTTGCAGTACCTATGATCCCGTGTCAAGCCAGACTTGTTGTTCTTATAGCTATGTCGGCATATTTCAATATAGGATGGCATCAGGCACTTTTTGTAGTGACATTCTACCTTTTGGGTATATTCATGTATCTTGCAACGTCCCTCTTTACGAGGAGATTTATATATAAACAGAAATCCCCTCCTACAACGATTATAGAGATTCCAAGCATTCATAGACCTTCTCTGCGAGTAGTCTGGTGGACTACCTTAAGGAACGTGAAACACTTCGTAAGAAGGATTATTGTGGTAATCCTTCCACTATCTGTGGTTGCTGTTGTATTAACTAGTTATGGGCTACATGGATATGCAGAATCCCCGCAAGAAACGTTTGGTTATTATATTGGCAAAATATTTAGCGTATTGTTCTATCCAATTGGAATTACAGGAGAAAAGGCATGGGTAGTAGGTTACGGTGTACTTAATGGGATAATAGCTAAAGAAGTATTTATCGCATCAATCGAAAGTATATGGGGCAACTTTTATGCCTTGCTGGGAACCCTAACCTCGGCACAAGTTGTAGCACTTACCGCATTCGTGAATCTTTATATACCCTGTTTTGCAACACTAGCTATGATGTTAAGGGAAGGACATAGAAAACTGCTCATTCAGCATCTTATCTATGCGTTTGGGGTGTCTTATACCATAATGATGGGAGCCTATGCTGTAGTGTCTATCCTTTCGTAACACCCTCTCTAAGGACAAATTTATCGTTATCAATAACAATTTCCCCATTAGAAAGAAGCTCCTCAAAACTAGCTCGAATGTCCTCGTAGGATATCTCTAGAACCTCTGCAACACTCTTTAATACTTTCTCTAACTCATGTCTGCTTACTTCATTACCTTTAGATTCAATAATCCTAAGAATAATAGTTCGAGAGTCCTTAGTAACAAATTTTTCAAAACGTTTTATGATAGATCTTTCCAAAGAGTTAATCGTTCCATAAATAATGTTGTCCCACAGTTTAAGGTGCTCCGCACTTTTTTCGGTTCGAGAAAGAAGGGTTTTGGCGTATATTGCTAGGGATTTTATTAAAAGAACAAGCCCACGACAAACAATTTTAAGGGAATCGAGATCTCCAGGGAGTCTCTCTATATTTGCAAAATACCATTCTGCGAGGGCATTTACAATTTCATCGATTTTTGGAGGGTTAGGCCAAGAATTCTTAAATGTATCAGAAATCTTTATCAAGATGTCTTGGGCCATTATAGAACCTAGCAGAAAATGTTTTCCGGAGGGGACACCATACTCTAATGTAGAGGCGCCTAAGTTTAGAAGGGCACTAAAAATATTACTGTCCCAAAAGCTTCTTTCATCTTTGTAGTGGGCAGTAGGATCGATCTCTATTGAGTACTCTAAAAATTGCTTAGATACATAGAGGAGTGAAGAATAAATAGAATAAAGCACGAGCTCTTTGTTATTCTTAGCTTCTCCGCTTGACATCTTAGACACCCTCAACATCTCCGTATTTATACGTTTTTCCATCATCACAAGAATATAAGTGCCATTTGGGCATGAGGAACTCCTTGGACCCAAAGAATTCTATCCTCATCTATATATCCTTCCTCCAAGGCTATTTTCACGCAGTTTTCTCCAACGAGATTCATTATGGTTGCCATTGGAAGTAATTCTTTAAATTCGTCCTCATTTACAAGCTTACCTTTATAGAACTCTTCCTTTACGTTTAACACAATTTGACCTTCTCTAAAAACTTTGCCTACGAGGTCAGAATCGCAAGCTGCTAGTATTACCTCGTCACGCATTCTGTGAATTTTTACATAAATGTTGACCATAAGATCCCCTCAACATTACCGTCTAATAAGCAAGCCTGTATTTATTAGGTGCATGCTCAACAATGTACCCCTCGACTTTGAGTTTGTTAAAGTAGTCTTCAATTTTATCCTCTGGGACTTTATATTTTTCAGAAAGGGATTTTATCAGAGCCCTTATTTCTTTAAAAGTCATTTCGCCCTTATTTCTAAGGGCTCCAAGAATTTCATGTCTGATATTTCCTAATTTTTTCACTTCTTTAGTAGTCATACCGCCACTATATATGGGCATAATATCATGAACACCCTCTTCCTCGGGCATGACACTAGCTATGGCTTCTCTGAACACACCACCAAGTTACGGAGCCACTCAGAAGTAGTCAGCCCCTCAGAACGTGCCTCCCTCAAAACAGCCTCCTTGATTACGGCTGTAACCCTTGTACAGAGAAGTTCACCCTTGGCATCACTCTCTATTTTTGGCATTCCAAATCACAAACAAATATCTCAACGCACATCTATTTAAGGCTCACTTCTTGGATGACTTCCTCGTTCTCCTACGTGAACTCCTCGAAATGGATCTACTTGGAGATATCTCGGGAACCTCAACTCCGGAAGTAGCCGATAAGATCCGTTCTATTAGCTCCTGTTTCCTACCCCTCTTGGGGATCCCAAGATCGGAAGCTATCTTCCAGAGCTTGGGCATAGTCATCGATTTCAAATCTTCCAGAGTATAAGTTCTCCTCGAGATCATCTCCTCTTCTCGAATAGGCCTCAAGATTACGAATCCCTTATCAGTAATCTCGTATTCATGAGCCTCCCTAGAATGGTTCGTACCTCTCATCTTCAGTATCCTCAGTCTTCTCCTCAAAGTGAAGTTCTTATCGAAGTAGGTCTCCAAGTGGATTATTCCATCGGCTAAAAACTCGATTATGCCCTGACCAATAGATGATGTTCCCCACGGCTGATCCAATATGATTAAAGCGACACAATTAGCCTTCTTAAGAAATTTATATAACAGATGAACCATAACTCGAACCTCAATAGGCTCCTTCAAAGCCATGCTGATCGCTGTAAAAGAGTCGATGACAAGTCTCTCAGCGCCGATAGATGTCATGGTCTCCATTATCGTGTTCAGGTTCGTCTGGAGGCCTTCAGCTCTCGTCACAGAGAGATCCAGAATAGCAATCCTCCTCTCCCTCTCCAGCCTTTCGAAGTCCCATCCGAAACGAAGCATATTCCTAAGGAAAGTCTTCTTTGTCTCGGCAAAGGATGCATAGACGCCTCGAACACCAAGCTTCTCAGCGCCGTTATAGAGAAACTGACCTGAAAATGTTGTCTTTCCCGCCCCTGGAAAACCAACGATAAGAATCATACTATCCGCTGGGAAACCACCCTCTATTAAATCGTCAAACTCAGGTATCCCCGTAGGCACACGTCTGAAACTCATAGGAAACCACAACGCAAAATCTCATCATTGCGGATGTATCCATTACCATACCAATAGTCTTTATGATGTTATGTTTTATTTTATGTTTTTGCTAGATATATGTATGAAAATATTGTCTTCATCCTTCTGAATAGATCATGTATTTGTAAATTTTTGTTCCGTGTATACACTTGATAAAAAAGAAGCTAATTGATGTATACTAAGAATTGCACATCAATCTCTGAAGAAGACTTAAATCGCGACTTAAAAAGAGATTATGACTCAAGAAGGAGCGATGATAGGCTCAGTTTCAGCCGAAATTAAAGAAAAACCCGTATTCAAGGACGCCCTGATTATGGGCAGTTTATCTCTAATTATTGGATTCTTCCTCTCATACAAGTATTCTTGGAGCTTTATTGCTTTCGCCGTTTATAGCATAATTTCGGCTTCAGGTATCATAGCCATATATGATGGAATTC
>JAPDJS010000011.1 GCA_029258975.1 Thermoplasmatota archaeon | reverse complement strand
TTTAGAGAAGATTTACCTAGCGCGGGGTGCGAAAACAAATGGGTACTGAAGAGAAAGTAGGTTTTCTATATGATTGGGAGGACAAAAGAGTGCCAGAAAAGGCTACGAGGCCTTGGTGGGACATAGCATACGTGCAGTTAGGTCTATTTACATCTGGTTTTATGCTGATGACAGGAGGTCTGCTAGTAGGATCTGGCTGGCCGTGGTATCACATTTTGGCATGGCTTATTGTTGGTAACTTGATAATACTTGGATTGTATATTGCCATAGGACACATAGGAGTCAAAGAAAGATTGCCTACGGCCTTCATCGCAGAGGTTATTTTCGGAAAATACGGTGCGAAGATCTTTAATATAGTCCTAGTGGGTACGATTATGGCATGGGCAGCATTGGGTATTCACCAGTTGGCCCTCGCGATTACGGACTTGACTGGAGTTAGCATTTACGTTACTGCGTGGATCGCTGCGCTCCTCGTGTGGCTTTCGTCTTCTGCGGGGTATAAGACAATATCTATACTATCAAAGCTTGCCATACCATGGTTCATATCGATTTTATTCATAGTAGAGCTATACTATGGTTTCAAGCTTGGATGGAACTTCTGGGGGCAAAAAGCACCGTACGGTGGAGTGTTTAACACGTTCTGGGACGGTGTTACCTTCGTCGTAGGTCTGAACATAGTCGCGGCGTTCTTGCAGGCTAACAGCTCTAGATATGCAAAGAACACTAAGGATTTCGTGAAGGCATCTACGTTCTCAGTGTTTTTCGGTATGATACTACTCACGTTCCTGTCGTGTACGCTAGCAGCTTATGCTCTTACCTCAGAGGACTCGTTTGCTGATCCATTCCTCATCGCTACTAGAACGATGGGAGTCGTCGGTGGAATAATGGCGTGGATACTCATCTGGACTACTGCTGACAACGACTTCTGGCACTTGTCCCTTAGCATGGTCGAGCTGTACCCGAAGATCAGAAGGTGGATCTACGATACTATACTAGTTATATTCAGCATTATCGTAATATACGCAGGCGTGCTTTATAGATATACTGACTTTGCGACGACACTGTCGATTCTCTGGCCTGCTATTCCAGGAATGTTCATAGCGCATTACTATATCCTACCAAAGATAGGTGTGGACATTTACGTGATTGAAAAGCGCAACCTACCAGTTAACGTGTTGGCTTTTATCTCTTGGATCGTTGGAGCTGCAGTGGCTTACCTCGTTAAGAGCTACGCACTACCACTACCAGAGCTTGCTGCTCTAGTGGCTGCTCTCGTAGTATACGCGATTGGAATGATGGTTTACAAGGGTAGATAAGTTAGGAGGCGTCAGAAATGGCTAGAGTAGAAATGTTAAAAAAGATTAGGATGGTCGGCCTTGGGTTAATAGTAATTGGAATCATATTCGGCCTCCTACTGTTCGCAACGGAGCCCATGTCGAGTACTTTCAAGACATATCTATACGTCGGAACATTCTTTATAGAGATTGGCTCGCTATTCTACTTTGCCTATGAAGTCTTCGTTCCAGAATTCTGGAAGGGAGAGTGGACTCCTAGTCCAGACCAGCCATATCCACCAGAGTGAGTCCTTCAACTCTTTATTTTTTCTTTATATTTATAAAAAGCAAGACTTTAACTTTTGATTCTTGCGTGTCCTTTATAGAACCACGTTCTATTCGGCTAAAGCAAGACCTCTTCAGAAATTTAACACAACGCTTATTTATCTTCTTGAAAAGTGTAGTTAATAAGTCACTGAAATACTCACATGGTGAGATCATGCCAAAGATAGTCTCAAATAGGGCTCTAGAGACCCCTGCATCGGGTATCAGGAAGATCTTCAACAAGGTTGCTGGTATGAAGGATATTGTTCATCTAGAAATTGGAGAACCAGATTTCGATACTCCTCAACCAATAAAAGATGCTGCTAATCGTGCTTTGATTGATGGTTATACGCATTACACACACAATGCTGGTCTTATCGAATTGAGAGCTACTATAGCTGATTATTATAGGGACTTTTGGGGCATAGACATCGAGGCTGAAAATACCATAGTAACTATAGGAGGCACGGGAGGATTATTCCTAGCACTTCTTGCCACGGTTGACGTGAACGACGAAGTTTTGATCCCCGATCCTGGATATCCTCCATACACGTCTATGGTGAAGATGATAGGTGCAAGACCATCATACTACATATTAAAAGAAGAGAACAGTTTCATGCCCGATTTGGATGAGATTAACGAGAAAATTATGGATAGGACAGAAGCTATTATTGTTAATACACCTAATAATCCTTCAGGAGCCGTTTATCCAAAGGAAGTGCTCAAGGGAATCGTGGAAATAGCTGAGGATAATAATCTTGTCGTAATCTCTGACGAGGTGTACGAGAGGATAACGTATGACGGTGTAAGGCATTATAGCATGCTTAATTTTGAGGAGATTTCTGATAGAGTCATCGTCGTAAACAGCTTTTCGAAGACATTTGCAATGACTGGCTGGAGGGTTGGTTTTGCGATAAGCAGAAACCTTGAGATCATACAGAACATGACGAAACTTCAGGAAAGCGTAGCTGCCTGTGCCCCTGCCATGGTTCAAAAAGCAGCCATTGCCGCGCTGAAGGAATGTCAAGAACATGTGAACAGCATGGTAAATGCATTTGAAAGACGTAGAGATCTCCTAGTAAGATTGCTCCGTAGTATCAATGACATATCGTTTGTTGTACCGAAGGGAACGTTCTATCTCATGCTGAATATTTCGAGATATATGTACGATTCATACGAATTTGTCGAGAAACTTTTATCAGAAAAGAAGGTCGCTGTAGCTCCTGGCAAGGCCTTTGGAGACAATGCTGAGGGTTACATAAGAATTTCTTTTGCAAACTCGGAGGAGAATATTAAAACGGGCATAGAAAGGCTGAAAGAGTTTTTAGAGTCGCTTGAGTAGAAGGGGATTAAAATGGATGAAAAGGTAAAACTAGCCCTAATAGTATTTGCAAAACGAAAAGAAAAGGATAAGCCCCTTATGGCATGGCCCCTGTACAGCTATGACCCCGCAACAGATGCATCTCGACTTAAGGAAGAGTGTAATGAATGGGTTAAAACGTTAGGTATAGACGCAGAATTCGTGATAAAGGAGTGGATAACGTCCGAAGAAGTTTATAACGAGATAAAAGATGATCTCTTAAAGGTGGATGGTCTCTTGGTATATATACTAACGACTAGTTTGAACTATCCACTTATGTTCAAAGTAATCAAAGAACTGCAAAAGCCTACAGTGATATTCACGGAGCCGTATCACAGTCTTGCCTGGCCAGAGTTGGCATCTTTACAAAAGGAAGGACTGCCCTTAGTATCTGCATCCTCGAGCAGCAAAGAAGACTTGTATTCCGTGCTTAAGACTCTTTATGCATACATAAAGTTAAAGAAATCCAAGAGCATTGTGATATCTACACCAGAAGAAATGTCGCTGGAGACATTGCACCAGTCAGAGATATATGCTGGAGATAGGACATACAACGAAGAGTACTTCAGAAGGATAAAAGAACTTCTGAACCTAGAGTTCGTTGACTATAGGGATCTTCTCAAGCTTATGGATCAAATTCCTGATGACGAAGCTAAAACTATTGCAGAAAAACTAAAGAGTAACGCTTACTGGATACGTGATGGCATAAAGGACGAACACCTCGTGACAGCTGCTAAGATATACCTCGCAATGAAGAAGCTTATAAAGGAAAAGAACGCAGATGCGATTACTATAAACTGCTTCACGATACTTCTTAGGGATCTCAACGCACTTCCTGTCACTCCATGTATACCCCTCTCACTGCTGAACGATGAAGGAATTCCAGTAGCGTGCGAGGCAGATCTTAACTCAATGATAATGCAGATAGTATTCAAGCACCTTGCTGGAAAGCCGTCTTGGATTGTAGATCCCGTCATTGACTTTAAGGACAACGTGGTGATCCATGCTCACTGTACGGCACCCACGAAGATGAAAGGATATGACAAAGAACCTGAACCCTACGCCATCGACTCACACGACGAGAGCGGAAAGCCAGCAACTATAAGAACAAAGATGAGTATAGGTCAAGAGTTCACTGCTGCACAGATTTCAGCAGACTTTAAGAGGCTAGTAGTTCACAAGGGAATAATAGAAGACACTCCGATTGTCGAGCTTGCCTGCAGGACAAAGGTTCAGACAAGAGTCAAGAGCGCAAAGGAGTACCTTTGGAACTATGTGCCTCCTCTTCATAGAGTTCTTGTTTATGGAGATCTTACAAGGGACCTCGAGTACTTTGCAAAGCTTCTCGGCCTTGAGTATTACATGGAGGCTTAATCCTGCACTTTATCTTGTTTTCTTTTGTTTAAGCTTGTTTATCAAGACTTTAAAACCCTGATCGTTATATTTTCATGGAGTAAGGTGTCTAGTATATGAAACATGATGTACCCTCTGCAGTCTCGTTTGGGGAGACAATGATAAGGCTCTCTACCAAAAATTTTGAAAGAATAGAGCAAGCTAGAGAGTTAGAAGTTACTATAGGGGGTGCTGAATCGAACTTCGCAATAGCGTTTGCTAGACTTGGTGGGAGAGCTGCTTGGATTAGCAAGCTTACGGACAATCCTCTCGGGAGGCTCATTGTAAATAGGATCAGGGAACACGGAGTTGATATCTCGCACATTATCTGGACCAAGGAGTATAGAGTGGGTCTGTATTTTATAGAGTTCGGTCGGACGCCTAGGCCCATAAACGTGATATATGACAGGAAGGACTCTGCAATAAGCAACATAAATCCAAACGAGGTGGACTGGAACATCCTTGGAGACTACGACGTGTTTCACACCACGGGGATCACTGTCGCGTTAAGTGAGAACTGTGCAAAGGCAGTTAACATGGCAATAAAGAAAGCAAAAGAACTCAATACTCTCGTGTCTTTTGACGTAAATTATCGCTCTAAGCTTTGGACCCCAAAAGAAGCTTTTAGGGGACTAGATCCTATGCTTTCGGATACGGATATCCTTTTCGTGACGAAAAGCGATGCGAGACTCATATTTAAAATCTCAGGATCAAACGAGGATATTGCTAGAAGACTATACGAGAGGTATCGTCCAGACATTCTGATCTTAACCCTTGGATCTGAGGGTGCTATGGCTTTTGACGGCGAAAAGATCTATTACGCACAACCATATAAATTAGAAATTGTGGATAGAATAGGTGCAGGAGACGCATTTGATGCAGGGTTCGTTTTTAGGTATTTAGAGACGAATGACGTAGAGTCTGCTCTTGAATGGGGCAGTGCTATGGCAGCGCTTGCACACACGATACCCGGCGATCCCATATACGTCACAAAGGAAGAAGTGGAAGAAGTTATCAGAAAAAGGGCTATATCCGATATCGTGAGGTGAAGGTCTGTGAAGCTCGAAGGAGTTTTCCCTCCTGCGATCACACCTTTTAAGGAAGACGATGAAGTCGATGTAGAAAAGTTAACAGAGTACTTGGACTTCTTAGTCAAAAATCGAGTTCACGGAATATTCCTGTTGGGAACTAATGGTGAGGGGCCATTATTGACCCATGAAGAAAAGAAGCTATTCATAAAAACAGCAGTAGAGCACGTCAATGGAAGAATTCCTATCATCGTTGGTACTGGATGCACGAGTACGAAAGAAACAGTAGAGTTAAGTAAGTATGCTGAAAAAGTGGGTGCGGACGCTATCCACGTCGTGACCCCGTATTATTATCCTGTGAGCGAGGAGGGCTTTATAAGACATTATAATAAAATAACGGAAAGCGTTGAGTTGCCACTTATAATTTATTATATACCAGAGAGGACAGGGGTCAAGATGAGTGTGAGCACTCTTCTTAAGCTTGCACACAATGAGAAGATTATAGGTATAAAAGACAGTTCGAAGAGTATTGAGTGGTTTTATGAAGCAATAAACACGGTAAAACGTATTAGAGAAGATTTTGTGTTCTTTGGGGGGAGTGATGCGCTGATATATGTTCATCTTGTCTTAGGCGCAAGCGGTGTGGTATCCGCTGTAGCAAACGTATTCCCCGAAATCGTTGTGGAGCTTTATGAGGAGTTTAGAAGAGGGAACTTACAGAAAGCTAAGCAGCTACAGGATAAGATCCTGGCAATCAGGAGGAGTCTGAAAATGGGCCCTTACTTAGGAGGCGTTAAAGCAGCGTTAAAACTAAGGGGTATGGACTTTGGTGATCCCAGAAGCCCTCTAGTAGGATACAGCAATAAAGAATTGGAGGAGCTAGAGAAAAAATTGGAGGAAATAGGAATTATCAGATGAGCTCTTCTATAGGTGTGTACTTTAGATCTTTGAACCCGACTTCAGCATAGAGGTGCTTGAATGCCTTAAGGGCCTTTTCAGTCCTGAGTCTCTCGTGGCTCTTTAAACCAGCCACCACCACTTCAAGACCTTCTTCCACATCCACGTTCGTCAAGGGTTTGCCGTCGAGGGTTGCCCAGCATATGAGGTCGGGAGCTATTGTTAGTATCTTTTCACCTAGTTTTGCTATTATATTTTCATTTTTGAAGTAAATCTCTAGGTCTCTCTTACCAGTCTCCACGACAACCTTTCCAAAGTCAAATCCTCCTCTTGTTTCTAGCGTCTTCTCCTTTACTTTTCCAACGCCTAAGACGTACGCACCGAGCTCTTCCGAGAGTAAATCAGGTAGGTGTGCGTCTTCTTCTCTAGATTTTCTGAGGAGGGATCCTACTTTCATCGATAGGGATACTGTTCCTGGGATCACACTTTCTTTTAATTGCTTTCCACTCATAGGATAAAGGGCAATTCCAGCGTTTCCTTGAAATGCTATAACTATTTGTCTACAAACCTTTTCTGCCCATTCAGCATCTTTGACGAATAGTATACCACCATTGCCTTCCCAGTTTGTTATTGCCATTGGCGAAATAGGAATGCCATAGATGTCATAGCTTACGAGTTGCAACTCTGGTATAGCCCTCCCAGCACCATCTCCATCAATTAGTGGTATTTCATTAGAGGCAGCAGTATGAATCGGAACGGCAAAATTTCCTGCGCCAATCTCTAAAGGTACTACATAGTCAACGGTTTTGCCTAGAGTTTTTTCTAAGTACTCCTTGAGAAGCTTGAAAGCTGGTATGTGCTCGTTTCTCCAGCCATATTTTGCTGCTGCGGGGGATCCCATTCCTGCAGAAACTACAACGAGAGCATCGTTTCTTATTTCATCTGGATTTATAAGAACGACTTTTTTACCCTCTTTTTCAATTTGCGAAATAATAGAAAGTCCTTGTACTGGAGATCCTCCACCTCCTGCACCTAGAAATGCTGCACCATAGATTATATCCTCCAACTCGCTTTGTTTAAGCTCTCGTGGCATAAGTCTCACCAAGAATAACGTTTTTCTAGGAGATTTATCGTTCTACAATTTATTTAAGGGTTCTGTTAAACTTTTCAATTCTATGTTCTCATGTATTAAAAACACGCAGCATCCATAATTTGATAACAAAATTCAAAAATTTTTACAGAATTTTCTTCTTTTGTTTTGTGATATGCTTTGTTTGGGTATTGAAATAACTAGTATGCTGAGGATATTTAACATTATACTTATGTAGATTTTAACTATTTAAAATTTGAATAGCATGCCTTTCAAAACCACCATTTTCTGCTTAAATATTTCACATTTGTGCAAAGATTATTGATAATCTATTTATATTAATTTGACAAATGTTGAACTCATGCCGACCCTGAGGGTAAGAATTGACGAAAAGGACATGGAGATTATTGATATATTGTATAAAAATGCTAGGGCCACGTTATCAGAAATTGCAAATTATACTAAAGTGAGTATAACAGCAATAAGGAATAGACTTTCAAAATTAATTCGACATGGAGTTCTTTTGGGTTTTAGAGCAGATATAGATTTTTCAAAGTTAGGACTATCAGTACACGCTCTTGTAGGAATAAAAGTGGACTTTGAGACGCGCAAGATTGTTGCAAATAAATTGCTGAGTAACTGGAGAATCATAAACCTTTATGAAGTTACAGGAGATTATGACTATATCGCGGAGGTTGTAGCTAAAGACTTATATGACCTTCGCGAGTTCCTAACTACGGAGATGTTTGAAATACAAGGAATCAAAAAGACAGAGACCATGGTTATTTTAAAAACATATAGGGGTCCAAGCCCATTTAAAGCATTGAAGGAAAAAATAAGATAGAATCATTCTTAATTATCTGAGGAGGGAGTGCTGTTGATTTCTTCCCATCCGAGAAAGCGCTCTAATCAAAAAATTGAAGTTTTTGCTCTAATTTCTGTAGAGCCCAAAGCAGCAATGGATGTTGTTGAAAGAATGCTTATGAGGATTAAAGAGGTTGAGAGGATTGTAGAGGTTCTAGGACCTTACGAGATTCTAGTCAAATTTAGATTTAGAAGCAATGATGACGCTAGCCTAGTGCTTGATAAACTAGGAGATATTAAGGGCGTTAAGGAATGTCTCATTCTTTTTGTTACGAAAAGTGTATTTGAAAAGGAAAAGAAGTAACAGATTAGGCCAGACATTAGGTTTTGCGATGTTATATAACTGTTTAATTATTGAACAGAATTCTTATCTACAGTTTTTGAGGATGATTTGTAAGGGTGAGTGGTATGACATCCGAAGCAACATTTAGTTCTGAGAAGGTAGCAATTATCTACGACCCAGCGTTGTGTACCGGATGTCACATGTGTGAGTTGGTGTGTAGCCTCGTACATTTTAATAGATCTCATATTGGACTCTCTAGGATTATCATTTACAAAGATAAATCTACAGCTACTTTTATCCCAACTGTATGTATTTCCTGTCCAGCCATGCCATGTGCTGCTGTATGCCCTGAGGATGCTATCATTAAAGATGAGAAAACTGGGATGCCAAAAATAATAGAAGAAAAATGTTTAGGAGAAGAATGTGGAAAATGTGTTGAAGCTTGTCCATATCATGCAATAAGATTCTCACCAAAACTTTATCCGTATCCTCTTATGTGCGATTTGTGTGGCGGAGATCCACAATGTGTGAAGGTGTGTTGGTCAAAAGCTCTTGATATCGTAGTACATACAAGAGAGTCTGATACTAAAAGATATCTTATTGCAGCGGAGATCCACAGGAAAATAAGTGAAATAGAGAAGAAATATGGGGGTGAGTAATCATGTTTTCTGTGCATGGTAAAATATTACACGTAGATCTCTCTAACAACAAAATTTGGGTTGAAAAATATCCCAAAGAACTTTTGGAAAGCTATATTGGATCAAGAGGAATCATTGCTAGAATGTATTGGGATTTAGTACCTCCCAGCATAAAACCCCTCGACCCGGATAATGTCGTAATGATGGGCGCCGGGACGTTTACAGGAACCCCTATGCCTAGTGCAGGCAGAACTACTGTAACGTTTAAGAGCCCAGCTACAGGAAGGTATTTCAAGAGCAGTGTTGGTGGAGACTTTGGTCTAAAACTTAAGATGAATGGCTATGACATAATTACAATCCGCGGTGCTGCAGAGGAACCTGTTTACATATATATCGAAGACGATCATGTGGAAATTAAATCTGCCAAAGACTTGTGGGGGCTAGACGTTAGAAGCGCACATATTAAACTTGCAAAGAAACACGGCACACATATTGACACTGTTCTTATAGGGCCTGCAGGAGAAAGACTCGTAAAGTATGCTAGCATAAATGCCTCAATATATAATGTAGCTGCGAGAGGTGGCGGAGGAGCAGTACTTGGATCTAAAAAATTGAAGGGAATAGTGGTTTCAGAGGGATCAACACCCGTAAATATTGCAGATCCTAAAAAATATTATGAACTTATTCGAAAAGTTGTGTCTAACATTATGAAGGACGAAGCACTAATAGCTACAGCGAAGTTTGGGACCGCAAGCGCTACTATGGCTTTAGACAGTAGCAGTACCTTACCCAACTATAACTTTAGAAAGTCGTATTGGGAGCACGCTTACAAGAACTCGGGAGAATACTACGTGGAGGCAGGATATTTAGTTGGCAGGGCTGGATGTGGTCAGTGTATTGTGGGCTGTCATAGACACACTAGAACCGACAAATATGGTGGTGTTGACACTATAGGTCCAGAATATGAAACCTCAAATGCACTAGGAGGAAACATTGGAAATCACGATACGGATGCGCTAATTTATATGAATGATCTGGCAAACATCTATGGGGTTGATACTATAAGCCTGGGCGGAGTAATTGCTTGGGTTATGGAGACATATGAGAAGGGATACCTACAAGAATTGAGAGAAGAGCTAGGAACAGAACCAACTTGGGGAAATGTAGAGGCGGCTATAAAACTCATTGAGAAAATTGTAAGTAGAGATGGTATTGGAAATATATTGGCTGAAGGATTAGCTGAAGCTTGTAAGAAGGTAGATCCAGAAACATGTAAGTGGGCAGTTCAGGCAAATGGGCTTGAGCACTCTAGAGTCGAAACAAGGGTTGCAAAGGCATATGCATTGGCGTTTGCACTAAACCCAAGAGGACCAGATCATCTGCATACAGAAACGTTTGCAGAGTTTGGAACATCTGAAGGAGCGCTAAAACTCTTTGAGAGAGTTACTGGGCATAGAGAATGGGCAGGGATTGGAAAAACGGAAGGAAGACCTGAAATTGTAATATGGCACGAGGACATATATGCAATCACTGACAGCGTAGGATTCTGTGCTTTCATAACCACCGCTGGATTTGCCGTTGATGAGTTCCTCATGGCTGATTTGTTTACTGCTGCAACAGGAATAGAAAAGACTGCAGAGGGTATTATGAGAGATGGTGAGAGAATAGTAACTTTGGAGAGAATGATAGTGGTCAGAGAAGGCAGAAGGAGAGAAGATGATAAGTTACCATGGAGAATAATGCATGAACCCATCAAAACGAGAGATGAAAAAGAATACGTGGTTTCAGAGGATGAGCTAAAGGAGATGCTTGATAGGTATTTTGCATTAAGAAAGTGGGACATTAAGACAGGAGTACCATTACCAGAAAAGTTAAAAGCGTTAGATCTGGAGTTCACCATAGAGGTTGCTGAGAGGGCATTGAAAGAATAGTCCTCCAGTGTTTTGAGTTACAGGGGATACTGATGATCAAAGTAAAGGTGCTAGTACTTCCGGATATCTTGGTAGATGTGCTGGGCTTTGTAGAAAAAGAAATAGAGCTTCCTGAAGGTAAACATACATTTAAGGACATTATAGAACACCTCAAAAAAGTCATACCAAAACTTTTGGAAGTTCTGAATACCAAAGAGCTTAACAAGGAAATTTTTATTGCAATTAACGGACAGGTATTTTACGATCTAGATCACGAGATACATCTCGACGATGGATCTAGAATCTCCATTTTTACTGTAGGAGCTGGCGGCTAGCCTTTTAATTTTTATTTTTCGGTGGTCTTTGTGAAACCATTATTTTATGATGATTGGGTCATAAGCTTGAGTGAGAAATCAAAACCGAAGGCTGCTATGGTAGAAATAACTACAAGATGTAATTTTTCGTGTACTTATTGCTTTAGGAACACAATTTTTGCAGAGAATTTTGGCGATATGTCGAAAGATGTTTACGAAAGAGTTCTAGCAGAATTAAAGCATTGTGACGTACAAAAAATCGTCTTTAGTGGGTGGGGAGAACCGCTAGTGCATCAGAGATTTTTAGAATTTTGTAAGTTGGCAAAAGATTATGGTTTTTGGATAATGATAACTACTAATGGAAGTCTTCTCGAAAAGTATGCATCTTCCATTTTTGATATTGGAATTGACGAAATAGTTGTAAGTCTTGATGCCCCCAAACGAGAATACTATGAACTCTTAAGACCGAAAGGAAAGTTTTCTGGTCTACTTCGTGGTTTGATCAAACTTAGGGATCTTAAACTTGATAAAAACATGGAAAAACCTGAGGTTTCTATACATTTTACAATAACTAAATATAATTGCAAAGAAATTCCATTATTACCTTCGTTTGCTCGAAAACTTGCTATAAGCAAAATTACACTTTCTCATGTTATCCCTATATCTAAAACTGTCGAAGAGAAAATCTCATGCTTATCCTCTGAAGATTCAAAAAGAAAACTGAGAACATATATTGAAAAAGCTGCTTTAGAAGCATCTAAATATGAAATATCCCTGTCAGTTCCAAGAGACGGCGTTACTGGGAGGAGGGTATGTCCTTTCATTAATAAAAAAGCAGTTTTTATTTCTTGGGATGGGGAAGTATCTCCTTGTATTTATTACGCTCATAATTGGAAAGCAACATTTTTTGGAAGAGAACGTGAGGTTTATAGGGTTACGTTTGGAAATGTACTGGAAGAAAGTTTACTTAGCATATGGAGAAAACCCGAGTTTGTTGGATTTAGGTTCAAAACACAATTCTTTGATCAACCATCCTGTCTTGATTGTGAGCTCAAAGATGTATGTCTGCTTACTGCAACTAATAAAATGGACTGTTGGGGAAATACGCCTACATGCGCTTCGTGTCCTTATGCTCATGATATTGTGAGGTGTCCTCTTTGACAACTATCTTTGTTTTTGTGGTTGATGTATAATGTTTGAATAATAGAGCAAGAGCTGCCACAGCATATTGTGAGAGGCATTTTACATTATTACAATTTTGCATACAAAGCATATATTGAGTGTTCAAATTTAGAGTAGTTCGGTGATCTTCAATGATTTCTCAAAGAGTTCTCCATATGGATCTCAGCAACAATAGCTATACTATTAAAGAGTACAAAGAGTACTCAGGAGTTGTCGATCTAGGAGTAGATTTGCACTTAAATACGTTTAAGAGTTACAAGCACGACGTATACGACCCCCGGAATGCTGTTGTAATTGGGAGAGGACCTTTTGCTGGAGGAGGGCTTTTTGGAGCACATAGACTTACAGCAGTTTTTAGGAGCCCCAGGACGCAAGGACTTTTTGTTACAAGCATTGGAGGTGCGGGATACAACTTTGTTGGGACTGGACTTAACGCAATCTCTATTGAAGGAAGAGCAAAAGATCCCAAGATAATTTTTGTTCAGGGAATTGAAGATGGCGACATAAAAGTTAGAACAGAAACTATTAATTCGTTAGAGAGCATTTATGGGGGATATAACGGGTTTATAGGTGTAAAAGCACTTGCGCACTACATAATAGACAATTTCTGGGAATTTATCGTGAAGAATAAAGCACGGATGGTTCTTGTAGGACCTGCATCATATAAATCAGGATTTGGTGCATTGTACTCGCCATCAATAGACTATATGTCAAAGAAAATCCGCGTGGAGGATTGGGGTTCTAGAGGTGGTGGAGGCAGCGTACTAGCTAGGGCTCATAATGTTGTTGCGATAGTGTATGGGGGACATAACTACAAAAATGTTCCAAACGTTCTCAGGAGATTTGATACGGCATACGGATTATTGTCGTCAATATTAGGTGAGTCCTATCTGAAGAAAGTTCTTGAGTCTACTGTAAAATACAACTATGATGTAAAGACTAGGAGCGGGGGCACTTTTGGCCAAAATTATCTCATATATAGGGAAAAAGTCCCAATGTTTAATTGGAGAACTCTCGAGTTAGAGAAAACTTTGAGAAGCAAGTTATACGACGAACTTATCGAAAAGTTCTACAAACCATTTAACAAAGAGGTAATAAATAACTACAGTTTCGTCACATGTGGCGAACCTTGTCCTGTAAAGTGTAAAAAAGTCTCCAGTGAAGGGCAACACATTGACTACGAACCTTTTAATGCAAGCGGCCCTATGTTAGGAATCTTTGACTTTAAGGATGCAAAGGAAGTCATCGAGATGATAGATAGTCTTGGATATGATGCTATAGAAATGGGAAACATCTTAGGATGGTTGTTCGAACTACTTGAGAAGGAGTTGCTTAAACCAGAGGAATTGGGGATAAGTGAGAAACCCATCTTTGACCCAGAAGAGTATGAGTCTAGATATTCCAAGAAAAATGCTGAAATTGCTGTGAGACTAATTACAGAGATGACTTATGGAAATAACGAAATACTTAGAGAAATAGCTGAAAAGGGTGTAAGAGAGGCTGCCAAAAGTTTAGATGAATCCTTTAGTGATAGGGTAAAGAAAAAAGGCATTAAGTTCGAAGATTTGGCAGTGTACATACCTTTTGGAGATAAAGGGCTAATGATGCCTAACTATTACTTTACTCCAGGAATGTTTGCACCATTGCCCATTTTGGGACGTTATTGGACGCTATATTCTTTAGTATTCTTAGAACCTGAAGACTATGCAAAACTTGCTGTAGAAAGAGCATTTTATGAATTAATGCTAGAAAACGTGGCGTGGTGCAGATTCCACAGGAAATGGGTTGAAAAAGTACTTAAAGAACTGTACAAAAGCGTATATGGTGTTGATATAGACGTGCTAGAGAGATCAAAAGTGGTTTACGCAAAGATAGTAGAATATCAAAGGCTTGCGGGAGCTTTACCTCAGTTCTGGGAGAGCAAAAGAGTTTTAGATATACTGCACAAGATGGCTTTGGAATACGACTCAAAGGAATGGTCTGAAAAGTTTGAGCAAAATACTCTAGATGCTGCACGTGAGTGGTGGGAGAGATTTTATAGAGCACTTAAGGAGGAACTCAAAGGGGTGTAAGGAGTGAAAATCCTTCCAATAAAAATTCTTGGAATTTCTGCAAGCATTAGACTTGACGGGAACAGTGAATATCTTTTAAAAAAGGCTTTGGAAGCTGCGAAAAGCATAAGTCCTCAACATATTGAAACTGAGATATATAGGTTTTCTGGGAAAATAATAAGCCCTTGTGGTCATTGTCTTTCGTGTATAGATCACAGAGAGTGTATCTTACATGACGACTTCGACGAAATATTTGAGAAATGGCTAGAGGCTGATGCGGTAATATATTCAATACCTGTCTTCCATCTGGGATTACCTGCGCATTTCAAGGCATTTCTAGATAGGCTTGGCCAAACTCTTTTTGCAAAATATCAAGACAGACCACCAAGATCTATGAAGGTTATTGGAACAATCGTACAGGGAACAGATCTAGGAGGCGGTGAAGAGCTTGCTGCCATCCAGATAATCACTCACGCCCTGGTAATGGGTGGAATACCAATAGCAGGCGATCCTCCAGAGTCTTATATAGGCGCTTTAGGTTGGACGAAGAGATCTCCCCTCCCCGACGCATTTGCAAGAATGGAAGAAGAAGGAGACGAGGACGCCATGACAACAATTAGGGCAGCGGAGTCTCTTGGAAAGAGAGTAGCATATTTGACCCTCATATTAAAGAATGGGGCTGCTGCTCTCAAAGATCTCTTGAAAAAAGATCCTGCGTATAGCTGGTTTTTGGAGAAAATAGAAAGTGAAGAATGACGAGAAGAATTATTTCTCTCTTTTTCGATAATATTTATTTGGTGAATGCAATGGACTCTGATAATATTCAAAAACTTTTAGACTTGGTCCCCTCGGCTATTGTGATTGTAACTGTTGGTACAGAAAACGAAAGAGCTGGCATGACAGCCTCTTGGAATGCACAAGTTTCGTGGAAGCCCCCATATTTCGGCATTGCCATCTACAATGAGTGGAGAACTTTAGAGTTAATACTTAAATTTAAAGAATTTGCAGTCCATCTAGTCTCTGAAGATCTTTTAAAAGCTGCTTTGGCATTGTTTGGTGGTATGAGCAGCAGAAAAGTAGATAAAATCAAAGTGGCAGCAGAAAAATATGGGCTAAGAATAGGTAAAGCAAAGAAGATAACAGCGCCAATAATAGAAGATGCACCATTAATTTTTGAGTGTCGATTAATGGAACACCACATAATAGGAGATCATTATCTCGTTGTAGGGGAGCCTGTCGAAGTCCACAAAAACAATGATAAAAGGCCTTTAATTTACTGGAACGGCAAGGTATATACCATTGGAGACCTGGCAAAGCCGCAATGATACCTTCACGTTGAAGACAACAGGAGTTTTTCAGCAGTGGGTGGCAGACTTTAGGATGTGAATGTACTTCTAGAACGTGCTAGGTGACCTCTATATGGGCCTATTAGCTGGTTTATTATCAGATCCGCTACTACTTTTTCATCCTCCTTAGAGAAATGCTTTTTAATAAATAATGATAAAACGCCAGAGAGCGTGGGCATAAGCTCATAGGGTTTCTTGACAGCAGCATCTGCAAGAGATAGGGGCTGAGGATATCCGCTTTTACTAATGCTAAATACAAATCCCATAAGATCCTCTAAATCCTTTTTGTGAAGTAACACTTCAAACTTGTATGGTCTTTGATGTGGAGCAAAACGCGCATATCCAACGTAAAAGTTATGTCTTACCATCTCTTCGGAGAGAGCTTCGTAATCTTTTGGAATTCTTATGTGTTTTTCATGAATTTTTGTTGCTAACTCTGCAAGTGAGGCTACATTCGGTGCAATGTCTTTTACAAGCTCAGATGAGTCTCTAATTCTTTTTGTTATGTGTTCCATGTAATATACATAAAACAATGGAGAAACTACAAATTCTCGCTTATTTTGGTCGAGTAAGAGTGTCGCGAGAATAATGTCACTCACGTTTTGAATATTCTCCAGCACTTCTGAACCCACTCCTAGTATTCTTAGCACCTCACGCGAGTTTCTAAGAGAGTATCCCGAGCTCTTTTTTGCAATACCTACAACGTTTACCTCATGGTTTTTAGCTTCTTTTATGAGCATCTCTCTTGTGATAATACCTTCAAGAACCTCTAAGGTGAGCATGGCGTTTTCTATTGCAATATGTTTTTTGTGACTCTCTATTGAATCTCCTTGGACGAAATAGTTAGCAAGAGCGTCTAATACCTCTTTACTACCGGCTTCTGAGAAAAATAAGGATTTTATCTTTTCATTTTGCGAAATTTTTTGAGATAACTTAAATTGGTCTAAGAGAGTGTACCAGTGGTCTTCAATGTCTTTGCTTATGTCGTTGATTGTTGTTGTGAAATCTTCTTTATCACCACTTCCAAGACGAAATCTCGTATATAAATTCCTCAAAAGTTTAAATATCTGCGTAGAGATAAGACCATCTACTAAAATAACTTCGGGAGCTCCTTCTGTAGATTTAATTCCTGCGACGGACTCAAGCGTGTGCATTCTGTTTGCTACACGGTCTTTTATGTCTCTCGTAGGTATCATAAGAAACATGTTCTCTATGCTCACCCTGCCCCTTGTGTTTATAGGTATAGCCTCTGCAGCAACATTATAAACCACGAAACCCGTTCCGACATCATACGTAAGGGTTCCATCTATAGCATAGCAGGCTCTTTTTTCTGATGATGGTGAAACTTCGACAGAGCGTATGTATTGGGAAAGGATGTCTCTCAGCTCTTTTGATAGGTTTTTTGCATTTGTTATGATGCCTTTCACATTTTCAAATATCTCGTAGTAGATAGGATCATAAGAGTGTTCGACCATAAATTTACACCAACCTCTTTGGGGAGCATATTTTTGCAAGAGACTCCTGCGGGCTAATATTATAGACTCTACACCTCAACAGTAACTCGAGAATACTGTCCACCACTACTTTCTGGTACAATTTCGAATCTAAAGATCCTGGCATTCTCTATTTGAGTGAGCACATCATGATGCGTCACTAATATGACCTGAAAACCAGAAGTATGTATTGCCTCTCTGAGACCCCTAATGAGGTCCTTGAGCTTCTCTACGTTCTCATAGTCAAGATGTACTGTGGGCTCATCCATAATAAGAACACCTACGGAGTACCCCAAGAACTTGGAAATTGCCAGTCTTAGAGATATTGCAAGAGCAACCTCCTCGCCACCGCTTATACTGTCGGCACTAGTTTCTTTTGGGACCCCTCTCACGTGTTTCACTACTATGGGAGAAATTCTAACAGTTTGTTCCTGTCTACCGCTGGGAGCCTCAGTCTTTAACCTCACAATGTAGCTCTTGTTGTGAAGAAATCTCTCGAAGTAGTCTGTCGCGATTATGCTTACCTTTGCGGCAACTTCTTGAAGTATCCTTCCCCTGGCCTCTCTTATTTTTTCTAAAATTTCTTTCTTGAATTTTCTTCTAAGCTCTTCGAGAACTTCTTTGTCTTCTTTTAGTTGTTCTATTTCTCTCTTTAGTTTTTGAACGTCCTTTTCTATAGCTTTTATAAGAGTCTCGGCAGATACGATGTCGTCTCTAATACTTAGTAGTTCATTTTCTAGCTCTTTCAGTTGAGTTTGCAGATGCTCTTTTTTACTTCGTACTTGCTCGTGTAATAGCTCTACCTCTCTCTCATTTAAGTGTATTTTGGTAGGCTCTATGCCAAGGACGCGTGCTACAAGTGGAAGCTCCCCTTTAAGTGCGGAAAATTGAGTCTCCAATTGTTTTTCTAGGTCTTTTAACTCTCTTTTACGCTTTTCATAGTCATTTTTCTTTGCTATTACCTCTGTTTTGGTTTGTTTATAAATAGCGTATTTTTCTTGAAGATCCTTGCAGAACTCTTCTATGTTGTTGTACCCATAGTTGGCTGCGAACATATCCATACTACTCTTTTGCCTCAAAACTTCTTGAAGTCTAACCTTAAGATCTTGAAGCTTTTTCTGTTCATTTTCAATCTTTTTATTTATATTAGGTATCAGGTCCTTATACGGCTGTGCTTTGGCCATATTGCTTAAGGCCCCATGTAACCTCCTAAGTAGCGTTACAATTTCGTTTATTGAGTCAAAGTTTTTCAGAGGAGAATCCTTGAGTTTAGTTACATCATTCCTAATCCTTAGCAAATCTTCCTTTAATTTACGTCTCTTTAAGAACTCTTTATTAAGCTTAGCGATTTCAGCGTTAATCTTCCCAATTTTGTTTTGTAGCTCCTCAATTTCATTGTTATACTCCTTAATGACATTTATTGCCTCCTCTATTGAGTTAAATTCTCTGCCACATACTGGACATTTTGCAAGACCTTCTCTTACGCCTTCCTCTAGGATTTTTACATGCTTTCTCCTGGAATTTATTTCTCCTGAGATAGCGCCTAAGTTTTCTTTAAGCCTAAGTATATCTTTGTTTATGGCTTCTACGGTGTTTGTTATATTCTCTAGAATGCTCTCATACTTTGAAACAAAATTGCTCAAGTCAGTAACTTTGTATTCTTCTGCTAGGAGATTTTTTATGTGATTAAAGACCACGGATATATTTACATAGGACCTCTTCAATGCTTCAAAGTTCGAAATTGTTTGAGAAAGTTGCGAAAGGTCTTCTGGGATGTCAATTGGGAAATTGGCTAGAGAACTCTTAACCTCCTTAATGATGTTTTCGTATTTTTCTACCTCTTTTTGTTTTTCTATAAAACTTGCTAGTTGAGACTTGAGATCCTCAATGTATCCATTTATTTGAGAGATACCTCTTCTAAGACTGCTTTCTTCGGCTTTAAGTTCTTGGTACTTTGTGATCTTAGACGACGCTAGTTTGTGCAGCTCCTCTATTTTTTGAGTTTCATAGTCGGCAAGTAACTTTACTTTTTCTTCGTAGTTTTTAATTAATTCAGAGTGGTGTCTAATCTCTTTAAGTATTTGCAGTATTTTCATAGTGATATTTTCAAGTTTTTCGAGAGTCTTTATATTACTCTCCAGAAACTCCTTATCCTTCTCACGCTCATTTTTTATTTTAATTTTGACCTCTTTCTCCTGTTTTAATTTTTCTAATTCTTTGCGCTTATCCCTTAGTTCAGAGTCCTTTGACAAAATATTGTTATTTATAGAAGATATGCTGTACTCTATTTGCGAGAGAATCCTAGAAAAGTTTTGAAGAGCGACATCATACTTCTCTAATCCAAGATATTTGTTAAATACTTGCGTGAGAACATCTTTGTCAAGTATGTTAGTGATATCCTTCTGGCGGACGTAGACTGTAGAGATAAACTCTTTCGCATCCATTCCTAAGAGCTCTTTAATGCGTTCTATAGCATCACTAACCTTTGTTATTAATGGCTCAGCCTTTTTAGTCCCATCCGGAAGTTCTTTGATAACTCTTAACTCTACTTTAGAAGTGCCGTTTGTTTCTATTACTCTTTTTATAGTGCAGTGATGTTTTATTTTTCTATCTATAACGTCGAACTCCAACTCTATTTTTGCATAAGGGGCCCCGTAGGATATTAAGTCGGAATATCTTCTTTGAAATCCCCCTTCTCTTGTACCAAGATATAGAGCTGCAAAAATACCCTCTAGAATAGACGACTTACCACTACCATTTACACCTTGAAATATGTTTATTCCATCTGAAAATTCAATCGTAGTATTCTTATGGATTTTGAAGTTTTCTAATGATATTTTTCTTAAAATGAGTTTCATGGAGATCACCCAAGATCAAAGAGCGTTTTCATACCTTTTTTCTTAGGCTTTTCTTTGACCTCTTTTTTGACTTCGGAAACCTCTTCCTTAAGGATACCCTCTTCGACCTCTACAGCCTCCTTCTTTTCCTCTTTTTCAATATCTTCTAGTAGCTCTATATTCACTACGTGCTTTGCAAAGGCCTTCAGGGCTTTAGTGCTATCGGAATGATCCCCATATATAATAGACAGGGCATCTTTTACAGCTTCGATGATAATTTTGGAGTCCTTTTGGAGATCTACATCTTTTTTAGAGCCTATTAACTCAATAAATCTTAAATAAAGTGGATAAGACTCTCCAAAAGCGTTTTTTAATATTTCTTTAAGGTCGCTTGAAGAGTAATACTCCATAGTCTCTTCTATATCTGGGATTTCCTCTTCGGATCTTAGTGGTTTAAAGTTGATGTTTGCACGTATTTCATATCTTTGTTCTATGGTGTCTGTAATACTCACGAGATCTACGTTAGATAGACCCCCATAGTCTGCAAGCTCAACATCCACAATGACACCCTCTTTTGGGTGCATAACTTCGTACCCCTCCTCAAGATCGGCCTCCTTAGCCATGTTGAGTGATCTTTGAATTGCCGAGTTAATTTTTACCATTAAACTCTGTATGTCGCTACTTTCTTGTAAAATAGAGATCCTTATGCTTCTGAACCCCTTTAATTTAATTCTTTTGTATTTGTTTTGATCAAGATCGTAAAGTATCATCCCTTTATTCGTGTGCTTCGTTTTCATAAGCTTTCCTTTTTCATATTTGTAGTCAAATTCATCTGCCTTCAGAGGTGTGATGATGCCTGGGTATATAATGTGGGCGTGCTCCTTAAATGACTCTAAAAACTCGTGTATATGTCCTAGAGCATAGTAATCAAACCCGTCTGGTAAGTATGCTATGCTGAGTGCTTCGTTTTTGTAGTAGAACATTTCTTCTTTTGGAACGATTCCATCAAATGTTTGATGGGCAATAAAGACCTTCTTTTCAGCTTCTGTAGGGATTTTGCCTATGTTCCTAAACAGTCCGAAGAGACGTTCTGATATTTCTGGACTAATAGATGCAACATTTTTGTGATCAATGCCCATGAAGGCAGTGTTCTCTATCACAACAAATTTTTCTAGGGCACCAGTAAATCCAGGAATTTCCGAGAACTTTACTTTCACGTTATCGTAAGGAGATCCTTGTGATCTTAAAAGCTCTTTATAACTATCGAAATCTGGAGTATGGAGTATCCCCACATGTAGCAGATATCCGAGGCTTTCCAAATAGCGAATAGGACTCATCAGAATTTTTCCTTTGGGGGTTTCTATTTCTCTTGATTTATCGTGGTTTCCCTCAATTGCTATGACTGGAATATTGTGCTCCCTCAGAATCTTCAGGGCGGCAGTAACATATGTTAAGTCTGCAAGCGAGACAACATCTTTTACAACGTGAAACAGATCTCCCGCAATAATAACTACATCCGGCTTATATTGAACTATTTTCTCCGCTATTTTTATGAGGCTCTCTCTACTCACTTTTTGAATGAGATTTCCAACCTTTTTTTGCTCCAAGTTATGGGCACCAACGTGTAGATCTGCGATATGTAAAATCTTCATTAGATCACCATCCAATCACATAGGAAGCTCATTAATGTCAATAGGACTTCTCAAAGAAGCTCCAATTTTTTTCCATTCTTTTGTGAAGTTTATGTCTAGACCTCCATATCTTGCGTTTTCGTAAAGTTTCTTAAAGTCAAAGACCTTTACTGTCACAGGAATTCTAGCAGGAACAGCGTATCCGATAATTAGGGCCTCACCAACGTCAAGAGTGGTTAAAGCATCAGCGAGCCTTTCTGTTATCATTTCACTGGAGTTCTTTACAGTTCTGCGATCTCTTTCTTCTATTAGTTTGAGTATTATAAACGTGTTACATTGGCTTAACACGTCAGTTTCGAGTCTTTTCGGTCGTTGGCTAACAATTCCCAATGAAATTCCAAACTTACGTCCTTCTCTGGCAATTCTTGAGAGCCAATATGCGCTTTCTTGAGCCTTTTCTGGATCAAGAAAGACATGAGCCTCCTCAATGATTAAAACCAATGGATATTGAAATGCCGGCGTTAGTATGTCAGGAGGAGTGCGACCTCCTCTCGCAATTTTGCTGCGTACTTTTAGTACGGTGCGAGCAAGGCTTGATACTATGATTATTGCTTCATCATCAGTGAGTGATGACAGATCTATTATATTGAGTGATCCTGCGCGTAGACTTCTTATAACATCTGTCTTATTTTCATCGTAGAGTATTCTTCTTAACAAATCTTCTTTTAGCTTTAAGTTTCTAAGAACTCTGAATGCCCCATTCCTTACGTTTTGGTTTGAGTCGATAATACCCTCACTTAAATCCTCTAGGTATTTTTTGAGAGCTTCTATAAAGTTTTTACCACGTCTAATTTCACTATTATATTGACTCTCACGTTCTACTTCGTCGTAGGCCCTTTTAAGAGCATCTATCATGTTAACATTCTTGGAACCTATACCTAACAACTTTTGGAGATCCTCAAAGCGCAGATCCTCTACTCTTAGGGCTGGATTTTTGATTACATTAACATCGAAAGGAAGACTATTTCGAACGTCATCATCACCTAGCGTGGTGTATTCTCCGTGATAGTCAAATACTATTACAGTCCCATTAAACTCCTCTACAAGTTTTGATGCTAGGACTAAGACGGTGTTAGTTTTACCAGCTCCAGTAACTGCCAAAATTGCGAAGTGTCTTGAAAGAAGTTTGTTGACATCGAGATATACTTTTACAGAACCACGATCAGTGTTGTAGTCATAGAAATTTAGTAGATATCCTATTGATATTCTGTCTTCGGAGCTCTCCAGACCCTCCTCAAAAATAATTTTTAATAATTTTTCACTAGGCAAGTATACCTCGCTGAGGGGAACTATAGGATATCTGATAGCCCTTATGGATACAGAATACTTAGAACCCTCATGGATTTCAAGCTGAATCTTTCCTAACACTTGAACTTCTGCTATTACCATTTCGGAGATATCTTTTAGCTCTGTACTGTTTATTATTGTTTGAAGCTCCTCTTTAGTGATTCCTTGATTTTCATAGATGCTCAAAAGTTTGTTTGCTCCTATTAGAGATTCTACTACGCCAAAAATGAGGTTACCATAAGCATCTCTTGTTAGGACATACTCGCCAAACATTATTTTGTTCCTATAGTCAGGGTTTACTACGAAGTCAAATCTCTCCAATGTGGCTCCGTTGATAATTATTCCTATAGGCTCTCCAATGAATTCGTTAAATATTTGGCTCTGATCTGAATTCATAATAATCACGCCATTAAAAGAGCTTTCATAATTATATTTTTAGAGACGCCTTCCTAATAAATCATCGACTTTTTATTTCCTGCCGCCGTCTCTTTTCACATGGTTATATCTTTTATAACTTTTATGAGCCCTCTCGACAAACGAACTTCTCCTTGGAGAGGTGTTACTTAAATATTTTAGATTAGTGTGTAATATTACGTGACATTTATCTTCAATACGCCCACCATTAACTCTCAAACATTTTTGAAAACTTCCCATATTATTTTAGTAAGGTTCTTAACTATTAACTTTGGAGGATAGTGTTATGGGAATTGGCGAAGTTATGGACCTCATAATTGAAGCTGCGAAAATAATAGCAAATTCTAAGATAGTAATCAGCTTTACTGGGGCTGGAATTTCAGCAGAGAGCGGCATACCAACATTTAGAGGGTCTGGTGGTTTGTGGGAGAATTATAGGATTGAGGATGTAGCTACACCAGAAGGGTTCAAAAAGAATCCAAAACTTGTATGGGAGTTTTACTTAGAGAGAAGGAAGAAAATAGCGAAGGCAAAGCCCAATCTTGGTCATACAGCACTAGCAGAGCTCGAAGCAATTTTTGAGAAAGTAGGAAAAGGAAGAAGGTTTTATGTAATTACTCAGAACATAGACAATCTTCATCAAGAAGCAGGGAGTAAAAATGTGATAGAACTTCATGGGAATATATGGTTCACAAGATGTTCTAATCCATCTTGTGAAAAGTCTAAGCCATTTTTAGATAAAAAAGTAGAGTATGATGAATTACCGCCAAAATGCGATGTATGTGGCTCATATTTAAGACCCCACGTTGTATGGTTTGGCGAACCCTTACCTCAGGACGCATTGAATGATGCATTTGATCTTGCCTCAGTAGCGGATGCTGTGATTGTCGTTGGAACGTCTGGGGTAGTGTTCCCTGCAGCATATGTGCCCCATATAGTCAAGGAGAGCGGAGGCAAAGTTATAGAGATAAACGTTGAACCCAGCGCTATTACAAACATATCTGATGTGTTTATCATGGAAAAAGCCGGAATAACGCTTCTAGAAATAGTAAAGAAGGTGAAAGAATTTTTAGACATTGTTTAATTTTTATGTCTTAATAGATCTCCTATTATCTTTATAGCACACAGCTCCCCACACATGCTACATGCTTCTGTCTTTGAAGGTCTACGCTCCCTAATTTCTTTAAATTTTTCCTTATCAAATGCGAGTTCGTATTGTTTTGTCCAGTTAAGTACTCCTCTTGCGACGCTCATTTCGTAGTCTAACATATAGTCCTCTTGAAATCTTGTCAAGTTTACAGCATGTGCAGCAATTTTAGCAGCGATAACACCCTCCTTTACATGCTCAATTGTTGGGAGACCTAGATGTTCTGCAGGAGTGACGTAGCAGAGAAAATCAGCACCGTTTAAGGCGGCAATAGCACCACCTATGGCTCCTGCAATGTGATCATATCCGGGAAAGATGTCTGTAACAAGAGGTCCAAGGACGTAGAAAGGAGCATTTTTTGTAGCAACTTTCGCAATTTTAATTTGCATAGGGATTTGATCTATTGGAACATGACCAGGCCCTTCAACCATTGTTTGGACACCATATTCTCTTGCACGCTCCACGAGTTTTCCTAATGTAAAGAGCTCTAACATTTGGAGTGTATCACCAGCATCTGGGAGACCACCAGGTCTAAGTCCATCACCTAAACTGAGCACGACATCATATTCTTTTGCGAGCTCTAGCAGATAATCATAATTTTCGTAGAAAGGATTTTCTTTTTCCCAATGTAAAATCCACGCTGCTAAAAAAGTACCACCACGTGAGACCATTCCAACAACTCTTTTAGTCTTCTTCATCTTTTCTACAACTTCTTTTGTTACACCTGCATGTATTGTTACGAAGTCAACACCATCCTTGAAATGTTTTTCAAGGACGTTCCACATGTCGTCCTCGGACATTTCAATAATTGCCTTTCCTTTCCTTAGAGCTTCTTCTGCAGCTTGGTAAATAGGGACAGTACCTATAGGAACGTTCACGGATTTCATAATTTTTCTTCTTATTTGGTCTAAATCTCCTCCCGTGGAAAGATCCATGAGCGTATCGGCGCCATATTTTATTGCAATTTTTGCTTTTTCTAATTCTTCGCTAATGTTTACAATGTCTCTAGAGGTTCCTATATTTGCATTTACCTTTACCCTTACGCCAGCCCCTACTGCGATAGGAGTTACCCAATCATGATTTTCGTTTTTAAATATCACCGTATATCCCTTTGTCACGAATCTTTTTAACTTTTCAGCATCTATTTTCTCCCTTTTTGCAATTTGTAAAACCTCTTCTGAGGTTATCCCACGTCTTGCTATGTCAATTTGACTCAATTATATCACCTATGAGTGAAGATTTTTCTAAGAACCTTTTTTCGAAGAGAATATAATATTAGCTGAGTAATTAATAATTGCCGAAATTATGTTTTCAAAGCATATTCTTAAAGGGGTGTTAGTATTGATTTATGAGGTTAAGGAAGTACATATGTTTAGAGTTCCAGAGGGAAAAGAGCTTTTGAGCTACTTAGGTAAGTATGTTTTAGGAAGAGGTATTAGATCTGGAATCATATTTGCAATAGGGAGCGTAAAAAATCCTATAGTCGGATATTTTAACGAGGAGAAAGAAAGATATGAAGAAATCTCCTTTAAAGGAACGTATGAGTTATTATCTGCACTAGGGAATATTAGCTTAAAAGATGAAAAACCATTCATTCATTTACATGTAGTTTTAGGAGACGCTTCAGGCAAATGCTACGGTGGTCATCTAATAAGAGCCGAGGTTTTTGTTGCTGAAGTGAAAATACTAGTACTTAGTGGAGGTTCCATAAAAAGAGAAGTCAGTCATAAAAATCTCGCTCTATGGAGGGCATTGGAGGAGTAAAATAATTAGGGGGCAATGACATGGACATAGAAGAAAAGTTAGAGGAATTACAAAGAAGAATTGAAAAAATTGAGGAGGCTATAGATAAGTTAAGCACAAGAGTAGATGGAATAGACTCATTTATGCAAGAGCTTGTAAAAAGAACTGAAAATATTGCTAAGAGCATACTTGGCTCAAAACCTTCGAAGGAAGTTTTAGGTGCAGTATTAATAGTGTTTGGAATATTTGTGTTGATTTTCCCACAAATAGTAGGATATCTGCTAGGTGCGTTACTAGTTGCTGTAGGAATTTATACTATTGTTAAATAGTTCTGTAGTACTTAGCTTGCGCGCTTCTTTATTTTTAAATTTTAAATCCCAAATTGACTCTCAAAAACTATCATAATTTTTTAGTCTATTTTTCAAGAAATATTAAAGGTAGATCGACGAGGGGGTGAATGTATTGGACAAATTAGAGTGGAATGAGAAAACCTTTACAAAGTTTTCTTATGTGGATGATGTCAGAATAACTAAAGACGGGGAAAGAATTGCATATGTTTTGACAAAGGTAAACATGGAAAAAAATAGATATGAAAAAACGATAGTAATTGAAGAATTAGCTACTGGAGAAAGGAAGTTTATTGAAGATGCTTATATGCCTAGATTTTCACCTAATGGCAATCTAATGACATTTTTAAAACCTTCTGACGATAAAAAGAAGCAAGAACTATGGGTTTTAGATGTCAGAACGATGAGTGGAAAAAAGATACTTGAAATAAAAAGTGTAGATTCTGTATCATGGAACAAAGACAACAGAAGGATACTTATTACTACCATCAAAAGGAGAGAAGACGAAGATCTAATCTTTGAAGATAATGTTCCAGTATGGTTCGATAACAAGGGATTCTTTGATGGTGAGAAAACGTTGTTTTGGATTTATGATACAGAAGGAGAAGAAATCATAGAAGAAATAGAGACGCATAAATTTTCTTCTGCGATATGGCATGGGGATAGCGTAATATATACTGCCCCTCACAACGGCATTTTGGACTTTAAGTTCTTTGACATTTACATATATCGTGATGGAGAGAGCGATAAACTTCTTGAGGGCGTTTCTCTAACTGCTACTGACTCAAACGGTAAATACATTCTTCTGCATGGAAAGCCCAAAATGGTGAAGAGAAGCGAACATAGCTACCTTTATCTATGGGATCTTAATGAAATTACTCCGCTGACCGAGCATTTGATATATAATAACGGTTTGGGAAGAATAACAAGAGATGGAACAGTTTATTTTACGAGTTATAGGGAAGGTAGGATAACCTTAGAGGCCATAAAGGGCAAAGAGATAATTAACATAATCAACGAAAATTGTTTTGTGAATTATTTCGATGTAAGTGATAACGAAAAGGTTGCAGTAATAAAAGAAACAGACACAAGACTTCCTGAGGTATACCTATGGGAAAGCGGAAGTATAAGGCAAATTACTGACTACAACGGTCCAATCCTAAAAAAGTTCAATGTAAGGCCTATAAGACATTTTAGATACAAGAGCATCGACCTAGAAATTGATGGATGGTACATAAAGCCTGACGTGAAGGATGGAGAAAAAGCTCCAGTGATAGTTTTCGTTCATGGCGGACCAAAGGGGATGTATGGCTACAAATTCAGATATGAGATGCAACTTCTAGCAGACAAAGGCTTTTATATCGTATTTACAAACCCACGGGGAAGTAATGGATACGACGAAGACTTTGCCCTTAGAGTACTTGAAAGAACAGGGTTAGAAGATTTTCAAGATATACTTAATGGGATTAAGGAATTCCTTAAACTTGAACCCCAAGCAGATCCAGAAAGGATAGGAATCACCGGAATAAGCTATGGCGGATTTATGACAAATTGGGCTCTTACTCAAAGCAAGTTATTTAAGGCAGGGGTTAGCGAGAATGGAATAAGCTATTGGCTTACAAGCTATGCGTTTTCAGATATAGGCCTTTGGTTTGATAAGGAAGTAATCGGAGACAACCCATTAGATAATGAGAATTATAGAAGGTTAAGCCCAATATTCTACGCAGAAAACGTTGAGGCGCCAATACTAATTATTCATAGTCTAGAGGACTATAGGTGTCCTCTTGATCAGTCTGTAATGTTTTATCATATCTTAAAATCGTTAAACAAGGAGGCATACATAGCGATATTTAAGAAAGGCGCCCATGGACATAGCATCCATGGGTCTCCGAGACATAGAGCTAAGAGGTACAAAATGATAGTAGAGTTCTTCTTAAGAAAACTCGTAAAACAAGAGGAAGGATTTCCAGTTGAAGACATTTTGAAGGAAGAAACAAAGAGTTGACGGCTTGTCCTACTGAAGTATAAACGTACCAACACACCATTAAGCTCACTTACTTTGTGAAAGGAGACGTGGAGTTTATTGCTATCAATTTTTCAGTTTTAACTTATTAATCCCAAAATTCCACCTATAATGCCGAGAACCATTCCAAGTATAAACCCACCGCCAATGATGATGCTAAAGACTGAGAAAATTAATGTTATCACACCTCCTATTTTGGCGGTTTTCGGCTTTAACATCATAAATGCGCCAGCCAAAACTAATATGCCAAAAACAATTCCTAGAACTATTAACATTATTCTTATTATTGGGAAAATATGCTTGCAATAGTACCCACAAAGCAAGTAATACGCCACTAATCAGAACAAGTATTCCGCCGAGGAATCCGAGAATAAATGCGATAAGGTTGAAACTTCTTGAGCCAGAGGTCATACATTCACCGCTTGTTTCTAGTTTCTATTAAAATTAATATAAATAAGTGATGACATTAGCCTCGAACTTTTACAGAAAGCTCTTTCTTAGGAAATTCATAAGGTGCCATCTCTGTTAAAACGTTTGCAATGCTTTGTCTTAACTCTGCAGCAACATTAGCAATTTCCTGGAGCTCTGTTTTGCTGAACTCTCCGTTGGGGAATACAAGCTTGATAATACCAGAAAGGAGCTTTCTTACCGCTTTCTCGTCTCTAATAGTATAGTTTCCTACAAGCTCGATATGGTCATTTACTAAAGCTTCAAGGCTGTATGTCCTGAGTCGATGGAAAAGCTCTGATAAGGCATCAGCAGCGAGGCCATACCCCTTTGCTAAGTGAGTTTCGCTTTTAAGGATTTTTGGCAGCTCCCATCCCGGCAGGAGTCCGTGGATTCTATCCAAAAATGCAGTATCTTTCATGAAGTTAGGCAAATAATCCTTTACGTCTCCTAAAATCCTGCCCTCCTCCATCTCAATGTTTCCAATAAAGACTAAGGAACAATCGCTGTGCGCTCTTTTAAGCTGTCCACGCTCAAAAAATCCATCAACCATGTAATCTTTGAGCTTAGAAACTATTTCGTCGGGGTTTGTAAATTTAACCTTTGCAATTTCGTCGAAGATAACGACATCTCTTGTTCCAACGTCTCCTAGCACTCCCATCCTGGCGTCATATATAAGTCTGGCAGCACTTACCGTTCCACCAGCGTAGATTCTGGTATAGTATGAGATATTTCTGTAGAGATATGTTTTACCAGTTGCTCTAGGACCTAGCTCTAAAAGATTAACGTTTCCTTCAACAAGTGGGACTATGCGAAATAGAAGCAATATTTTTTGTCTTTTACTGTATACGTCAGGATTGAGTCCAATGCTTTTAATAAGAAAGTTTATCCACTCTTCTGTGGTGAATTTGCTACGCCCCTCAATAAATATCTTTGGATCAATGTTATACACTTGAAAAGGCGCAAAATCGACCAATACTAGAGGAGTGAAATGTGTATTGTTTCTTCCAGTAAGAGGATTCTCAAGAAGCTCAGGTCTATACTCTAAGGTTCCAATACCCCAGAGACCAGAAAGTATTCTTTCATACCGGGAGACAATAGTATCGCTCACAAGTGCGTCATTTATTTGAAGATTTGGGATTTGCAGATAATACATATTTCTTTTTAGACTCACATAGACTTTGTATTCATCAATTAGAGTTATTTTTCCTTCCCTTTTTGCTTTGCTAAGAATTTTGTCCTTCTCCCGAGGATCCGGGAAATATTCATTAACAATTTCGATGATGTGAGTCATCCAATTCTTTGGATCCTTTTGATAATATTTTGATATGAGGTATTCTGCAATGAATCTTGGAAGTCTTGAAACTATTTCTAGTCTTGCTAAACTTTTCTCAACTGCTAGGTCACCAAAGACCTTAAGAACTTTCTCGTCAATCCCTGTCAAACTAATCACCCTAATCATGGAGGTAGGAACTTGTCAAATGTAGTCTTTTTCTCTAGGGGACGTTCCTTTAAAATTGACTCAACATTTTCGTATGGCACATCTTCAGATATTTCAAACATTATCTCAATATTAGCTTTAGCCTCTTTTGAGAAATTTATAAGTGGACTCACAATCTCAGAAAGACGTCCCAAGATATTAAGTTTAGGATTATCTAGCGCTATTTTGATTACCACATCTTCGACCTTGGCACATATACCTATAGAATCTGGCTTCGCTTTACGAATTATATCTTCAATCCTAAAAACAATATCCTCCACAGTAGTCTCTGCAGGTAACTTGATTGAAATCATATTTGTCTCTTTTAATTCTTCGGTGAACTCTTCATCCCTAAACATTTCTTTATAATCTTTTGGAGACTTCTCTTTGACTAATCTCAAAATCCCTGCAGTAACATCTAGTATGGCTTTAATTTTTGTAGAATCCTTACTGAACATCTTATTATTTAACATTTTAAGAGCTCTTCTAACAATATTGATGCTTAGAGGTCTTATGCCGTAACTACCCTTCATGAAATTCTCTATTACATAGTATATATCAAATTCTGCAGATCTAAGCCCCAAGGCAAAGTGATTATAATACGGATCAAGAAAGGCATCAATAAGCCTAGAAGCATTTGTCTCAAATCCTATGCGCTCTACAGTTAAGTTAAGGTGACTGTTTATTATGGGCGCATAGTCTAAGAATTCTATGGATGTCTGATTGTTAATTTTTTCCAATATTTCTCCGAAATCATGAATTTCTGAGAGTACAAATTGCTTTTCATCTAGGTGATAGTATATGGCGGTGCTGTATATGGCAATAATTCTTGCTGTAATCTCCTTACAAAGGGTTGACAATTGATCTTCGACTCTCTCTTTTTCTTCGCGGAAAGTATTTTTCAATTCTTCTCTGAGTTGCTGGAGGCGTCTAAGTTTCCTCTTTTTAGAAAATAAAAGAATACTTTTGCGTTCCATTATCTCTTTTTCAGTATTGTCTAACTTATTCATAATTTCTAGCTCTTTTTGCGTTAGGTAATCTAAATATTTTCTTAACGCAACATATAGAGCCCATTGATTTGCAAGCTCCGCAATGTCTTCCCTAGAACATTTCGGGATAAAAACTACAATATGTAAAGGCCTCTTTAACGCCCTCGAAGAAACCGATGCATTCAATGTGCTTAAAACAATCTCAAATGGAGACTTAACAGAGTGCAGCATGCTTTTGTCCCAAAAAGGGACTAGTATGACTTGCAGTACGCCCTTCTTTTGACCTTCTTGAATATAAACCTCGGAAGTAAAATATTCCACGTTAGAGAACTTCTCGAAGCTTAGGATTAGGGTCATAACATCCTCTTGTCTTTTGCTTAGAGATATTTTGATAGAATTAAGTACATTTGTAAAGTCTCTACTCGAAAGAAAATATTCTAGAATCTTATCCTCATTTTCAATCTTAGCTTTCTCTTCTATTACAAATTTCCTTTGCTGATCGAAAAGCATCTTCCTAAGTTCGTTGCCATTAGAGGGGATCATATTAGAGAACTCCTCCGGAAATCTTTAATAATTAAATTTGATAATTACAATAAAATCCTTTTGAGGTATGTTTGAGTAACATCTCACAGGTTCTGAGACCTTTACGGTTGAAGGCCTATTTTAAATTTAGGATTTATTAATAAGCTAGCAGGATTAGTATTAATTTGGAAGAGAAACGGTGGGTAAAAATGTCAAGAGACGTTGTTTTTGCACTTGCAAAGAGAAGGTCAAGCATAAGAGATTTTTTAAATGAAAAAGTACCTCTTGAGGATGTTTTATATGCCATTTCAACTGCACTTCAGGCACCCTCTGGTGCAAACAGACAGCCATGGAGGTATATAATCATAGAGGATGAAACTCTTAAATCTAAGATAAGAAAGCTATGTGAAAACGCAGAAAAGAAGTTTTATGAGTCTAATTTAGTAGATTGGTTTAAGGAGTGGGTTAGAAAGAGAGGAATATCTTGGAAGAAACCATTCTTGACAGAAGCCCCATATTTGATTGCCGTTTTTGCCGATATAAAGGCCCCATATGCAAAAGAGAGCGTATGGCTTGCAATAGGATATTTGTTGTTGGCTCTAGAAGAGAGGGGGCTCTCCTCATTAACATACACGCCACCAAACTTTGAAGAGATACGAACACTTTTGGGAGTCCCTAAGGGATACAAATTGGAGACAATAATTCCTGTGGGTAAAAAGGCTAAAGAGAAGATTAAAGAGCCAAGAATGGAAATTAAAGATGTAGTTTACATTAACAAGTGGGGAGAGGGAGTGGGATATGCCAAAAGTTAGAGCACATCTTTGGATATATGGAATAGTTCAAGGAGTATTTTTTAGATCGACAATGAGAGCTGTAGCCACAGAATATGGCGTTACTGGGTGGGTAAGAAATCTTCCTGATGGTAGCGTGGAAGCTGTTCTAGAAGGTGAGAAAGAAGACGTTGAAAAGGTTATAGAGTGGGCACACAGAGGACCTCCAGCAGCTGTCGTAGAGAGGGTTGTAGTAAAATGGGAAGAGTATAAGGGAGAATTTAGTCGATTTGAGATTCGGTATTTCTATTGAGGGGCCCTTATGCCGCTAGATATTGTTTCATATATGCTGTATGCCATAATTGTTGCAATACTTTCTGGATTTGTTTCTAGTCTATTGGGTGTTGGTGGTGGATTTATTAGGGTACCTTTAATCGTTTATTTATTTGGAACGTCAATGAAGGTTGCATATTCGGTTAATTACTTAATTATTGCACTGGGCAGTCTTGCTGGCGTATATGTGTACTGGAAGCACAAAAATATAGATATAAGAGCGTTTTTACTTGGATGTTTTGCTTCTGTAACGGGAATGATGTTGAGTTCTTTCTTCATTGGGAAATATGTAACCTCAGAGTTGTTGAAGTCTATTTTTGGAGTGTCTTACATTATGCTTGGGATTTACATGGTATTTCGTAGTACAAGAAACGTTCGAAAGGAGGCAACCAGGATAATTAGGCACAAGGATGCTCTCTTAGTAATTCTCATGTTTCTTGCAGGTTTTGCGTCTGGATTTATGGGCGCTGGTGGTGGAATATATTATGTACCCATACTAATTTCGCTTGGCTATCCCACTAATGTGGCTATTGGAACATCACTTCTTCAGGTAGTTTTTACATCTCTAGGTGGAGGTTTTGTGCTGTCACACTTAGGATTTATCGATCCATGGCTTTTTATTGCCATAGTAATACCTACACTCTTTGCAACATGGCTAGGCGCGAAGGTATCTATAAAAACACACCCAAAAGTACTGGAGGCTATTTACGCAATTCTTATGATCTTTATAGGCATTTTCATGTTATTTGCATAACGAAAAAACATTTAGAAAAAGAAATAAAGCTAAGGACGTTTTTATTATCATGAACACTCAGATAGAATGTGTTCCATGTTTCATTAACCAAGCAATAAGAGTTCTTAGAGCAAATAAAGCAAATGAAGACTTCATAAAAACACACATACAGGACATTCTTGAAGTGGTAAAGAAGGTTGATTTTTCAGTCACTCCCATTGAAAATGCCTATTTTATTTATGATTTTCTTAAAAGGATTTTGAATAAAGAGGATGTGTATGAAGATATTAAACGCGAGCATAATATGACTCTTCTTTCTAAATATGATGAGTTTAAGGAATACGTTTATTCACAGAAGGATCCTCTTTTCACAGCTTTAAGGCTATCTGTAGGAGCAAATATAGTTGACTTAGGATCAAAAGATGCTGCTGAAAATGTATTTGATGAGGTTCTTAAGGCCTCTAAAAGGACCTTTTGGATAAATCAATTCGATATTTTGACTAGTGATCTTAAAAGGGCACAGAACGTCGTTTTTTTCTTAGATAATGCGGGAGAAGCGGTGTTAGATAAGCTTTTTATCGAAGTAATTTTAGACAGATTCCCACAGATAAAAGAAGTAACGGTTGTTGCTAAGGCAGAGCCGTTTATTAATGACATAACGGTAAAGGAAGCTTTGGAGATAGGATTTGAAGAAATCGACAAAATAAAACTTGTAGGCATACATCCTACGAGAGAAAGAAGACCTAATTATTGGTCTACAGAGATCCTAGAGCTTATACAAAACTCAGATGTTACTATAACAAAAGGCCAAGCGAACTATGAGGCCCTCGAAGTTTTGGGAATTTATCACATATTTTTTGTTAAATGCGCGGCAATATCTAAATTTGTGGGAGCTCCCGTAGGTTATCCAGTGCTTTTCAAGAGGTTTTAATACCTTGTTATAAATTTTTCTTGACCCTTTCATGTTATTGGCCTATAAAGTCCTCTTTTTATTGTTATAACTGCTATTGAGTGTTTTGGCTCTAAGAAAGAGTGAAAAGTGGGGACTTATTTTGTATTTGCGTATAATTATTTGAGGTGAAGACCTTGAAAAGAGATCTTGTAGTAAATATGGATGACGAAGTCTATCTTGTCGGCTCTAACTCCGAAGAAATAGCGTATCTTGCTCTTTTGGAAATTTCTGAGAAAATTAAAATGTCTAGCATAATCTTTGAAAAAGAGTTTTTAGATGTGTTTAGAAAAACTGTGGCAAAAATAATAGATGATGCGTTAAAAAGTGGCGTTTCTGGGGGCGTTGTTGCAAAAATTAATGTTCATAACTCAAAAGCTCTTGTGATGAGATTCTTGTCCCTTGCCGGGCGTGATGAGGACGTCGTTCTTAGAACATCTTTAACATCAATTTCAGTCGCCTAATCCACTTTTGGTGATGTCTCTTCTGTAATTGTTACTTCTTTGTCCTCTACAACCCTCATCTTCCACTTGCCCATTTTGAGGAGGGTGTACGAGACTCCGAACGCAACGAAGTTACTTAAACTCATACCGGTCCACGCACCAATTTCTCTAAAGCCTAGCGCTATACCAAAGAGGAAGGTCAGTGGAACTCTCATAAGCCACAGTCTTGCAATTGCTACATACATGGGATATTTTGTTCTTCCAGAGACGTAAAAAGGTGCTAAGGCGCTAAATGATACTGCTAATACGGGCAAAGATGCTCCAAATATTACAGAAACATAAAAGCTCTGCTCAATAACTGGTATCCTATAGGGATCGTTGGGATTCCTGAGAAACAACATAAATATTTGTTTGTGGAAGATAGCAATTAAAACTGTACCCACCAATGCTATCAGGAAACTAACAATTAATGTAAGCCTTATAGCCCTCTCAGCTCTATCGAATTTGTTAGCACCAATACATTGGCCTACTATTGTAATGCTAGCGTTATTTAACGAGTTTATCATCCACCAGAATAGACTTGTTATTTTGTCATAAACAGTCCACGTGGTAATTGCTACGGGGCCGATGTTTGATATTATAGAAGTAAGGATGAAAAATCCCGAAGCTTCTGTAAAGTTTGTGATACCAAGAGGAGTTCCTATTCTAACAATTTTCTTAATGAGTTCAAAGTCAGGCTTTAAGTGTTTTAACCTCATACTTACGCCTACCTTACCGTAAGCTAGAAAGTATATGGCCACTATAGCTTCAAGAACTTCTGCGAGTAAAGTTGCAATAGCAGCTCCACGCACACCTAATGCTGGAAATGGCCCCCAACCATAGATTAAAAATGGATCTAAAACAGCATTTAGGGTAACAAACGGAACCCTGATGTAAAATGAAAGCTCAGGATATCCCCACAATCTGATTAATCCCAGACTCATCTGGGCGACTCCTAGGGCTATGTCTGAGAAAATTACGATTGATGCATAAGCAATGAAGTCCTCTCTAAATGAAGATTCCAATCCAAAAAATGTGGCGATATAAGGTAAAAGGAATAGGAATGTGATTATAAGAGGAAGCATGATAATTGCGGCAAGGAACATAGCTTGACCGGCAGCTTTCCTAGCATCTTCATCTCTTCCAGCACCGCGATTCTGTGAAATAAACGGGAATGCGCCATTAATAATACCGCCAAATATCGAAAAAAGTAACCATAGAACCGTTAGTGTTAACATAGGGGCGCTAACGCTTGACGACCCCAAACCCCCAAGCCATAATGAATCTAAGAAACTATACAGAGTGTCAAGAAGCGCTGAACCCATTGTAGGTAGTGCAAGCTTCATCATTATTTTAGTTAAAGGTGCGTTGAGGATTTCTTCCCTTCTGGCATCAAAGTCTGGTGTTGCCATCCAGGTCATTCCCCCTCAAGTGCCTTGGAGGTGGTAATACTGGCACACTTAATATTGATTTTGAACAGTTTAGGCAAATAGGTGAACAATTACAAGATCTTGAAAGTTATAAGAAAAAGGATGGAAAGAGAAATAAAGGTTTATATTTTTAGAAGAGTCTGTTAAGCTTCTTCGTGGAAACCATCTTGCTGAAGAATTTTAGATATTTGTTCAAATATCTTCGTTTTTTCTTTCATTACAAGGTCTTCACTTTTTGCTACCAGACCAGGTTTTACAAGAGATCTATTAGAGATAACTACTTTATTCGCAACAATATCATCACCGGAAATCACTGCCTTAAACCCGTTTTCTGATTTAAAAACAAGATTTGACGGAGGAGAATACGTTAGTTTCAACGATTTTGTTTTTAGTACGTAATTACCTGTGAAGCTTTTGACAACCTTCGTGTCCGGTGCTTTTAGAACTACACTTCTCTTCCCTACAATCGCTTTAAACTCGTTTGTTCTAATTATTAAGCCAGAATCTACTTTCGACGTTTTTAAAAACTCTTCGGTATCTTTTTTACAGCTTTTAATATCCTTCCTAAGTTCTTCTGGTATTTCAGATAAGGTCTCGGAAATTCTTACTACATCCTCTTTAAACCCTATTTTTTTAGATGCGAGTATGCCTATACCACTACCGCTCCCCGTGACATCTTTAGAGAAGCTTCCAAAAGGCAGGTCAAGCTTAATTTTATAGAAATAGTCGTATTTTCCAATAAATCCTAGAATATGATCTAACTTACTAAAAAGGACGACATACGATCCTTTATTTATTGTAAATATCAAGTCTTCGCGTTCTATCACATAATTTTCAGATAACTTCCTTATTTCTTTAATCTCGACAGATCTTGAGAATATCATAACTCATCACCTCCCTGCAGTATTTGTGACTAAGGCTATTCGAAGAATCATCTTTGTAAGTTGTTCTCCCAGATCTGTTAGAAGATATTTTCCCCTAGAGTACTCCTGAAATATTATCCCTGCTTGAAGAAGCACTCTCAGATGAAAGTACAAAGCACTGTTGTTAAGCCTCGTAGCTTCAAGCAACTCTGTAAAATATTTTCCCGTAGGTTGTAGCTCCAAAACTATTTTTATCCTATCTTTATGCGCAACTGCACTAAGTACTTTTGAAATGTACTCTACGTTCACATTCTTCTTCAGTTCTTCATAGTTTACTTCTGTGGGCTCTGTCGAAACACTTGTCCGAAGAGAGTTCTTTATTTCTTCCAACGTCTTAATTGCCTCGTCAATTTTTTCCAATACAAAGTTCATATACTCACCAGTAAACTATGGTTTACTTTACTACAAATAAAATTTAGTATAATATAAATAAAATTTTCGTTAAGTAAACCATAGTTGACAAGTAAATTCTCACCGATCTCTTTTCTTAAAAGCACAGCTTAACTTGTCTTAGACTTGATAAAATCTTTACCAAGAACGTTACTCTTTAGCGATTTTTATATTACTCTCACTGAGAGGAACATCACCTTTTGAGGCGGTAGCTCACTTGGATGCAAGAAAAAGAATCAATCTTAATATTGAGATCTAATTAAAGTTTAGTAGGGTAATGCTTATGGTTTTGAACGTGAAAGACAATTACATTTGGTTAGAGAATCTAAACAGTGAGAGAACTATAGAATTCGTAAACAATCATAACAAAAGACTGAGAGAATTTCTCGGGAAATTTCCGGAGAAAATATACTCTAAAATAGAAAAATACCATAAGATACCCTACATAATAGATTTCTCTCCGACAGATTTTGGAATTTATGTGCTTTCTAGATTTTGGGACAAGTATGCTATAATTCTGTTATCTACGAACGGCAAGGTGCAAGAGGTCATCTCCTCAAGGGATATAGGGCCTCACGTGGTTATTAGTGGCCTCTACCCATCTCAAGAGGGGAATAAAATAGCAATCTTTTATACAGAGGCTGGAAGTGATCTTGGAAAGGTTAGGATAATTGATATTAGAAGAAATCAAGTTATAGACGAATTTGAGGGATCTATTTGGGATGTGATTTGGAAAAATGAAAATAGAGTCTTCTATTCTAGGTTTTATAGGTCTGAAAAGACCCCAGATGGTGTGGAAGCCCCTGCTGACAGAATAATAGAAAGAGACATTTTCGAAAAAAGTGAAGAAATGGTTTTTGGGAGAGGTCTGGACAGAAACTACATGATAGGGCTTAAGGAAGTTCCCGAAGAGAACTGGGTATTTTGTGTCGTTCAATATGGTTGGAACTTCTCGAGGATATATGGAGGACTAAAAGACGATCCTTCGCGATGGTCATTAATCCTCGATGGAAAAGATTCATTGGCAATACCTTTTGGATATGCCAACGGACACTCTTATGTTATTATTTATGATAAAAATGGTTTTGGTAGAATAATAAAAGTAAAAGATGGCGTAACTGAAGAAATTATTCCAGAGGGGGAGTATCCTATTAGTAATGCGTTACTACTCAAAGATAAAATCGTTGCTGTATATTTAATTGATGCATCGAGTAAGGTAAGGATATATGACCTCAGTGGTAATATAATTAATGAAATAGTTCCAGAAGAACCCCTTACGATTAAAAAGATAAAGGAATATCGCGGTAAGGTTTACGCAATTATAGAAAGCTTTTCTAGGCCACCAAGCCTTTGTGAGATAAGTAACGACGGATTTAGAAAGATATTTGGAACAGAACTACAGTTGAGTGTTTTTGTTGACGAGGAGTTTGTAGAATCCAAAGATGGTACAAAAATTCATATATTTACTGTTTATAACAAAGAAAAGAAAAATAACGTTGCTGTTGTGTATGGATACGGTGGATTTGGCGTCTCTGTTACCCCACATTTCTCATCAACAGTTGCATCATTATTAGAGGATGGATTTACCTATGTTGTAGCAAACATCCGTGGTGGTGGAGAATACGGGGAAAAGTGGCATAAAGTGGGAATGAAAGAAAACAAGCAGAATGTATTTGACGATTTTACATCAGTACTCAGAACATTTAAACAGAGAGGATTTAAAACTGTAGCCTGGGGAAGCAGTAATGGCGGACTTCTTGTAGCGTCCGTTCTCACGCAGAATCCTGATGTTATTGATGTGGCTCTTGTAGGATATCCTGTTATTGATATGATGCGGTTCCACAAACTATACGTAGGATATCTTTGGACTACAGAATACGGAAATCCTGACGATCCGCAGGACAAAGTATATTTAATGAAGTACTCTCCTTATCATAATGTAAGGCATGGTATAAGATATCCAACAACACTCGTATATACCGGCCTCCATGATGATAGGGTTCATCCTGCTCATGCGTTAAAATTTGTGGCAAAGTTAGAAGAAACTGGTGCACCAGTGTATTTGCGAGTAGAAATTAAAAGTGGCCATATGGGTGCATCACCTGAAATAAAAATTAGAGAGATGGCGGATATATTGTCATTTATTTACAAAAGTTTAGGCATGGTGGATTAACGATGCTAAAGGAGCTCTTAGAGATTTATGAACTCTTGGAAGATCCCAACGTGGATGGAAGCGCAGTAGCAGAATTTTTCAAGTCTAGAGGAGCACAGGACGTCTCTATAAAGAGATTAGAAGGTCTTCACGGATATACCGACATAATAAAAATTAGGATAAAAGGTAAAAACGGAAAATCAAACGGTGGTTCGGCACCTACGTTGGGGATAATAGGAATGCTCGGTGGAATAGCCACTATTCCTAGATTTCGTGGGTTGGTTTCCGATGCTGATGGAGCTATTACTGCACTGGCTGTAGCCCTTAAACTTATTAAGATGGAAAAAATAGGCGAAGTTGTAGAGGGAGACGTAATAGTAAGCACACACATTTGTCCTAGAGCCCCTACAATTCCTCATGATCCTGTACCTTTTGTAGGATCGCCTATTGAAGTTCCAAAACTTGTGAAAGAGCTTGTAGACGAGGAGATGGATGCAATACTCTCTATAGATACTACGCGAGGAAATCGAGTAATAAACGTAAAAGGGTTTGCCATAACTCCAACTGTTAAGGAAGGCTGGATTTTGAGAGTTAGCGAGGATTTGCTTACCATTATGGAACATGTTACAGGTAGGCGACCTGCGGTAGTGCCCATTACGATGCAAGATATTACCCCTTATGGAAACGGAGTTTATCATCTCAATGCAATAATGCAACCGGCTACTGTGACCAGTGCTCCAGTAGTGGGTGTAGCAATAACCTCTGAGGTTTCAGTTCCTGGATCAGCTACTGGAGTAAATGATCTAGTAAGTATGGAAGAAGCTGCAAGATTTTGTTTGGAGGTAGCAAAATATTTTGGCGAAGGACGAATAGAATTTTACAATAAAGGAGACTTTGAGCGTTTGGTAGAGCTATATGGCAGCATGAAGAGACTTCAGAGATTAGAGTAATAATGCTTGGTGCCCTTAATGAGAATCCTCTTTTCGATACCGGTAACTCCCCCAGCAAAGACGTATGGTGCTGAAAGGCATCATTTAACACTTATAAAGGCGATAAAGAGACTCTTTGGAGATGATATATTCATTTTCTCTTATAATGCTGAGACCATAGAAGATATCTGGAGGTCTCTACTAAGGGGGGGCATGAAGACAGAGGAATCTCCTTATGGGACAGTATATAAATTTCCAGTAGCAAATGTTGACAACATATTATTAAATCCACTTTCTGCTATTGCACATAAGGTTATGTTCATAGCATCTCACACAAGAGGATTTCCAGATAATTTACTAAGAGCACTTACAATTCTCTCTGATTTTTACCTGTTAAGAGCAGGATATACTTATTCAAGTCTTATAAGAGAGTATTTGGAGAAAATCCAACCGGAAATTGTTCATGTATATGGTATCCATCTTTTTTGGCTTCCATACATACTCTCAAGACTTGTACTAAGAAACAGTTCTGCTGGACTCATTTTGTGGACAATTTATCATCATTTTGTGAGATACGAGAGATATCTGTTTGAGAGACCTAAAATAAAAAACATACTTAGTGGAGCGGATGCCATAATAACATCAACACACTATGAGAGATCTGTTATTGAAAGATATATCGGCGGGAATAAAAACGAAATCCATGTTATACCCGTTCCAGTAGATTTAGAATCCTTCTTGAATCCGCCAAAAGAATATTGTGATAAGTTACGAGAGAAGCTAGGAAATCCTGATCATATAATTCTCACAATGACACTAAATGAGGACAAGGGATCATTAAACGTTCTGAGAGCTCTCATAGATCTTAGGGAGAGATATAATGTTGTTTTTGTTTCTTTTGGAAGAAGTAGACTTGAAGATTTAAACAAGTTTAATAAGCTAAAAAATAAGCTGCCAAATAATGTAAAGGCCTTCTATTTTGGTTATGTTAAGGAGGAAACAAAAGCCTTGCTTTATACTATTGCAGACGTCTTTGCTATGCCATCTATTGCTGATTCCTTTGGGATGGCATATGCTGAGGCATGGTACTATAATACGCCCGTAATAGCGGATGACAATCCAGTCATGAGAGAAGTTATAGGAAGTAGTAGAGGATTACTTGTAAGAAGAAATAATATCGAAGAAATAAAGACAGCGATAAGAACTCTTGTTGAAGATAAGACTTTAGCAAGAAAACTTGCTGAAAATGGTAAGAGATACTTATACAATGAATTAGACTCCTTAAAAGTTGCTGCGAAAGTTAGGAAGTTGTACGAAGATGTTAGTATAAAAGAATAAAAAGAAGGAAAAAGAATATAGCGAATAAAAGGAGGCGATTTTTATGAAGGCGGAGATCATACATAGGCCTGCATTCTCCGAGCTTAGGGTGGAACTCTCCCCCGGTGAAGAGATAACTGCCGAAGCAGGGTCTCTAGTATACATGTCTCCCGAAGTTAAAGTGAGAACCACGACTGGCGGAGGACTTTTGAAAGGTCTTATGAGGAAGGTTTTAGCAGGAGAAAGTGTCTTTGTAAATACCTATTATGTGGAGAACGAGTCTGGATATATAGTTTTGGCACCAGGGACTCCCGGAGACATTGTTGAAGTGGATGTAAGCGAATCTCTCTATGTTTCAGATACATGCTATCTCGCTAGTACAGGTCTCCAGCTTGGTGTGAGATTTACTGGCTTTAAAGGAGTCTTCACGCCAGGAGGCATGTTTTGGTTCGAACTTTCTGGTAAGGGAAAAGCGTGGATATCAGCCTATGGTGGCATTGACATTATAGAACTAAAACCTGGAGAGAGAATTCTTGTTGACAATGTGCATTTAGCAGCGTTTGATGGTCATATGAACTTTACACTTAGAAAGTTTGGCGGACTTAAATCATTCCTCTTTGGTGGCGAGTACGTCCTCACAGAATTTGTTGGCCCAGGTAAAATATATATTCAATCAAGAAATCTTCCCGTGTTTGCGAATGTTTTGTATAGGTTTATGCCACACGATTGAGTTGCGCAGAAGCTAGCTCCTATTTTTCTTTTTATTTGAAAAGTACATCCTCCAAAGAAAGAGTGTGTTTAAGGTCAAACCTAAGGCTCCCCAAAACATGGGGAGCGTTGGGAGAATATCAAATAGAAATCCTCCAATCGTGGGTGTGGGAACTGAAGCTATAGATCTATAAAAGTTCGCTCTGGCATATGTTCTACCTAACTCAGAGGGGTTAGGGGCTATATAAGACACCGCAACATTAAAACTTGGATTCCAGAAGGCTATTGAAATTCCTACAAGAGATGTTCCTATAGAGACTGTAATTACATCTTTTGCAAATATCAAAGAGATTACTGCGAGTATTCCTGATACTTCTGATGCGAGAATAACAGGTTTCCAGCCATATTTATCAACAAGACCTCCTGCGGGGATTATAAATAGGGCGGATGCCAACCCCCTGAACGTGTTTACTAGTCCTATTATATCCTCTGTGAATCCAAGGTATGCTTTTAAATATGAGTTAAATATCGGCATCCAGAACCTCCAAGAGGCCCTGTCTATTGACAAAAATATCTGAAAACCTATTTCTTCCCTTGTTGGTTTTAGTCCATTAATGAATTCTCTTATAGAGAAGTGTTCAACACTTCTCTTCTCTTCTACTTCGATATAGATTATTATTGCTGCTGAAAAAATAAGGGCTGAAGATAGCAAGAAAATGGGTTGATATCCATAATATCTAATTAAGAGTCCGGAGAGATATGGAGATAACGTACGAGCAATTTGAAAAGGTATTGATATGGTTGCAAACGCTATTCCTATGGTGTCCTTCTCTACAGAATCAGCGACTGTGGCACCTCTTGCAGGAGTCCATGCGTACATGGAGGCGTTCAGTAGCAAGTATGCACAAAACACACCCCAATAACCTTTTATGACAAGTGGAGCTATAGGAGAGAAGCCTCTCAACAGTGTTGAGAGAATCATCATCCTCTTTCTTCCGATTACGTCTGTGGATAGTCCAAATAAAGGCAGCAAGAGAACTCCTATACCTGTAGTTATCGTCGATATGACCCCTATTTGGGAAAGAGAAAGTCCTACGGAAACGGCATAAACAGACAAGAACGTCATCATTATAGTAGATCCGAGTCCTCGGAGTGTGGAGACCAACGTAAGTGACGTCACAATTCGTTGGGGCATAGCGGATGCCTCGCAAAAATCTTGGAGTAACGAAAATCATTCTAAATAGAATACACGGCTTATATTAATTTTAGGTGATTTTACTCCTAGAGTACGTAATAGTACTACTAAATTAAATAAAAGAAAAAGCGAAGCTTCAGGAGAACATTAGTCTAGTTTTATAATGACCTCCACGGGATAGTGATCGGAGACGTTGGTCTCGATGACCCTTGTTGAAACTACGTTCAAGCTCGAACCTTTTAGTAAAAACACATAGTCTATGCTATGGGTCTCTGAACCCCATTTCCATGTTATTTGAGGTCTTTCTGGGAATGAGTCCACGTAATGTTGTAGAATTACTTGTATCGTGCTTTCAGATACCTCTGCGTTAAAGTCTCCTGCTAGAATAACGGCCTTTGGATCAGCGAGGGTATAATTAAGGAGTTCTTTTGCTTGTATATAGCGCTCATCTGGGGATAGACCCAGGTGTACACACGCTATTGTTAGATGCGCTTCGCCCATCGAAACTTGTGCTATAAGTAAGGGTCTTGTTTGACCTTTACTCCAGAGATTGGCATCATTTAGATACTCTACAGGATACTTTGCAAAAATGGCTACACCATAAGTTTCCTCAATTGCTGGTTTAAATTCATATGCCATACCAGTGAATGCTGAGACCATTACTGGAACATCTTGATAAGCACTTTCTATAGATCCGCCCATAACCTCCTGCATTGCTATGATGTCGGGTTTTTCATTTTTGAGAAGTTTTATAAGTTCGTAGCCGTTAAACGCACCATCAGGAGTAAATCCAAAGTGTACATTGTAGCTCCATATTTTAATTTCTTCTTTTGGTTCTTCATAAGTTGGAGATAAGTTATACAGAGAAACAGCGAATAGGGAGGTAATTAATATTGGGACGATGAATGCGATAAAATCTTTCTTTAGGTTGATTGTAAAAGAGAGTTTTTCTTTTGAAAAGACACTGGTGGTTATGTATACGAGTACGCTGATGAATATTATATACTCCAGGTTGTCTTCTAGGACTCCCATGCCTAGGTCTCTCCCATAATAACACATGACTGCTAGGGTAGATATTACTATAAAGAACACTGCACCTAATATAGAACCAAGCCTCGAACCCTCGAATGGTTGGTATGTTTGAAGTCCTACGAGGAATATAAGGAGCATAAGCAGGCCTATGATTTCTACGAAACCACCGACAAATACTGTAAGCGATGTGATTAGCAACATCGCAATAAAGATCTTCTTTTCCTTTATGTAATTCGATAATAGAAGTGCTCCTGCAATAACAGCAACCAAACAAATGGACATAATGAGATATTCTCTTAGATAATAGACTCTGAAACCAGAGTATCTTAATATGGCGTTGGGATATGCCAATCCAAGCTCTAGAATTGTAGCAAACGCATAGAGTGCGAAACTAGGTTTCTTCATTTTACCTTCGCTCGTGAATAAGAACGCAGAGGCTATTATCAGGACTGCTGCCAATATTATTTTCGTATGAAGGAAATCGAAAGGCTCTCCTCCAGCTGCTAGGACCCGTAATGAAATATCGAGGGCGAATCCCGCAGCTACGTATGGATAATACTCTTTGAGCTCGCTAAGCAATGAGAGGCTTATAATCAATACGAAAGCAGCAATTAAGTGCAAATATCGAGCGTTATCTATAACAGAGAACAATATTGTATAAGCTGCAATGAATACTGCTGCAAGCCTTTTGTCGAACTTATCTACTATCGCAGCAGCAACTATTGCAAGAATTATGCCAAAAATCGATGGAAATATGGCATCATAGAAGAATAATATCTCTGTTGCTGAGACAGCACCAGCGACGAAGATTCTTGATGATGACAGCAGCAATACACCCGTGGCCATAGCTATGTATTTTTTCTTATCATACATTGAGCTCACCTTAATCGCTGACTAATTGTACCTGATTGTGATTCAAAATATTTGAGTTTTTCCAGTTTTCATTTGCAGCAGACATCCTCATTCTCTAGGACTCAAGACATCAAAAGAGAAATACTATGATTTCTGGCAAATCCAAAATTTAAACTCTAAAATGAAACTCCTTTGGCAACTCTATTAAGAATACTCAAAAGCAAAGTTGATGTTTTAAGTTCCTAGGAGCATACTAAAGAGTAATTACTTGTACTCAAATGATATCTAGTAAGCAATAAACTGTCGAGAAGTCTTAGGGGTAGTATATGGTGTCCAAGGTTGTCGCAGAGAATCTTCGGAAGATATATCCAAACGGTACGGAGGCAGTAAAGGGAATATCGTTTGAGCTAGACGATGGAGTATACGCGTTTATGGGGCCTAATGGCAGTGGGAAAACAACAACTCTCTCTATGCTAGCGGGAAGTCTAAAGCCAACAGAGGGTAGGGTCATAATTTGCGGCTATAACATGTGGGGCAGCGATTGGCTATTAGCACGAAAAAAGATAGGATTTGCCCCTCAAGATATGCCTTTTAGAAAGGTACTTACGGGATTTGAAAACATCGTTTGGTATGGGTTGCTGAAAGGTCTAAGTTATTCTGAGGCAAAAAAGAGGGCCAAAACTCTGTTGGAGGAGTTAGGCTTATGGGAACACAGAAAGAAGCAAGTATCAATGTATAGCGGCGGTATGAGAAGAAGGTTAATCATTGCAGCAGCCTTAATAAGCGATCCTGAAGTGTTAATCCTTGACGAACCATCAAGCGGCTTAGATCCGGCTGCGAGAGAGGAGTTCTGGGGAATATTAAGAAGAACTATTAGAGATGGGAGGACTGTAATATATTCCACCCATATTGCTTCAGAGGCCGAAAAACATAGTGATGAGGTTTATATTTTTAATGAGGGACAAATAATAGCTAAAGGAACAGCACAGGAGTTAATAGAAAAGTACGCTCCAAAAACAAAAATTCTTGTGGAAGTTCCACCAGGATATAAACCAATAAAGGTTGACGATCTTGAGCCGGAATATTATGGGAATAACGTATATGCTTATGTATTTGTAGAGGATAAAATGGATATGAAATCTGTGGTTGGAGCATACGAAGACGCAAACATTCCTATTGTAAGAATAGAAGTGAGAAGACCAGGTCTTGAGGAGGTATTTCTAGTATTAGCTGGCCGTAGGCTGGAGGGCGATTAAAATGCCGTTTTCTCAGGTTTTATCAGAGGCGTACGTACTAATTAAGAGCATTTTTAGGGACAAAACAACGCTTTTCTGGATCATAATATTTCCGATAATCCTTACGTTGATATTCTTAGGAGTTTTTGCTCAGGAGGAGGCAATACATTTTGATGTGGCAATAAAAAATATGGACAATGCCCAAATGTCTCAAGCAGTTATGGCTATGCTAAACGCTTCTGGGATATTTACTGTAAAGCTCGTTGATAAGGATCTGGAGAAAATGGTTTCAGAGGGGAAAGTAGCAGTGGGTCTTGAGTTTCCAGAGAACTTCACAGAAAATCTAATGAGCTTAAAAAGAGCTTACATAAAAATTTACTATGTAAAGGGAGAGAGTACAAGCGAAGTTGCTGGTCAAACTTTAATAGCAATGCTAAGAGAGTTTTCTCGGAATATGTCCGATCAGGCACTCTCATACGCGGTTGAATATGTTCCGGAGCAGTATGCAGGATACTTAGAGTACATGGTGGAGCCTATAGATGTCAAAGAGGAGATCATAACACCACAGATCTTTGCAAAAAGTAGCGGAATTAAAACATACTTTGTAATAAGCATTATCGGAATTATGGCATTATATAATGGAATATTTAGTGGAATCTCAAATGTTGTTGACAGGAGAAGAGAAGGAGCTCTTCAGATACTCCTTTCGAGTCCTATAAAGAGCTCAACAATATTTATAGCTGATACACTTAACGTTTTGCTCTTGATGACATTTTCAGCCTCGGTTATAATACTTACTGGATATATTATGGGTGCCGATTATTCTTTGATTTCGTGGGAGCATATCTTAGTAGCAATGTTTCTCATAGTCGTCGGAGCATTATCTACGACTGGAATAGGACTGATACTAGCACTCTTGGCAAGAACATCCCAAGGAGCAGTAGCTTTAGGAAATATAGTAGCGTTTCCTATGATGTTCATCACTGGCCTTACTGTGCCGAAGTTTATGCTTCCCCAGTGGATGCAAGCTATAGGCGATGCGTTCCCGCTGAGTAGAGTAATAGACGCTGTGAGAAAGATGATTCTTTACAATTACTCCATTGGTGATACATTAAAGTATGCAATGATCGGTATTGCTACCGGTTTGACAATATACATCATCGGAGCTTTGGCGTATAGGAGATTTCTTACGATCTCCGTTGAACATCCCGTTTGATCATTATTTTTTCGGTTTCGAAATTATTTTTACCTTTTCTGCAGAAGCTTTTTGCCTCTCTTCTCTTACGTATTCTATGATTTCGCAGACTACACCATCAACGAGAAACCAGTACGCATATATTGCAGCTAAATTTGCAGCATCTTCGTTATTATATATTGCCAAAATAATTGCAGCTATTATTAGCAGAATTATTGCAGTACCTGCGAGGATTCTGCCATCAAATTTAAAAACAACATAAATGGGTATGAGAATGACGATGGACAAGAAAATGCCAAGATCGGATGTAAACACAAAATGGGCAGATATTAGGGACAGAATGGGTAAGAAAAATGGTATTACCTTCTCAGCAGTAATAGGCTTTCCTTTGTAGTATGCTAGCGCTCTCTCGCTAGGGGGCTTTGCGTATTTACCATATTTTTTCTTGTGTTTTTTCTTTGCCAATTAAACACCCCCTCACCTTTTAGAGTTTTCTTAGCGGAGTAAATAAAGTTATGCCAACGATCAATCGGTATTAATATTATCTAACTTCAGGACGATCTTCTGCTTATAGGATTGTAATTCTTCAGCATGTGAGGAGATCTTGTAACGAATAAATCTATTGATTTAGTGTTTATATAGATGTTCTGATATTTTCAATTCCGGTGGTAGTTATCAATGATTCGTGTGAGGGTTGCCACATTAGATGATGTTAAGGGTATTGTAGATGTTCATTGTTCTGATGTAAAAAAATGGTATAAAATAGAAGGATCAAAAAAGATTGAGGGGTCTGCCCGTCGTGAGCGTTCATGAGCATTTGTGAACGAAGAACCTTCCATTAAGATCCACGCTCACGACGGACTTGGGACTCATCAGCCTCAGCTCCCCTCCGGGTTCATCGGGGAGCATATCATTGACCTTGTCCCCGCTCGGGGTGACCCCAGATCCCCGCATCCAGATGTTGAACGCGCCAATAAACTGCCTGTCTGCCTTTAAATCACAATTCGAACACTCCATCTGCCCGTTTCGGGACTTCAGCCTGCTCCCACATCTCGGGCAGGTAGAGGAAGTGTAGGAAGGATCTACAAATTTAACGGGAACGCGGTATGAGAGCCTCTGAACTATCTTCTTCCACGTTGCACGCGAGAGACGTCTGTTAAAATCGTTGTCCCTTTCCTTGAACATCCTTGTTTTGCTCAGATCTTCGAAGACGAAAACCGCGTCCGGGAACTCCCTTGAGAGCTGGACTGCGAGCTTGTTCAGGTAATCTTCAATTCTATTCTTCCTGCGCATGTAATACTTCTTCAGAAGCCTTCTGATCCTCTTTGGAGCTTTCCTTTGAATGCTCTTCAGCACGTCGATGATCCTGTCATAAGTCTCCGCTATTCTGTGCAACTCCCTGAGGTCAACTCTTATCCATCCCCTCTCGGGGTGGTATATGTCGAGACTCTTCAGGTTGCTGTCCACACCAATAAATATTCTTCCTTTAAGCTCAACCTCCCGCTTGAACGTGATGTAGACTTCTTTCTCTTTTATTATAAGCTCACCGACTTCCCATTCTTTTATCCTCTCGGAAAACCACTCCCCTGAGAAGTCGAGCTCGAAATATCTCTTGTAAGGTTCTACTGTGACTCGGATCTTGGTGCCTTCTACCTTCATGAGCGTTGTCTTCACACGGATGAACTCCCTCTTCACGGTGGGCTTTTTTCTTCTTCGTAATCCTTTGAGATAATTCTGTCTCCATGAGTTGAGGATAGAATACGCCGTCTTTATCGCGGAGTCAACATAATGTGCTGCGTATGGCCAGTCTTTGAGGAGCTCGCTTCTAAGAATCTTCTTAAACTCGTTTGAACTCGGAAAAACGGGTATGAGACGTGTAGTTTTATATCCATTGTGCTTTACGGTCTTTTCCTTCCACACCGTATTCTCCCAGATAATGTCTATTGCCCTTTGGAGAATTCGTCTATACGCGATGAGAAGATCTTTCACGTCCCAGCCATGCTCCATCTTATACGTGAGGACTATCTCCGTCGCTCTCCACCTCCCAAACGGGAGGAAACGGTGATATCTTCGATATCTCTGAGTCCGCGTCCTTAATTTTTAAATGTTTTGGACTCCGATGACATGCGAATGCTCATGAATACTCCATAGGGAGAACCCCATTGCGAAATCAATAGGATTTAGAGCTGTTAGGTTATATATCGAAAAAGAGATGTACGAGAAACTATTAAAACAATTTAAGAATGTAGTTTTAAGCAATGAAGTCCTTCTTTATGAGAAATTAAAGGAGTAGAATCATAGTAGAGTCTTTGTTAAAGAGTTGAACCAAAACCTTTAAGAGAGTATTCTCGGGTTACAGAAAGCTCATCGTCGTAATCCTCATCGCCGTAGTTTTTGCCCTCATGCCTATGATCGCTACTGTGTTGGAGGACATTGTCTCTCAGAAATATGAGAGCACAGGCGGTGGAGTCGGTACTTTATTCAAGCGAGAATCCCTCCTTGTGGGCTGTGGTAAGTCAAATGTTGGTAAAGAATGTCTTGTAGCATGTCCTACGAACGTATATACTACTGTGAAGGATACTCTCGTCCGGATAAATGCTACATCTAGGGTTATTCTATAAGCATGCACAGCTTTGTCCGTATAGCGATTGGAAGATATATTACAGAAACGCTACAAACATCGAGGTTGTAAATGAAAGTGATACCATCATATCGGGTACGACAGCACAAAAGACTTTTACCATGAAGGTACTTGGAAATGGCTCCATTGAAATTGTTTTCCAATATGGTTCTGGATGTTCTTACGGTACTGAGGAAGTTGTTGTAAAGTCGTTCATCGTGGAAAGCTTGGATAGCACAAATGTCTCTACAGAACCCATTGAGACACCAGAAATACAGAAAATGTGACTGTAGTAAGTATTGAAGGCACATAGTTGAGAATGTAAACTTCTCTGAGAGGGCATTAGTAGTAAATGGCGCTATTGTGTACATAAAAGGGAGCTGGACCTCTGAAAACATAAGTTATACGTGGAGAGAAATGTTAGAACTATTTTCTCAAGGAAAGTGCGTTGAGATTAAGGCGGAAGATAGAAAAAGAAAGCTTTATGCAATTGAAATCGAGTATGCTGGGAGAATATACGTAAAGAGGCGATGGCAATGAATTTGCTTCAAGTAAGAAAAGTAACATCAGTTTCCATGTTAATTCTGTGGATAGTTATATCCGTCACAGGAGTGCTCCTATTCTTTACGAGATTCTCCGGATTTTTTGGTATAACAGTGCCTGCAGCTGTTCGAAATTTACATACTTACTCTAGCTTTGTTGTCCTTTGGTCTTTCGGTGATACACATTTACCTCAATTGAAATGCAATAAAGAGCTACCTAAAGACTAAGAAATAAGCCTTTTTGACCTTCATTTTTCTTTAAGCAGCCCTCTCAGCTATTTTTTAAACAGTTTTGTAACCATAATCATTATATATCTTATCATAAATAGATAACAATGTTATACGTAACTATGATAGGTGATCATAATGGCTAGAATGCGTATAGTAGTGGCATCATCTTCCCAAGGAGGTCTTGAGGATACTGTTTCACCGCAATTTGGAAGGGCCCCTGTGTTTACTATCGTAGACATAGAAGATGGTGAGATAAAGGACGTAAAAACAGTTCAGAATCCGGCAGCTATGCTTCCCCAAGGTGCAGGAATCCAGGCGGCACAATTTGTAGCACAGCAAGGTGCTACACATGTTGTTGCTGGCAATTTCGGTCCAAATTCTAGTATGGTTTTAGCTCAGATGGGCATAGAGATCGTTGTCATGGAAAACATACCTATAAAGGAAGCGATAGAACGCATAAAGAGCGGCAATTATCAGAGGTTCGAGTCTGGGGCAGTACCAACCCCCGCAGGTCCAGGACCAGGATACGGAGGTCCAGGGTGGGGTGCTGGATTTTTTCCGGGGTGGACGTGGCAAGGGCCGTGGTCGTGGCCGGCACCGTGGATGGGACCTCTAGGGCCTTGGGAACCCGGAAGAGAAGCAGAAATAAGATACTTAGAGATGCAGAAAAAGATGATAGAGAGTCAGATAGAATTTTTGAAAGATCTTTTGAAAGAGATCGATAGAATGATTAAAGAATTAAAGGGAGTTTAATGGAGGTGAGTTAAGTGCCCGGACCAGGATGGGGTGGATTTGGTTGGAGAGGTAGAGGCCGCGGATGGGGATGGGGCTTCTTTGGATTTAGAGGCCCAGGACCCTATGGACCATTTGGATTTGGCCGTGGTCGTGGATGGGGCGCTAGGTTAGGATATTGTCCCTGGACAGGTATGCCTCGTGGCTGGAGAAGATGGTATTGGCCATGGTGGTGAGTATGCCCTTTGGCCTAGGCCCTTGGGGATGGTACCTTTTGGGGTACTACCCGTATGGCCCATATTGGGGATATTATCCCTACTATTATCCGGGATACTGGACTTGGGGTTACTATCCTAGCATGTATTATGGATATTGGAGTCCTTGGTATTACAGATGGTATTATCCATGGTTCGCGTTTCCTAGACCTTGGATATGGCAGTACTATTGGTATAGATATCCTATGTGGTATCCTTGGTATTAAGCCCCTCTTTTTTCATTTAATATTTTTTATAACGTCCAAAACAGAGTTTGCAACATCTTTTAACGCTTTTGATGCATTGGAATTGGGAAATGCCTCAGGTAAAGGCTTCCTCAATGACATGGACTTTGGAACGGCAGAATCATAGGGAACTTTTCCCAAAATTTCTATTCCATAGTCATTTGCCCATCTTTCGACAAGGTTAGTTTTGGTAAATCCCACTTTGTTTATTATAAGCGAAGACTTTATTTTGAAGTGTTCTGCAACCCTATATGCCCTCTCTACGTCATGAAGACTAGCGGGAGTCTCCTCAGCGACGAGAAACACGTGCTTTGCTCCCGAAATGGACGCTATTACTTGACAGCCTATACCTGCTGCAGCGTCTATAAGTACGTAGTCTAGCCTATTGTTTACGGCTATTTGCTGAGCCCATAGCCTTTCAATTGTGACAAGTTTTCCCGAGTTTGGTCGCCCCACATCTAACTGTGCCGATATCAGCGGAAATCCGTACCGAGTTTTAAAGAGCATTATCTTGCCAGTCCTCTCTTTCCTAAAGGTAATTGCTTCTACAGGACAAAAGTATGCACAAACGCCGCATCCCTCACAGGTTGTGGGATCTACAATATATTTTGAGTTGACGATCTCTATCGACGCATAAGGACATTTTTGATAGCAAACTCCACATTTTATACACTTTTCTTCGTTTATCATTGCTACTTTCGAGTCCCATTGCTCTTTTATCTCCATAGGCTCGTCTGCGTTGAATATTATGTGCAGGTTAGGAGCATCCGCATCAGCATCTACTGCTATGAACTTTATGAGATCCCTTAGGTAATACATCACCGACGATGCTATTGTGCTCTTTCCTACACCACCCTTTCCCCCTGCAAATGTCACGTGGACGGTCATAGAGATCCCTCGAGTATTTTATCTGCAATTTCAAAAAACATTAGAGCTTCATCTGATTCAGGATATCTTTGAACAATAGGTTCACTATTTATGTAAGATTCTATAACCCTCTCACTATAGGGAATTCTAGCGATGATTTCTGCCCCGTATTTTTCAGAGACTCTTAATATTTCGTCTTCGGGACCAATACCTGTTCTATTTATAATTACATATGCAGGTATAGAGAGCTTCTTTAGAAGACTAAGTATAAGCTCGAGATCATGAGCCCCTAGCGGTGTAGGCTCCGTAACTGCTATTGCAAACTCAGAGCCTTTTAGAGAAGCTGCTACTGAGTTACTTGTACCGGCAGAGGTATCTACAATGAGTATTGAGCTCTGTTTAGAATAGCTCTCTAGAGCCCTTCTTTTTGCTGCTAAAACTATAGGATATGCTCGTTCCTCACCTTCTACAAGTTTTCCTGTAATCATTTTAAGAGATTTTGAGATTTCTGTCAAATATGTATATCCTATAATGCGTTCCTTTTTAATTAAGGCATTATCTTCACACTCATAGAAACAAAGGCCACATCCGCTACATATCTTATCAAAAATTACTGGAGGTTTTCCTTTGACCAATACAATAGCACCTTCTGGACAAATCTTCACACATTTCATACAATATGTACATTTTCTTGTATCGATTTCTGGGTAAATTGTTTTTATAGGAACCTCATTTTCGAGACTTTTTCCAAGAAGTATAAAATCATTAGGCTCTTCCACATCTGCATCGAGTAGTACTGTATCTCTTTTTGTAGATATTGCTATTGCTAGATTGGTTGCGATTGTGCTTTTCCCAGTACCACCTTTCCCGCCTGTTACTGCAAAGATCATGTCTTCTCACCTATATAACAGGGTTATCTATTAGTCTTCAGATAATATAACTTATTGCATACTTGTGATCCATTGTTGTACTCTAATGTTGTACTCTAAAGGTATGGGCAATTTGAAACTCGTAACGAATATTTCCCTACAACAACCTAGACAGTTAGAGATAGAGAACCTCTGAGAAATGGTCTTGTGATGTTCTAAAGAGTGGTGGGAAAATAATATAAATACATAATTCTTGGAGGCTGAAGCGTGAAATTAATTATTATGTAAAAGTTTAAAAAACATAAATTACAAAAGAATAATCGAATAATGAGGGGGCCTATGGGAGGGCGATATATCCTATATGCCTTGTTTGTAATACTTTTTGCCACGGGGTTTTTAGTAGCCTCCATAGATACTTACGCAGATGAAGACATATATTCCGTACCCATATTCGCAAGTTATAGTGGTGGCGTTACCATCTACGAATATATGGCGGTAAATCCATTTGAAGTATTCCTTGAGAGTAACTATTACGGGACGCTTACTCAAAGATTTTATGGAGAGGAGTTCTATGTAGAAATGGCTCCAGAACTTATAGTGGACGTTGATAATGGACTATCAGTACTTCCTGTGACCTATTACATTTCTGCAGATCCACACGGGGTTGGATCGTTCTCTTGTTATATAAAGAGCTATAGAGTGCTTATTGGACTTAAAATTTCCGAAACAAATTCGTTTCCAGAAAACGCTATAAAATCGATAATCCATAGTGAGTTGTTGACACCTAGCACCGTTTCAGTTAGTTTAGGGTTAGGGGAAGTGTTTACAGTTGCTTTAAGTACAGAACTAGAATGTCCCTCTTACACTATTTATGTAGCTCATCCGGGTACCGAGGGATACTATCTATGGGAATGGAATGGGTTCGTCTTTATTGGATCGTGGTTTAGTAGTCATCCATTAGGGCATAAAGGCACTATTGAGTGGACATTTGCACAAGCTCCTCAGAACAAGTATATTGACGTTGCAGGAGTAGTAAGAATATCACTTGAAGAAGGCATAATGGAGAATCATATAAACAATAAGGTACAAGTATACATTCTAGAAGAGGTGGAATGGTTTGGCGAGTTTACGGATTACTTAACGTTCTATGCAAATATTAATCCATATTTAGGTAAAGGTATAATTCTGGGAGATAATTTTGAATTACAAGGGGAACCATATATTAATCAATGGACCTCAGGAGCAGAGACGTACGTATCGCATGAATATTATTCTGGCAATGATGGGTACATAACGATCAGAGCATCTTGAAGCATACCTCAAGAAAATCACTTTAAAGGCATTTGAGACTATATAAGGGCGGTAGGCATCATGGGGTCTATAGTGCGTAGCGTCTTCGGAAAGAGGCGCTTTTTAACGTTCTTTATACTTTTACTTTTGGTATCGTTAGTGCAAGCTACGGTTGTAGTTAATTTTGACGAACTCAGACGATCTTTTATTGAAGATGCATACGAGGTGCTATATGGAAAATATCCGTTCGACTTTACTTTTGGGATAACGCTCAATAACGAAACAATACCTTTTTTTGAAAATTATTTCGGGATTAACATAGATTACGACATAAAAGACAACCTTGTAGCAAACTACACGAAATTCACTGTGGAGGATATAGAAAACGCCTTTCTTGGGTATAAGTACGAACTTACGCCATTCTTTTATGCACTGTGTTTTATAAGGGTTTTTGGTCATGAATATTATGTGCTTGCAATCATATTTGACGAAAGGGATTTTGAAAGGATTTTTATTACGAAAGGAGCATATACAGGTGAAAAGGAGTCTGTTGATGGGATACTTTACTTAGGAAGATCAATCGCGCTTATAGAGGGCATATGTAATATTAGTGTTGTCGGTAAGGATTTGACCAGAACACTTCAGGTATATTTAGTCCCTACAAGAGAGGAAGGAATAGAATACTGGTTTAGAGCAGTTAGCATCCATGGTCCTGTAGGAGTTCTTATAACCACTACGAAGGCTTTGGGACCATTGTGCCTAGAGTATAGCGGCAATATAGAGAGTAGCATCGTCTCTTATCTTAGCTATTATGTCGGTATTTCTCTGAAAGAGGCTAAAGGTCTGGGTTTTGCATCGTATGACAGATATATTGAAAGCGTTGAGGAAAAGGTATATAAAAATATAGGAATAATGCCCAACACACCAAAAAAGGACGTTGAAACACTCTTTGCTGAGACAAGTCTTTCGAAATACATGAGGCAACTTGGAGGTTTTGAGTATATAGTATACGCCCTTTCAATAATATCATTGGCGTTTGCGGTCATACTTCTACTTGAGAGTACTAAAGATAGGGTATATGACCTTTTGAGGCTGGGCATGTCCCCAGTACTTTTATGGGGGTACTATGAGGGGCTATTAATAGCTCCTATCGCTGTAGTGGGGTTTGTATCTTATCTCGTAAAGGATAACCTGTTTTTAATATCATTGGAGAAATTTCCAAAGATTATCATAGTAAACATTTTGTTGGGAAGCATCATCATCTGCTTGTGGCTTCATAGACTTTATTCAAGAGGTGTTTTGGAGAGAATCCTTGGAGATCTATTTTATGCTGCTTCGATAGCAATTTTAGTACTTATTAGTAGCCTTATGGGAAATATTTATTCAATAACGGCGCTTTTGGCATATCTTTCAATGAGTACTAAGAGTTTCAATTTAAGGATACTTGGAAAGTTTAAGTATACTTACTTGTCAGTAGCTGGAAGATCCTTTGTGAAATTTCTCGTTGCAATGACTCTGCTCATTGGACTTGTGTTGTCTGCGTATGTGGCAGTTTCTATGACAAGCATAGCTTTTGCAGATGAGCACTCCTGGCGTAAACTTGGTTGTGATGTACTTGCCCTTGGGAACTACGATAAACTTGACGAAGTTATGAAAAATCTATCAGTGGATGCGCATGTATTACGTTTCGTAGGTATTACAGGTATGTTTTATTATGACATAAAGGACGCACGGACCGGGGAAAAGATATATGCCCCTAAAGATGAAATCATTGCGATAGATCCAGAGAGTTTAAAGGACTATATCTCATCAAAACATCTCCCCTCAGACTTACGAGATGTTTTGAGGAAAATAAGCAATGAGTTAGACGATAACACAATGATAATAACCTATGAGCTAAACATACCGGATAATACTGAAGTTTTAATAAGAGCAACAATGGATTTTATGGGAATGCCCATTTCAAGCGACTATATAAAATTAAAAGTAAAAAGAATACCCATAGGAGAATATCCATATGAATATCCAAAAGTTAAGGGAGTAATAATCACTAAAAACGTCTTTGAGAAGATTACCAACATATATAGCATGCCTGAGGGAAATATTAGAACCTACGAAAACAGTATGGTTCTCTGCATACTCTTAGACGACTCAGTTTCCAAAGAAGTTTTGATAAAGATGCTAAAAGACGCGGAACTCAAACAGTATCTACTAAGAAGTGATATACGAGATAGTATTATCTCAGACTTTGAAAAGACATTTTTAGCAGTAGGGAAGTCTTCGCATGTTGTGGCATTCTTCTTTGCTTTTATGCTAGCTTTTGCAACTTTAGCACAATTTTCCGCAACAGGTAAAATGAGAGTTCTACAGCTCTACAGGCTTGGAATAGGTCTGAAACAGATGCTACTAGACGTGATGATAGGAATTCTTGAGACGTTTTCCATAGCATTAGTGGCTCTAATAGTGGTAATAACAGCAATAACGTTAGGATATCAGCTTTCGATTACGAGTGCGACCTTTTTTACAGTAACTCTTAATTCTATCGTGGACTCACTGAAGTATTCTTTGGTTGCTCTTCTCGCCTCTTTAGTTACGTTAATGCTCTGTTATTCACTTTTATTGCGGAGGGAGTATAATGCCCTCGGGAGAGTTTGATATACGTCTTAACTCTGTGTCGAAGTACTACTCTTTAGGAGCTCAGAAGGTACGTGGTATTGTAGACGTGTCATTGGAAGTGGAAAGAGGATCATTTTTGGTTGTTATAGGACCTTCCGGGGCCGGAAAGACTACGCTGTTAAACATAATCTCTGGGATTGTTTGCCCAGATCATGGCGATGTAATAGTTTTGGGGAGAAATATTGGAAAAATGGGCGCCATACAAAGGACTAGATTTAGGGCAGAGAATATAGGATACGTCTTCCAAGACTATGCGTTGATTGAAGAACTGACAGTTTTGGAGAATGTAGTGTTACCAGGTCTGATAGCAAAGAAGAAGTCTAAGAGAGAACTATTTAAAAGAGCGTTGGAATTGCTGGAGCTTGTGGGTTTAAAGGGTTATGAAGAGAGATTTCCAAGAGAGCTTTCTGGGGGAGAACAGCAGAGGGTTGCTATAGCAAGAGCGCTAATAAACGATCCTAGGATAATTTTGGCAGATGAGCCAACATCTAATTTAGATACCGAGACCGGAAGAGAAATAGTCAATTTAATTTATAAGCTCTCAAAAGATCAGGGAAAAACCACAATAATAGCTACCCATGATGAGGAAATAATAACTAGGGCTGATAGAATTGTGAGAATAAGGGACGGAAAACTCGAGGTGCGTTAGTGTCCCACAAATAGCTGATGTAAAAAGATCTTTGAGCTTCTAATAGAGGTCTTGCCCCATTATGAGATTATCTCGAATAAGACTGAAATTATGAGCAGTTGCTGAACTCCTTGCGACAAAAGTGATTATACGCCGAAATGCTGCCAACCATTTTTGATTAAATCAAAGCACAATGTTGTTTGAAATTCCTTACCAAGAGTATTACACATAGACGCTGTTCATTAAATTTTGAAAACAAATCTTGATACAGCAATTGTCTGTAAATATGCGAAGTAAAAATCTTTTTTGAAATTCCCTTCAACAAGCCCGCACATTAGTGTTAAATGATATCACATGTCGGCTCGTGCGAAAACACAACACATTTATATTGTATTCATACACAATAATAATCGTTAATTTTAGACATAGCACCACCCAATATGCTACATGTGGTGTTTAGATATGAAAGAAATTTACAAGCGTCTTTTGGCTTTGGGGATAGTAGTTATAGCAGTATTGTCGGTGGTTGTTTCTGGTTGTGTCGGCGGTGGAGGCGGTGGTACGGAGACTCCAACAGCAACACCAACTGAGACACCTACATCAACGCCGACACAAACACCAGCTACCATAGAGTTCAGTTCTGTAGTAAAGACAGACATCTTAGAGCCTGTACAGGTGTTTATTGTTTTGAACTACCAGCACGAGCCGCTTAACAATCCTCTTGTTAGGAAGGCTTTAGCGTATGCTACACCATATCCAACCATTATACAAACTGTTTATAACAATCTAGTTGAGCAAAACTGGATAGTGACGCCTAAGGGATGGCCAGGCTATACTGAATACAACATAGAGCAGTACACATATGACATTACCAAGGCCCAACAATTACTTCAACAGGCTGGTATTAACCCAGCAGACTATACAATAAGAATCATTTACAACACTGGAAACGCTGCTCGTGAGAAGATAGCAACACTTCTACAGAACATCTGGAGCACACTAGGATTTAAGATAAGTGTCGAAACATATGAATGGCCAGTATATCTTGACAAGACTGAACACGGAGACTATGACGTTTATATTGTAGGATGGGTTCCAGACTACCTAGACACAGACAACTGGGTTGGACCATTCCTCTTTGGTGCAACAGAATTTAAGGACGTTACAGTAGCAGTTGATCCTGGAACAGATTACATATCAACCCACGTTGCTGCCGGAAATGTAGTAACACTAGACAACCTACTTACTGCTGAGAGAACAAATAACTCTATATACGTAATAGAGACTGACAACGCAGTGCTTGTTATTGGAGCTAAAGGATCTGGAGCACAAGTTTCAGACATACCCTCAGGGAAGAAGCTTATAGTTGTTACATACGAAATTGACGAAGAAAACACTGAGAGCGTACAACAGCTTATGGAGGAGGGACAGGGATTCGGTGCAATAAACCCAGCATTCTTCCGTGATGTGCATGTAGACGCTCTCGTTGCGGCAGAGAGGCAAGAAACTGATCCAGGAGTTAGAGAGGAACTATTCAAGGCACTCAACATATTGGGCAACCAGTTCCTACCAGAAGTCATCATTGGTCAGCACTACATGAGCCGTGTTTACTGGGACTGGGTACAGGGAAGATACTACCACCCAACACTAGCAGAGCGTTATGATCTATTGACTGAGGATGTCCATGCGCCAATTGTTCCAACAGGAATTGGAGACTACAAGAATGGTCCAGATACACTTACAATATCCACAATAGGATGGCCAGAATCGTTTGACCCAGCATGGACATATGAGACATTCGGTTGGGAGATTTGGCACGAGATAGGAGACACCCTAGTAACGTTCTGGAAGGAGGAGACTCAAGAAGTCACACCAGATCTTGCTGTAGCGTGGGCACACAGCGATGATGGTATGGACTACTACTTCATCATAAGAGGAGGAGTTGTAGCATACGATCCATGGAACGATAAGACATATGAGATAAGTGCTCTTGATGTACTCTTCTCATACTGGAGAGTACACAGGCTTGGACACGCAGTTTCTTGGATGGTAGAGACCTTCATGGATGTGGATCACTCTAGCGTGTTAACGGAAAGCGAATTCGATCAGCTATTGGCTACTCAACCACTAAAGGCTGAGTACAACGGACAGACAATTGAGGTACACTCGATGCAAGACTTATTGAACTTCTTCGGATACAGCGGTGACACTGCAGGAGTGTTCCACCTTAAGCTTAAGATTCCATATGGAGGTATCTTGGCAATAGTTGCTGATCCATTCCTCTCGGTACTACCTATGGAATACCTCCTTGGAGATCAATATGAGGCTGCTGTACAGGCTTCAGAAAATGGCAAGAACCCAACTGCTTGGGAGGCATTTGTACAAGAGGGTCAACAAGACCCAACACACTTACTAATGCACCAGCACCCAGTTGGTACAGGTCCATACTACGTGAAAGAGTACAAAGAGAACTCATACATAGTTCTAGAGAGGAACCCATACTACTGGAACAAGGATTACTGGAAGAATGAGTTTGGCTACGACGTTGAGCAAGATAACGCACTGGAGGTAGGATTCCACAAGTACGTTATCTACATAATTAGCGACGACGCAAACACGAGAATTAGCCACTTCAAGACTGGAGTAGCGGATATGGCATACGTGCCACAGGACAGACTTGATACTGTTAGAAACCTCAAGATGCAAGGACGCACCTCGTAAATGAGTTAATACCCTCTCTTTTTCGTTTATTTTTTGTTTATTTCAATTTTTATGAGAATTTTACATTGGCCCCTAATATTTTGTTAAGCTCATCATGTGAAAATTTTAGAAAAACATAAGTGTAAAGTGTAGACTAAACTAAACATAAGCACATGGTAAAGTATGCCAACTAACAACACTTAGAGAAGAATATACTTCGCTTTACGAAGATATCAAGCTCGTTAGTAGTGAAAGAAAGTGTTGCAATGAAATATTACGTCTTCATCGTTAGAAGTAGCAAAGCCTTGGTGGTGAATCATAAATGAGCGGATTCAGGAGATTTTTAGTTAGGAGGCTACTTACTTTTATCCCTACGATAATAGGAGTTACATTGTTAGTTTTTGTAATAGCGTATGCCATTCCAGCAGATCCCGCGAAGGCGTGGATTGGTGGCGGTGAAAAAGTCAAGCCAGAGTATGTCGAAAAGATCAGGGAGCAGTATCACATGAACGACCCGTGGTATGAGCAATATGTATTCCTAATACACGGTCTGGTTACAAACACCCTTTTAGATCCTAGAACATCAAACTTTGTAATGACAGAGGTCTTGACGAGATTTCCAATAACGTTTCAGCTAACACTATTTGCATTCTTTTTCGCAGTGATAATAGGACTACCGTTGGGAATATTGGCAGCTTTAAAGAAGGATAGTTGGATAGATACCTTTGTGAGATTCTTTGCACTTACAGGCGTATCATTGCCAGTTTTCTGGCTGGGATATCTCCTAATATACCTCTTCTATGTAAAGGTGAGAATAATAAACTTGGCAGGATTGCCTCCTTCACCTCCAAAGATTACGGGAGTGCCTGTTATAGATGCTATACTCACAGGGAACTTTGACATTTTTCTACAACATGTACACAGATTTTGGCTTCCTGGCTTTGTATTGGGCTTTATGAGTGCCGGCGTTCTAGCAAGATTTGTCAGAAACTCTTTTCTTGAGGCTCTCAGTTCAGACTTTGTAGAATACTTAAAGGCAAAAGGTGCTCCCAAGAAGTCCGTGTATAGACATGCTCTCAAGAATGCGTTAGTGCCCATAGTAACTGTTATGGGACTGCAGTTTGGAGGGTTACTGGGAGGAGCCCCCATTACGGAAACTGTGTTTAGCATTCCGGGAATGGGTTACTATGCTGTGAATTCAATAAGAAATCTTGATTTTCCGGCAGTAATTGCAGTGACATTCATTTTTGCATTGACTTATGTGACGATAAACCTCATCGTGGATATCCTGTATGCGTTCATAGATCCTAGAGTCAGATATTGAGGTGATAGCTTTGGGGACTGATGAGTATGAGAAAAAGATACTAGATAGGGTCTCTGACGCTATGATTGAAGGTATTGCTACTCTAATCGATAAAATACGTCCAGGGTACAAGAAAAAGAACAAAGCAAAAATAGATGAGCGTAAGCTAATGTTTTATGCTTTAAACAGATCCCCAGCAGGTGTTGTAGGATTATTCTTGGTCATATTGTTTATATTCTTTGGAATATTCGGTCCGTATATTGCTAGATATCCTTATAACTATTTCCCAATATTCGAGGATCCCTCTACGTATTTCCTACCGCCAGGATCACCAGGATTCCCATTGGGTAGCGACCACTTTGGAAGAGATCTTTTGAGCCTTCTTCTGTCTGGTGCAAGGACATCCTTTGTTATATCGATCATAGTAATAGCCCTAGGAGTTCCTCTAGGCATATTATTAGGGCTTACAGCTGGATATTTCGGAGGGGTCGTTGACGAGATAATAATGAGAATTACGGACATATTCTTGTCTTTCCCTGCGCTAATACTTGCAATAGCATTTTCAGCAGCACTTCCAGATAGAATGACGGCATTTATTCTAGCACACCCTCTTGCACAGACAATATTCCTGAAGCTATTTGCTCTTTCTCATAGAGAAGTACTGAACCTTGGAAGATTGCTCTCAGTGATAATTGCCATGGTTGTTGTGTGGTGGCCTGGTTATGCAAGAATTGTCAGGGGAAGTACGCTGGTTGAAAAAGAAAACGTCTATGTTGAGGCTGCAAGAGCCCTAGGGCTAAGTCCTCTGAAGATTATGTTTAAGCACATATTGCCTAATATAATAGGTCCAATATTGGTGTATATAACGTTAGACTTTGGATCAGTAGTGCTTATGGAGGCAGGGCTTAGTTATCTAGGCCTTGGAGCAACACCTCCTATTGCGGATTGGGGGAGAATAGTATACGACGGAAGCCAGTACTTCCCAGAAAGATGGTGGGTAGTAGTATTCCCAGGTATGGTAGTATTCTTTGTTGCCCTTGGGTGGAATCTTCTAGGAGATTCTCTGAGAGACATCCTTGATCCAAAGGTACGTAGAAGCCTAGAGTTCAGACTTAAAAAGAGTAAGAGGGAGGTGGCTGAAGGTGCCTAAGGTAATCCTAGATGTGCAAGATCTCACAGTACACTTTTACACGTATGCAGGTGTTGTTAAGGCAATAGAAAAGGTATCTTTTGATGTGTATGAAGGCGAAACTTTTGCATTAGTTGGAGAAACAGGCTGTGGAAAAACAGTAACATCTAGAGCTCTTACAAGACTTATAGAGAGTCCAGGAAGAATCGTGGGAGGTAGGGTAATATACTATTCTGAAAACGGGCCAGTAGATCTTTTACAGTTACCTGAAGAGAAGCTCAGAGAGATACGTGGTAAAGAGATAGCATATATTTTCCAAGACCCAACAGCTGCTTTAGATCCGCTATATACAAATGGATATCAAATTTCGGAGGCAATGTATTATCATGGAGTTGTTAAAAAGATAAAAGACGGAATATCAAATGCTATAGAGCTTCTGAGGAAGGTTCTGGTACCAAATCCAGAGAAGAATGTAGAAACCTATCCACACGAACTTTCTGGTGGTATGAGGCAACGTGTCGTAATATCTACTGCCATATCGAATAATCCAAGGATACTTATAGCGGATGAACCTACCACGGCCCTTGATGTTACTGTCCAGGCACAGATACTAGAGCTTCTAAGGAAGCTAAAGAGGGAGTATGGTAGTACGGTAATACTAATTACTCACAACATGGGTGTTGTGGCAGAGATGGCAGACAGAGTGGCGGTAATGTATGCCGGAAAGATTGTTGAGTTAGCGGATGTCTTTACAATATTCGAAGATCCGCAACATCCGTATGCCAAGGCTCTTTTGAAAGCAGTTCCTGATCCCTTGAAGAAAATAGAAAAACTGGAGTCTATTCCGGGCACTGTACCAAATCTTATAAACCCGCCCGGCGGTTGTAGGTTCCACCCAAGATGTCCGTTTGCTACGGAAGTCTGTAAGATCAAAGAACCTCCATTGGTAGAAATTAAGAAGGGACACTACGTAGCCTGTTGGCTCTATGGAAAGTTAGAGCATGAAGAGAAAACTACGCCCCAAGCTGTAGAGGTGCAAGGAGAATGAACGACAAGCCACTTGTTAGGGTGGAAGATCTCAAAAAATATTTTCCTGTAAGAGGGTTTACACTTCATAGGCAGTGGGTTAAGGCTGTCGATGGGGTTTCGTTTGAGATTCAAAGGAACGAGACTTTGGGTCTTGTCGGAGAGTCCGGATGTGGTAAGACCACTCTTGGAAGAACGATTCTTAGGCTTATAGAACCTACAAGCGGTAGGATAATATTTGATGGCGTCGACGTCATGAAACTTAGAGGAAAAGACCTTCTTAACTTTAGAAGAAGAGCTCAAATAATGTTCCAAGACCCGTACTCCTCCCTTAATCCTAGGATGACGGTCTTTGATATTATTATGGAACCCATAAAGTTCTATGGAATCTCCGTGGACGATCCTGAAGATTTCGTTATAAAGCTCTTGGAGAGTGTTGGATTAAACGAGATGCACCTGTATAGGTATCCTCACGAATTTAGTGGAGGTCAAAGACAAAGAATAGCTCTCGCAAGGCTTTTGGCTATAAGACCAGAATTCATTGTTCTTGATGAGCCGACATCTGCGTTGGATGTATCTGTTCAAGCCACAATATTGAATATGCTAAAGGATCTTCAGAGAGACTATAGATTCTCGTATCTATTTATATCGCACGATCTAGGCGTAGTAAAGTACATGAGCCATCGCATGGCAGTCATGTACCTTGGCAAAATCGTGGAGTTAGGTTCGTCTGAAGTAATTTTTGAGAAACCTTTACACCCCTACACAGATATGCTCATAAAGAGCATACCAGTACCGGATCCCAAGGTTGCAAAGAAAAAGAAGGTACAAGTTGCGGGAGAGCCTCCTAACCCAATAAACGTACCATCAGGATGTAGGTTCCACCCAAGATGTCCACATAAGATGGACATTTGTTCAGAAAAGGAGCCTCCGATGGTTGAGGTAGACAAGGGACACTACGTAGCCTGTTGGCTCTATGCCAGTAGAGAAGACTATAAGAGCTCTCAATGAGCTTCTATGAGCTTAATAATAGCTTTTTTTGCATTTTCTTCTTTTCTTAAGATTTCCATAATAATTCTGTTCTCTTTAAGGTTTCTATCTAGGATTGTAACTTCATCGTCTCTTTTTATGACAAACAGAGGAACGTACACGACACCCTCGGCAGTGGGTCTTTCGTTTCTCCAAAATATTGTCTCTCTAAATATTGTTACAGCATAGGAAGCCTCTCTAAACTCTTCAGCTAGTACTTCATCGCTATTTTTAGAGAACAGCTTGTAAATTCCTACTGGAATGAACATTCTTACAAAATCAAGTCTTCCCCAGTACTTTGCTCTTCGATATGCATTGGATTTTGAGATTTCTAAGGATTCTATGTATGCTCTCTCTAGATCATCTATTACTTCTTCAAAATCAAGCTTTTGCATGCTTACTACAGTACCTCTCTTACATTCCTCGGGATGTCCCAGATTGATATTTTCGGGGAACGGAAATATTAAAAGGGACTTTCGAGGGGCAAATCGTACTTTCTCTAGGAGAAACACATTTACTAGATACCTGTCTCTAGAAGTCTTGAGTATTAAGTGCGGTAGCCATATTAGTCTTTCAGAGATAGTCTCTTGCACATTTTCTATTGGAAGATAAAACGTTTTCATAATCATTTAGAGAGGAACGTGTCCTTTTAAGTCTTTTGAAAGATCTTATGTGCGCATTCTAATTTGTATTATATGTGATAACTTCTCATTCAGTTTACGTCCTTTTATTGTGCAACATTTTGAAATGGTGGTATTGTTTAACACTGAGATATTTAAGCGTTAAAAGTCATTTCTAATACCTGTTATCTAATACGTCCTCACATCGGGTTGCAGAGAACAGTTTTGAAAATAACGCTTGGTGAACAATATGGTGCAGGATAAATATGTTCTTTCCTTAGATGAGGGTACGACCAGTGCTAGAGCCATAGTTTTTGATAAAGATTCGAGAGTTCTAGGGGTAGGCCAATACGAGTTTCCGCAGTATTACCCTAAGCCTGGGTGGGTGGAACAAGATCCAAAGGAGATATTTCATTTTCAGTTAAAGGCCATAAGAGACGCTATAAAGGTAGCGAAGATCTCAGTTAAAGATGTTGTTGCGATAGGAGTTACAAACCAAAGAGAAACCACGATATTATGGGACAAAAGAACTGGAGAACCGGTGTATAACGCAATAGTATGGCAGTGTAGGAGGACTGCTGAGTACGTGGAAAAAATAAAGGAAGAATATTACGATGTCATAAAAGAAAAGACGGGTCTTGTACCTGACTCCTATTTTTCAGCACCTAAGATAAAGTGGATACTAGACAATGTCCCAGGAATTGCTGAAAAGGCTAAAAAAGGAGAAATTCTTTTCGGTACTATAGATACATATCTTATATGGCGTCTTTCAGGAGGAAAAATCCATATTACAGACTACTCTAACGCGTCAAGAACTATGTTGTTTAACATAAAAAAGCTTGAATGGGACGATGAGCTTCTGGAGATCTTTGGCATACCCCAAGAAATTCTTCCAGAATTAATGCCTTCAAGCGAGATCTATGGATACACAGACAAGGAAGTTTTTGGTGAGGAAGTACCGATATCGGGTGATGCTGGAGATCAACAAGCCGCGCTTTTTGGTCAGGCGTGCTATTCTCCTGGGATGGTAAAGAGCACATATGGCACCGGAAACTTCATTTTGATGAACATAGGAGATAAGCCACAGAGCTCGGAAAATCTTCTTACTACGATTGCTTGGTACGTGGATAAGAAAGTAACGTATGCATTTGAAGGGAGCATTTTTGTGACAGGTGCAGCCATACAGTGGCTTAGAGATGCGTTGCAAATTATAAACTCCCCTAGTGATATTGAACATCTTGCCAAGACAATATCGTCTAGTGAGGGAGTTTACTTCGTACCTGCATTTACTGGACTTGGAGCACCTTATTGGGATCAGTATGCAAGAGGGCTAATAATCGGCCTTACAAGAAAAACCTCTAAAGAACACTTAGCAAGGGCTGTTTTGGAGGCCATAGCATACATGAATAGAGATGTTATTGAAGAAATGATAAAAGACTCTGGAATAAAGATAAAGGAGTTAAGGGTCGACGGCGGAGGTTCCAGGAATGACTTCTTGATGCAATTCCAAGCAGACATTCTTGGCGTCAACGTTGTAAGGCCAATAGTTAAGGAGATAACGGCACTTGGTGCAGCATATTTGGCAGGACTAGCAGTTGACTACTGGAGTAGTATAGAAGAAATAGTCAAGCTTTGGAAACTAGAGAAAACATTTACACCTAAGATGGATGAGGGTCTTAGAGAAAAGCTCTATCAAGGATGGAAGGAAGCCGTAAAGAGATCCTTTGAGTGGGCAAAAGTCCTTGCGAATATAGGGTTAGAGGCCTAGTTCTAGGTGATGTGCTTGAAGAGAATCGTTATTATTGGTGCGGGGATTGTTGGGGCTTCTATTGCGAGAGTTCTTAGCAGATATAGCAATTTAGAAATAATACTTGTTGAAAAGAACGTTGATGTTGGTAGGGGAGTTAGCAAGGCGAATACAGGACTCATTCATGCAGGCTACGACGATGACCCTGATAAATACCCTTTGAGATCATCTCTTGTGGTGAAAGGCAATAAACTATGGCAAAAATGGGTTAAGGAATTATATATACCAAACTCTTGGCCAGGAGATATCGTTGTTGCGCTCGATAACAAAGATATGAATACTTTAAAGGAACTTCTCAAAAGAGGTAGAAGGAACGGCGTTGTGGGTCTTAGGATTATTGATTGCGATGAGCTCAGAGAGCTTGAACCTATGATTAATCCTGAAGCAATAGGCGCATTATGGGCACCAAGTGGCGGTCAAATAGCGTCTCCTCATGCAGTTGTAGCTATAACTGAGAACGCAGTAGCTAATGGAGTAAGGCTACTTCTAGAGACTGAAGTATTGGGGATAGAAATCAAAAACGGTAATATCGTGGGTGTAAGAACAAATAATGGATTCATTAATGCAGATATTGTTATTAACGCAGCGGGTCTCTATGCAGATAAGATCTCCAAGATGGCAGGAATAGAAGACGTGAAAATAAGGCCTAGAAAGGGAGAGTATATAATATTTCATAAGGAAGTAAAGGAGAAAGTCAGGAGAATAATATTTCCTACGCCAACAGAAAAAACCAAAGGCGTCGTCGTAACAACGGAAGTAAATGGCCACCTTATGATCGGACCAAATGCGCAAGACTTACCGGAGGGTGCTAAGGAGGATGTGTCAAACACGAAAGAGGGATTAGAGTTCGTATGGAATTGGGCAAGAAGACTTCTAAAGTCAGTACCCCCTAGAAGCGCCGTCATGAGAACGTTTGCAGGACTTAGACCAGAGCCCGACGGTGGGGATTTTATAATTAGATCTTATGAGGACGTATATGGGTTTATTAACGTCGCTGGGATAAGATCTCCTGGCCTTACAGCTGCGCCAGCAATCGCATATTTTGTCAGGGATATTATTGCAAATGATCTCGGAGTAACACTTACCGAAAAGAGAAAATGGAGTCCTACTAGAAGACCTCCGATTTTCCTTTCAAGGCTTCCATGGGAAGATGTTAAGAAACTTGTTGCAAAGGATGCGAAGTATGGTAAAATAGTTTGTAGATGTGGAATGACAAGCGAGGCTGAGATAATAGATGCCATCAAGAGGATGAAAGAGATTGGTGTCAAAAAACCGAATTTGGAGTCAATTAAAATGAGAACAACTGCTATGAAAGGTAGATGCCAAGGCTCTTTTTGCACAATAAGGATTGTTATGATCTTAGCGAGAGAGTATAATGTACCTGTTTGGAAAATCCTTCAGAATGAGCCAGGAAGCGAAGTAGCCGTGGGGCACATAAAGACTCTTCTTGGGGGCGAGGTAAATGATCTATGACGTTGTAGTTATTGGCGGAGGGCCAGGAGGACTTGCTACGGCAATAAAAGCAAAGGAGTTGGGCCTAAAGGTATTAATTATTGACGAAAACGAATATCTGGGAGGAATACTCCCACAGTGTATTCATCCTGGATTTGGAATTCATTATTTTAAGGAGGACTTAACGGGCCCAGAGTTTGCTGAGAGGCTAGTAGAGAAAGCGAAATCTCTCGATATAGAATATATGCTGGAGACGTATGTGCAGTCGATAGAAATTATTTCACCTACGGAAAAGGTCATAAGAGTAATATCGCCGCAAGGTGCTCAGGAAATTAAAACAAAAGCGATAATATATGCGGCAGGAGCAAGAGAAAGACACAGGTATGAAATAGGTATACTAGGCGATAGAGTCTCTGGAGTATATACTGCCGGGCAGGCCCAGACTATGATGGACATATATGGAATCTTGCCTGGTAAGGAAGTAGTCATCGTTGGGTCGGGAGATGTGGGTCTTATTATGGCGAGAAGATTTAGCCTTGAGGGATGCAAAGTAAAAGCTGTTATAGAAATCCTGCCCTATCCTAGCGGTCTCACAAGAAATTTGGTAATTCTAAGAGACTTTGACATACCACTTTACCTTCAACATGCGGTCGTTGCAGTAAAAGGTAGAAGAAGGGTAGAAGAGGCCATAATAGCTAAGGTAGACGAAAACCTTCGTCCAATTAATGGTACGGAGTTTAATATAAAGTGCGATACCCTTGTCATAGCTGCTGGACTGATTCCAAGGTTAGAACCGCTCAGCGAGCTTGGCGTGTTAGTTGATCCTGCTACTAAAGGCCCTGTTGTTTCGGACCTCTATGAGACGAATATTCCGGGGATCTTTGTTGTTGGAAATTCTCTTGTAGTTAACGACCTAGTAGATTTTGTAGTAGAACAAGGTGAAAGGGCTGCAATGGGAGCGAAGATTTACGTCGAAAACGAGGGTATTGTATACAGTAAGTCGATTAAGGTCGTTAGGGGTAGGAACGTTAGACTTGCAGTCCCTCAGTATATAAGCGGTGACAGGGACGTTACACTCTATATCCGTGTTTCTATACCAGAGGAAAACGTTGTGCTGAGAATTAAAGAGATAGACGTTGAAATACCATTTAGAAGGGTGAGACCAGCAGAAATGATCAGGGTTATACTGAAAAAGGAACAACTAGAGAGTATTAAGGATACAGTAACTCTGGAGGTGATTCCGAGATGACGAGGAAAACTCATCGCATCACGTGCATAGTATGCCCTGTAGGATGCGAAATAGAGATTACGATAGAAGATGGGAAAATAATAGACATTCGTGGTTTTGCATGTCCGAAGGGAAAAGACTATGCCATACAAGAGGCTCTGGATCCTAAGAGGATTATAATGACAGTTATTCGCGTCATAAACGGTGAGATGCCTGTAGTTTCAGTAAAAACCGATAAGCCCGTTCCTAAGAAACTTATAGAAAAAGTTATGGAAGAAACAGCCAAAATTGAGGTTCAAGCCCCTGTGCATATAGGAGATATCATAATAAAAAACATTGCAGGGACAGGAGCAAATCTCGTAGCAACAAAAACTGTTAGGAGAAAGTCAGGTATGTGACAAAGCCCATTCCACAATGTCTTTGAATAGTTTTTCTTTCCATTCTGGATCCTCGAATATTTCGTGGTACGCTCCCTCGTATTCGATTAATTTTTTGTCTTTTACCTTTAGCCTATTGTATAACCTCCTTGCACCTTCAGGGGGTGTAATGTAATCGCTAGTACCCACGAGAATTAGTATAGGCACGCTAATTTTTTCAGCATCTTCATGAGCTCTCTCAGCGTTTATGAAAATACTTCTCGCTAGCGCTGTAGAAATTCTGTCGTGCACTAGTGGATCTTCTATGTATTTCTTCACAGCCTCTTCGTTCCTAGAAAGAAGTTTGGGATCTATTCCATTGCTTAGTGTAAGTTTTGGGGCAATGACGCCTAACACTTTGGCCAGGGTAACAAGGGCTTTCGGTGTTTTTGGACTTAGTGCTAGCGCTGGAGAAGATGCAATAACGCCCTTTATTTTCTCGGAAAATAGCTCTGCGTATCTAATTACAGTAAGTCCGCCAAGGCTATGACCAAAAATGATGGGCTTCTCTCCAATTTCTTCTATAATTTCGTTAATAATTTTCAGAGCATCTTCTATAGTAGCGTGACCTCTTTTTCCACCACTTTTTCCGTGGCCTGGCCAATCAAAAGTATACACGGCGAAACCGGCATTGTTTAACTCTTGTATAAGTTCTTTGTATCTCCCACTATGTTCTCCGAGTCCGTGAACCAGCACTACCCAACCTTTAGTGGGCTCGCCATAACGTGCTTTGAATATCATACGCACCACGGAGAGTATTGTCTTGAATTATCTATTGTTAGAAACTGTTAATAAATAATCTCGTGGCGTCTCTTAGATGAGTGAAGCCCTCGGTCATCTTTGGGAGCGAGACTTTCTTGGTGCGTGGTATACAATAATCTAAGCGATGTCGTACGCATAAGCATATAAAACAAATAAAACATATAAAACAAATTAGGTAATTGTGGGGGTGGGCTGTCTGCGTAAGACCCTATTTGCGGTCTTACTGGCAGGAATTTTATTGGCATATTTTCCCGTAGCCTACGCCGCGAATATTTGGCCATTTGAAAAGGGCGGCGTGAGGATAAAGATAACGTTTTATGACGAAAACGGTAATCCCTATAAGTTTTTAGGAATATTTCCCAAGAGGCCTTCAAATATTGTTATATGCTATCAGATATTCTTCAACTCATATTATGATGGTAGCGTGGAGATCGCTAGAGGGAAAACGAAGTCCTCGGAAATATTTGTTCCTTATGAAGGGAAATTTAGAGAAGAGATTGAGAGTTGGATTAAAAACAAAGATTTTAATGGCTTAAATGTTGGGATTGAAGTAAATCTTTGGATAGTAGATGAAGATAGTGGCAACATACTTCAAAGAATTTCGTACTGGTATCCAGTAAATGTTGAAGACATTCATAAAGGTGTTGTGAATATAATTCCTATAAACGTAATGATTTTCAAAAATCCTGCTGTGAACATTAAAAACGTTAGATCCATATCCCAAGACACTCCTATGCAGATAGGGTATTATAACATAGTTTGGGTGTTAAAGTATAGAATAACTCCAGAAGATATAGCAGAAGCATTATTATCTCAAGGATATTCAGATTGGGTAAAGTATGTCGATGGGAGGCCTTACATCAAGACACCATTATTCATTGTGGAAAATGATCTTCAATATTACTATCCGTGGTCTCTAGAAGGCGAATCAGCCAAATTGATCTCCTTCTATGAGATATCGAGTAGGGAAGAGACGTTTATGGAGGCATCCATCGGCATTGGTACTAACATACTAGATAAGCTGTCTAAGGGAGAGTCATTGAGCTCTATAAATAGCGAGATTACACTATACAAGGGCGGTAAAACAATATCTAAGAACATAGCGTTTGCCGGCAAAACTATGGAAATATACCCTGGAGAGACCGCGTACTTTTACGTCTGGACAAGACCTTATTTTGAACACTATGAAGAGTGGGTTATTACGGAATTTGAGTATTATCCCACGGGAGATGAGAAATTCGAGACCTACATCAGTGATATATTAATGAAGGACGATATACATATTGATGGAAATTGGGAAAAGAAGGAGATTCCTCAAGAAATCTTTTATCAACTGCTAAAATCTTCAGAACTTGCATATTTCGGTGAGCTTCCTCCCGGGGATGTAATAAACATAAAAGACTTTGTATATACAACCTATGATACCAACATAGTGGAAAGCGTAGACTATGGAACTCTTGCTACCGCAATTATTGGCATGACTATCGTTACGCTAGCTTCTCTAGGAGTGTCTTTACCACTAGAGTTAGCAACGATAGCTAGTGCTTTAGTAGTCTCGGTCTCTTACAAGTTAAAGGGAGAAGTCACCATTACAGGCACTATAGAAAACTATGGAGACGGCTCTTTGTATGGTGGCATACCTGATCCTAGATGTTATAATGTTTCTGAGTACGTGTGGTACACATATACGACGCTTCAGTGGAGAAAAGACCCTCCTTGGCGGCCTCCCGGGCAGGATCCGTATTACTACAGCATTCCTATAGCCTACGTCGAAAGCAAGTGAGCTAACACTTTTTCATACTTTTTTAAAAACTTTGTATGAACACAGATAAAATAAAATTAGACAACAAACCCTCTTCAAAAGTAATCTCCTTTAACAAGGATATGATTTTTAATGATCTCCTTAGCTAACGGATCATTTAAATTTTTCATTCTTTCCCAATCTTCGGGAGAGACAATGAGGATTTTTGTCTTTCTCTCTAAGACCGACTCTAGTCTTCTTAAGATCTCTTCATTTATTTTGTATTTTGACGATATGATTAGGATTTTTACTTCGCTATTTTCAAAGATATTTCCTGAGGCGAAGTCACCGTATACGGCTATAGTACCCTCTGATAACTTCTCAATTCCTCCAATAATCATTAGAGTGTAGTAGTACGCTCTAATGAGTTCCTTTACAAGTAGACTTTTATTGTTTAGTTTAAAAAGACGAAGATTGCCCTTTCTTCTTTCTAGTATAATTCCATCCTGAACAAGAATATCACAGTACTCTTTAACGGTCCTGGGACCTAGACCAAGCTTCCGGGCAAGCTCTCTTAAATAATATTCTTGAGAAGGATTTTTCAGAAATTCCTCAATAATCATGCTTAATGGGTAGGAAAGTAGCTCCTCGAGGACTTTGCTCATAATTATGAGTTATTGTTTGTTTCTTTTATAAAACGATTGTTTCATACAATAACAATTATTTCCGTATACTTTTGACTATAACCTTGCGAACTATTTTGAATGGTTTCCCACTATCATCTTTTCAAGAAATTCTTTGAGATATAAATTAAATTCTTTGGGGTTATCAAGTTTAGAGATGTGCGATGCATTTTTGATAATCTTGAGATTACTAGTCTTTATATTCGCCTTAAGATCATTTGCAAGGTTAAGAGGTGTTGTTTTATCGTACTCACCGACTAATATCAAAGTTGGAACATTTATTTTTGGTAAAACATGTCTAAGGTCTGCTTTTAAGGTGACTTCGAGCGCTCTCTTGTAGTACTCTTTATTTACTGAGCGTATTGATGCCATAACGAGCTCTACATCTTCCTTTGATGCATTAATAAGAGCAGAGTTTACTATTGTCTCACTGAGTTTTGAAAGTCCTTCCGACTCAATTAGTTTTAGTCTTTCTGGAAGTATTTTTTTAACAATAGATTTAGGATAATATGCTGTAGTGTCTGCAAGGACTAGCGCAGAAACGAGTTCTGGGAATGAGTCATAGAATGCAAGAGCAATGAGACCACCTAAAGAAAGCCCGCAAATAACAGCTTTCTTTATATTTTCCCTTCTGGCTACCGCAAGGAGATCCTCTACATAATCATAAATTGATGTAAGAGACTCGGGAGTCTCTGAAAGACCGAAACCCCTTAAGTCTAGCGCAATTACATCATAGAAGGAAGAAAAATAGCTTAATTGGTACTTCCATGTCTCGAGTCTCTCTCCTAGACCATGGATGAAAATTATGCTTTGTGCATCTTTTTTGCCCATTCTCACGTATCTTATTCTTAAACCATCAGAAGTAATAACATACTTATTGAAATATTTCATTCTGCTTGTCCTCCGACTTTAAAATGATTCTCGAATGTTATGATCGTTTTCCGGATATAAAATTCTCTGATGTTAACATGTTAACCAAGATGGTATTATAGCAAACCACAAAATATCCTCTAATAGACTATTTAAAACTGTTTCAAAGGTGGATAGTGTGAGGAACAAATATCCTATCGTTGTACCATTTTTTATCTTCCTTATAGTCCTTGTTGCAGGGTGTGTCAGCCAAGGACCAAGCCCAACACCTACTCCTACACCCACAGAGACGCCAACAGCAACACCAACAGAGAGTCCAACCGAGACTCCTACACCCACCCCAACGCCCGCTGGTGAAATAGTTGTTGGTGCTCTTATTCCTTATAATATACCTCTAGGCCAACAAATAGAATGGGCATTGCAAATGGCAATAGAAGAAATTAATGACAATGGAGGCCTTCTGGGATACACTTTGAGGCTCGTCACGTATGACACCGAAGCGGATGCAACCAAGGCTGTACAAGGCTATTCTTACTTGGTTGAACAAGGTGCAGTAGTTGTTTTTGGACCATATGCATCTCACTGTGCATTAGCAATTATTGATCAAATACCACTCTATCGTATTCCTGTGATTTCTTATGGTGCAGTTGACACAAGCATTGATGCAAAAGTTATGCAAGACTACGATAACTACAAGTATTGGTTCAGAGCATACGTTAATGCTACCTCTCAAGCTGCGGGTACTTGGGACTTTATGATGTATCTTATAAACAATGTCATTGAGTTTGATAAACAGTCAGACACCATTGCGTGGATATATGAAGATCTTCCTTGGGCCATACCTCATGCTCAATATGGTGAGTGGAGGGCACAAATTGAGGGCGTCACGGTAGATCCCTCAATTCCTGTACCATATAATATTCAGTCGTTTTCTAGCGTTTTCGAGCAAATAAGGGCATCAAATGCAAAGCTTATAGTTTATCAGTTTGCTCTAGGAGAGTCTTACGCATTTGCTAGAGACTACGCTGCTGCAAAATTGCCAATATTAGCAGTGGGTGGTGGAGCATTTACAATGCTAGAAACGTTCTATAATGATACTGGAGGAGCTGCCCAAGGAATCATAAGCATAGCTTGGGGATTCCCAGCTCCTATTACTGAAAAAACCCTAGAGTTCTATAACGCTTATAAATCACGCTATGGTCTAGAGCCACTCTTTAGTGCATGGTATGCTTATGATGCTGTTCATGTATGGGCAGAGGCTGTAAAAACTGCGGAAACCTTTGATGCTGATGCTGTAGTAAGTGCGCTTGAGAACATTACCTATGTTGGTGCAGCGGGTGTTTACAAGTTTGATCCTCAAACACATAGTGCTTTGTACGGTGTTGATTACATATCTCCGATATTCTTCCAGTGGCAGAATGGCGAAAGAGTAGTATTATGGCCAATAAAGGCTGTAAGCGAAGGTACAAAAATACTATTACCTAAAATCCAAGATGAAGAACTTGTGTGGGAAGCCGTTGAATATCCACTAGCTCCACCTTGATTTTTCTTTTTCATTTTTATTTATTGGAGGTGTATATGTTGAAAATAATACTAGCACTACTATATGGAGTCCTAGTGGCTTCCGTATATGCAATATATGCTTCAGGATTCTCTCTGGCGTTTTCTATTACTCGTGTTCCAAACTTGGCTTATGGCGCTCTTTATACGTTTTCTGCGTATTTTGCATATTGGCTCCTGTCTTTGGGGATAAATGTCTTTCTCTCTTACGTTTTAGCAATAGTTGCTACATCACTTCTCTCACTACTAATTGGGAGGTTTATTATAAGACCTAGTCTCAAAAATCCTATAACAATTTTCATTTCGACACTTGCAATTGCATATATCATTGAGGAAGTCATTCGAATCAGATTTACGAAGTTTCCAAGAACATTAATTGGCGTTCCAGGCAGTATCACGATTTTTGGTTCTGGAGTGCCTCTACAATGGTTCGTTGTTTTAGGCTCTAGTACAGTTGTGGGCACTATATTGATTTTCCTTCTAAGGAAAACAAGACTTGGGTTATCCATAAGAGCTGTGGCAGAAAGTTGGAAGGACGCACAAATGTTTGGGGTAAACCCTTCAAGGACTTTCGACTTTACGATGATGCTTTCTGGTATCTTAGCCGGATTCACAGCCCTTGTCCTCTCTCCTCTTTGGAGTATAACCCCCTCTATGGGTTGGTTATACCTCTTTACGGCTTTTGCGATTGTTGTGTTAGGGGGGATAGGGAGTATAGAAGGATTATTCATATCTGCCATTATTTACGGAGTTTCGGAGCAGATTGTCACGTTTTACTTTAGCCCTTCCTTGGCGAATGTTGTTCCCTTAGTTATAGTGATATTAGTTCTTGTCTTTAAGCCTCATGGACTCTTCGGAAGAGGTGAATAATAGTGAAAACTCGAGAAATCTTCAAAAAACCAGAAATCGTATATCCTGTCATAACGTTTTCAATACTTCTCTTAATGGGAAGATTTTTAGGAAATTATTGGTTAAAAACCATTGCATATATTAATCTCGTTGCTATCATTGTAATTAGTTTGGATTTCTTCTCTGGAACTACTTTTTACCTTAATCTAGGAATTCTCTTTTCAGTCGGACTTTCAGCATATTTAATGGGATTTTTAGTTAAAACATATTCAATACCGTTAGTTTATGCCATTTTTATAGGAATAGTTGGAGGCACATTAATCTCTCTTCTTGTCTATCTGCTAGCACTTAAGGTTCGTGGTCATTATTTCGCTATAGGTTCTCTTATATTTCCTATTGTTTTGACATGTCTTATAACTACTCAGCCTTTATCCTATTATTTCGGAGGAGAAGGTGGACTCTTCATAAGGTCGCTTTTCTTTGAGTATCTGTTAAAAGTACCTCCGCAGTCGAGATTGTATGTTCAAAGTACCATTTACTATTATTTTTCACTTTTAGTACTTGCTGTAGTTTATTTCGTTTTTCTAAAGCTTTTAAATTCAGACTTAGGAAAACTCATGAGGAGTATTGGACAAAACGAGGATCTCGCTGAAAGTGTAGGTGTTAATACAAGATTAATTAAGTTTATATCGTTCCTCCTGTCTGCGTTTACGGCATCACTAGCAGGGACTCTCATGGGGGCTATGTTTCCTCCAATAACTTCTAACATAATGTCAGCTAGCCTCCTTTTGTTAGTGTTAACAATGATAGTCGTAGGAGGGATAGGATCACTTTGGGGGCCGTTATTGACTACATACATCCTCATGATTCTTTACGAAAAGCTTTGGGATTTGATAGGAACGTATCGTCTTATCTTTTACATGGCACTTCTCGTTGTAGTAATTCTTCTAGCACCTTATGGATTTCTGGTTACGGCACAGTATAAAGGGAGCATTATTTTAAAAGAGCTAAAGAAGAAGGTGAAGAGGGGTAAGAATGCTTAGTGTAAAGAATGTTACGAAGAAATTTGGCGAGCTAGTAGCTTTGAAAGATGTTAGCTTCGAAGTAGAGGAAGGTGAGATATTAGGGATTATAGGACCAAATGGTTCCGGGAAGACGACACTTTTTAACGTGATATCTGGGATTCTAAAGCCTGAAAAGGGAGAAATAAAATATCGAAATAGGAATATAACAGGAATGCGCCCCCATAAGATAGTGAGATTAGGGATTGGACGTACTTTTCAAATGCCTCAAGCGTTCTATTATATGAGCGTTTTAGACAATGTATACATCGCTGCCTATTCCGTAACTCACGATTCTAAGAAGGCTTTAAGATCAGCACAAGAAGCCATCGAAACTGTTGGTCTTAAAGGATACGAGTCTTTTTACCCAAGCGTTTTATCAATGTATCATTTAAAAATGCTTGAACTAGCAAGAGTACTTTCAATGAACTCTGACCTCATTCTTATGGATGAACCATTTGCTGGTCTAAACGCTGATGAAATAAAGAAAATAGAAGACATAATTAGAAAGCTCAATGAAGAAGGAAAGACATTTCTTATTATTGAACACAAGATAGGTGCATTATTCGGGTTGGTTAATAGAGTTCTAGTACTTAGTTATGGAGAAAAAATCTTTGAGGGAAGTCCAAAAGAAGTAATAAAAAGTGAGGAAGTAGTAAGGGCGTATATTGGAGGGGAGCTTCGTGGATAATATCCTCGAACTACATGAAGTTACGGTCTTCATGAAACCTGGTGTTGTACCTGTGTATGACATTACTCTTAGCCTTTCACCAGGGGAGATTATAGGAATACTGGGCTCTAATGGAATGGGTAAAACAACTGTTTTGGAGGCTATAGCCGGATTTATCAAACTGGACAAAGGAAGAATAACATTTCATGGAGAAGATATTACGTTGCTAGAACCTTCTGAAAGAGCCCAAAGAGGAATTATTTACTGTCCAGAGCGAGGTGGTATTATTAGAAGTATGACAGTGGAAGAAAACATACTTCTTGCATCAAAAGAGAGGGATTCAAAGAAGGTGCTCGAGGAAATAGAAAGGATATTTCCTCGAATAGTAAAATTTAGAAAAAGACTCGCGAGGACATTAAGTGGAGGAGAACAGAGGATGCTTCTTATAGCTCGTGCTTTTGTAATGAGACCTAAAGTACTATTATTAGATGAACCCTCCTCTGGATTAGCACCCTCAATAAGAAATGAGATTTGTGAATATTTGCTTAAACTTAAGGAAATGAATGTTCCAATGATAATAGTTGAACAAGATCCCAGCATAGTTTTGAGAGTAGCAGATACTTTATATTTAATGGAGTGGGGGCATATTAGACAGATTGATAAAGAAAAAATACAAGATAGGAGCACTTTACTTAAGGAATATTTTTCGAGAAGCTCTTGATAAAAGAAGAAAATTACTCTTTAAGGCTCTTGAGGGTAATCGTTAAATAATCTCTTTGAAAGAAAATAAGGTTAGTTGGAATGGTGGAGCAATATGGCAATTAGATATATTGTGCTTGAAATGGAACAATACGATTGTCCTTATGTTCTTACTTCGGATGACGTAGGTTCTATGATTTATGTGTTTCAATGGTCTATATTAGAGAATAGAGGTTTAGATACGCGAGGGGTAATTATTGCAAATGATCCTGAAGAGCTCACGAATACTATTTTTGAACTAAAGAGCCAGAAATATATGAGGGATCTTAATATATTGAGTCGTAGAGGTCCAGAAGCAATTTTTAGAGGGATAATAGGCCTCACTAATGCCATGAGCATTATTTCAAAGTATGGATTCATCATGGGTCCTTTCTACATCAGCCGTGGAAGAGAAATTTGGAGAGTGGGATTTGATAATAAAGAGCTTGCTTCACATGCTCTTTCTGAGCTGGATAAGAAGAACGAGTTCAGAATAATTCAAGACGAGTCGATAAACATAGAGTCTGCAGGACTGTTTACTGGAATGATTCCAAGAATTGAACATTATTGGAAAATTGAGAATTTGAAAAACAAATTAACTCCAACCGAGAAGGCGGTGTTAAGGTTGGCATACGAGCTTGGATACTTTGATGTACCGAAAAAAGTTGATACAGAAACGATATCTAAGCTTTTAGATGTATCAAAAGCAGCTTTTTCAAAGACAATAAGAAAAGCTGAAAAGAAGATTATTGAATCGATACTAGAAATAATTTCACCTGGAAAAGAAGATTTTAATGGCATTAAGGAGAAAAATAGAAGGGAAAGAAAATCCAAACGTGTAAGGTATTAGACATGTTTTAGATTGGTTTGTTTTTATACTATTTTTGCCTGTCATTAAGTTTTACACGTGCTTCTGTTTTTGCCAGTTATTGATTAATAATTTCTGAAGTTAACACGTTAACAACACCCGAAATAAGAATTATTCTTAATAAGTTAAACTTAGGTGTATTTGATGAGTATTCGAGCTCAGACTATTAGTGCAAAAGAGGCAGCTGAGCTTATAGAGAACAATACGGGACTAATTACTTCGGGATTTGTAGGAAACGGTTTTCCAGAGTTTTTAGTTATCGAGATCGAGAGACGATTCTTGGAGACAGGAGAACCAAAAAACCTTGACCTTTTCTTTGTAGCTGGTCAGGGAGACGGTAAGGAGAAGGGATTAAATCACTTTGGACACGAAGGTATGATTAAGTTTGTCCTAGGAGCACATTTTGGACTTGTGCCGAAGATAACTAGGTTGATAACAGAAGAAAAGGTCGAAGCATATGCATTACCACAGGGCGTGATCTCACACCTTATAAGAGCAGCATCAGGAAATAAGCCTGGGATATTTACAAGGGTAGGTCTCGGAACTTTTGTGGATCCTAGAAATTCGGCGGGAGCTCTAAATAGCATATCCAAAGAGAAATTTGTTGAGTTAAAAACAATAGATGGCGAGGAGTACTTGTTTTACAGAACTAGGCCATACAAAAGAATAAAAGTAGCACTTATTCGCGGCACAACAGCCGACATATATGGGAACATTACAATGGAAAAAGAAGCGGATACACTCGAGACACTAAGTATAGCCACCCTTACAAAGAATAATGGCGGAATTGTCATAGCTCAAGTCCAAAGAATTGCAAAAGCTGGTACATTACACCCACAAATGGTGAGGATCCCAGGACAGCTTGTTGATTATATAGTAGTTTCTCCAGAGGAATATCATTGGCAAACTTTCTCCGAAAAATACAATCCAGCGTATTCAGGCGAGATAAAGATACCAGAGTCAGTATTTCCTAAGATAAATCTTAACGCTAGAAAAATTATCGGAAGAAGGGCTGCATTGGAGCTTAAAAAGGGAGCCGTAATTAACGTTGGTATAGGCATGCCAGAATACGTTGCTGCTGTAGCTGGAGAGGAGGGCATATTCGACCAGCTAATCTTTACTGTTGAGGCTGGAACAATAGGCGGAGTTCCGGCAGGGGGTCTTAGCTTTGGTGCTGCGTATAATCCTTGGGCCATAATAGACCAGCCCTACCAGTTTGACTTTTATCATGGCGGCGGTTTAGACATTGCGTTTTTAGGAATGGCTGAGGTAGATGAGGAAGGTAACGTTAACGTGAGTAAGTTTGGCTCCAAACTCCCCGGACCAGGAGGGTTCATAGATATTAGCCAAAACGCGAGGAAAGTAGTGTTTTGCGGCATGATGACTGTCGGAGCAGAAATTGCGATTAAAGAAGGCAAGCTAAAAATTATAAAGGAGGGTAAAAAGAGGAAATTTATCAAGAAAGTGCAACACGTTACGTTTAGCGGAAAGTATGCAAAGAAGTTTGGTCAAGAGATTCTGTATGTTACAGAAAGGGCTGTTTTTAGATTAGGAGACAAAGGTTTGGAACTCATCGAATATGCGCCTGGAGTTGATATAGAAAAGGACGTTTTAAGTGTGATGGATTTTGAGCCTATTATTAAAGATCCTAAGGAAATACCCGAATTTATTTTCTCCGATGGGCTAATGGGGCTCAAAAAGAGGTTTATTAGTGAACATGTTAACCAGCAGACTAATGACAACAAGAGGACTTGAAAACAACGGTGAAACCTATGAAAAAGGTCTTCATTGCGGGAATCGGTATAACAAAATTCGGAAAACATTCTGAAAAAACATTTCGTGACTTAGCAATTGAAGCTGCAATGAAAGCTATTGATGATGCTGGTATTACGCCGAAGGATATAACGGAGCTTTATATTGGCAACTTTGCTCAAGGGATGTTTGAAGGACAAACACATCTTGCACCTACTTTGTACAGCGATCTAGGTCTTAAGAGGAACATAAAGGGAGTTAGAGTAGAAAACGCATGTGCAAGCGGTGGCTTCGCACTTTATGAGGCTTACAGAGCTATAAAAGCAGGTTATGCGGATGTTGTTTTGGTACTCGGAGTTGAAAAGATGACGGCACAAAAAACACCAGTGGTCACAAAAATACTTGCAACTGCTGGAGATGCTATATACGAGCTTCCGACGGGTATCACATTCCCCGGATACTTTGCACTAATGACCACGGCATATTTTCACGAGTTTGGTGGCTCTCGAGAAGACCTCGCAGAAATAGCTATCAAAAACCATTATCACGCCTCTAGGAACCCATATGCACAGTATCCAAAGCAGATAACCTCTGAAGATTACTTTAAAGCACCCATGATTGCCGAACCCTTGGGTCTGTATGATTGCTCCCCCATAAGCGATGGCGCAGCGGCAGTAGTGTTAATGTCTGAAGAGTATACCAAGAACAATTCTAGTGATGGTCTTGTTGAAGTTATAGGTGCGGGTGCCTCAGTAACAAATGTTGCTCTTACAGAGAGATTCAAGGATATAACATGGCTCGAGGCAACGGCCACTTCTTCAGAAGTAGCCTTTAAAGAAGCAAAAATAGAGAGGAACGATGTTGACGTTGTAGAACTTCATGACTGTTTTACTATTGCAGAAGTCATTCAACTAGAAAGTCTAGGTTTCTATAGGCGTGGAGAGGCGATAAATGCTGCTGTCAACGGGGAAACATATTATGACGGAAAATTACCCGTAAATACCGATGGTGGCTTGAAAGCTAAAGGACATCCTATAGGTGCTACTGGGGTTGGGATGGCAGTAGAAATTGTTAAGCAGCTTCGCGGAGAGGCGTATAACCAGGTAGAAGGTGCTGAGATAGGACTTATGAGCAATATGGGAGGATCTGGGGCATCGAATGTAGTCGTAATATTTAGGAGGGTGTGAAATGTCCGCTAACACTTACTATAAGGGTTTGAAAGAAGGAAAAATCGTAGCATATAAATGCAAAAGTTGTGGTAAGATCTCGCTAAAATCTATTGTGTGTCCTTTTTGCGGATCTAGAAGTCTAGAGAAGATTGAAGCGGATAAAGTGGGAAAAGTAATTGCATACACACGTATTTTTGTCGCTCCCGAGTATTTTGAAGACAAAGCTCCATATTTTGTTGTTTTGGTGGAATTAAACAATGGACTAAGAATTTTGGGCCAATTTGAAGGTGAGAGCATTTCTGTTGGAGATGAAGTCACTTTTCAGTCCATTAGGGAAACGCCATTAGGCGTTTCTCCCGTGTTTGTAAAGAGGTGAGGTGATATTATGGGTTGCACCATAAGTCTTTCTGGAAAGGTTGCCCTCGTTACGGGCTCTGCCCGTGGTATAGGTCTTGCAACTGCTGAGGCACTAGCTGAGGCAGGAGCCGACGTTGTTATTTCTGATATCCTCCCACCGGGGGATGAAATTGTAAAAAAGGCATTGGAAACTGTGGATAAATACGGTACAAAGGTAAAGTATTACAAAATGGATGTAACGAACTTCGAGGAAGTCAATGATGTTGCAAAGAAAGTCATTGAGGAGTTTGGAAAGCTAGATATTTTAGTAAATAATGCAGGAATCAACAGAGATGCACTTTTTAAGAAGATGACAAAGGACGAATGGGACCTCGTTGTTAATGTAGATCTCACAGGAGTTTTCAACGTAACGAAGGCTTTTATAGATCATATGCTTGAAAGGAGAAGTGGCGTAATAGTAAACATCTCAAGCATTGTGGGGCTTGATGGAAACATTGGTCAAGCAAATTATGCAGCTGCTAAGGCGGGAGTCATAGGGTTTACTTACACTCTGGGGAAGGAATTAGCAAAATATGGTATAAGGGTTGTAGCGGTAGCTCCGGGATTTACGCGCACAAGAATGGTGGAAGGAATACCAGAAAAGATTAAACAGAGATTTATAGATGCAATACCAATGAAAAGATTTGCAGAACCAAAGGAAATAGCAAGTGTGGTCAGATTTCTTGCAAGTGATGAAGCTTCGTATATTACCGCCACAGTTATTCGAGTAGATGGAGGTTATCGTCTCTAACATTATCTTTTTATTTTAACTGATGAGTAATAAGTATTGTTTTTGTTTGTTGGAGGTGATAAGTTGCCTTACGCCAAAATTCTTTCAACTGGGATTTATGTGCCTAAAAAAATAATGACAAATGAGGAATTTGAAAGGATAACGCATCAAAAAATAGACCCTTACTTTTCTGAGGTCATAGGAATAAATCATAGAAGAATTTCGACAGAGGAAGAGACACCTTCTTTTATGGCTGCAGAAGCGGCAAAAATGGCTCTAGACAGAGCAGGATTAGGCCCCGAAGATCTGGACTTAATAATTCTTGGTACAGATACTCCAGAAGCTGTAACGCCACCTACTTCAGCAAAGGTACAATATTTAATAGGAGCTCATAAGAAGGAAGTTCCAGTCTTCGATGTAAATGCTTCTTGTGCAAATGGAGCACTTCTTTTAGACATTGCTTCTAAGTACATTGCTAGCGGGGAATATGAGAACGTTTTAGTTATTGGCGTTTACGCCATGACTAAGTTCTTGTCCTGGAAATATTCGTGGGAAGCTTTATTTTCTGACGGGGCTGGAGCAGTATTGCTCACGGCAAGTGACAAGCCTGGATACATTGGAGGTATAGGTAGATCTGATGGTAGCTGGTGGTACAATTGGGGGATATACATAGGAGCTGGAACATTAGACGTAAATGGAATTAACGAGGGATTGCACAAACTAGACTTGAGGGCAGCATATCCAGCAACCGTAAACGAGGAAGGATGGCCTATGCTTATAAACAGACTTATGGAGAAGTATAAATTCACAAAGGAAGATATTGGAATGATATTCTTTACACAGGTCCGAAAAAAGAGTATATTAAAAGTTATGGAAACGCTAGAGTTGCCCTTAGAGAAGACACATATGATAATGCACAAGTTTGGCTATACGGGCTCTGCATGTGTTTACCAGGCACTCCATGACGCGATAGAAGAAGGCAAAATGAAAAGGCTTAGCGGAAAAATAGTTATCTTCGTAACTTCCGGCGTAGGTTACCAGCAATATGCCACCGTATTTAGGTGGATAGAATGATACAAGAGGTAAATTATCTGGAGTTGGACAATATTAAAATAAGATATGCAGTGATCAATGGAGATAAGGATCCAATAGTCTTTCTTAACGGCATTTTTATGAGGATTGAGAGTTGGACCCCTCTTTTACAATACTTTAAGGGCTTTAAAGTAATTTTACATGATATGAGGTGTCAAGGCGAAAGTTCATCGCCACAAAGTACATCCTTCGATGAACACGTAGAGGACCTAAGAACGCTGTTGGAGACGTTATCAATAGATCGCGCACATATTATAGGCACGTCATATGGGGGCGAGGTAGGCATGTTCTTTGCCTTAAAATATCCTGAGATGGTCAATAGTTTATCAGTCATTACAGCGACTCCTGAGATTTCTGAGGATATGTACTATCTTGCTCTTAGGTGGAAGGCAGGTGCAGAAACAGAAGATGCACTCAAATTCGTTCTATCTTGGATAAATGACGTTTATTCGCCGAAGTTTATCAGGGAACATCCAGGATTATTAGATATTCTTGTGAATAATCTTAGAGGCTTTAATTTTCAGGGAGCAGTAACCCTTTTAGAGTCCTTTTTAACCCTTCGCGAGAAACCGTTAACGCCAAGGCTAGAGGAAATAGAATCTCCAACTTTAGTCATTTCTGCGTCAGAAGATCGAGTTAAACCACCGGAATTTTCAAAGAAAATTTATAATAAAATAGAGAACTCTATATACTTTGAAATTCCCAACGCGGGCCACGCTGTAGTAGTTGAGAAGCCTATGGAAATATCTGTTTTAATAAAAGGGTTTTTGGAGGGTGTTTGGAATTGGCAGAAGTTGAAATAAGTGTAGGTAAAATCTTTTATGAAATGGCTGGGGAGGGCTTTCCTGTTATCTTTGTCCATGGGAATTACGGATCATGGAAATGGTGGAAGCCTGTTTTAGGGAAGGTTGAAGGGTATACTACTATTGCTTTGGATTTACCCTGCTTTGGCAGATCGTGCAAGCCCGAGACTGATCATAGAATATCTACGTACGCAAAATACTTGGAAGAATTTGTTAATGCACTGGGACTAAAGGAATTCCACTTGGTAGGACATTCTCTTGGTGGTGCAATTGCTGTTCAGTACGCCTTAGACTTTCCTAAGAAGGTTAAAAAGCTTGTTTTAGTAGATCCTGCCCCTGCATCGGGAATGCATTTTCCAGAAGAATATAAGCAAATGTTCAAGGTTCTTAAAGATAATGAAGACTTCCTCAAGCAATCTTTAGCTATGTTGGTACCCCCCTCTCACGAGTTGTTCGCTGAGCTACTTGAGGATGTATTTAAGATGCAATATACTGCTAGGGAGGGACACGTAGAAGCATTAGAGGAGTTCAATGTTGTTAGTAGACTTGGTGAGATTACTGCAGAATTGTACGTAATAAGGGGAGCAAAGGATCTTGTGGTGAAAGATAAAGACCTAGAAGATTACAAAAAATTCGCAAAAAGGTACATAGTAATGGATAACGTAGGACATAGTCCCCAGCTAGAAGACCCAGAGGCTTTTGTAAAAATATTAAAGGAAGTTCTTGAAGAATAATTAACTCTCCAAGAGCTACAACAGGAAAGAGTTTTCTCAAAGAGTTCGATAGTGGTTTTGTCTCAAAGATCTTTGGTAGTATAGCATCTTAATTACACACATCCTCAAAGACAAAATTTGAAACTTGAGCAGAAGTTAGTAGAGATCAAAAACAATAGATCTCTTTTATTGGTAATTAACAAATTGAATAAACAAACGATATAAGCTTCGAACTACATAATGCAGAATTACGAAACAAATTTCAAAAAATAATTTTTCAGATACAGGTACTATTACATTTTTGCAGGATCCCTGTACAGTAGTCGTAAGACTAAATACTCAGACGTGTTTTGATTGTGAGCATCATCTTTTTAAGGAATATTGACAATATGTAACATTATTACTTCTGAAATTGCCAGTATGCAAAATGGATGTGAGTGCGCATGAAGGAGATCAAACTAGACGATTTAGATCTAAAGATTATTTACTTACTTCGAGAAGATTCAAGACTTAGAATATCTGATATTGCCAAAGCTCTTGACCTTAGCAGACCTACGGTTTATTCTAGAATAAAAAGATTGGAAGAAAGCGGTGTTATAAAGGGATACACTATAAAACTCGACAAGAAAATAGAATATGGGGAAAATCTTGTAATATTACTGATTAAAACCAAGGATATATCGAGGATATTAGATAACGAAAATATTGTAGAGATATACAGGCTTACTAGTAACAGGTATTTTATAATTGCCAATATAAACTCAGTTGCTGACATAAAGACTATTGAAGAATCAGAAGATGTGGAAATAATAGAAATAATGCCCGTATTAGAGTTTATTGAAGGAAAAAAGCCTCTTCGAATAAAAGTAAGGTTTAAGTGTGACTACTGTGGCAAGGAAATCCTTGATAAACCACTAGTTTACCATCATAGGGGAAAGGTATATTTCTTCTGCTGTAAAACATGTCTAAGGGAGTTCAAAAAATTAATTAAGGAAGAGTAAATTACAGTACCTCCTTTTCTAGCACCTTTGCATCATATCCAACCCTCTTTATTCCTTCTATAAGCTCATCTAAACTTACTTTCTTTTCGTCGAACTCCACAATTGCAAGGTCACTCTCTAAAGAGACCTCGACGTTTACTACACCCTCTCTCATCAGGGCATTTTTTACTCTCATTACGCAGTGTCCACAACTCATTCCATCAACATTTATTTTAGCTCTCATCATTTTTACCATCCAATTTTTCTAGGAAAGATTTCGTTGCCTTCGAGTACAAAGTTTATTCGCCTACATCCGTATCTTTTGTATATTCCCAAACATCCGGTTTTTTCGATGTCAATGTTGTATTGGCGTACTACTTTCCATATCCCATCCACTCGGTTTCTTGCACAGTTTACACAAATTCTCATTGTCATCATAATATCTTATTACTATGAAAATAATTTTCACTCTTTTGATTTACAAGATGTAACTAAAATGTCTAATATTATTTACAAAACAATAATGTTCGAAAAACGATATAAGCACTGCTTTAGGTTGAAACATGGGATAAGAACTCAGGGGATCAAAATGATAGGTCAAATGGTTGTTGCTTTCAGGGAAGCCCTTGAGGTTGGCATTATCTTCATAATAATTTTCTCATTCCTCAAAAGATCAGAGAGAGCTGCACATATAAAGTATGTATGGGTTGGATCCGCGTTTTCCATAGTCGTTGGCAATATCTTAGGTGTTTTTGTTTATCTTTTTATGGAGAGCTCGTTGAAAAGAGCTTTTTCGAGAGTATGGCTTCTTATATAGCTGTTGTTGCGTTGACAGTAGTGCTCTACTGGATGGTATTCAAAGAGCATCTAAAATCCGAGATAGAACAAAGAATAGAGTCTCTACGAACACCAATTGCGCTTGTGGGTTTTACCTTTGCAATAGCTTTTAGGGAGGTTCTAGAGATTGTTTTATTTCTCATACCATTTTTTGTTCGAGATTTAATAGGTACAATAAGGGGTATGCTTGTGGGCATCTTTGTAGCAATTGGAGTTGCGTATACAATATATCGATTGAGTATGAGACTAAATTTAAGGTCCTTCTTTTATTTTACATCAATCTTGTTAGTTTTTGTTGCAAGTGGTTTAGCGGGTTATGGAACCCATGAGTTAATAGAATGGGCAGAAGATAGCGGCATATACCTTGGATTCTTTGAGGAAGCAGCATATGAATTCGACATACCCCCAAACAGTATTTTAAGTCACAAGGGACTATTAGGATCTATTTTTGCAGTTCTCTTTGGATATTCAACGAAGATGGAGTGGGGAAGAGTGATTATACAATTTGGTTATCTTATCGTTGCAATGTGTTTGATTCTAAGCGTGTATGGGAGAAGGCCTGCGAGTTAGGTGATGACTAAAACACAGAATTATGTATGAATACAATAACAGCCTTTACAATTTGTAAAAATTTCATTTATAATTTCCCTTTAGCTTTATAATTTTTGATGAAGCCTCTTCAGATATTCTCTAGGCATTTTCCGATTATAGGCCTGGAAGGACAAAAAAGATTGTCGAGTTCAAGAGTCGCTATTGTTGGAGCCGGCGCTCTAGGAAGTTGGGAGGCATATTTTCTTCATAAGTTAGGAGTTGGAGAGATTGTAGTTATCGACAGGGACTTCGTAGATGAGTCTGACATTCCTAGGACAATATACTCTAAGGAACATATAGGTAGGCCCAAGGTAGATGTTTTATCCGAAGTTTTAGACGCTAAAGGAGTATTTGAGGACCTAAATCCATCTACAGTCGAAGTTTTGGATAATGTAGATTTAGTAATTGATGGTACAGACAACATCTATACACGTCAGGTAATTAACGATTATTGCGTAAAGAATGAAAAACCTTGGATATATGTAGGAATACTTTCCACGTATGGTAACATAATGCCCATCATTCCAGGGAAAACAGCTTGTTATCGATGTTTGTTTCCGGAGCTTCCATCAAGGCCTTTGCCCACATGCGCAATTGCCGGTATTATGAGCTATGTGCCGCCCTTAGCAGCATCAATAGCAGTCTCGTTGGCTACAAAAATATTGTTGGACGAAGACGTTGATAACGCAATAATATATTTTGATGCAAAGACTTTAGAATTTGAAAAGATCAAGGTTTTACGTAGAGAAGACTGTCCAGCATGTATAAAGCGTAGTTTTATATTTTTAGAAAAACGTACAAGGATAGAAAGAATGTGTGATGGTGCGTATTATATAGTTCCACCAGAAAGGGTAGAGATTGACCTAGAAGAGTTCGCAAATAAACTTAAGTCTTTGGGAGTGACGCCTCATAGGTCGCCTCAGTTTTTAAGATTCTTCGATGGGCACTATGAGATCTCTATTTTTAGAAGTGGTAGGATGGTAATAAAGGGAGTAAAGGATGAAAAAGAAGCAAAAAACGTTTATGCCAGGTACGTGGGGGTGTGAGAACCCTCTGCCTTTATAAATGAGGCATTTTCAGCAGTGGTTTTGTAAACGCTTTGGGTAAGCCTGATTTTTAAGGTTAATAAATTACTAATTAATAAGAAGAATTGTTTCGCATGAAACCTTTGACAGGAGATTGTACTATGAGTGATATCTTGACGTACATCGTTAGTATGCTACAGACATCATCCCTCTTTGTAAGGATTTTATTTCTTGGAAGTTTACCTGCACTTCTCACATTTTTAGGTACGCTTCCAGTTCTTTATGGGAAAAGTTTGGATGAGAGAGTTATAGATGCTGGTATGGGATTTTCAGCAGGAATAATGTTGGTAGCGTCATTTACTAGTTTGTTAATCCCGGCTATGGATTTAGCAGAACTCCATACGGTTGTTTTAGGATTTGTTTTGGGAGTGATATCTATTTTGGTTATTGATAAACTGATACCTCACGAGCATGTAGTAAGGGGATACGAAGGACCAAAAAGATTTGGTCATATTCACAGAAAGAGCCTTTTGATAGCGCTTGCGATGATAGTCCATAATATTCCTGAGGGTATGGCCGTAGGCGTAGCTGCTATTTATGATCTTACTGGCGGGATAGTTTTGGCCATTGCTATAGGATTTCAAGATATTCCGGAGGGCTTAGCCGTAGCAATTCCCATATATGCGTCTACAGGAAGAAAAGGGCATGCCATATTTGTGGGTGGATTAAGTGGATTATTTGAGTTACTTTCCGCATTTGTTCCTCTGGTAATTATTACTGTTTCCTCTCAAGCTTTAGGATTTATAATGCCATTTTTAATGAGCATAGCCGCTGGCGCTATGATTTACGTGGTCGTACATGAGATAGTTCCTGAAATTTATGGACATGGGCATGATGAGTCTTCTACGTTAGGTTTTTTCCTTGGTTTTGTTTTGATGCTACTCTTAGATTCCCTTCTTTAATATTAACTTAGTGGGAACTTCTTTCATGTTGATATTTACGTTTTGTATATGAGATAGTATATACTCTTAACAAATGTTAACTAAAAATGCAACAAGTTAAACGCCAAGGGTGATATAAATGGTATGGAAAATAGCCTTGCTAGCACTATTAGTAGGAGCATCTAGCATAGTTCCCGTAGGATGGATGCTTATGAGTAACGATATGAATCAGCATTTGGATCATCACGCTGTGATGCATATCGCAGGAATGCACGAGATGATGCAACATAACGGCTTTGAGAAACATCATGAGGAACTAAGTCTAACAGTAGAATCAGAGCATTTATGGGAGATGCATGAGTTTTGTGAAAGGATGATAGGATTTGAAGAGGAACATAAGCAAGAATAAATTAAGAAGGAAATTTAAGCGTATTTCTGCACGGTTTTACCTTTTTCCCATATATTTCTCAAGGCCTATTTAGAAGAACGCAGCCCAAAACTATTGAAAGCATCATTGTAGAAGGTTGCAAGGAGCTCACTTTAGTGTAGAAGGAGTGTGTGATTGCAAAAAGATAATGTATTAAAAATTCCTAAGTCTGTTTTATCTTTGTAAGTCACGTGTCTGCGGGGATGCTCTTGAGAAGGCTAAGGGGCGAAGTACTAATAGTAACCGCTGCAACCCTCTGGGGAACGCTTGGTATTGCTGGGAAAGTAGCGTATAGCTATGGATGTACGCCAGGACAATTAATGCTATACAGGATGCTCTTTTTATTGCCTGCAATCTTATATCTCCTGCCGAAAGTAAAAAGAGATAACATTATCCCGCTATTAGTCTTTGGAGCCTTTATTGTGACTCCGTTTTATTTGATTTACTTCTATGCAGTTAAGTTTGTTGGAGCTTCTACGGCAGCCTTAATCCTTTACACAGCACCTGCCTACGTGGCGGTGATGTCTGTAGCACTTCTTGAGGAGCGTATTACCCTCACGACAATTATAGCGCTTGTTCTTGCCTTAGGGGGTGCTGCCCTGGTAAACATTACGGAAACTATTCGCGGAAATCTCTTGGGAATCTCAACTGCCTTTATTGCAGCTATACTTTATGCAACCTACACTGTTGGCGCAAGAATATTAATCAGAAAAGGAATAGAATCATCTCACGTAGCTTTGGTGCCCTATTTAAGCTCAATTCCAATTTTGAGCATATATGCAGCAGTAATTGAGAATCACGTAGCTATAGAAAACTTCGGACAGCTTACTGCAGCTCTTTATTTAGCCTTAATTCCCACAGGGTTAGCTTATGTTCTCTATAACTATGGGCTTAGAACTGTCGAAGCAAGTCGTGCAAGCATACTATCCACAATAGAGCCAGTAAGTGCGACTATACTTGCATGGATTGTCTTAGGAGAGCCACTATATGCCACTAAAATGATGGGAGCAGGTTTGATTATTATTTCTGCGATAGTAGTGTCCAAAAAACGGAATGAGAAGTGTTAGCTTCATATCTTCTAATAGAATCTCCTTAGGAGCAGTTTTATTGAGTTATCCTCCGAGAGTAGAGTCCTAGAATGACTTCTCGAAGAAGCTCTCTTTACGGTAGTTTTTCACTAATGTGTAGACGATATCTCTCGAGTTTTAATTATCAAAAACTGTTCTAAATTATAGGAACAGTTTTTCGACACAAAGATAGGAATTTCTGAGATGATGGCTTGTAGGGCGTGAGACGCGTTCTCATGCCTTGTATGAGCATATCAATTAAAAATTTCAATGTTTTCTTGAAAGTAAGACACTGTCTATGCTTACTTTACTCTAGCTATTCTCAATGGATACAATGTTTAGTAAAGCACAGTGCTTAAATTTAAGAAATTTTATTGAAAATTAACCCTACATAATTATAATTACCAATAGTAATAAGGAAAACGTTTTTAACTAATTTAAAAAGAAAATAATAAGAGGGTTTAAAATTTGCACCACTTGTCCACTGTGAGGGATGCCGCATGGCCGAAAGAGAGTTATGGAAAACTCGTCTAGGCTTTCTTTTAGCTGCCGTCGGGTCCGCCATAGGCCTCGGAAACATCTGGCGATTCGGATACATGGTTTACAAAAACGGTGGAGGTGCGTTCTTAATACCTTACTTCGTAGCGCTCTTTGCGGTGGGTATTCCCATAATGATTCTCGAGATAGCGCTAGGCCATGCAACAAGAGGTTCTGCACCACTTGCTTTTAGAAGAATAAGCGAAAAAAGTGAACTAATAGGTTGGTTTGCTGTGCTTACGGGCTTCATCATAACGACGTACTACGTAGTAATTATCGGCTGGGCTTTCAACTATTTCATAAAGTCGTTTACCCTAGCGTGGGGCGCAGATCCTAATACACACTTCTTCAAGGACTTCCTCCAGCTAAGCGATTCTCCTGGTGTGCTAGGCGGTATTGTACCAAGTGTTGCTATGGGCGCCATACTAATGTGGCTGGTAAACTGGATAGTCGTTATACTCGGTGTTCAGAAGGGTCTTGAAAGGGCAAACATGATATTCATACCGGCTCTATTCTTGCTGACAATAATACTCGTAATAAGAGGAATTACTCTTCCAGGAAGCATGATGGGTATAAACTGGTATCTAGAGCCCGACTTCAGCAAACTACTAGATCCACAGGTTTGGCTTAGCGCAATGTCACAGATGTTCTTCACACTTAGCCTTGGATTTGGTATAATGATAGTATACGGTAGCTACCTGTCTAAAGAGACGGATATCATCAACAATTCCATCCTAATCTCGCTTCTAAACTGTGGATTCTCGTTCCTTGCAGGATTTGCTACATTCGGTACTCTAGGATACATGGCCTACACACTAAACCTACCTCCTGAGGAGGTCGTTACACAGAGTATTGGTCTAGCATTCGTTGCATTGCCAAAGGCAATAAGCCTACTACCCGTTGGAGCAAAGCTAATTGGAGCAATATTCTTCCTAGCGTTAGTCTTTGCAGGACTATCATCCTCGGTATCCCTCGTTGAAGCAGTTTCAGCAGCACTCATGGACAAGTTCAAGATTGACAGAAGAAAGGCAGTATCATTGGTTGTTGGAATCTCAACAATAATTAGCCTACTCTACGCTACAAGAGGAGGTCTATACTGGCTAGACATGGTAGATCACTTTGCAACAGACTCGCTGGTTATTGTCGGTATTATGGAGGCTATAATTGTCGTGTGGATCCTTGGTGGAGACAAAATCATCGAATATGCAAACAAAGTATCAGAGGTCAAGCTCACTGGAAACCTTGGCAGATTATGGAAGTTCCTTGCAGGAGTCTTTGTACCAATTGTGCTCGTTGTACTTATAGCGCTACAAGTTATCAGCCTTGCTAAGGAGCCATATGGCGGATATCCATGGAAGTATCTAGGTCTAGGCCTACTAGTCGTAATCTTCGGTGCCTATGTAATCGGTGCTATACTAGGCCTTACGAAGTGGAAAGAACGCATAGCGAAGTGGGAGGAGGTAGTGAGGTGATTGTATGGGGCTTAGCATAGGAGCAATAATAATGTTCATATTCGGCGCTGTAGTTCTCTGGGGAGGTGCTATATACTTCCTAATAAGAGCCATGAAAGGACAGGGCCTTCTCTAGTCTTTTCTCCCTTATTTTATTTATAAAAAGCTGTACACAAGGCTGCTACTAAAATCGTGTTTTATAAGAATTCCTACTTTTTGTTATAGTGCCTGATAGAGGCAAGTATTTGGGATATTATATAGACGCCCATCAAAATTGCAAATAAAATACCTACAGACGACTTTCTAAAGATGCCAGTAATTAAAAAAAGTAAAAACCCCACGAGGTTTATTACGTTAGCTACTAACTTAACATAGCGCCGTGCTTCCGGACGAGAACTCCCTGTCTCTCTTTTTGCAGCTTTCTCTACCAAAGAATGCTGATCAGGAGTTTTTGTATCTCTAAATAATTGCTTTTCCGGCAAAAGTATTCGTAGCTCTGCAGAGATATCCTCAGAAAATCTGCCCCTAATATTCACCTGCGCTCCGTAATACCTTCTTAAAACTTTGATGATAAACCCTCTTCCTCTATACACTACAAAGTCTTCTGATAATTTCTTAAAAGAATATTTCCATCCCTTCATTTCTAAAAGCATTTCGATTGCTCTTTTTGCATCTTCGAATGACACTGAGGTATGCATAGTCTTTAGCGAGTTTAACATACAATGGCCTCCCAGAATTGCTAATAGGCCTGTGTTTATGGAGGCTCTATTATGAGAGTAATTAGAAACTTAAATATCTCATATGTATCTTCCTATCGGAAGTCTTCGTGCTTTGGCGTGGGGGGAGAAGTCAATAGCCAAGATAAGGACTAATGAATAAGGACGGTACTGTGCGAATATTTTCCCATAATATCAAAGATTGGTGGGAATTTCCTGGTGTTGTTCTCCGAAGAATTAATCACCTCGCGTAACCATTTTAACATTTGATGATGTCTCTAAAAAGAATAAAATGGCAACCTGTATGGTTCGATTCACTTGGCGCAAAGTCTATGTGCACACTTGTTGAGACTAATGACGTTTGTATTCTTGTTGATCCCGGCGCTGCCGAGATGCAACCAGGATTTCCAGCGCCCGAAGAAAGAAAAGCAGCTTGGTTAAGAGAAGCACGAACCGCTATAAAGACTGCGGCACAGAAGGCCGATATCGTAATTATAACACACTATCACTACGATCACTTTACGGACTTCGACAAGGAACTCTATAGTGGAAAAACATTGCTAGCAAAGAACCCTAATGAATACATAAACGACTCTCAAAGAGGTAGGGCGTTGAGTTTTTACGACAACATATCTAAGAGCTTTGGAAGTATAGATCTAAATGAAATTATGGGAGAACCTGAAGAAAAGGAATATCCTGATCCTCTAGAAGATCTGCCAATAGCTATGGAGAGAAAATATGGAGACTATGCCAAAAGAAAGAAGGAGCTTATATACAAAGGTAAGAAGTGGTTCGAGGGAAGGGTAAAGAAGTGGAACTCTTACAAAAGAATTCCAGAAATGGAATTTAAGGAATGTAAAGTGATATTCGCAGATTCAAAGAAGTTTAAGTTTGGGAATACAAACGTAGAATTTACTAAACCTCTGTTCCATGGAATAGAATTCTCCCGAACAGGCTGGGTTTTAAGTGTTGTCATTTCATCAGGGAGTGAAAAGCTACTTTACACATCTGACTTGCAGGGACCTACAATAGAAGACTACGCACATTGGATACTAGAGGAAGACCCAAATGTTCTGATCCTTGATGGCCCAAGCACATATCTCATTCCATACATGATGAACCTTATCAATCTACAAAGATGCATTGAGAACGCTATAACAATTATAGAAGAAACAACAAAGCTTGAGCTAGTTATATACGACCATCATTTAGTAAGAGAGCGAAAATATAAAGAGAGAGTACGGGAAGTCTATAAAAGGGCAGAAAAAAGAGGAATAAAAGTTTTGACCGTGGCAGAGTATTTAGGTAAGATCCCTGCAGTTCTAATGGAACAAAGCTAGATCTTTTTTGATTTGTTTGGATAATGATAGACTACACTAATACTTTAAGAGGGCTTTCATGGAATCTCTCCAACGTCTTTTGAAATTCTTCTTGGTTTCTTTGGGAGTAAACTTCTTCTCTATTTTCTGCGGTCTCCAGTTGTCTATTACGTCTTCTCGCTCTTGTACCAACTTTGAAAGCATGTACGTACCATAGGCAGATCCATTAAGGTATTCCGGCCTCACTATAATTTTTCCAGAAAGATCCGCCAAAACCTGCAAGAACGCGTCACTTCTTGAAAGGCCACCATCTACAAATATCTCTTTCAACGATATCTTCGACACTCTCTCAATATGTTCTATGACCTCTGCACATCTCATCGCAATGCCTTCTACAAAGCCTCTAATAATGTCCGTCCTCTTCGTACCTCTTGTTATTCCAAACATAGCTCCTTTTATTTCTGGTCTAACGTAGGGCGTTCCTATACCCGAGAGAGCGGGTATTGCAACAACATTACATTCTTCAGTGCTTTTGAATGCCTCTTCGATCTCTGAGTAGTCTTTCATGAGCCCCACGTCTATAAGCCAGTCTATGGCGGAGCCAGAAGTTATAACTGAACCCTCGAGCATATACAACGTCTTCTTCGTAGTAGCTAGGGCAATCATGGGGTACAGGCCTATATTCCCAGGGAATGGTTTCTCTCCAACATTGACATCTATGAAGCTCCCCGTACCGTGTGTTATCTTTATGCTACCAAAAGACACTCCTGCGGCGTATAGGGAGGCTTGTTGATCAGCAATCATAGTTAATAACGGAACATCATAGCCCTTTACATTTCCAACAGTCCTATCGTTTTCTATAAGGGACGGCAATATGTCTTTTGGAATTTCTACAATCTTTGTTATGTTATCGCTCCACTTAAGGTAAAAGGGATCAAAAAGACCTGTTGCACTAGCATTCGTATAGTCTGTTACGTGTTTTCCTACAAGGTTCCATGCAACCCACGAATCTAGGGTTCCAAATGCAAGTTTATTGGTTTTTGTAGCCTCTTTAACGCCCTCAACATTATCCATGAGCCATCTCAAGTGCATAGATGAGTGTGTCGTTCCGAAACTGACGTATGCAAGTGTAATTATATACGCTCCCTTTCTTGTATGCTTTATGAACGGTAAAATCCTAGAAATCCCGCTTAAGACCTTTCCAATAGCATTTCCAAAGCGTACTATAAACTCGGACGAGAATTGCTCAACAATACTCTCTGTTCTAGTATCTTGCCACGTGATGATGTTGTAAAGTGGCGTACCATCCTTTTTATCCCATACGACAGTACTGCTCCTCTGATTTGTTATTCCCACCCCTGTAGGGTTTCCAAGTTTTTCTGTAACCTTTTCTATAAGCTTTTTAACTATTTCAACAACCTCTTCAGGATCTTCTTCGACCCAACCTTTCATAGGACAGCGAACCTTAGGTTTCTCAGAGATCTCTAGAATTGGGGCTCCATGAGAGAACGCTATTGCTTTTATATTTGTGGTTCCAACATCAAGGATGAGGTAATACGACATCAATCAACACGCCCCATATCTCGTTCCGCTATAATATCAGCACCAGTGTTCGCAACATTTTTTATTATAATTTGACCCCTTCTTACGGGAGCTTCAATCACAATACCTGTGAGAGCCTTTATAATCTCCCTAATACTATCTTTAGGTACCGGTTTAGAAGTTCTTACGGGCAATCTAGGATACTTTGCATTCAGAATCCTTACGGTACTCGTGACCACACGTTTGGGGTTTCTTATCTCTTCCTTTCCATAGATTTCTCCAACAGGGCAAGCATTTCCTGTGATTTTGATGGAGTCCTTGCGAATCTCTATCCTAAGCTTGCAACCCTTTGGACATCGGATGCATAAGATCTCAGTTACTTGAGACATCGACGATCACCTCTCTAAGTCCCTCAAGGATCTTTCGAGGGATCTCTATTCGCTCAAGCGTCGATGGTCTTACGTATCTCCTAGGATACTCTTTGAGGATCTCGCCCTTAGAGTTCTTAACAACGATCTTGACGTTCTCTGCTTCAACGTATGGTCTTAAAAACGCTACTATGTTTCTGTTATCGCTCCACTCTATCCTTTGAGGCACTATTGTCCTCACGTTTTTCCCAGGCCTTACGGAAATAGTTTCTTTGAGTCTTTCTTCACCTGTGAGATACTTTTTAACTCCCTCTGCAGCTATAAAGGCACTTTCCACAGCGTCATCAACGAAGTCAAATATCTGTACGAGATTTCCTACGGAAAATACTCCTTTGACCGTTGTCTCGAAGAATTCGTTAACCTCTGGACCTTTCGTCCTAGGATCGATTTTCGCACCCACTTTCTCTACTTCGGAGTAGTAGGGGACTAGGCCTATAGAAAATATTATTGTATCGCAAGGATAAAACTCCTCCGTGCCGGGTATGGGGTTCCACCTCTCGTCAACACTCACAAGTATAGCTCCCTCTACTCGGTGCTTTCCCACGATTTCTTTTATGGAAGTTCTTGGTCTAAACGGTATATTAAAGTCTAGAATGCACTGTTGGACATTTCTTGGGAGTCCTGCAAAAAATTCCTCTGGAAATACGATGAAAATATCCTCTATGCCTTCTAAGTATAGGTGTCTTGCTACGATCATCCCCACGTCTCCGCCACCCACGATGAGTACACGCTTTCCGGGAAGGATACCGTAGAGGTTTACTAATCTCTGGACAGCTCCTGCAGTAAATACCCCAGCGGGCCTACTACCCCCAACCTTTATTTCGAAGTGTGTCTTTTCCCTACACCCCAAGGCATATACTACTGCTTTTGCTTCTATTTTTTCTATTCCCCTTGGACTTATTGTTGTTATTTCCTTCTTATTTCCAACGATCCTTACTTCCTTTACATACGTGTCCAGCATGACCTCAACGCCTAATGAGAGAATCCTATCCATAAAATACCCTGCAAATTCTGGACCTGAAAGAGCCTTTTTGAATATCTTGGTTCCAAAGCCGTCATGAATACACTGATCCAGAATGCCTCCTAGCTCCTCTTTTCTTTCAATCAAAGTGACCTCAAACCCCATTTCTCTTAGCTTTGTCGCTGCTGCGAGGCCGGAGGGTCCACCACCTATTACTACGACATCTCTCACATCTTCTCACCTCTTACTGGTCCGTCAAAAAGTTTTCCTTCTTCTTTTAGCACATCATTAAGCGGGATTCCCAGTTCTCTAGAGATAATTTCCGCAATTCTGAGTGTGCAGTAGCTTCCCTGACAATCTCCCATGCCAGCCCTAGTGCGTCTCTTTACGGCATCAATGGTTGTAGCTCCTCTTCTTATCGCTTCTACAATCTCTGCCTCTGAGACCATTTCACAGGTGCAGACAATCTTTCCCCATCTGGGGTCTTCTTTTATTCTCTTATTAAGCTCTTCTAGATTCATTTCGGAAACTCTAGGTATGGGTGTCCTACAGGGATTAAAATCCGTTTTTTCAACGAGTTTAAGGCCCATGTTCCTAAGGCATTCTATTGCGTACTCTGCTATTGCTGGTGCTGAGGCAAGGCCTGGGGATTGTATACCTGCGACGTGTAGGAAATTTTTGACCCATTTTGCGGGTCTTATTATGAAGTCCTCAGTAAATGTAGGCGCCCTTACACCAGCGAAGTACCTAATCATCATATTCTTTGGAAAACTAGGCAGAATGGGAGAATATCTCTTAAGAACAAGCTCAATCTCTTCCCTCTTAACAGATGTATCCTCTTTATCTGGTACTTCAGTCGCTGTAGGTCCCCATATAACGTTTCCATGCACTGCGGGATTTATTCCTCCACCTTTTGTTCTTTTAGGCGTCGGGAGTATTATCTCAGCAAGGCAATGTCTGACGTATTCTCCCGTATCCTTATGGAACAAAAGCTCTATACCTTTTCTAGGGTGTATAGTATATTCTCTTGCTCCAGCAAGCTCTGCAACCTCGTCAGCATATACTCCAGCAGCATTGACAACATATCTGCACAAAAATGTCCCTCTATTCGTTACAACACCCTTAACGATGTTATCTTCCTTTATAAAGCCAACAACTTCTGTTTTAAGAAATATGTCCACACCATTCATCTTTGCATTCTCTATGAGAGCGACCGTGACTTCATAAGGGTCTACAATAGCAGTAGAAGGTATATATACAGCTGCTACAGCGTCTTTCGTAGCGTAAGGTTCTAATTCCCAAATCCTTTTTCCTCGAATCACCTTTATCCCTTTGACACCATTAAGAACGCCCTTAAGCTTTATGATTCCAGGAAGGACGTATTTAAGGACAAAGAGGTATATAGGTCCTGGCAAATATTTCTTATAAGCTTCTAAGCTCCTCCTCGTTATTAACCATAGGCTTCCTACCCTCTTAAACCTAAAATTCAACTCTTTTGCCCATTTTTCGTATAGGGTGTTCCCACGAACGTTTAGTTCTCTCTTTAATGTTTTTCTAGGAGGTGCTACTCCGGGATGTATCATGCCGTTGTTTGCCTTTGAAGCCCCCGTTGATACATCTGTACTCTTTTCTAACAAGGCTATTTTGAGTCTATACCGGGATAACTCCCTTGCTATTGCTGCTCCTATAACTCCGCCGCCTACTATTACGACGTCATATTCTCCAACGATTTTGTCCTTGTTTTCTTCATATGTTTTCTTTCTTCTCTCCTCTTTCCTCAATAACTCGTTTTCTGGATATCCTTTCCACCTGATTTTGTTTACTACGCCATCTACGCCCTTTATGCTTCCCACTGCTAGGCCTATTTCCACCCAGTCTTCGTAGTTATCTACGTTGCCGTAAAGAAAGACAATATTATCTCTTATGTCAAATGATATGTCATACGGAAATTTTCTAAGAACCTTAGAAACTTTACGGGCCAAAGAGGTCACGACTATCCCTCCATGGCCCTTAAAATTATTTCCGTTATATCCGTCACACTTTCGCCGAGATCTTCGAATGCCTTCCTACAAGTAGGGCACGCTGTGACTATTAACGCTGCCTCCTCCTTAAGCTCTTTAATCCTTTCGAGAGTGATCTCCGTCGATAAGCTAGGATTTATCCTTGAAATAGCGCTTCCGCCATGTCCACAGCAGAATGTTTCTTTCCCATATCTTCTCGGAAGTCTTATTTCGATGCCCTCTATTTTCTCTAGGATTCTCTTTATTATCTCGGGCTTGTCTAATCCTACAGCTAACTTACATGGGTCGTGGATAGTAATGATTTCCTTAAGCCTCAGGCTGGGAAGTTTTTCGATGTTCTCTTCAATGAACTCTGTGATATGTAATATTTTGGCTTCGATCTTTATTCCATATTTTGGATACAACACGCGATAGGCGTAAGCACATGAGGGGCACGAGGTAACGACAAGCTTAGAATTTGTTGCGTTTATCTTTTCAGCTTGTTTCTTAGCTATTTTCTTAAAAAGCTCAGTATTCCCAAGATTATATGCTGGAATTCCACAGCAATCTTCGTCTATTATAAAAGGCCTAAAGCCAAGGGACTTAATTAGCACTATAACTTTTTCTGAGGTTTCAGGATAATACTTTCTAATTGTACACCCTCTAATGTATAGTACGTCCCCCTCTTGGGTGCTCTCCACAATATTATGTGACTCTCCGTATACGTTACTGTACTTTTCAAGATTTTCAAAAACTTCGGAAAATTCCTTAAAGGTTATTCCTTTCACAATAGCATCTTCTTTTACAGTTCTTATGAGGTCCGAAACGGAAAAGCCAAACGGACAATATTGAGAGCAGAGATCGCACGAGAGACACATATATAGTGGCCTCAGATTCTCCTCGTTAAGTTCTATTATTCCTTCTCTTATGAAAAACGCTATCCTAGCTTTTCCTGCAGGAGATGTAGTCTCTCTACCGTCTACGATGCTCACAGGACATACGTGTCTACACATGTTTGGACATAAAGCACACTTTACGAGATCATCTGGTCCCTTTATTTTTCCTCCTATAAATTTCAATATAAGGGGTAAATTCCTGATGGCCTTTATTCCTTTTAACTCGTCTTTAAGCCAGTCCCATTTACCGGGCAAGCGTTACACCCCCAAGTTTCCCGGATTCATGATGTTCTTATCGTCTATGACCTTCTTTATCCTAGAAAGAATCTCAAAAGCAGATCCAAGCTCTTCAGGAAGCCATTTTCTTCTGTGCCTCCCTATACCGTGATGATGACTTATAGATCCTCCGCTTTCAAGCGTTGCTCTCATAGCAGCGTCCCAAACGTTCTTGTAGAATTCGTAGGGATCTCCTCTCGACACTCCTGCGAACGTGAAATAGAAGCAAAGTCCTTGTGGATAGAAGTGGGATGCGTGTGCAGAGGCAAACAAAACGCCTTTAACAGATTTCATTGCATTTGCAACGTTGTAGTATAGCTTTGCAGCATTCTTCCACGTTGTTGAAACTTCTATAGTATCAAAAACGACACCTAGAGGGGCAAATTCAGAGGCTTCTTTCACGTTGAATCTTGTCTCAAGCCAGTGCTTTACGGGATCTTCCCCATAGGGCCTTCCCCTAAATTCCTCCTCTACAATTTTTCTTTCTGCTTCTACTATTTTGGAGTCTCCCTCAATGATCATTACAGTCATAACTTTTCCATAGACTTCTTCAAATGCGTAAAAATGTCTTTTTGTCTCTATTACGTCGTATATCCTAATCACAGCAGGTCTCGCACCTCTACGAAGAATTCTCCGCACGGATTCAATAGCATCCTCTATGCTCTCAGATATAAAAGATAGATACACTCTTTCTTCCGGCAATGGCCATATTTTCAGCCAGGCCTTTGTTATAATCCCCAAAACTCCCTCGCTGCCTATAAAGAGCTCCTTTAGTCCCGGACCAGTTGCTGTCCTAGGGTGTGGCTTAATGGTTATAACATCTCCCCAAGGAACCACGACCTCTAGGCCTAGAACCATGTCTTCTATTCCACCATACTTCGTCGAGAACTGTCCTGTGGCCTTAGTTGCTATCCAGCCACCTAGCGTAGAAGGATATAGTGATTGAGGAAAATTTCCTAAAGTGAATCCTTTTTTGTTTAGGTACTTCTCTAAGTAGTATCCGTTTATCCCAGCTTCGGCCTCAACAATAAGATCTTCCTTGTTTGTAACCACATTTCGCATCCTCTTAAGATCTACTACTATGCCACCTTTTTCGGGTACTGTACCACCGAGAACTCCAGAGCCGCCACCGTACGGATAAACCGGCACTTCTAGTTTCCACGCAATTTTCATAATCTCTTGCACATCCTCTGTGCTTTCGGGCCACACCACGACATCAGGCATCGCAGGGACCTCTCCCTTTATAAGCCAGTGAAGTGATATGGGCCAATAGTCATGGCTATATGATAGCAAATCCGCTTCGTCCGTTGAAACCTTGCGGCCTAAGGACCTCCTCAGGAGTCTTATAGCATTTTGGATGTTATCCTCTCTTTTTTCTTTTAGTCTCTCCGATATTTTCATTTAAACACCTCGAGGCGAGTGAGAATGACTAATGACTTCAGCTTAATTATCTTTCACAACTTGCTTTTAACCTTTACCTAAAAATATCGATAATACCCAGAAAGAGAAGTTTGACTTGGACAAAAGATGAATAAAAACAATTAAAAAAGTGAATTATTCCAGTTTTCCTTCCAACCCCTCTAACTTCTTATAAATCTCTTTAAGCAAGGGAATAAAAACCGCACCAAGGAACACTGCTGTCATTAGAGCCTGAATAAAAACTATTATTAGCGTTTCAATGACACTAAGAAGCGCCTCTCCCGAAGAAAATATCATAGGAGCGATCAACGGAATCATTATCAATACTAGCAAGTAAACAAGCAGTATTACTTTGCAAGTATCTAAGATTCCTTCAAACGCCTTTAAACCTCTACTTTTTTCCAAAAATACCACCCCCTAAATTCAAAGGAACGGCCTACAGATGAGTTTTATATCTAAAGCAGTTTAAAAATTTTATAATTTAGTTCATTAGAAAATTCCAAGCAATTCTATAGCATTTTTATAAAATATGAGTTCTTTTTCGTCTTTTGCTAGATTCATCTGGTTAATGATCTCAATTTGCCTCTTTGCGCTGTATTCTTCAGGGGTGACCCCTAAGATAGTGTCGCTGCCAAAAATAAACTTCTCTGGACCTAGTGCTTTGATATATCTCGCTAGTTTCTCAACACCTATTTTTTCGGCGATCGTTACGATGCTATATGAGGTATCAACGCAAACGTTTTTGTTTGTAGCAATGAGAAGAACATCTTCGAAATGAAATGCACCTCCCATATGGGCTAGTACTATTTTTGTATTGGGTACTACAAATGGCAAAAGGGCATAGTCTTCAATGCTATTCATCGAAGGTAAGTAGGACCCCTTAAAATAAAGCGAAGAGAAATCGCCCAACATCGCATCAATAATTACAGGTATTCCTAACTCTTTTCCGGCAAAATCTAACACTCTCCAGAGATGGACGTTTTTAAGACAGAATCCCTGCATCCCAGGATGCAGCTTTAGTCCTCTTAGTCCAAGATCTACAATTGCGTTCTTAAGCTCTTCTATGGCAATATCAACAGGATTTGGTACAACAGAGGCAAAACCTATCAATCTTTTTGGCTCGTACACAACAACCTTGGCTAAATATTCGTTAGATATGTAAGGAGATATTAGGTAAAACTACTGCGATATCAATGGATGTTCTATTCATCCACTCAATGAGGTTCTCAGCAATCTCTTTTGGATTAACTCCCTTTCTCTCAACATCAAACGGTATGTGAACATGAAAGTCAATTATCTTCAAAGTCATCACCTAAACACCATAATGAGACCCTATCTGAGTTTCTAATTTCTCCTGCACATGCTAAAAAGACAATACCCGTGAAGATGTGCGGAGTCTATAGTTTTCCATAAAGATCCTTAAGAAAAGGTGAAACAATATTCTCTCAAAACAAAATAAAATAACTTATAAAAGGGCGCCTATACCTGCTGTGGCCATTACTATCACGACGACAACAATTATCTGCACAATCACTGCCATTAACCACGCTATGAATGCTTTTCCCCACGTCGTGTTAAATATCGCTTTTATTACCCACACATATGCTATGATTGCTAGTATAGGCCCTAGTATTCGGCCTATTATCGGTATAATGCTTAATATAAGCAAAATTATTGCTGCAAGGACACTTCCTGCAAGAACCGCAAGCATTGATTTTCCTAGGGTTACGTTCTCTACTCTAGCAACTTTAGCACCGATCAGTAGTATAGCCCCTGCAATAAGGAGCGATATTATAAAAACAACAAGAAACATCCCCCAACCCAGGGCCGCAATTATACCCAGAGGACCATGAGCCATATAAGCTCCAAAGGTCACTAAATCCACCGCCACCATTTTTTACACCTGCCCGTGTTGTTGGGTTTTTGATATAGTATTTCTATGGAGATAAAAAGTATTTAAGTGATTACCCACGAAATAACTCCTCTGCTACGAGAAAAGATGTGCCCTAAGAATTGGACATTCTTGTTACCCCTTTATGGACTTTATATTAAGGGATCGAAATAAAAATAGGAAAATACAGGAAGAGGAAAATCACTTGAGGAATCCGGTCTTCTTCCCGAGATCTTCAAACGCATCAATCACGTATTTTAGATCTTCTTTGCTGTGTGCTGCTGAAGGTTCGAGTCTTATTCTTGCTGTTCCTAAAGGCACTGTGGGATATACTATAGCCTGAGCAAATATGTTGTACTCTTCGTACAACCTCCTGCTGAACTCTTGAGCAAGTTTCTCGTCGTAGAGCATTACTGGTGTTATCGGATGCTTAGTATTTCCAAGATCGTAGCCGAGATCTCTAAGACCCTTTTGTAGGAAGTGTGTGTTGTCCCATAGCTTCTTAACAAGTTCGTCACTTTGCTGTAGTATTTCAACGGCAGCTATCGCAGCGCCTACGTCAGGAGGATTCAAGGCGCTTGAGAATAAGAATGGTCTTGCTCTTTGCTTTAGGTATTCTATTGCCTCTTCACTGCCCGCGACATAGCCTCCCATAACTCCGAATGCCTTACTGAGAGTTCCCATTTCGAAGTCTACTTCGTCATGTAACTTGAAGTGATCTACAATACCTCTCCCGTGATCTCCAAGCACACCTTCTCCGTGAGCGTCGTCAACATACACCATCGCGTCGTACTTCTGAGCAAGTTCTACGATTTCTGGCAACGGTGCAATGTCTCCGTCCATGCTGAAAACTCCGTCGGTGACTATTAGCTTCTTTTTCACGTCCTTAACCTCCTGAAGCCTCTTCTTTAAGTCCTCCATGTCAAGGTGTTTGTATATGACCTTAGGGGCACCGCTGAGACGCATGCCATCGATGATGCTCGCATGGTTTAGCTCTTCGCTTATAAACACCCCGTTTTCTCCTTTTCTTATTATCGCGCTTATTGCTCCGAGATTTGCGTTATATCCGCTCTGGAACAATATAGCAGCCTCTCTCTTCTTGAACTTCGCTAATTTTTCTTCTAGCTCTATGTGTAGCTCCATAGTACCAGCTATTGTTCTTACAGCGCCGGCACCAACACCGTAGTCAAGTATTGCTCTTATAGCAGCTTCCTTAATCTTTGGGTGTGCAGCGAGACCAAGATAGTTATTTGAACACATGTTCAAAACTTTCTTACCGTTAACTACCACCCATGGTCCCTGGGCACTTTCGAGCACTCTTATGGTTACATACAAGCCCTTTTCCTTGAGCTCCTTTAATTCTTCCATAATCCAATCCAGTCTTCCCATACTACACCACCTTCACAAACTTTCCATATCTTAAACACTCTTACCCAACTTTTTGGAGAGATTCTCTATCATATCTTTTGCCATTCTTTCAAGATCCCAGTCGGGTTTCCAGTCCCAGTCCTCACGGGCCGCACTGTCATCTATGTGGCTAGGCCAAGACTCTGCAATTTTTTGTCTTTCGTCTGGCTTATAATCTGCTGTGAAGTGTGGTATGAGCTTCTTTATAACTTCTGTTAGTTCCTTCGCAGAGAAGCTCATTCCTACGACATTATAGAACCTAAACCTCAATCTTGTTGGGTCTGCCTCTGCGAGTTGTGTTAACGCCTTTAATGCATCTGGCATATACATCATTGGAAGTGTCGTGTCCTCGCTTACGAAGTACGTATAGTGTCCTTTCTCAATCGCTGCATAGAAGGCCTCTACGGCGTAGTCTGTAGTACCTCCCCCTGGCGGCGTCTTCCAGCTTATAACTCCTGGCAATCTTACTCCTCTGACATCTAGGCCATACTTGTTGTAGTAGTACTCTCCAGCGAGCTCTGCAAAGACCTTCGAGATGCCGTACATGGTTCTGGGCTTTAGTATTGTCACTTCTTTAGGATAGTCAGGCGTTTCAGGACCAAAGACTGCAATTGTGCTTGGTATTATTACCTTCTCAACACCTCCGAGCCTTGCCGCTTCTAGTACGTTGTATACACCATTTACGTTAACTTGAAAACATAGTTGCGGATTTTCTTCTCCTTTAGCAGAAAGTATTGCGGCAAGATGATATATGGCATCTATTTCGTATTCCTTAATTATCGCATCTAATTTTTCTCTATCTAATACGTTCAGGACTTCATATGGTTCTGAAAGTTTCTCTAGCTTCTCGACAACTATGTCGGATGCTACCACATTCTCTTTGCCATACTTTTTTCTTAGCATGGGTACTAGCTCAGATCCTATTTGGCCACATGCGCCCGTAACGAGAATCCTCACTAAAACCACCCCATAAACATCCTAGAAGCAGGAGTATGATACGGCACCAAATATCCTGTTGATGTATCCTCGCTTGTACCTGTGCCTGTCATCTAATTTCCTCCAAGACAGAACATGTAGCTCAGCAAAAACGATCTCAACAAATAATTCTGTGGGGGTCTTGCTCTGCTAATAATACTTTATGTTTGAGGCTTATATTTAAGATTTAACATTTTAGAAAATAGTCCCTTTGACATCTCTCTTAGGACAGATACAAAAATTTGAGGGTGATAGCTGTGGGTAAGTATCTCTGGAAGAAAAATATTGACTTAAGATTAGACAAATTTGTGAAGATCGATGCCCATGCACATATTCAGCAATTAGATTATCCATTCAATGTTGGCATCACAGCAGAAGAATTCATCGCGCTTATGGAGACATATAACATTGAGAGAGCCATTGTAAGCGATGTAAACAACGAAAACATCTCTAATGCTGTAAAGAGGTATCCAAATAAATTAATAGGAATAGTGTGGGTAGATCCTAGATCCAAGAACGCGTTGGACCTTACAAAACTGTACATAGAGGAACGCGGATTTAGAGGAATAAAACTACATCCTCTGCTTCATATGTTTATGCCAAACTCTAAAAAAGTCCACAGAATACTGGATCTTGCACAAGAACTGGAAGCTCCTGTATTCATACACTCTGGACACCCTCCCACATCGCTTCCATGGCAAATAGAGGATCTCGCAAAGCAATTTCCAAGTGTTCCTATAGTTATGGTTCACATGGGCCACGGGAATGCATTTTACATACAAGGGGCCATAGAAATAGCAGAGAGGTGTGAAAATATATACTTGGAAACCTCTGGAATGCCTATGTCTGCAAAGATTGCAGAGGCGTATAATACTGTTCCAGATAGGATTCTGTTTGGTACAGACCTCCCGTGTCACCATCCCGCTGTGGAAGTCCTGAAGATATTAGCAAGTGGTCTCCCCGAAAGCGCACTAAAGAATATATTCTACGAAAATGCAAAAAGACTCATGGGGTTGTAACGTCCCTTATACTTTTTCTTTCTAAACATTTATCTAACTCTTTAACCCTACTCGAATTCATGAGCAAACTTACTAGGCTTAGTGGTAGGTTGTGGATACTAGAAGGAAGTCCTAAGACTATAATAGTGGTTGCAGAGGATGTTTGCTGGATAGTAGACCCTGGCATGGGGACTAACAGAACAAATGAGATTACTGCTTTTATAGAGAAAATCGCACAGAATAAAGAAGTCAATGTGTTGATATCACATGCACATTACGATCATATCGAGGCCCTCGAGAACCTCAACTGTTCCAAGGTGTTTGCTCATATCAAAGAGGTAAGTGCACTTGTTGATCCCAGCGTAAGAGAGCGTTTTGTATATGGCCATAATCCGTTTCCTAGAGCTCACAAACTAAAAAAGATGTCTTTTGAGAACATTGCTATAGAAACCTTTTCAAATCCAAAAGAACTATCTACTGACTTTGAAGTAATAGGACTCGAAGGACACTCTCCCGGGCAAGTTGGGATAATATTCGAAGATGTTCTCTTTGTTGCAGATGCCTTATTTGGAGACAAACTCATCAGAAGGGTTGGAGTTCCTTATCACGTGGACGTAGAGGGAGCTATTAGCGCACTAGAACACATACTCGAGATTGCTAAGGAAGTCGATAAGCTTGTTATGGGTCATGGCCCCATACTAAACAAAAAGAGGGTACTAGAGATCATAGAACTCAACATAAACACGATAAAAACCGTGAAAGATCTTGTAATATCACACATAAGCGCGAAGTTCTTGAGCTTAGAGGAGCTTTCTTATAACGTCCTAAGAGATTTAAATGCAGATACCTCATACACTTCCATAATACTCGCAATACCGACGATCACGTCTATCATTGAGAGTTTCCTTAAAGAACATGAGGTAAAGGTGAAAGTAGAAAACTCACTAGTTAAGTGGAAACTCGTATAGCTTAAACGCCTAGCATTCAGACAAAGGTTTTGTGTGTATAAGTTTAAGAATTCTGAGTCACACCTTGTTTAGCTCTTTCGTTTTTTAATTGAGTGTACGAATATCTTTAGCAGGGATATGACGGACGCTGCAAAAACGCCAACTAAAACTACTGCGTCGTATGCCGACACGCAGACAGATACTGTTATGTAACACTTAGAGATTGCCCCATAGTTGTCGTATACAACAAGCTCTATGGTGTGCTCTCCTGGAAGAATAAATCTATTGGTTACAATTATATTGTTTGAAACATGTTTTCCGTCAATGTACCACTCGTATTTCACTATCTCTCCATCGGGATCATATGAAGGGGTTGCGTTAATGATGATCTTATCGAATATAGAGATGTTCTTGGGATAATAGTCAAAATTCGCTACCGGAGGTTTATTTAAGTAAAACTCAAATCTGTATTTCAAGGGATGCTTATCAAAACAATTTTCTGTAACAGCATATTGTACATCGAGTATTGCATCCGCGTTATTGTCTTCTGCACTAAAACCACTCCAGAAGTTTCCCACATATGATGTTATTTTACTAGATCCTACGTAGTAAACAATTTCTTTCGGAGATTCGAACGTGCAAGAGGTATTTACAAGAATAGCATTGTCCTTATTCTCAATAAAGTTGTTAAGGTATATCCATAAATTCTTAGAATCTAGAAGATAAAGCGCTCTTGTGTTGTTTTCAAAGACATTTTTCAATATTTCTGCTCCGAGAACATTACTTGCATAGAGGGCTGTATAAGAGTTCTTCATATACGAATCCAAGACCTTAATTCCTCTGGAATTTTGGAAGAAAACTCCTATATACGCCTCGGAAATATTTGCAGAGATTATTGAAATTGACGATGCTTCAGATATTGATAGACCAACAGCTCCGTTAACCCTTAAATTCTTGAGGAAAATATTTTCTGAGTTTACAACAATAATTTCTCCGTACGTTCCGGATATAATAATGTTTGTAGCGTTTTCAACATATTTTAGTGGAAGTCCATCTACAACGTTTCTTTCTATAACATTATTTGCAGTAGAGGACAATATTAGCCCAGAGTCCAAGAGTGTATTGTTGCATATTACGTTGCCATACGTCTTAGACATGTTTATGATAACGTGCTCTAAGGTGTTATCTAGAATTTTCACATGATAAGACTCCGCAAGTAACATCATAGAATATTGTGAGAAACCCTCTTTTCCTATTATCATATTATCTCTTAAAATCACGTTTTTCGAGCGATATACGAATGATATTTCATCTGTGCCGACTATCGTATTCTCCTCTATCACGACGTTGTTAGAATGCGATATTAAGAAAGATCGGTAACCAATGAGCTTAAATCCACTAACAACAACTCCCTCGGTGTCAAATATTCCTACAACAAACTGGGGATTCTTGGCAATAATTTTAGAGCCTTCGGGACCGTACTTGGACATTATTTTAACTTGTTTTAACTTATCTCCAGAAATCTCTACACTTTCATAATATGTTCCGTTATCCACAACTATTAAAGCTCCGGGCATAGCATTTGAGAGTGCTTCGTTTATACTCGAGAAATCTTGCGGAACTCTTATGAGAACTGTCAAGGAGTCTTTGTAAATACCTTGGGAAGGATCTCCATATAGATTAAATGTATAAATGTTTGCTAGCCAGAACGCGTTATCTCTTGTGCTGACTTCACTTTTTGCTTTGTAAAGAGCGATTCCGGAGGTGTATCCTTTACTCATTAGCAATAAAAATCTGTACCCTATCTCTATGGCGCTGGCATCACCATCTGGTACCCATGTTCCATAAAAATACCAAGCATCTCTAGTAGCACCAACAACACCGAGGGCAGAGTACCTTAGAAGTGAATATTGCAAATTTTTGGGGTCTTCTGGCATACCGCCAAAACATGAAAGGCCAAATACAAAAGTTTGCATAGGTTTGAGCTTAGTCTCTACTATACTGACGTTTAGATAGGGCACATACTCTATTTCAGAGCTTTCGGGCACACCGTCTCCGTCGTCATACTTCCAGATCTTTCTAAATATCCCATGAGAATTTCCGTGAGAAAACCAAAAAACTATGCCATATCCTCTGTTCCATTCATCGACAAGGTTTTCCGTATTAAGGGCTTTGGTAAAATATGCCAACCTATCAGAAGGTTCTAGACCTTCCGCTTCATATAGTCCTGTTATATTCCAGTCCTTTCCTAACTCTTTTCCTAAATAGCTCGGAAAATATGAGCCGTCTGTGCGTTCCCACAAAAAGTAGTCCTCCATGTCATAGTTCATTATGGATAGCGAAAGTAGTATTTTTTTCGGAGAATCTTTTCTATTCATTATTCTCTGGAGTATTTCATCCAATGCGTCTATGTTATTGTTATACACTGGAATTCTTCCTACGTAGACTTCTGCTTTTAAGTCTAATCCTCCTTCTCCTATGTCGTCAGGACTCTCTCCAAGGAGCCCATCGTTGTCTAAATCACACGATCCTGTAAGATCTGCATAGAAGAAATCCGTTGGGACACCTCCCTTGATCTTGTATGGCCAGGCCATGAACATGGGAACGTCTCCGTAACTATCGTTGGGATCTGTGGGATCGTCCGGATCCGGATTTCCTATTAAAAGCACGTAAACTATGTTTAGTTTTTCAAAATTTTCTTTTAGCCAGCTTCTTATATTTAACGCTCTCTTTTGGCCTTGCTCGTATCCGTAATCTTTTTCCGTGATTATGTATACATCAAATCCTCTGGATTCTAAGTACTTTTTAAAATCTCCAATTGTCTTGCTTTTATGAAGTATTTCTTCTGTTGTTATGATAACATAGCCTAAAGAGTGCTCTAAATCACCCTTTAAAGGGTTTTCCTCAGGTAAAGCAGATAATAGCGGACTAAATAGCGAAAACGTGAGTACCAACACTATTCCTAAACAGAGTCCTCTGCCTAAGTTTGGATTGTAACTCAAGCGATTCACCCTGAAACCAGCTTGGTCTAACATGCTACAATGACTAGCTGAAAGTATATGACATCGAAATATTTTCCCATTTGGCATTTATAAAGTCGTTGTTTGTGTAACAATGTCCTTCAAGTGAGACGTCTTATAATATACGGATAGAAGTCTATAACGTTTTTATAAACACCCTTCTAAAATGCTTAGCTTTGTATAGATAGAGCAGGCTTCTGGGAAAAAGCATATATTTTCATTATTCAAAAGGAATTATTAATGGGGCGGTGGAGATGAGAGTCGTGTTTAAGGCCTCTACAGTAAGGTTTATGATATCAATAATAATTGTGGCCTCTCTTACGGCGGCAATATTCATCCCTATAGCTCTAAATCACAAGGAATACATTACGATAAAAGTTGAGCTACCAAAAAATGATCTTGAGACGATTCTCAAGAACGTGTCTTGGACTCGACTAGAACTTCAATATCACGTTGCGGTAAAGCAGTATATGTACTATCACGCCCCTCAGACAGTGTCATTAGGCTTCTATACGTTTTCACCAAAAGATCCTCTCACAGATTATATAACAATTAGAATTCCTTACAGAACAATCACGAAGGAAGAATTTCAGTGGATATTCTCAAATAAGTATAAAATAGTATTTATTGTCTCTCTAGGAATGAAGGTCATTAACGACACAGGCGTTATATTTGACGATAGAACAAGCTGGTCAAAGGTTTACGATCCTAAGGAATTTCTTGAACTTTTTGGTCAAGAAGTCGTTATAAGTAAGACAATTTTGGCAAACACACTTTTTAAAGAACTTAAACTAAGCCTTGAGAAACCTCCAATAGAACTTGTTATACATGTTCATGAAAAATCAGGAGAACCCCTTAAGGAAGGTACTGCATACGTCTGGATTGGAAGACCGAGAAATGCCAGTCTTTTTGTAGGAGGATTTGAGATAGAAAACGGAACAGTACGGGTAGACATAAGAGAGTATATAGAACCTGTTCTCGAAGAGTGGAAAGAATACATTACCGAAGTTAAGGAGCCTAATCAGACATTCCTCTGGATAACAATAGCGTATCCGGGCGATATATACGATGGTATGACGATACTTTTCGATCCGATAAAAGTTCTTGAGGAGGGTGGGAGGCTCGTAAAGACAATAGTATTGCCCGTGAATGTTGATTACTCAAAACCTATACCCGAACTCGTCTCAGGATAATGAATGGGGGTGGTGTATGTGGGATATGGGCGTTATGTTGCAATCCGTGTTGCAAACATGTTTGTAGTCCTTATTATAATCACCGCTATAGTCGCTGTTCTCTTTGCAGAATATGAGCAACAAGAGCTTGAAGCACAGCTCAGAGAGGAATTAAGGGCGTGGATGATGAGTCCAGAAGCACAAAACATAAAGAGGACAAATCCGGAAGATTGGCCAAAGGTTGTCGAAATCAAAAAGCAGGAGATAATGCACAAGCTTGGCCTTGACAAACCTCTCTCATTGAGAATAATCGAAAGAATCAGAAAGGTTCTTACCCTTGACTTTGGAACAGCACGTTCCGTGAGGTTCGGCGGAACTACAAAGATCACGGCAATGATGGCAAAGGCAATACCGATGTCCATGGCAATGTTCACGACGGCGACAGTCATTAACATGATCGTGGGAATACTGTTAGGGGCGTACATAGCAACTCACGTTGGCAGCGTTACAGACAGATCCGTTTCTATCGTTGCAATGCTTGGTTGGTCGATGCCTACTTGGTGGCTCGCGATGGTCATGATCGTCGTCCTCGCTGTGAAATTGGAAATCGCTCCTCTTCCCGGGCCAATGAATCTCTCCGGCCCATGGTACGCAAAGGTCGCAACGTTCATGTATCGCCTATATGCGCCCGTTTTAACGCTTTTCATAGTTGCCTTTGGAGGATGGGCGTGGTACACTAGAAACCTCCTCATAAGCATATTCCAAGAGGATTACATCACGGTTGCAAGAGCAAAAGGAGTTCCGGAGAGAAAAGTATTGTATGGCCACGCGCTAAGGAGTGCAGCTCCACCGTTTATTACAGTGATCTTAGCATCCCTTGTCGGCTCCATGTGGGGAGGAATCATCTCGGAGGTCGTCTGGAACTGGCCGGGAATGGGACTCTTATACTGGCAGGCGCTGTCGTCAACGGACGTCCCCGTTTTGATGGCTTTAACGTTCGTAGGCGCGCTTCTAACTGTACTCGTTTATCTCACGATGGACCTTCTATACGGTGTATTTGATCCGAGGGTAAGGGTTGGAACGACAGCAACGAGTTGACTATGAGAAAATGCACTTTTGAGAACGTCCGTATTCGATTAACATCCACGCATAAGAATCTCTACATTGCAAGTAAAGTTTGGTGGGAGTATAGAGATTAGAGCGTATAGTATTCTTTACAATCTATTTTTGTCTCTGAAAATCGCTTGAGATTCTTGATTTTATCTTAAATTTTCTTTAAGACTCTTTTTGTATAATCCGAGCTAGTATGTCAATCTTTTGCGCGGAAAGTATATAAACCAGCCGTAATTCTACTACGTTCCTCAATCATTAAGGAGATTAAAATGAAAAATATCGTTAGCCGCAAGAGATTTAATATTTGGGAAGAGGCGAAAGAGTTTGGGGCCAAAGGTGCAACCAGAGCCTATGTCTAGCGGCCAATCTAAGACAATGACTGTAAATAGTAGAACTACTGAAGGAGCCAGAAAGACAGAACAAATGCAAAAAGAGGATAAAACTCCTACAAACGGTACAAAAACCGCAAGAAGCTCTACTTTTTGGTTTTACTCGTTCATCCCCTTTAAAGTTGCTACGGGAGGACTATCTCCTTTAGCGCCAATATTGACTATAGAAAATGGAGGTACCTCTGTTGATGTAGGGATTGCAAACGCTATGGGAAGCATCTTCTCAATGCTAGGCGGGATTATATGGGGCAAGTTATCCGACTCACTACAGAAAAGAAAAGTGTTCTTAATGATGGGCTTTGTGGCTGTTTCAATGTTTGCTATAATATTTGCTCTTACAAAAACTCCCACAGAAGTCATAAAGGTAAATGCGATATATTCTCTGCTTATTGCAAGTACTATGCCTATCCCAGTAGTTCTTATTGCCAATTCTTTAAAGAAAGAGGATTGGGACTATGGAGTAGGTAAGTTCAATCAGATAGGCGGTTGGGGCTGGGTAGTCGGCTTAGTGTTGGGACTAATACTCTCCACAAAACTTACTATAAGAGATCTCTTCGTTATTTTTTCGTTAGTAAATATGCCTTCCGTTTTTATGGCCGCAAAATGGATAGAAGAGGCGCCAATTAGGATAAGAAGAGGAAGATTCAAAGTATATGTTAATATGGTCGTAGAAAAGTTCAAATATTTGCCAAACCTCCTTATCCACATACCTAAATTGAATAAAAAACTTATCGGAGCTTTTATAACGCTAAAGTACTTTTATCTGGCAAATATTATGTTCTATACAGGATCGCTAATGTTCTTCTCACAATTTCCTGTGTACCTTTCTCAAAAAGGTCTGAACTCTCGCTATGTCTACTTATTAAGCGTATTTAACTCTGCAGTGGCCGCTTATATGTATACTAGAGCTGGTGCTGCTACACAAAGGGTAGGTGCAACAAGAACGTTCGTAAGAGCACTTTTATTGAGAGTTGTAAGCATACTCATCTTTGTATCAGCACTATTTCTTGATGGTCCAATATTTGTTATCCTTGCAGCAATTTCGCTTGCCCTAGTAGGCTATACATGGGCGTATATATCCATCTCAGCAGTTTCTATAATCTCAAAAGCGGCAAAAGAGAATAACCGCGGATCTATGATGGGTTCTTATAACTTAGTAGCCTCTTTAGGTTCTATTGGAGGAAGCCTTGCAGGTGGTGTTTTAGTTACTCAATTTGGATTCTTAGTAGACTTTATTTTCGCTGCTATTGTAGTTTTGGCAAGCATACCTGTTTTAAGCGGTCTCAAGATTACATCTTTATCTCCTGCAATACTAAAACGTTACGCAGTCGATAGTAGCCGGGTTATATGGCTTATAAAGAGACAATGACCTCAAAAGACAAGGTCCCGATTAATATTTAATTCATAGACAACGTAGTTTTAGATAAAGGTGGAACGCATGCCTAGGGTATTTGTTACTAGAAAACTTCCTGGAAAAGCGTTAGAAAAACTCAGGAATTATTTCCAGATAGAGGTATGGCCAGAGTATGGACCGCCTCCATACGAGTTTTTGTTAAGGAAAGTAAAGGAGGTAGATGCTTTAGTAACTTTACTCACAGACAAGATTGATAGAAAACTTCTCGAGGAAGCTAAGAATTTAAGGATAATCTCACAGTATGCAGTAGGATACGATAACATAGACGTTGAGGCTGCAACTGAGATGGGTATTTATGTCACTAATACCCCCGAAGTTTTAACTGAGGCTGTAGCAGACTTCACTTGGGCACTTATTCTTAGCCTGATGAGAAGGGTTGTGGAAGCAGATTCCTTTGTTCGTTCTGGAGAGTGGTGGAGACTTGGAACCGGATGGCATCCCGAGATGATGCTAGGGACAGAGGTTTACGGCAAGACCTTGGGAATAATTGGGATGGGTAGAATAGGCAAGGCCGTTGCCAGGAGGGCTATCGGATTTGGGATGCGCGTTATATACTACGATGTTCGAAGACTATCTCCCGAGGAAGAGAATGAACTCAAAGCAGAGTTTGTAGACTTAGATACGCTTCTTTCGGAGGCTGATATAGTCTCTATACACACGCCCTTGACACCTAATACAGCCCATATGATAAACGAAGATAGCCTAAAGAAGATGAAAAAGAGCGCTTACTTGGTAAACACTGCGAGAGGAGGTGTTGTTGATACTAAGGCATTGATAAAGGCCTTGCAAAATGGATGGATAGCAGGGGCAGCCCTTGACGTCTTTGAGGAAGAACCGTTACCGCCCGACAATCCTCTTACCAGGATGAGTAACGTTGTCCTTGCTCCTCATTTGGCTAGCGGGACAAGAGAGACTAGGGAGAAAATGGCTGAACTCGTTGCAGAAAATCTACTGACCTTTGCCCAAGGAAAAGTTCCACCTAATCTTGTAAACAAGGAGGTAATTAACGTAAGACCTCCTGGCTTTGACTCGTGAGCCTAATCTTGTTGAACCTAGAAAGTGCTCCTTTTGCTACTGCCTATGTTTCAGAAATCACATTACAAAATTCTTCTCCATATACTAGCGTAGGTTAAAGGATCTTTGGAAGGTTATATAAAAGAACGATTACAAAGGATTAAAGAAAAACTACAATTCGATTTTATGAGGGGCTTGTGATGGCGTCGAGTAATAGGAAAGCAATACTTAGAAGAATTTTTGGAATGATACTTGTTATTTTGGCGACGTTCCTTTTTACTGTAGGACTTTACATTATAATTGACTTCGTAGCGGTTGCAATAAAATACGGCGGTATAACATCATTCGCAATTTCAGAAGGATACACTCTCTGGCGTTTATTCCTTGGTGTGATCATTTTTGTTATTGGGAAATACTTCATCGACTACGGTTTTGAGTTTTTGAGGAACCATAAAAAGGTCTGAAACATAAACTAACTACACTCAAATGCAAAGACCTTAGAGAGAGTACCCACTAAGAACTTAGATCCATATCCAGATATATAGATTGGAACTCTTGATATTTTTCTCTCCTCCAAAATTTCACCCTTGGGAGATATTAAAAGGATTTTTCCGTGCCTTTCTTTAGCGGTTATTGCAATTAGTCCATCATCCGTGACGAACTTGAGACCTCGGATGTTCTGGGTTAACATTTTTTTCCATACCAATTTCAGTGAGTCTTTCTCGTAGCATTTTAAGACATTTTTTCCTTCGGTTAGACATACGTATCTTGGAGAGGTTGCAAGAGCAAAAGGTTTGTAGGTGCGTATTTGACCCAAAACTTCTAAGTCAGGAAGTGAAGCTTTCATGAGATTATTCCTTGTTATCAGAAAAACTTCGTTATCGGATGTGGTAGCAGCCCTTATAGGCTCTTCAAATTCCCTTAAAGAGATCCATTCGCCATTTGACGATCTTATAGTGCCTATCTTATTATACACCATTCTTACAAGAACAAGATCTTGGCTAATTCTAATCAAGTCGCCCACTATACCTTGAACCTCCTTTCTCCAGCGGATATTTAAATCTCTTGATATTGAATACAACACCCCGCGAAGCTTTCCCTTCATTTCTCTCCACTTGTCGTCCACGTAATATGGTGAGACATAGACGTGTCTAGCGCCTTTGATGTCTGTAAGGAACCCTGTTCCTGCAATAATATGTGAGCCAAAATGTAATACCGCATTTACCGATCCTGTCGTTCTGTAAATCCAGAGGGGATCTTTCTCCTCGAACCACATGATCGATCCTGGGAAAGATTGTCCCACCACATATTTATCTTCCCAAAAGTCCAATGATTGCACTCTTTTCCATGTGGCCTTAGAAATTATCCTCCTCCCAGTATTAGCGTCCAAAACACTAAATCCGAATGTAGTGCCAACAAGAGCCTTGTCTTCCTTTAGGCCTAGAAAACTTATTGTGTTCAGAAAGGATCGTGACCATAAGAGTTCCATAGTTAGCACCAATGATTTTTAGCATGCTCTTAACTATAAAATTTCCTCCTATAATTACAAATCAAGTTTTAAAACGACAATCTATGGCTGATGCAACAAAAAACAAAAATAAAACAAATAAAAGCGAAAAGAGTGTTAAAAAGGAGAAACATTAGGACTCCTCGATCTTGTACTTAACTCCGATGGTGTAGACAAAGTACAACGCTGCTAGCATTGTTATAAATCCTAGAATCTCTGGAACATATGCTACGCCCGCTTTAGTTACTGCATATGCAATTCCACCAAGTATGAGGAATATCAGAGCCATAATTGCTGGTAGCTGTGCTTTCTTCGCTGCGAATATTCCCATGAATATGATTGCAATTATTACGCCTACAAGGAATATCCAGTTGCTTGATACTGCTGATACAACTAATCCTGCAATTACGATTCCCGCTATAGCCTCTCCGGCTATAAGCCCTGCAGCTGAAACTACTCCAGGCTCAACCTCTGAAACAACTTTCTTCTTCTTTTCTACAAGGTGTCTGACTATACCACCGATAAGTATAGGTACAGCCAGCCCTATAGGTAAGTAAATTCCAACAGCTACTGGCATCACAGGAGTCCTGAATTTGGCCTTCTTCGCGGCAAGGATTTCGTCAAGAACTATGAATATTATCGCAATTATGATTCCTATTACGAACATCCTCATGTCCAATGTGCCTTCAAAGATTCCCTGAGATATGCTTGCCATGAGGCCTGCCTGAGGAGCTGGAAGCTCTTTACTACCTATCACGTAAGCCTTGTGGAGCATGTTCAATACTGGTGCCATGACAAAGGCCGCAGCAAATATTCCAACGATTTCCATGGTCTGCTGTTTCCAAGGAGTTGCTCCTACTATGTGGCCAGTTGCAAGATCCTGCATAACGTCTCCGGCAATTGCTGCTGCGCTACAGATGACAGCGGCGACAAGTATGGTAGCTGCAGCACCTTCTAGGCCGCTAAGACCAACACCGAACTTAAGAAGGAATGCTGTGATTATCAAAGTCATTATTGTTATTCCAGAGACGGGGTTATTCGAAGATCCAACGATACCTGCGAGATAAGCTGCTATGGATGATGCAAGGAATCCTACAAGGAGCATTACGATTGCTGCCACTATTGTGGACCCTACGCTTACTGCCCCTGTAACGCCGATATACTTGTCAAGGATGTACCAGTAGAACACAGCAAGTGGAACGACAAATATTATAGTTAGTCCTAGCGTGTATGTCATGGGCATATCGTGCTCTGTTCTAATAACTTCTTCTCCAGCAGCTCTCATTCTTGCTGCCTTTATACCTCCCTTTATACCGGAAGCAATAGGCTTCCTGAGCTTTATAATGCTCCAAAGACCTCCTATAAGCATTGCACCGGCGCCAACAAGCCTTATCTTAGCACTCCATACGCTATATGCTAGCTCTATAGGATCGCTTGTTCCATAGGTGTTTATTACGTTCTCGAGCCCCTGCTGAGCTATGTATGCTGGTATAAGAATAAACCAAGCTATCGCACCTCCTATGAATACCAAGACTGCTATGTTAAGCCCGACTATATACCCTACAGCTCCTAGGGCTACTGAGAGATCAGAACCAAAGAATGCTAAGCTTCCTCCGACGAACTTAGCAGCCTCAAGGGATCCAGCCCAGGCACGTCCCGTGAAGAACTTGTATACGGCTCCAAGGATACCTCCATATAATATTGGCGCCGCGTAAACTCCACCTTTGTCTCCGGCTATTAGGACGTCAGCACATGCCGTACCTTCAGGATATGGAAGCCTCTCTTCTACGATAAATGCTCTTCTGGTTATTATTGTGTATAATGTTCCCAGAGACCCTCCTAAAGCCGCTATTATCGTAACAATAGCGTATGGGAACTCTGTCCAGTATCCCATAAGAATAAGGGCGGGTATTGTGAATATAACTCCAGCAGCCAAAGCCTCACCAGAAGATGCCGCCGTCTGTACTATGTTGTTTTCTAGTATATTTGCTCTGAGCTTTCCTCCTCTTAAGACTGCCATTGAAATAACTGCTGCAGGAATGCTAGCACATACAGTCATTCCGGCATAAAGACCAAGATATACGTTAGCAGCACCTAGAACTATAGCAAGAATTACTCCGAGAATTATGGCCTTAATAGTTATCTCAGGAAGGCTCTTCTCTGGAGGTATGTAAGGCTTCATATCTCCAGAGGCCATTAATTGATCACCTAAAACGGTTGTTTTGCCCACTGTCCTTTAATATTTTCCTTTGGTATTTTATATAATTATCGAAAATTTAATATATGACATGTCATAGCACATCATTATGGCAAGCATGGTGTGACCCCCTATATTTTAAAAAGAGCTTGAAGGAAAATATGGTGGTTTTTATAGTAGTACCAATTGTAATCTGCATAGTTCTATTCATGCTGACAAAAAGGGTAGGGGAAGTGTTTTTTAAGTATACTTTTCCCATCTTTTTAATTGCCTTTCACTCTTTATTTATTTTCAAAAGGAGCTCCAGTTAAAAAGCTCTTATCTATAGTTCTCTAGAAGTTCTCCGACTATTTCCTATAAACTAAGTTTCTTAGACCTAAGTTCATAGATAATTTTTCCTAAGACTCCACATACTGTGGCATAAAACGCTTGAAACAATGTTCCTAACTTCATAGCCGTTGCAAAGCCTCCATACTTAACACTGACGTCTACGAGATCAACTATCATGTAAACGGCGACGGAGAACAAGAAAATCAATAATATCGCCATAATAATCACAATGATAGTCATACTGCTAGTCTTTTCGAGCTTTTCCTCTACCATTAGTCTGACACTCCTACACCAAATTTAACTAATATGCTTTTTTGAGTTTCTGGCCATAAAATGTTTTAGCCCACAACTAATAGCAAAGTTTGAAAGTTAAGAAGATAAAATATTAAAAAGAAGGGGAAAGGGATTTATCTAGATCAAACTCGCTCTTGAGATCCTTGAACTTGCCCCCACAGAGCTTGTGTGTCTCTTATTCGTGGACTTCTCTCATTAGGTCCTCAGGGGGTAGTGTCTTATGTGACCCTATACTTGCTATCAAGCTTATACCTCTCGGCCGCTTCACATATTGCCTTTATTAGATCCCTTGACGCACGCATTGCTTTCTTGAACTCTTTGCTTTGGACGTTATAGTCCCACCTATAGGGGCTATTGTTGGGCTCTCTCAGAGGTTTAAAATTAGGCAATTGGCTTTATTTTACTGATATGATTAGTGGTATGCTTAGACCTAGTATCGTCAGTAGTACGGCCTTTTCCCCGTGTGTTGGTCCGTGATAGTATTCTACGGGTATGGGTACAGCGTCTCTGAAGTAGTATCCAATATCCATACGTCTCGTTGCATTCTCTGGGTATTTTTTAGTTCTTTCAAGGAAAACATCTTTCCTTACAATGAGTCCGTGTTCGTATACAAAAAGTCTGTGCGCTGGCGGGTTCGAAAATAGTCCTCCTAGCCTTTTAGTTGCCATTATAGGCGTTTTATCTCCTTGTTCTCTTATGTATTCTTTTACTTCTAGTATATAGTTTGGTGGATATATTGCGTCGCTATCAACGAAGATCAGCCATTCATTCTTTGCTTTTTTTGCACCAGCAATTCTTGCGTCTCCTATGCTTTTTCCTCCTAGAACAATTATTCCTTCGTCATTTTTACACATGAAAATTGGATAGGGCATCCTCTCAAGGTTGTATGGCATTATAATCGATACGGGTGGGTCTGTTGCTTTGTGCATTGCTCTGAAGGTGTTCCTTAGTATTTCTTCGATCATTTTGTTCCCTCCATTGGCGTGTAGTGCAGTTTTAAAGTAAAATTATTGTTGTAATGCTCTCTGGTACGTATTTTGTCATTAATTTATTTATAATAAATAAAATGGTTTTATAAATAGCGGATGTGGCATGAGGGCTACGATCATTCTTGATTATAGCAGGATGGGTGGATACAGCATCAGGAGGCAGGAGTGGGAACAAACAGCACATCTCTAGTAGGAAGACCGTTGAGACATATATAATAAAGAGCAGCTTCTTATAAATTCGAATTCGAACTTAAAGAGGGAGAAAGGTGGGGAGTCTGATGCTGATTGACACTTTTCCCTGTTTCCTAAAGTACTGGAACGGGAGTAAAGATTCTTGGATTGAATACATTAAAAACTACCCGGAGCTCTTTGAGAAAATAAAGTGGGATTATGAGCGCTATAAAATGGATTGGCACGAGCATCTAAAACTCCTTTCCAAAAGAAATGTTGATGAACTAAAGCTTGCTCATGAGAATCTTTTGAAGATTCTTCCTGAAGTGGAAGAAGAAATGAAGAGGTTATTTGGTGTTAGGGATTATAACATTGTCATCTACGTCGGTCTTGAAAACGGAGCTGGATGGGTCACGGAGTTTATGGGAAAGTCCTCAATCCTCTTCGGCCTTGAGGCCATCGCCGAACTTGGATGGTACAAAAAGCTTAGGGGACTTGCCATACACGAGTTTGGCCACTTGATCCATTGGTTGTTGAGAGGAGAAAATATAGAGAGCCTTGAAGATGAACAGATAATGTGGCTTTATACCGAAGGATTTGCTCAGAGAATTGAAGACCTAGTATATGGAAGGCCATGGCATTTCGAAGAAAAGGGCTGGTTTAAATGGTGTGAAGAGAATGAGGAGGTCATCAAAAAGGAGTTTTTAAGAAGAGTTAAAGAAAAAGAGCCTTTGAATCCATTCTTTGGCTCATGGTATGCCCTTTTCGGAAAACAATACTTGGGCTATTATCTTGGCTACAAATTTATCCTTTGGCTTGAAGAAGAGCACTCTTTAGAAGAGATTGCAACAATAGAGAAGGAAGTAATTAAAAGAAAAATCCTAGAGTTTCTATGCTGAATATTTTCTTTGACAATTAATGCGAAAGCGTGTAATTTCATATATCTATAGTGACTTGGCAATTAATATTACTTATTTGCATTTGTTAGAAATAACATCCCACGGAAGCACTAAAAGAAGTCCGGAGATAAAATGAACCGCTATGATTGGCTTGAGTACAAAAGAACCATAAAACTTAAGGCTGTAGTAGGGATTCTAACTTTCCTACATGTCCCTCTGATGTTATACTTTGTGTTCATCGGTGTTTTGACTGGTGGTTATAGACATCCTGGCTTTTGGGCACTTTTAGGACTCTGTATACTTTAGTTTGTCATGCTTCCCTTAGAGGGGCTTTTATGTCTCTACGGCCTAATTAAGTATGATTTTGCATCTCTGCTGAGGGAGGGGCTGGAAGTATACTTTGGAGGAATTAAAAAATAACTACCACCTTTAACAACAACCGCTAGAAGCTTTAAAAAATTATAAATTGTACAGAGGTGTATTATGAGTCAATTAGTTCTCCACAGCTCATGTTTCGCTCCTATCAGAACTATAAAAGGGCTAAAGCCGCCATTACCTTTGCGTCTTCCACTATGTTTTCTATTTTCGCATATTCATTTGGCTGGTGCGCAGTCTCGTCAAGAGTTGCCCAAACAACTGCCGGAATGCCGAGCCTTCTAAAGTAAGCAGCGAAAGTTCCTCCTCCAATACCACCAACCTTTGCTTCCCTTCCTCTGAGCTTCTTTATAGCATCTTTGAGAAGCTTTACTAACTCGCTATCCTCCGGCGTTGGTGCTGGGGCCTTGAACATTTGAATGATTTCTAATTCAATCTTCGGTAAGATTTCGCCGTTTATTTCCTTCTTGTACTTCTCCTCAATCCTCTTTGCAATCTCCTTAACATCGCTCAAAACATCATCCACGCTGTACTTTGGCAGGATTCTACAGTCGAATACGATCTCGTGCTCTCCGGGAATTATGTTAGGTGATTCGCTCGGGTTCTTAACCATTGTGGGCTCAAATGTACTCTCCGGGGGCTCAAATAATTCGTCTCTCTCGCTATACTTCTCGTGAAGGAGCTTATCAACTTCTAGGGCTAACTCTAACACAACCCTGTGGGCGTTTAACCCTTTATCGGGCATGCTTGCATGGACTTGCTTACCTTTAACCTTAAATCTCATCCACAAAATGCTCTTCTCCGCGATCTCTATAAATGTCCCCTCTTCATTTCCTCCATCTGGCACTAAAACGAGATCATCCTTCCTAAAGAGTTCGGGGTGTTCTCTCATAAGCCAGTCAATACCATATTTGCTCCCCGTCTCCTCGTCGCTGACAAATGCTAAAATTATCGTCCTTTTTGGCCTTATGCCAAGGTTCATCATGGCCTTAACCGCGTAAAGCGAGGCAACCATACTTTGGCCGTTATCCTCGGATCCCCTACCATAGACTTTTCCATCTTTGATTACAGGCTCAAAGGGCTTTGTTTCAGTCCACTTGCTCAGATCTCCTGGCGGAACAACGTCTAAGTGCGTAAGAATCCACAATCTTGGGCTTTCTTCTCCTTTTTCTCCGTAGTAATACGCCAAAATGTTAGGCCTTACGCCGTTTTTGGCCCTAGGATCTGGTGCATCGTATCGTTCAATCTTATCGAAAGGCCAGTCTTTTAGTATTTCCAAGAGCTTCATCGCCTTGTCGTACTCTCCCTCACCACCGTTATCCGGACCTATTGCGGGGACTCTAATGAGTTCCATTAGGGTATTTACCATTTCGTCCTTTAACCTCTCAATTTCTTTAGAAACGGCCTCAATCTGAGACATTAAGTCTCCCTCCTATGCTTTCAGTAAGATATATATCATCGGCAGTTTTAACTTTTGACGAAATTTTTCTCTAGATATTTGTACGCTACAATCGAATAGATAGCACTTTCCAGCCATAGAACGTCTCCATCCATGTTGAATCTCGGGTGGTGGATGGGAAATACTAAACTCTTCTCTTCGTTTCTTGTCCCGATGAAAATAAACAGACTTGAGACCTTCTTCGTGTAGAATGCAAAGTCTTCTAATACCATAATAGGACTGGGCTCTTCAATCCAGGTCACATCATCGTCACGAGATCTAGATAAACGCGAGAACACATTGATAGTATGTTTGTATGTCTTAAGGGGTGTATTTATGACAAGGCACGTAAGCGCTTCAGAAAGTAGTACTGTTATTGTATTATATTTCGATAGTGGTACCATTCATGAAAAGGCTCTAAAAAATGTGGAGGAAATAGAAAAATTAAAAGAAAAAATCTTTTGGATAAGAGTCGTTGGAAAGGTGAACGAACGTACAATA
>JAPDJS010000009.1 GCA_029258975.1 Thermoplasmatota archaeon | reverse complement strand
CAATAGAGGCAATCTCGTCCTCCATCTGTATAAAGACCCCGCCCACCTTGGGCATATATCTTGCCATAAACTCCATAATCTCGCTCGCAGGCGTTATGGGGTAACCAGCATAAAACCTACAACCAGCGAGTATTGCCCCTAACCCTGCAGCTTCATCACCCATCATGAAGTGCGTTCCGGGCTTAAAGATGCTCATTACTCCACCTCCACGGCAAAGTCTGGACAATACATTTCACAGAGTTTACATTTTATGCACGCATCCGCCCTTACTGGTTGTGGAATAACGTAGCCATACTCGTTAACTTTTGCTTTGGCTTCAAAAACGTTTTTAGGACATACTTTTACACAAATCTCGCATCCTTTGCATAACTTTTCAATAATTCTTACTGTCAAGGAATCACCTCCAGAGGACATTAACTTCATCTACGCGCCAATTTTGTTTTATTCCCGACTCTTCAAGCGGAGTCTCAATGGAGGCGTATTTATACATTTTAAGCCCAGTCCATGCAATCATTACGCCATTATCAACGCAGGCCTCGTCAGGTGGAGTATAATACTTTATGTTTCTGTCTCTTGCCATAGCTTCTACCATTTCTCTTAGTCGCCTATTTCTTGCCACCCCGCCTGCCAAGCAAACCTCATTTTTGTCTAGATATGCTAAAGCCCTTTCTGTGACCTCAACGAGAGCTGAAAATGCCGTTTCCTGGAAAGAATAGGCAACATCCTCTGCTCTCTCTCCTGATTTGTATGCTTTTATAGCTGCAGTAAGGAGTCCAGAAAAGGAGACGTCCATTCCTCGGACAATGTAGGGTAGCGGTATGTACTTTCTACCTTTTTCTGCAAGTTTTTCAATCACAGGACCTCCAGGGAATGAGTATCCCATCTCTCTAGCAAGCTTGTCAAGTGCGTTTCCGATACCTATATCCACGGTTTCGCCAAATACTCTATACCTGTGGCGAAGATATGAAATAACCTGGGTGTTTCCGCCTGAAACGTAAAGGTAAACAGGATCCTTTACCTCAGAATAAAATAGATCAATAACCTCTAAGTGGGCAACTGCATGGTTTACGCCTACGAGAGGCACCCCAAGGTATTGGGCTATTGCTCTTGCGCCCGTAGCAACAGTTCTTAGACAAGGTCCCAAACCTGGTCCTTGAGAAAAGGCAACAAGATCGATATCATCATATGAAATATTAGCAATCTCAAACGCTTCTTTAATTGCTGAAGCAAAGTTTTGAGCATGGTGGTTTGCAGCTTCTCTAGGATGTATTCCTCCTTTAGTTGGCTTATACATCTTTCTAACATTTGCAAGGATCTTTCTAGAGTCCGTTACAATTCCTATGCCAAGTGTGTGAGCGGTTCCCTCAATACCAAGAACAATCATTTATATCCTCTCAACAGAATACCTTGTGCTAAGGACATAGGAAATCATACTTTTTTGGATCGTTTACCAAATAGTGATGGGAGATACACTCGATACGTACCGTCATCTGTTTTAAGAACAATGGGATGACCCTTCATGAGTTTGTCTACATCAATAATATAGGTGCCGGGCTCTTCTACGATGATAGTCTCCACACCTTCAATACTAATTTCTTCTGATCCGCTTTTTACTGTTAAGTCGATTTTTCCTTCTCCTCTTTCTTTGATTTCAATAGATACTTCTTTTTCTACTTTTTCAACTTCCATTTCTTTAGGAACATAGACAAAAAGCTTTCCTCCACAGTCTTCACAACCTTTCAGCACCTGAGGATCATTATCCTCATAGAGGCGTCCACAATTTACGCATCTATATGGCATATCTTACTCCTCCAAAGTCATTTTAGTATAGCTTGATATACACATTAAGATTTTAGCTTGAATACTAGCTTTTATATAATAGCTTGGGAGTATTATATCCTCATAAGTATCTAATTTTTTAGAAAAATAAATTCATCACAAAGGAGGGGGATTTACTTAATAAAAAGCCCTATATTTGGAGCTACCTCTCATTCTTCAAGCTTAATGATAGTTTCTATAATATCGTTTTTCATTCTTATTTCTTTTATTAGGTCTGCCGGACCTACAAGCATGACCTTTTGCTCCTTTTTTCTTTTTAAAAGCCTATCGAGGAACGAAATTCTTTGAGGATTCTCTGGATAAAAGGCAAGTTCAATACCCTTGAACTTGTCATTACCAATCTTCTTCATTGTGGCTTCAATAAGCTTTAGTTGTTCTTCAGGAGTTAGGGCCTCCTCAAGAAGGAGAATCTTACCCTCAAGGATTTTATCGAGGATATATTCAAGCTTTCTTTCGCCTAGAGACTCTAAGATGTTTTTTGGCACAATTTGTACAATGATTTCTGGCATTATACTCACCTAAAGTACTTTATTATGGCCTTGTAGAGCTCCTCCAAATTATCGCCACGGAGGGCACTAATAGGTATCACGACATGTTGGGGAAACGCTGCAATAATCTTGCCTGGTGCAGCGTTAGGAAGATCTATTTTGTTTGCAGCTATAATCGTAGGAATCTTCCGTGCTTCTAGGTTTCCAAGAATTGTGATGTTTACTTGCGTGTATGGATCTTGAGTAGAGTCCATTACTACTATTACCCCATCTACTTCGTCTAGCCACTTAATAGCCTCAATTACTCCTTCTGTAGCTTCTTTGGCCCTCTTTTTAGCCTCTTCTTCATCTAGACCATATTTCATGAACTCTTTATAGTCAATTTTTGTAGCTATGCCCGGAGTATCTGCAATATCCAGGTATATCTTTTTGTTTTTATATTGGAGAACAAGTCCTCTTTTGGTTGTTACCCTTCTAGTTTCGTGGGGTATATCTGATACAGGACCTACCTCGTCACCTACAAGATCTCTTGCTATAGTATTAGCGAGGGTAGTCTTTCCTGCGTTCGGGGGACCATATACACCAATTCTCAGATGAGGTCTACCAAATAACCATAGAAGCCTCCTAAGCAATCGTGATCTCCGTCTCGCCATCTTGTCATCCTCCAGGAAGTATCCATTTTGAATAGAGTGAACTTGTAATGTAATTAATTTTTATAATTATATTCGTCTTGAAATAAAATTCTTCATGCCTAGGTTATAGAAAAAGTGAAACATAATGGCGCCGGGGCTGGGATTTGAACCCAGGCGGGCGTGAGCCCACCGGCTCTCAAGGCCGGCGCCTTGGTCCGGGCTCGGCCACCCCGGCATCCCATATAGAAGAAGTAGGAGCAGGATTTTAAATCTTAGGAGGATGTATGATGGGCAGGGATTAAAATGAGCGGAAAAATTCAGCGTTCAATCATGCGCATTTCGACTTCTACTTCAGTGGGGAACTCGGTTTTCATTATATCTCGGAGAATTTCTGGCGTCGTTAGTTCAATGTAAAGAACACGCTTGTGAATGCGCATTTCCCAGTGGTCTATGGTTTCTGTACCACGCCCGTCAGGAGCCTTTCTTATGGGGACTATAAGCCTCCTCGTGGGGAGTGGTATAGGACCTCTTACGCGGACCCCTTTGTCAAGTGCCTTTTGTCTAAGCTCATCTGCAACCTTAGTAAGCTTCTTGTGGTCTCTGCTAATAAGTGTGATCTTTACCTCTCTAATACCCTTTCTTGCGGGTCTTGTTGACACAGCTCTCCTTGGAGAAGGTGCTGCCATGATGCCTCACCGGGTATTGAATCGAAGCTTAATATAAAAATTTTGAGGAAGAAGGGGATTACTGCTTAGGTACGACGTCTAGGACGATACCAGCACCGATGGTCTTACCCATATCACGAATAGCAAATCTACCGAGTGGTGGGAACTCTTGGACCTTTTCGATGACGAGTGGCTTCGTTGGCACGAGCTTGACTACTGCGATGTCACCGGTCTTAAGGAAGCTTGGGTTCTTCTCAAGGGTCTGACCAGTTCTTGGGTCTTTCTTCTCAATGAGCTCTTCGAATCTACAAGCGACCTGTGCAGTGTGAGCGTGTACAACTGGTGTATAACCAATGCCTATGGCCGTTGGGTGCTGTAGAACTACGATCTGTGCAACGAACTCCTTAACAACTGTTGGTGGGTTGTCTACGTGTCCAGCAACGTCTCCACGGCGTAGGTCCTTCTTTGATACACCACGTACGTTGAATCCGATGTTGTCACCTGGCTCTGCGCTGTCAATTGGCTCGTGGTGCATTTCGATGGACTTAACCTCTCCAGAGACTGCTGGAGGCATGAATATTACTTTGTCACCGACCTTAAGGACACCAGTCTCGACACGGCCTACAGGTACTGTACCAACACCCTGGATTGAATAAACGTCTTGGATTGGAATTCTTAGTGGTTTGTCAACTGGCTTTGGTGGGATTTCAAGTAGATCAAATGCCTCTAGTATGGTAGGACCATCATACCAAGGCATGTTTTCGCTCTTCTTAGCTACGTTGTCACCCTTATAAGCAGATGCTGGAATGATGGCCTTTATCTGCTCTGGCTTGTATCCTACCATTCTTAGGAGCTTCTCAACCTCTTGCTTAACCTGCTCGAAGCGCTCCTTGCTGTAGGGTGGGTGGGTAGCATCCATCTTGTTAATGGAAACTATGACCTGGTTAATACCTAGAATCTTAGCAAGGTATGCGTGCTCTTTGGTCTGCTCCATAACACCTTCTGGGGCAGAAACTACGAGTACTGCAGCGTCTGCCTGAGAAGCACCAGTGATCATGTTCTTAACGAAGTCTCTGTGACCTGGAGCGTCGATAATAGTAATCATGTACTTCTTAGTGTCGAATCTTCTGTGGGCAACATCGATAGTGAGACCACGCTCACGCTCTTCTTTTAGTTTGTCCATAACGAAAGCAAATTCGAAGGTTTCTTTGCCTTTAGCTCTAGCTTCTTCTTTTAGCTTCTCAATGGTTCTCTCGTCAATTGCACCAGTCTCATAGAGCAGTCTACCAATAGTGGTGGATTTTCCGTGGTCTACGTGTCCGATGAACACTACATTCAAGTGGGGTTTCTCTTTTGGCATTATATTCACCTCGTGTTACATTTGTTATTGGCTCAATATTAAGTGGCTAAGAATAAAGAATTATAGAACATTTAAAAGAGTATTGCTCATAAGCTTGTCCATTCGTCTCAAGCAACAAAAGTTTTTATAAATAATTTTTGAAAGGAAAGGCGAGACATCACTCTCTAAAGTAGTCCGCGGTAGGAGGCTCCGGAGGTAGTCCTTTGCGTTCTCTTATGCTCTTTATGACATCCATCTGAAGACTCTCTGGAACTTTTTCGAATCCCATGAATTCTAGGTTCCATATGGCTCTTCCTTGAGTAGCACTTCTTATAGCGTTGGCGAATCCAAACATCTCTGCTACAGGTGCTTTTGCAGTAATTCTCATAGTAACATCGTCTACCATTTCAGTATTAAGAATTGAACCACGTCTTTGCTGAATTTCTTTCATTGCTGCGCCCATATAGTCCATTGGAACATCAAGTGTGACCTTGAACATAGGTTCGAGCATTATGGCATTAGCCTCGAGCATTGCACCGTATATAGCGTTTTTAACTGCAGGTATGACCTGTGCAGGACCTCTGTGGATAGCATCCTCGTGTAGCTTGGCATCTACGAGTTTAACCTTAACCTTCATAACAGGCTCTTTTGCTAATGGCCCTGCATCCATTGCCTCGCGGAATCCGTCAAGTATTAGCTCCATGGTCTCGTTGAGGTATTGGATACCAGTAGTAACATCTAGGAACATGTTTCCTCTGTAGACCTCGACTACGGATTTTCCTAGATTCCAGTCCCAACCGAATTTACTGAGTTTTTCTGCCATGGCTACGGAATCTTTAACCTTTCCAGTAGGTATTGTACCGTCCCTAATTGCCTGGTAAATTTCGTCTTCTAATGGCTCCACGACAATGTAGAACCTGTTGTGCCTGTTAGGCGACTTACCTTCGAAGGGCCCGCCCTGTCCAGTAACGGATTCACGGTATACGACTATGGGCTGTGAGGTCTTTACAGGAACGCCATATTCGTTCTCGATTTTGTATACCGTAACCTCGAGGTGAAGCTCACCCATTCCAGAGAGGAGGTGCTCTCCCGTTTCTTGATTAATCTCAACTCTGAGAGAAGGATCTGCTTTAGCAATTCTTCTTAGAACCTCGACAAGCTTGGGTAGATCACGTGGATTCTTTGCCTCAATTGCGATAGTTACGACGGGCTCAGATACGTAGTGGAACTCTTCAAAGGGCTCTACGTCAGGCTTATCGGAAACAGTTGCACCTGCATATGCGTCCCAAACACCAGTTATAGCTACAACATTTCCTGCAGTAAGCTCCTCGACTTGAATTCTTTCGGGACCTACCATTACTGCAACCTGCTGAACTCTAAGAGGCTTATAGTGACCTATGACATATACCTCCTGACCAGGCTTTATTTTACCGGAGTATATTCTACCGACAGCCACTTCTCCTGCAAATCTGTCGGGGATGATCTTTGTGACCATCATTACAAGAGGACCATCGGGATCACACGCAACCATAGCCTTTCCTACGTCAGATTTTACGTCTCCTCTCCATATGACCGGTATTCTGTACTTCTGAGCCTCAAGTGGGCTTGGTAGATGCTTAACTACCATGTCTAACACAATCTGTGTGATTGGAGCCTTTTTAGCTAATTCTTTTTGTTTTCCACTAGAAACATATTCGTAGATATCTTTGAAGGTAATTCCAGTCTTTTTCATGAAAGGTACTGAGATTGCCCAGTTGTAATATGCAGATCCGAATGCAACGCTGCCGTCTTCAACACGAACAAGCCATTTGTCTTTGAACTCAGGTCTTGCAAATTTTTTGATAAGACTATTCACGTCTTTGATAATCTTAGCGAACCTCTCTTGAATTTTCTCTGGAGGTAGCTTTAGCTCGTTTATAAGCCTGTCAACCTTATTTATGAAAAGTACAGGCCTAACGTTCTCTCTTAGAGCTTGTCTTAGAACGGTTTCAGTCTGAGGCATGACACCTTCAACGGCATCTACGACCAGGATAACACCATCACAAGCTCTCATAGCTCTTGTGACTTCTCCTCCGAAGTCTACGTGACCGGGGGTATCAAGAAGATTAATGAGGTATTCACTTCCCTCATACTCGTGAACCATCGAGGCTGCGGCGGTCTGAATAGTAATACCTCTTGCTTGCTCTTGCTCATCGTAGTCTAGAACTAGCATTTTACCAGCGTATTCCTCTGATATCATTCCGGCTCCCGCCAGCAGGTTATCGGAAAGCGTAGTTTTACCGTGATCAATATGAGCAATAATACCTATGTTTCTAATCTTGTCTCTTTGAGTCATTAGGTACTTTACTTTCTTTATGTTCTCTTCTCTCCTGCCCATTAGTTACACCTCATTAGGACATCATTATCTGGAGCTCTTAGCAATTCTCTCAATCTCATCCTTCTTAGATATTGCATAGCTCTCTGGGCTGTTTCTTGCTGTATTAATAATTTCCTCTGCAAGGCATTCCCAAATCCTCTTTTTGTTCTTGCGCGACTTTTGAATGGCCCCAATAGCTATGTTTCTAAGGGCCATATCAAGCCTGCGCATCGGAGAAACATCTACAGCTCTAGGAATCATTACTCCTCCCATTTTTAGGTTTGTTACAGCTTCTCTCGGCGCAGCGTTTTCAAGAGCTTTTACGAGTACTTGGATGGGGTTTTGTTTAGTTCTCTTCTCAATAATCTCGAACGCGAGCTTTACTACTTTATAGGCCTTCGTTTTCTTTCCAGTGTATTTTCCAGTTCTCATCATGTTGTTAATGAGTCTCTCTACGATGTTAACCTTAGCCTTTCCAAAACGCTCCTGAGAAAATCTTCCATGAGAGTGAAGGACAATACGTGGTGTGAGATCAATATATCGAGCAAGACCGGGATCCTCTACTTTCACATCAGATAAAGACCACTTACCAAATGCCTTGAAAAGGCTCTCCCAGTCATTAAGGATCTTTTCGTGAACCTCTTTTAGCTCTTTCTCTGTTAAATTGAATTTAGGAACATCATTTCCCTTTTTAGCCATGATTTTCACCTTCTAGGCTTCTCTTTCTTACCACGTCTAAGCTCTTCGAGGGATATTCCATTTACCTTGATTACCTTGTATCTGACACCTGGAAGGTCACCTACAGATCTACCTTTACGTCCACCGATACCCTCAATTATTACTTCATCGTGCTCGTCTATGTACTTAATAGCACCATCTCCAGGTGCAAAGGCAGTAACAATTTTACCATTTTTAATTAACTGGACCTTAACACACTTACGAATTCCTGAGTTGGGCTGACGTGCCTCGACACCGACTTTTTCAATAACGATGCCTCTAGCCTGTGGAGCACCCTCTAGTGGATCATATTTCTCTTTGAGTCTTAGTACTCTCCTCTTATAGTATGAATCGTGCCATCTGTACTCCTTTCTTACTTGTTTAAGCTTTCTTGCTGCAAACAGACCATTTGGCATGGATATCACCTCTACCCTCCGTTAGAGGATAACCCTAAAAGGGTTAGTGGGAGTATCAATATGGAGATGTTTGTTGAGAGTGATGTCTATGAGCTAAACATATAGGAGACATATATTAATTTTGTTTATGAAAGAGACACGATCTGAGAAGAAGATTAACATGGGCTACCATAACAAATACATAAAAACCCTGAATTGGCCTTCTAAAAAGCCAGATGAGCTATAAAGAGTTATGAAAAAGGGAACAAGAATTTATACAACAAGAACAGTGTCAATATCCTCAAAGTGTCTTTTGACAATTTCTTTTGCCAATCTAACGTTTTTGCCAGATTTACCAATGGCTTTAGGCTTTATTGCAGCATCAACGTACACATAAGCCTTTTTCCTGCCCTCCTCCTCTATTATTTCTACCTTCTTTGGTTTATATGGTGCGAAGATGTTCCTAATGAAAATTGCTGGATCCGGATTGTAAGAGACAATCTTAATGTCGTAGTTTATGTACTCTTTCAGAAGCCTTATTTTAGAACCATCCTTGCCTATTGCTTTTATCGCAGGGCCGTCGATGATGAATATGATGAGATTATCCTCGCTTTTTATTATACAGTCTATTACTCGTACCCCTGTTACTCCTTCGAAGATATTTATGTACCCTATTTCGTCGGATGTAAAAACTATCTCAGCCATAAGTTCGAGCCTCTTTTAGAAGCTCCGATATATTTACGGGGCCATTATCAACAACAGTGAGTGTAGTTACCACAAAAGGCTTTCCACAGAGAATCCCTAAGTTTTCTGCTGTATCATTGTAGTGGTAAATTGGAACTTTTCTCTCTCCTGCAAGTTTCTCTATCTTCTCTCTCTTTTCTTTAGGACAGTTTTTAGCCATAATAATGAGCTTTACCTCTTCGCCCTTCTCAAGTATTTTTCTGGCCTGATCAGCACCATATAGAACCTTTCCGTTTCTTACAAGATTCCTTATAATGTCAGCTACGTTCACCATGTGCTTTTCCCCTCCTGACAACGAGCTCTACAAGACCGGTTCCTATAGGAACGACACGTCCAATTATTACATTTTCGTAAACTCCGCGCAGTTTATCTTCTTCGCCACGTCTAGCAGCCTCAAATATGTTCTTAACAGTAACTTCGAATGCTGCCCTTGCAAGTGGTGAGAACTTCTCTCCTGCGATACCTTGTCTTCCAATAGCCTCTACACGCCCATTTTTTGTCATCATGTCAGCGATAAGCATCAGATGTCTAACGTCCACCTCAAGACCCTGTTCCCTAAGAGTACTACTAGCCTCCTCGATTATAGCACTTCTTGCTGCCTCAATGCCTAGGACCTTATACACTTCGAAGATGTCGTTTGTTTTTACTCTACGCCAGTCAATATACTCTTGCTTTAGTACTTCCATGAGGTTTGAACCCTCTGCCATAAGTTTAAGCTCAAGCACCTCTCCGCCAGGACCACGGATCTCTCTTATGACGATTCTTCTGATACCCTTAACTCCCTTTACTATGTGTTTCCTGATATCGTTTAGAACCTTATAGAACTCGTAGTAATTTTGTCTCTTCTCTTCGAGTCTTAGTATAATTGTCCTATCATCGGGCTCTTCATAAGTTCCATATGTTTTAATCTTCTTTATAATAGCCTTTTTCGCTTCGTTCATTGACTCTATTCCGTGCCTTTCGGCACGCTTTGGATCGATCCTGATTTCTATGATCCACTCATCAGGATTTGATATGATATCAGCAATGTCAGAAACATATGTCATGGAAAGTCTCTTAGCAATCTTCTGTGCTATCTCACGATTTGACTTATGTTCTGGAAGCAAATAGATCGTCATAACTGGTGTACTAGGCTCTTTACGAGCGTCTACAATCTCAATGAATCTGGGTAGACCTAAAGTTACGTTCATTTCTGCAACTCCTGCGTAGTGGAACGTACGCATCGTCATCTGTGTACTTGGTTCGCCAACGGATTGTGCAGCGACGATGCCCACAGCCTCTCCAGGTTGCACCATGGCCCATGAATATTCTCTTACGACTTTCTTTATCACCTCATCCAGCTCATCGTCCGAAATTTCTCCAGATTCATAGTAAGCAGCAATTTCCTTAATGAGTTTTAGTGGAAGAGCTGTACCTAATGATTTTGCTTTCTCAAAGATTTTCTTCTCGATGTCGTTCTCAAGATTTCTTTCTACTTCAAGGACGTAGTCATCTGGAAGATCATAGAACTTTATAATTTCAGCTACTTCTTTCCTAGCTGCCTCAATTTCAGCTGGCTTAGCAGGTCTTTCGAGTTCTTCAGTGACTTTAATGCCCAAGGAAGCCAAAACTTTAGGTATTTCAAGTGCAGGGACACCAATTTCTTGAAGGATGTTTATTGCTGCCTTCCAATTTTCCTTAGCTAGTTTTGAAAAACTGGTATATGAGTAACCTTTTTCTACCAATTTTTCAGCTATATCTTCAGATATTCCTCGTTTAACATAAGTTGAAATTAATGATTTTTTCTTTGACATGATGATCACCTTGAGGCTTTTTCAGCCTTTACCTCTTCAATAATACGCTTTAGATCGACAGTTCTTCCTCCTGCACTGCGAGATGGATCAACACCGTCGTCTCCATAGACGAACTGTATAACTCTACCTTCACCGTCTCTCACAGTACCGTCATAAGCCACATATACGCTATCGAGGGCATTTACAAGTCTTCTTTGCATGTAACCTGAACGTGACGTTCTCACAGCAGTGTCTACGAGACCCTCGCGCCCACCTGCACTGTGGAAGAAATATTCTATTGGGTTGAGACCATCCTTATACGAGGATGCGACAAATCCATGAGGCTCAAGCCCTAAATCTCCACGCTTGAAGTGGGCAGTGGTTCTTCCTTGGAATCCACGATTAATACGAGACCCTCTAATAGTCTGCTGACCAAGGCTACCAGCAGTCATCGTGAGGTCAAGCATCTTGGCTCTTGCACCACTTCTGGCCATAAGAACGGCGTTGCTCTTGAGACCTAGGTGACGCTCTACAATCCTACCAATATCCTCTCTTGCCTTGCTTAGTTCTTCCATTATCTTTGATTCGAGAGTGTCTCTAATAGTTCTTCCTACTTCAGCTTCTAGAAGGCCCTTCTTATACTTATCAATGTAATCTGCAATTTTTCTTCTAGCCTCTTCTATTCTTTCTTTTACTTTCAGTTTAGCCTCTTCAGGGACGTCAACGTCAGCGATACCAGTTGTGAACCCATATATGGTATCTACAACTACACCTAATGCTGCTATTTTATCTATAAACTTATGTGCAAAGTCTGTACCATACTTTCTAACAACTGCGTCAATTATTATGCCTTTGAATGCACCAATACCTGCCTCGTCTATAGAACCGCGTACAAGTCTTCCGTTTCTAATTTCTACAATAGCGTCCTCTTTCATTTTGTCTTCTACTTTCTCGAGTTTGCTTCCGATCGTTGCATCGAATAATAAGTTGAGATCTTTTGGTAATATTAGGCTGAAAATCGTTTTACCACTCCAGTATTCTTTACCGTCTATAATTTTATCTGGTGGCGGGAGATCTCCTTCGTACTTAATTGCTGAGAGAATTCTAGAGACCTCGTCTTTAGAGAATAGGCGCTCGCCATGAGTCAATATAAAGAGGCCTGAAATATGGTCGTGGATACCTCCAATTATGGGCCCTCCAAAACGTGGTGAAAGAATGTGCTCTTGAACTTTCATAAGGATCTCTGCTTCAGCTCTGGCCTCTTCTCCTTGTAGAACATGTAGGTTCATCTCGTCTCCATCGAAGTCAGCGTTATATGGTGTACAGACTGGGAGGTTAAGTCTAAAGGTTTTGTATGGTAAAACGCGAACAATGTGTCCCATAATTGACATTCTGTGAAGAGAAGGCTGTCTGTTGAAGAGGACAATATCGCCGTCTATGAGATGACGTTCAACAACCCATCCGGGCTGGAGCTCTTGTGCGAGCCTCTCTTTGTTGTTGGGCGTGATAACTAGCCTTATTAGTCTGCCTCTTGCGTCAGGCCTATATACGGAATTTGCACCGGGGTATTTGTGAGGACCATTACGCACAAGTTTGCGTAGCTCTTCGATGTTGTATTCTGTAACCACAACAGGGACTGTGAGTTCCATAGCGACCTCGTATGGAACACCAACCTCGTTTATACTAAGTGAGGGATCTGGAGAAATTACTGTACGGGCAGAGAAGTTAACTCTTTTACCTGCTAAGCTACCTCTAAATCTTCCCTCTTTTCCGCTTAAACGTTCAGTAAGTGATTTAATAGCCTTGCTAGTCCCTCTATGTCTTGCAGAGGGAACTCCTGGGATTCTATTGTTAAAGTAAGTGGTAATATGATATTGAAGCAAATCCCACAAGTCTCCTATAACAATTTGAGGAGCACCACTATTTCTGTGCTCCAAAAGCTTATTGTTGGTCTTAATTATGTCTACAAGCTTGTGTGTGAGGTCATCTTCTGAACGCTCTCCACTCTCTAGCGTGATTGTAGGTCTTACAGTTACTGGAGGCACCGGAAGAACTGTGATAATCATCCACTCTGGTCTTGAGGCTTCAGGATCAAGATCATATAAAAATAGTTCATCGTCTGGGATACGTTCAAAGAGATCTCTCATTACATCAGGCATTATTCTGTGACGATTGTAGGTCTTCTCTGATTTCACTTTGGAGATTACCTTCTCAACTAAGGTACTTGCACTAATAGGACTCTCGGACTCGCCTAGTATCTTACTTGCAATGTCATTTAATCTGGTATCAATCAATTCCCATCTGTAGTATTTTGTTATCTTCTCATATTCGACGTCAAGTGATAGAGGCATCCCACAGTGAGGACAACGTGCGCTCTCAATCCTAGAATAATTCTTTGCCGTTTTGGCTAATGAACTAGGAACGTGCAGCTCTCCAATTTTGTCTACGTAAATGCCGTTTTTATAAGCCTCCTCAGGACCTCCTATACTTTCTATGATTTCTCTGACTTCTTCATATTGAGCTCTTAGAATCTCTGCGTATTCAGAATTCTTTGCAGCTTTAGAAAGTTTTTCAAGAATGTTGACGAAATCCTCTATAAGCTTAATTTCTTCATCATAAACGTTCTTTGCCTCTATTGGATCGATGCCTGAAATCGAAACCCTTCCTCTGAATATATCAAGTTTGTTGGTTCTGTGCATGTTGTTTATGAAATATGAAATAATGTCTTCCATAGCGTTTCCTGTTTTGTTGGCTTTAATAAGGAAGTCTAGGACTTCAGACACGACTTCTATATCGTTTATACCAAATTTATCAAAGATTTTAAGGAGATTAATAACGTCCTCGTCCTCAAGTGCATCCATTATAGATTTTAATGACTCTGCGCCTTGAATCATATCTTTTGCAGTGTGAATCAACCCTACATCCATTAAAGAAAGCCTATAGTGGAATGTATTGTTAATGTCCTCGTCACCTTTCCAAAGAACTCTCCCTATTTCGTAAATAATTCTAAGATCCTTTCTCTTTGAAAGACTCCTTTGAATGACCATGCGAAGAACTCTTTTATACATCTTCCTGTCCCATTTAGACTGTTCAATCTTTTTCCTAAAAGATTCCTTTTCCTCTTCGGTTAATAATGATCTTCCACAGTGTTCACAAGTAGCCCTAGCAACGTTACGAATAGTGTCGACAAACCCGATATGATAAACAGGATATGCGAGCTCTATATGGCCAAAATGACCAGGACACTGACCACCGCGTTTTCCACAGGTCTTACAAACAGCCCCGGGCTCGAGAACTCCAAGACGAGGATCCATGAGACCTCCTGATACGGGCAGTTTGGAGCTATCATATACCTCATAGTTTTTGACTTCCATTACTGAAATCTTTCTGACGATTTCTGGACTCATTATTCCGAATTTTATTGATTTAATCATTTTTGGACGAGTATTTAATCCTGAAGGTGAGGAAATCATAGGACATCACCTAGTCTAAGTCTTGGGAATACAAGCATGGACTTAAGTTCATCCATAAGGAGCTTAAATGCGTAGCTAACTTCGACTGGGTGGATGTTATCTGAAGTACCACAGACCCTACAATAGCGTTTCGCCACTCCTCCACTCTCTATTTCATCTACGATATTTCCACAGTTTCCACAGACGTATATTACCGTCTTGTCAGATTCATCAAGCAACCTGTCTTTGAGTGCCATTGCCGCACCGTGACCTATAAGACAGTCTTTCTCCATTTCTCCAAATCTGAGACCTCCATGGCGGGATCTTCCTTCAGTTGGCTGTTTGGTGAGAATCTGAACAGGACCACGAGATCTTGCATGGATCTTGTCTTCTACAAGATGGTGGAGCCTCTGATAATAAATAACTCCCATGTAGATCTCTGCTGTGAAACGCTTACCTGTACGTCCATCGTAAAGTACTTCTACACCCCTATATGAGAATCCAAGCTTCTTCAGCGCCTCTCTTAGGTCAATTTCCTTCTCTCCAGAGAATGGTGTCCCGTCAACTTCACGTCCCTCAAGTGCTCCCACCTTTCCAGCGAGCATCTCCAAAATGTGGCCTATTGTCTTTCTTGATGGGATGGCGTGAGGGTTGAAAATAACGTCTGGAATTATTCCGTCTTCCGTGAAAGGCATATCTTCTTCAGGTACTATTAGCCCTATGACACCTTTCTGTCCATGTCTCGATGCAAACTTGTCTCCTATTTGTGGTACCATGTGACTGCGAACTTTGACCTTAACGAGAAGGTTCTTATCGTTTCCAGGAACGGAAGTTGCATAAGCAGCATCTACAACTCCAAACTCCTCTGGTGAAAGTCTTACGGAGTTATCTCCTCTTGATAGTGCTATAAGACCTTCTCCTCCAAATCTTGTAGGTGAAATCTTTCCTATAACAGCGTAGTTACCCTTAACTCTAGATCCAACACGTGCAATACCGTCGTCGTCCAACTTTTCATACGTTTCAGGACGGTGTTTCTTAGAAGGCTTATAACGCGTCATTATATGCTCGCTTATTGGGTTTACAATCTCGTCGTATGCACCTGGCATCGCATATGTGTGCTCTTGAGTTTCATATGTTCTGAATGATACGGATCTCATTAGGCCACGCTCTAATGCGGCTTTGTTGAAGATAATGGCGTCTTGCATGTTGTATCCTTCATAGCTTATAACAGCAACGACAAGGTTTTGGCCAGCAGGCCTGTGTTCAAATCCAACGTACTTCGAGACTACACTTCTTACTATGGGTCTCTCTGGATAGAACATTATGTGCTGTCTCGTGTCTGGCCTGTATTTGAAGTTGACGAATGGAAGTCCTATAGCCTGTCTCATCATGTTTGCTCCATAAACATTTCTTGGAGAGGCGTTGTATTCTGGGTACGGAATCATCGACGCTGCAAGTCCAAGGATAAGGAGTGGATCTACTTCAATGTGGGTGTGCTCGTCGTTGAGGTCTTCAGGGTATAGAGCAACGTATACATTTTCTTCTTCGTCTGCATCAATGAACTCTACTATTCCATTAAGCACAAGGTCGTGCCATGTTATTCTACCTTCTTTAAGATCCCTTCTTATGCTTTCAAGCTCTCTCAAAGCAAGCTCTCTTATGCTTGGTCTCTTATTAACAAGGTAATCTACAATAGCGTTAATTATTGCATCTTTATCTTGTTCAACTATCTGGCCCAACTTCTTTAACTTCTCGTCACTTCCAAATATCCTTAGACGCACAGTTATCTCGCTAAGAACCTTCGATAAGATTTCTTTAACGTTATCTATGTTCTCCTTTAACGTGCCGTCTTCCCATGGAATTTCAAATGCGTCAATATTCTTAAGACTGACATCTATAACATCGTTTGGTAACATGTAATGAACAAGACCTCTTAATACGATTTTCATAAAGAGCATCTTCGTGCGCACGTCGTTTGTAATCTTGGATATCTCTGGGTTCTGGCTAAATACTTTGTATAAATCGTCTAATACAGCTCTTCTAACTAAAGTGCGTACAGAAATGAGTGGCCTTCTGATTCTTCCTGCATCTGCAAGGACGTAAATTTCATCTGTAATCTCGTCATATCTTACGTTAATTTGCCTACGCTCGTGGGCCTTAAACATCGAAGCGAGATGCTTTATGTGGATCAAGTATCCTCTTCTAAGAGCTTTTAGCGTGTTTAACGTCTCACTAATTAGCGGCCTCTTCCATGTCATTATAATGGCGTCATATGCGCTAAGTAGACCATTCATGAGTGAGACTAGCTCTGAGATCGTAACATCCCTTTCAAGCAATCTTGTCAGCTCTAGAATTATCTCTTTTATCTCTTGGGATGATGTAACTTCCCTTATAGCAGATGCTTTTAGATACTGACCATATATTACAGCTCTACGATAGTATCTTGCATATTCGGATGAACCCGTCTCTAAGTTTTCGTGAGGTCTTATTATCCTCATAATGTTCTCTAGAATTGTCTCAACAACCTTTTGACGCTCTTCTCTTAGAGCTTTAAGTGCATCATCTTTAGAATACTTCTTAGAAATATACAAGCGTACAATACGAGCAGCAGCTCTAGTGTATATTAAATCATAATAACCGGCACGCTCAGTACCGTTAATGATTAGGGTAATGTCTGATATAAAGTGCAAGAGAACTTCTTTTGCAGCACTTAGTATGTACCCAACTTCTCTATCTGCAAATTCCGTTAATGCCTCAACAGTTTGCGGATATTTCTCTTTCAACTTGTTCTCTTCAATAAGCTCCGTTAGGAACTCCTTAAAGGAGGATATATTTTCATAGCTTATCACTAATTCTTGAAGAACCTCTCTTGTGATATCCAAGATTTGGTCTCCTACTTCTGCTTCGTTTATAAGTCCATAAATCAATTTATTCATGGTTCCTATTGTTTTTATGACGCTCTTCTGAGAATATGATCCCTGTGGCAGGTGCGAAACGGCCTCTAGCAATTTTCTTGCAAATTCTCTACCCACTACATCTGATACTACACTTCTTATTAGGCCGTCAATATTTTCGAAATCTCTCTTTCCTTCGAGATATTCTTGTACCCTGTCTAAGATTAGGGCTTTTGATAAGACCTCTCCTTTAACCTCTATTAAGATCTCTCTTAACCTCTCTAGATCTCCAGCAACAACTCCAATGGGTAGATTATTCACGTAGACTGTAGGCATATTTGTCTCTACTGCGACAGGTCGTACACCAAGCAGTCTTAGAGTCTTGAAAATAGCATTCCTGCGTACAATTCTAGATATGGAAGCGCCTAAAGCTAGATTCTTTACAAGACCACAGTTTTGGCCCTCCGGAGTTTCGTTAGGACAGAGTCGTCCCCACTGTGTTGGGTGTAGATCTCTTGCCTCGAAGTGTGGCTGGTCCCGTTTAAGGGTAGACCTCACTCTACGAAGAATACCTAGTGTAGAGAGATACGAGGTTCTCTCAATGATCTGAGATATTCCAGTGCGCTTGCCTGGCCATTCTCCAGTAGCCATTGCTTTATGAATCTTAGAGTTAAAGGCATCAGGCTTAGTAAAGTTTACGAAGTTTGTCTTCTTTAACATTTTTTCTTCTAAACTCTTAGCTTCTTGGAACTTTCTTTGTATCTGAAGGCAAAGCTGTCTGAAGAAGTTTATAACACCAACCTTTACAATTTCCGCTAAGAGATCTCCAGCAAGTCTTAGTCTCTTGTTGCTGTAGTGATCTTTATCATCTTCAGGGATGTTACCCGTTGCCAGCCTGAGCACACGCCTTGCCATTTGAGCAAGATATCGTCCTTTTTCGTGCCTAAGAATACGTCTTAGGTTTTCGGAACTTATAGAAGTCCTCTTGTGGACATAACTTATGATGTCCGTTATATGGCCAAGGAACTCTCTATCTAAGTAATTATTTACGCTCTCAATTTTTACCTCAATACTCTGTGTTCCGGGAAGTCTTTCAGCAATATATCTTATAGCATCATTTATGTTGCGTATTCCAAGCTTTTCATTTACATATTCGATGTTTAAACTTGCAATAAGCGAAGCCTCTGGGGAGTAAGCTATTAGGTCGTGAATTTCTTTGTCAGTAAGTCCTAATGCTTTAAGGAGAACAACTAGCGGGATTTTTGCCATGTTCTTTGACTTTGGCATCACTACGTATAAAATTCCATCTGGGGCCTTTTCAACAGATATCAAAGCCTTGTAGCCTTCTCTGTGATGAGAATATACCTTTGCAACTTCGATGTATTTATCCGAACGTTTAACCTTTTCGACAAATATTCTATTCGGAGCTAACTCCTCTGTGGGAACTATTACACGCTCTGAACCGTTTATAATGAAGTAACCACCAGGATCCATGGGGTCCTCCATAAAGTATTCAGCAAGAATTCTGTGGTATAACTCGTCGGGAATAGGCTTTCTTATCTTTCCTCCCGAAGAAGATAGAAGGAAGCTTTCATTAATTTCAAGGAATTTTGTAACATTATCTTTGTTTAGCCAACATAACTTAGACTTAAGCATTATAGGAATTTCACCAATGGTGATAATATTGCCCTCGATAATCCTCTTGTCTGTGGTCTCAACGGGGATTGTGTCGCCAAAGCGCATCTGATATTGATCGGCAGTACCTTCTTTAATCATTCTCTTCAATTCTTCAAAAGAAGTATCTGCAGGAACTTTATATATTCTAACAATGGCCTTTATGGGGGAAGAATACGTGAGGTTTCTTATCCTACACATCATGGGCAGTGGCGGAACAGAGAGACGGGACCTTATGCCAGGACCCTCGAAGCTAGAAGAATCATGGACTTTATCAAACCTAAGTTTATCCCCGAGCTCCTGGAGCCCCGATTCAACACTTTTTCCTGTTTTATCCTTAAGGATCTTTGGAACGTGAGGGTTGAAAGGATTGTCAATCCAAACGTCCTCGATGAATATATAGACGGTCTCTCCAGTTTTTTCTAATGGAACTCTAAAGACACCACGCTCTGGTGTGAGGCTACTATACTTTATATTCTTAATTATAGAAGGAAGTCTTTCTATAAAGTCATTGTATGAGTCTATTTGGTGTTCCACAAGATTCTTCTGAGAGAGATAAGCCTCCACAAATTCTCTCATTATATTCACCTCAAAAATTACTCTTCAGTCAATTCTTCTGGAAGGAACTCTTCGATGATCTCTTCAGGAATTCTCTCTTCCTCTTCCTTAGAACGGATCCTCCTCTTTCTTTTTGTCTTTTTTGTGGTCTCTTTTTCAATGTCTTCAACAACGTATCTATAAGCTATAGAAACCCCGCTAATTGGACTTCTACGAATTATCATTAAAACATCTCCAGGCTCAGCCCCAATAAGCTTAACTATTGGATCTGTTGAAAGTATTTTTGGTAATTGATCAGGGACTATGTTATATTTCTCTAAGACTTTTTGAGCCTCCTCTTTTGATAGTTTTATGTGTATAGGCACGTATTCATGACTAAGGATGCGCTCTTTAAGCTCCTCATGAGATATTTTACTCTTCATTTTATTGTTCACCCGAATGATATTGAGTTATGCCTTTATTGAGTGGCGGGCCCGCGGGGATTTGAACCCCGGACCACCTGGTTAAAAGCCAGGCGCTCTACCTAGCTGAGCTACGGGCCCACTTATGTTGTCTCCAATAATCTCAAATACTAAGACTTTAAAAGTCTAATGCTTGAGAGTTTATATCTATTCTGGTTTAAATACGTCCCTGTTTGTTCCCGTCTAACAGAGTTCAAGCAATAAATTACTCTCATAACCGATTGCACACTGTTTAGAAAGAATTCTAGAATTAACAGTTAATGATGTGATGCCCTTGTTGTGATAAATGCATATAATATTATCTACCTTTCCATTGACATTAATTATAAATTAATGACGCGGGTTATAGTCAAGGGATCAATGCGCCAATGTGATAGCTAAGTTTAAATAAGAACGAGCAATGCTTTATAATAAGTAATTTCCTCTCCTCTAATGATGGTGTTAATAAAAGGGCTTTAGGGAGGAGAGAACCAAATTTGCTATGACAATGAATCCCAGCTAAAATGTTTATAGCTGGGAAGAGAAGTAATGCTTTAAGGAAAACTTTATTAACTATCATATAATGAATTGTAAACGAACTGCCGCCGTAGCTCAGTAGGTAGAGCACCCGGCTGTTAACCGGGTGGTCGCCGGTTCGAGTCCGGCCGGCGGCGCCAGATAGAATCACGGGCCCGTAGCTTAGCCAGGTAGAGCGGCGGGCTCATAACCCGTCGGTCGCCGGTTCAAATCCGGCCGGGCCCACCATTAATGGAATGGGCCCTGTGCCGGCGTAGCTCAGCTGGGAGAGCGTCGGGCTGAAGACCCGAAGGTCGCCGGTTCGAAGCCGGCCGCCGGCACCACTTAACTTTTCTTATGTTAAGCAAGAATTTTTGGTCTTTTAGAATATACTCGATTTGTGGCATTGTTAGCTTATATTTGAGAGATTATGTGTAAAACAATTAAAAAGAGCAAAATTTCTGAGTTTGATTATTGGAATGGAAAAAGGTATGCTGCTTTAATATTTATATTCACAATATTGTAATGTAAATTATGACTTAAGTCAGGAATAAAATTTCATAATAACGTCAAATGCTTTTCCGAGTGATGCCTTATTCCATTCTGGATGATAATATTTAAGCCGAAATTGTGGAGGTATACCGATGTTTGACGACGTCTCAAGTGACTTTATAGAAACAAAGATTAGCCCCATTGACAACGGAGTGGGGGGCCTTAAGAGAGGCTCACTAACACTAGTATTATTTGATCCAGAAGTCGAGGGAGAGTATCTACCCATTCAGATAGCGTATAATGTGGTCATAGAAAAAAAGGCCAAGGTAATTTTTCCGTATGTGGAAGGCACTCCTGACAAAATAATTAGTATATTTCTCAATATTACTGCGAAGCACATAGAGATACCAGAAATATTCGTAAAAGAGTACATTAAAGATAACATAGTTGTAATCGATGGATATTCATCGCTTATTGCAAGGGTACCTAAAGAGACGAAATTTTATGTAAAGAACTCTACAGACCCCAGAAGTTGGATAGAATCATTTGAACAAGCTCTTCAGGAATCTAGAAAGGACAATAAGGAGATAGTATTCATCGCATCAAACCTCTCCTCCGTTGTAGACTTTGCTGGGGAAGAAGGAGGAATAGCAATACTCAAGTATCTTAGGGAGCTCTTGAATCAAAACAAAATACATTCTGCTGTTGTAGGTTTGGGTAATTGGCCCTATTCAGAGGAATTTTGGAAAACAATTAACGGAGAAATTAAGCCCGATCTAGTAATTAGAGCATCACGTTATGTGTATAAACTAAAAGTTTACGATTATATAGTGATACAACACTGTAGTTGGAAAGATATCTCACCAATTAAGAGAAACAAATATCTCTTTAGAGTAGAAATTCCTGGTCCAGGATTTACGATTTATATTCCCAAGATTATTGTTACTGGACCATACAATGCTGGAAAAAGCACTTTTGTCTCTACGCTATCTAGCAAAAGCATATCAGTTGACGTAATGGGAACTACAATTGCTTTAGATTTTGGTATAATTACCGTAAAAGGCTTTTCGGCACATGTATTTGGGACGCCAGGTCAAGAAAGATTCGACATATTACTTCCACATCTTGCAAAGGAAGCGTTTGGGGTTATACTTATAGTAGATAGTACACGTCCCGAAAGTCTTGAGAGAGCAAAAGAAATGCTCTCTAAGTTAGAACTATATGGAGTCCCCGTTGTTGTTGCTGCAAATAAACAAGATCTTCCTGAAGCCCTTCCTCCTGAGGAAGTAAAGAAACGTTTAGGATTGCCTGACGATGTTCCTGTGATTCCGACAGTAGCTCTCGATAGAAACAGTGTTATTAGGGTGTTTGAGACGCTGGCTGAGCTAGTATTGTCTCAGGGAGGGGGGTCCGCATGATCGTGGAGAAGCTCTCAACTGGGATAAAAAGGTTTGATGATCTGCTTTATGGAGGGATTCCTATAAGATCAAATATCATGGTTTATGGTCCCCCATTCATTGGTAAAGAGTGGCTAATCACACGATTCATAGCTAAAGGTCTAGAGGAGGGACAACCATCAGTCGCTGTTCTAACGAACTCTGGTGTTGAGGAATTTAGAGAAGAACTTCGTAAAACTCTGAAAACTGAGAGGCCACTTGAGGAATATGAACAGAAAGGGTTGATAAAGTACGTTGATGCCTACACCAGAATCATTGGTGACACGAGTGTTTTTGAGGGAGCATACTATGTTGAGAGCTTTGCAGATACTACCACAATTCTTAGAATGGTGGACTCTGCTCTTAGGGACGTTATGAGATTTAACCTTCCAATTAGATTTGGATTTATTTCGATATCTACATTAGTCGTCAATGTATCTTCTCAAGCAGCCTTCCGCTTGGCATATATGATTGCTGGTGTTGTGAAAAGATACAAAGGTACAGGTCTTTATGCGGTCGATTCCGGAATGCACTCAGAAAGTGAGGTAAGTACGTTTGCCCACCTTATGGATGGAATAGTGGAGTTTAGAGAAGAATTTGAACCAGAACATAAGACGTATCTGAGAGTATTAGGTCTTGGTCAAGTGAAAAGTAGAAACTGGATAGAGTACGTATATAATGGAGAGGAGTTAAAAATTACAGGATCATTTGCTATTGGACGTATAGTCTAAAGGTTTAGGTGATATTAGTGATGATAAATAGAAAAATGGTAAGAAGGTTGCTAATAATATTGGATATAGCGTTTATTGCAATTTTCCTAGTCTCTTTATATTATACAATTATTCATGCTTACTCCGCAGGTTTTTATTCTGTACATGAGCAGATTAGCATTATCCAAGGCCTGGAGAATAAAGCAATTGAGTGGCAACATAAGTATGTAGAAGCGTTTTGGTACATGCTTCGGGACATAGGCGTTATGGCAATAAGTTTAGTATGGATAATATTTAGATCACTAAGAAATGAGCTTCTTCTTGGAAGAAGGCTTTAGTAATGGTGGTCTAATGGAGAAAAGCTCTTTGAAAATATCAGGGTATATTTTCTCAGAGAACTCTTTTTTAGAGGCTACAGTCATCGTAGAAGATGGAAAGATATCTTCAATAAGAAGGGGAGTAGATCATAACGCTGATTTTAAGGGGATTTTGGTCCCTAGACCTCATAATGCGCACGTTCATATACTTGACGTACTCATCAAGGATAAGACCGAAGAGAGGGATCTTTTAAAGTTAGTGGCTCCTCCAAATGGAATAAAACATAAGATGCTGAGTTCGGCAACAATTCGGGAATTAAAAGATGCACTAAGATACGCGTCAATGGAAGCGGAGGAGGCTGGTTTAGGCTTAATTACAGAATTTAGAGAGCTAGGAGCCAGAGGTGCGCTTTTAGGAAAACCTACGAAGTCATTTAGGGTATTGTCAAGACCAAGCTCAATCGATGAGGCTAAGAAATTAATTGATATTTCGGATGGATTTAATATAAGCGCAATAAGTGACGTAGATATAGAATTTGCTAAAGAACTTGCAAGAATTGCTAGATCAAAGGGAAAAATATTTGGGATGCATGCAAGCGAAATAATAAGAGAGGACATTGATACAATTCTCGACCTGAATCCGGACTTTTTGGTACACATGTCAAGTGCTACAGAACACGACTTAGATTTAGTTATTGAAGAAGAAGTCCCTATTGTTATATGTCCCCGTTCTAATGCATATTTTGGTGTTTTTCCTAACGTAGAATACATGATAAAAAATGGTGCTAGGGTTCTTATTGGTACAGATAATATAATGATTAATTCTATGGACGTGTTTAGAGAGGCAGAGTTTTTATTTAAGTTTTCGAAGGCTATAGGTCAGAATATAGCTGCGTTGGATATTATAAAGATGCTTTTTAGAGACTTTAAAGAAGATTGGAGCATAAAAGAGGGTACGGACATTAAGAGCACAATATTAATAAAAGATCTAAGGGGAAAGCCAGAAATAATATTAATTAACAGAACACATCCCGCAAAACTTCATAGGTTCATTTAAGATTTTAACTCTCCCAAAGTTGCTATACGCTCTGCATAAGCATTATGTTTGTGAATTGATTCCAGACTTTCGCTTTTTACTATTACCAAAGTATCATCCGGCAAGTTTCTGTATTTTTCCACCACATTATTAAGAATCTCCCTAACGATGTCTTCTACGAACATAGCTTTTTGATGCATCTCTATAACGAGTCTTCCTTCGTCGTCTCTTTTGAGATACTCATACGTTGGCGCGGAAAATGATTTGTTAATAATATCTATTAGATCATCAGCTTCTACATCGTATCCTTCAGAGACCTCGATAATAAGTGTAGCAATGTTCCTTTGGTTGTGAGTTATGCTAGGAAAATCTTTTGTGGGGTAATTTAGAAGTGAACGTGTAGTCTCCATTGCACAAGGACATGCAGATGAGCCTATTGCTTGTATGCCGATCATCTTCCTAAGGCCGTTCTTTCTATGCATAATTGCTCTAGCCAAAATTTTATAGTATTCTTGCGTAGATCTTCCGAGTGGTGTTCTCTCTTCTCTAAAATAATAGGCCCAGCCTTTTGCACAAGCTGTTTTTGCATATTCGTGCTTTTCTAGAAGTTTTTTCGCTATGTATTCCATAACATCCTCTAGGCCAGAAAATTTATGCGCTGGTGTTAGATTTATTACCTCATTTATTACCTCAACATTCCTTGACATATGTGCGCCTTTTTGAAACGATGGTAAATCCACATAGGCGGATATTGTTGTAGTGAGCGGAATTACTTTCCCCTTTCTGTGAATGTAGATTAACTTTCGCATATTTTTTACTCCTACTCTTGTTAGCTTGAACTTTCTGAGAGGAGGTAGAGATTGAACATCCATCATTTGAAACACCTCCAAATAGCTTCATTAACGTGTTAGACAAATACTTTATTTCAATAAATACTACTCTATAGGGTATCTCCCCAGATATAGTTTCGAGAATATCTCAACTCTTCACTCATATAAATTATTGCATAGTGGTGTTTACAAATGGAAGTTTACCCACGTCGTGAACCGGTTGTTGAGGATAGTGCAACTTACTTTAGAGCGCCTATAGCGTCCCACGTAACTTATACTAATATTTTAGGCTTTAAAGGAGGAATATCTCTACCTTTACCCGCAATAATCAAAGGAAGAGCTGAGATAATAAAAGGAAAGAATGATGTAGAAATTATTTGTGAAGTTGGGGAGATAAAAGAAGCCCTCAATGATGGGATTGAAAAATTTAAAGAGTATTTAGGCGTAGAGTTTGGAATATCAATTCACGTGGAAATGCCCTCCGAAATATTTCAGTGCTTAAAGAATCATACGATAGCGTCTGTTATTATTTCAACACTAAATGTAATAAACTTTCTTCTTCGAAGACCGCTAGATTTTAGAGGTCTAAGACTATTTATCATGGATCTCGGAAGAAGAGTTCATAGCGGATATGCCCTTCTTATTCAAGATGGCTCTATGGCCGTATCAGTTTTGTACAATGCAATATCCATCACAACAGGGGGCGAAATTCTGGTTTCTAGGAGAATGCCTGGTGGGATATATGGGATAATCGTAAAGCTTTCCGAAAGAGGTGTTGGTAAGTACCCTATTAAAGAAATGATAGAAGGCGAATTAATAGACAAATCTGCCAAACTTAGTTTTATTTTAGAGAACTTGTATCCTGCACTAGCTAATTTCGATATAAACGTTTTTGGTGATAGGCTAGCCACATTACACTTTTTAGGATCTAAGTTTGCAGAACTCTACGCTTATAGATTAATGGATACGGTGGCAACTTTGAGAGGGATGATAAATTCGGGCTCGATAGCTCTTTATGCAGTGCCTTCTTTCTCTAGAGTAGCTCTTCTAATTTCGGACAGACATCCTGTTGAACATCCTTTCAGTGAAATTTATGTAGGAAAATACACTAATTTCAGTTATTTTGACATCGCTTCAGAAAAGTGATCATATCCCCCAGAAGGGATCTTTTTTCCTCTTTATTTTTAATATCTCATCAAATACTGTCTTTTCGCTTGGTGTAAGGTTTGGATCGTTTGAGAGGATTTTTGCATGGCTTTCCGGAATGTCTACATAAACTTCGTCGCCAGGCCCTAGCTGTCTTCCTATAGTCACGCCGTCTATAGCAATTGCTACTTCCTCGCCTTCTTTTGCAATTTTTATAGATCTTCCTTGACTTTGTATGCTCTTAATATATCCCACAACAGTGCCATCAGGTTTTAAAATCCTAACACCTGGTCTAAGAACTCCAGCAAGAACTCTTACTCCGACAATAGCCGGTTTACTTGTTCTAAAGATATATTCTGGAAGAATCCTAAATTTACATGGATAAACAAATGTAAGTCGCTTTTGATCTTCAATATTTTTCTTAATCTCTTCTTTCCACTCGGAAATGTCCTCTACAATCTTGTATATGACATCTCCAAGGAATATTTTCACGTTCTCCTTTTCTGCGAGCTCTACCGCCTCATTTAGTGCTCGAATGTTAAATCCTATTACGGCTCTATTGAATATTTCTGTTTCCATGGAAGCTTCTAGAACATCTTTTTTAGTTATTTCACCAATATCTGCACGTTTAACTTTGAAACCTGCTTGTTTAAGCTCAAAGACTATTGCTTCAAGACTTCCAAGAGTATCTGCTTTTACTACAAGCCCTTCTTTATCCAACTCGATTCTTAAACTACTTTCTTCTATTATTGCGCTCTTTACGCTTTCAAGATCCGCATCGCTTCTAAAGATTTTTATTGGCCCTCCTGGAAGGGCATCTTCTAGACCATCTGCAAGGAGACGCACACCTGCCGCTGCTGAAACCTCCTCTACGTTGACAAGCTTCTCACCAGATTTTACTTCTCTTATTTCAACGAGAGGTTTCGGTCTTAGCATACCTCGAATTCTGCTTGTGGCTATCTCTCCCGAGCGCTTCATAAAGGCAATTCTATCTCCAACCCTTGCTATGCCATTATAAAATATGACGTCGGCGACAGTACCCATCCCATGAATCTCTTTAATCTCAAGTATTGTGCCCTCAGCGGGAACGTCTTCTACCTCCAGTTTGTCCATCAGATATCTCTGGGCAAGGCCTATTAAAACTGCTAGCAGATCGGGAATACCCTCTCCGGTTTTTGCTGAGACGGGGACGATAGCAACCTTTTTCGTGAAGTCTGTTATTCTATCATATCTATCAGAATCAAAACCATAGTCTGCTAGTTGTGCCATAAGGTCATAGAGCTTCATATCAAGATCTTGCCGAGTTTGACTTCTTTGTTGCTTATATGAATACAAGAATGGCTTGTCGGGATACGGGACCCAACCTCTAAGTCTATCAATTTTATTTGCTGCAACAACAAAGGGGGTTCTATAGCGTTTTAGGATGTTTATAGACTCCCTTGTCTGAGGCATTATGCCTTCCATAATATCAATAACCAATATTGCAAGATCTGCAAGCGCACCCCCGCGAGCTCTCAAGTTTGTAAACGCCCTGTGACCTGGAGTATCTATGAAGAGAAGTCCAGGAACACGAATTTTTGTGGCATCTCCTACTAAAGGTCCACATATCCTTTTTATTACGTCAAAGGGGATCTCTGTGGCACCAATATGCTGAGTTATTAATCCTGCCTCTTTTTGTGCGACAGACGTTCCCCTAATTTTGTCTAGGAGCGTAGTATTATGGACTATTATTCCATTCGCTATGAAATTATGGGTGCACGTGGTTATATCGTAGACATATCCTTCATAAGGCTCCTCCAGAATTTCCTCTATTTCAAGAAATATGACGTCTTCAAGGCCAATACCAGAGCCATCAAAAATTGATCCATCCGTAGCATATTCTTCGATATCTAAACAAGAACTCATGGCAGGCTTAGTAGCAATAGCATAAGAGGAGTCGGAATTAACCTTTAGGAGTAACTTATTTACTTCAGGTAAACTTTGTAAATCGAACCCTTTTGGGACGCCTATTAAGTCTCCCACAGAAAGCTCGTCGGCTCTTTTCCAACCTTTAGGCGTTAAAAATGGATGTTCTGGAGTAACACCTATGGAGCTGGAATTTTTCAACCTTACACGGATAATTTTACCATTATGTTTGAGTTTCCATGCATAATATGCTTTAGTAGGCCTTATCTTTCCATCTTCATTGAGGGAAAGAACATTGACATTAATACGCCTAATTTCATAATCTTCAGTTTTTGTCACAACGTCATTTGATAGCTCAAACAGTTTTTTAATTTCAATGATTCCTAAGTCTAATGTGAAAACTTTTTCCTCCGGAAGCAAACATTTTCCATGATCAACGTGACCTAATACACTCACTATAGGTTGTCTAACCCTTTTCATAATTAGTCACCATGGTGTAGTATCTCTTACCTTAAACCTAAGGGTAATATAAAAATTTGACAAAGGAGATATGGAGCCACTAGGTTACTGAATAATTCGAAAATTTGTTACAAAAATTAAAAATAAAAGGCTACTGGGAAGGTCCCTCTGCCCTCTTTACGTATACGATAAGAGTCTTTCCATCCACGTCCCATTCAGTCTTAAGATCGTATTCCTCTAGTTTACCGAAAACAATTTCTGTACTCCTTGTCTCATTTGCAACATAATCTTTTAGGCTCTTGGAAGCCTTAATGAGATCTTCATCTCCTTCTAAGCCAAGAACGATATAGTCTGATACATTATATTCCGCTTGTTTTCTAGTTTCCTGTACTCTGCGGATAACCTCTCTTGCATAAGCTTCCATGAGAAGCTCTTCGTCAATTTTTGTGTTGAGATAGACGACACCTACGCTAATAGGCTCGGAGAAGACCCCTTCTGGAAGCTCCTCAAGGACTTCAACATGTTCTTTGGTAATCTTTCCGTATGGGGTTTCATAATAGCCAACGTCTTCAATAGCTTTGGCAACTTCTTCGCTATTTTCCTTTATAATTTCTATGATTTTTGGAGTATTCTCTCTGAAGTCTCTACCTATGGAGCTCATGACCGGTTTAACAGTTTTTATTGGTTTTGCCCAGTCTGGGACACCGAATATGATTTCTTTGACATTGGCTGCATCCTTTATGACATCTGTTAATGGCTCAATAAGTGAGCGCTTTTCAAAGTCGATATCTATTGCAACTTGCTTAACTGGCCATCTTAGCTTAATTTTTGCTTTTTGTCTAAGGCTGCTCGTTGTTTCAACGACTTCTTTAACGATGTTCATACCTTTCTCTAACTTTTCATCTTTATATCCTAGGGGTCTAGGCCAGCTTTCAGCTGTTACAGAAGGCATTTTTCCTGAGAGGTTCTGATAAATCTCTTCTGCAATAAACGGTGCAAATGGGTTTAGAAGTTTTGCATATGTGACAAGCACCGTATATAACGTCCAATAAGCTGCTAGTTTGTCTGGCGTGTTTTCTTCGACCCATGTCCTGTCTCTAATAAGTCGAACATACCAGTGGCTAAGGTCCTCTACTGCAAACTTAAGTAATGCATTCGCACCTTCGTGGAAGTAGTCTCTTTCTATTGCTTGAGTGACTTTCTCTATAAGGCTATCGAGTCTAGAAAGTATCCATTTGTCCTCAATTCTTAATGGAAGAGTTGTTGGATTGACCTTTTCGGGATCAAACTTATCAAGACTCATATAAGTCGTGGCGAAATAGTATACGCTCCATAGAATGCTAAGTTGTCTGTGAATTTCCTTTATAACGTTCATCGAAAATCTTTTGTCTTCCCACGGTGCGGAAGACAAGACGTACATTCTGAAAGAATCTGCACCGTAAGTGTCTGCAACCTCCACAGGTGAGATGAAGTTTCCTAGAGATTTAGACATTGGTCTGCCTTCTTCATCAAGAGCCCATCCATGCATTAGAACTCTTCTGTAGGGAGGTCTCTGGAAGATGCCTGTTGAGACTGCTAGCTGCGAATAGAACCACCCACGTATTTGATCGTGAGCCTCTACAATCCACTCTGAAGGCCAATACTTCTCAAAGTATTCTTTGTTGTTCATAGGATATCCGAGCTCGGCCCAGCTACATACAGCAGAGTCAAACCATACGTCGAGCACATCTGGAACTCTCTTCATTTCTTTGCCACAGACTGGACACTTTACTTTTATTTCATCAACCCATGGTCTATGGAGATTAAATCCTTCAGGAACGCTTTCTGCATGCTTTAAGAGCTCCTCTTTACTCCCTACTACAAGAATATGTCCATCTGGACACTCCCAAACAGGTATTGGAGTACCCCAAAATCTCTGTCGGGATATACACCAGTCTTTTATGTTCTCTAACCAATTCTTCATTCTGGGATTTTTTGCCCATTTTGGCGTCCATGAAGTCTCATCTAGTGTCTTGAACAGCTCGTCCCTAATTTTTGTTACTCTATAGAACCATTGTGTTGTGGCCCTATAAATTATGGGTGTGTGACAACGCCAACAATGGGCGTAATTGTGAACAATAGTCTCTTCGTATAGAAGAAGGCCCTTCTTTCTAAGATCTTCAATGATGTCTTTGTTTGCGTTCCAGATAAGTTTACCGGAGTACTTTCCTGCATCCTCTGTAAAGATGCCTCTCTCATCCACTGGACAGAAGGGAGGTAGGCCATATTTTCTTCCAACCTCAAAGTCTTCTTCTCCATGACCCGGAGCTGTGTGGACACATCCGGTACGTTCAGCCTCTACGTGCTCTCCAAGAATGATTTTATATGCGTTTTTAGGTCCGTCTTTGTGGAATGGAACCTCTTCCTGAAGAGGATGTACGTACTCAAGACCCTCAAGCTCTGATCCTTTGAAGGTTTCAATAATTTCAACAATCTCGTATCCAGCCTTAGAAGCAACATCCTCAATAAGATCTTTTGCTAGAATCCAGATTTCCTCTTTATCTTTTCTGACTTTGACTCGAGCATATTCGAGTTCAGGATGAACAGCTACTGCTAGGTTGGCAGGCAATGTCCAGGGGGTTGTTGTCCAGATGATTATAAATTCATTCTCTCTATTTTTAAGAGGGAATTTTACATAAATGCTAGGATCCTCCTTGGGATTGTATTCTAATTCTGCGTTTGCAAGCGACGTTTCACACCTTGGACACCAAGTGATTGTTTGTTCACTCCTTTCTATAAGGCCTTTTTCCCATAGCTGTTTGAAGCTCCACCATTCGGACTCTATATATTCATCCTTAAATGTGATGTATGGATTTTTCCAATCCATCCATACTCCTATGCGCTTGAACTCTTCTGTCATTATCTTAAGGTAATCTTCAGCAAATTTCTTACATTTCTTTACAAACTCCTCTACGCCGTATTTGTATATCTCACTTTTTACTTTTATTCCAAGCATTTTTTCTACTTTTACCTCAATAGGAAGCCCATGGGTGTCGTATCCAGGTTTATCAAATACATTGTACCCCTTCATGCGTAAAAAGCGTAGTTTAAGATCTTTTAGGGTTTTATTCCAAGCAGTACCGGGGTGAGTGTATCCTGAGGTATATGGTGGACCATCTACGAAGAAATACTGTTTTGACTCTTTTAGCAAATCCCTTGTCTTCTCATAAGCCTTCGTCTCCTCCCAAAACTTTAGTATCTTATGCTCAAGCTCTTTAGGTTTATAACGTTTTTCAACAGGTTTTATCATCGCTAATCACCATGCTCGTTAGGGAGTATGAGATACACCCAACCACTATTGAATTTTATCTCCCTCATAGAGACCTACAAACTGCAGTGGTAAGGGGCGACAGTATATTAGTGATAAATCAATCTAACTTTAAGAATTTTATATAAGTGAGGATTATCAGAATTAAAATATTCCTCGCAATCCATTAAAAGAGGCTAGTTGTTTCTTTAAAGACATGTTTCAAAATTGAACATTAACCTCTTTAATAATAAATTAATAGGGAAAAAGCCGTTTTAAACACGCCGAGTCTATTTAGTGATGTCTATGACCAAAGATAAGGTCAAAATAGCAGTCCTAAGACTTGGACATAGACCAGAAAGGGATAAGAGAATTACAACCCATGTTGCACTTGTTGCTAGAGCTTTTGGAGCAGACACCATATATATTACAGCAAAAGACGAGATTGTTGAGAAAAGTGTAAAAAAAGTTGTAGAACGCTGGGGAGGCCCATTTGAAGTGTATACGGGAATATCGCCGAAAAGAGTAATTAATGAATGGAAGAAAAATGGAGGGATAGTAATACATCTTACTATGTACGGCATTCGTCTTGATGATGCTCTAAAAAGAATTCCAAGGAACAGGGATATGCTAATAATAGTTGGTGCTGAAAAAGTACCTGGATATATTTATGAGATATCGGACTATAATGTTTCTGTGGGCAACCAACCTCATTCAGAAGTAGCGGCGTTGGCAGTATTCCTTGATAGGTATTTCAGCGGCAAAGAGCTTTACAGAGAGTTTGAGGGAGCGAAGATAAGAGTCATTCCGCAAGAACGTGGTAAAAAGGTGATCTCGATTGATAAAACTGAGTGTAGTGGTAACGACGTTTAATGAGGAAGATCACATAAGGGATCTTATGGATAGCCTTGTTGTTCAAAAAGAGATACATGAAATAATAGTTGTAGATTCGGAAAGTACCGACAAGACTTGGAAAATATTGAAGAAATACGAAGAAAGCTTTGAAAACGTATATATTTACAGAAGGAAATCAACAAGGGGAGAGGGGAGGAATTACGGAGTTGAAAAGTCAACAGGCAACTTTGTTGCATTTATAGACGCAGACTGCATAGCAAACCCATTTTGGTCGAAATATCTTATAGAAAACGCTGAAAAAGGGAGAGAAATTGTTGCAGGAAAAGTTATAAACATTGGGTACAAGCCGTTTGAACACTTAGAACGTGTTGAGCTTCAAGTTAGAGGTTTTGATGTAACATACCCAAGCAACAACTTAATGTATGATAAAGAGGTATTTCTCTCGTTAGGTGGTTTTGACCCCTGGTTTATAACGGCGGAGGATATAGATCTAAATTATAGAGCAGTTCTTAGCGGACACGAAATTTATTATGAAGATAGGGCGATAGTGTATCATAGAACAAGAGATACTGTGATAAGATTTCTGCGACAGGCATTTTGGAATGGTTACGGCAGAAAACAACTCACTCTTAAACACGGGAGCTTGTGGAACAACTATTCGTTGAAAAAGATGTTGAATACCCAAATGACTTTTTGGGGCGTAATAAGACTTGTAACAGCATTAATGGGCTATTTTGCTTGTATGATAAGGTGGAAAGAGTATCCAGGAAGAAAATAATGTTTAGGGATTAATTATATCGTCTATTTTACTCTTTTTCTCCATATTGTTGTTAAGATCAAATAAGCTTGTTTTACCAGATTTAAACGTCTCTGAAACTTGCTTCACTATGACTTCAACCCTTCTCCTGAGATAAACCCCCACGTCGTACTTATCTGCCAAGTCCTTTGCAATAACAAGATATTTTTCTACGCTTCCTTGCTTCACAGTGAGTTTAATAGAGCCTTTTTTGCCACATTTTATACATACGCCATTGATTGGTGGAACTTTATATTTTGCATTACAATTTGTACAGCGAAACTCTTGGGTATAGAATGCCTTGAGGTTTCCTGCTATATCTCTAATAAAGTGCTTATCTATTAGTCTCCTAGCAACATCATTGGGATCGACACTTCTTAGTTTTCGTTCTAGATCCATTTGTCTTTGGACTTTTAGCGACATGCTTTTTAGGTTTGGATCAGAGTAAGAAGTTTTAGTGGGCCCCAAGTTGATATCTCCATTATCGTGAGTAAACCATAGGTTTACATAGAGGTCTTTACCTTTTTTGAGCCTTTCACCAACCGTCTCTATCACGTTTCCTTCTAACTCCTTTGGATCTGCGTTTCTAAGCGTGGCCTTGTAGAATTCGAGCGGATATCTTTGCATTACGTCCATACTTTGAACCTCTTTGTCTACCTCGCTTGGGCATATTTTTGTTGTGAGAACTAGCGGCGCGTCCATGAGGCCCCCACGTTTGTTTGGAAGGTAGTGTCTGGAGAAATTGAGAAGGCCGTCTAGCAGCAGCATTATAGAGTCTTCATCACCATCACAATTGTGGACAAAAACAAAGTCGTTTATTGCATAATTGTGGTAATCATCGACTTCTATGTCGTATACCCAATTGTAGTCAGTTTTTACATACATAACATCCTCGACAACATCTCCACCAACATCTCCGACAACTTTTTTAAGATCTTTAGAATATATCACTAGTACATCCCCTGCTCTAACATCTCTCGCATATTTTTCTTTGATGGAACCATTTTCAATCACAAGAATCCTATGCTCAGGCGTGACTTCTAATACCCTACCGTGCTGGGTTGTTATTCTAATCATATGATCGGGCGCCTTTGATTTTGTAACGTACTTTATTCTTCCTCGCGTGATTTTTCCATTTTCATTGATAGATATTACATACATTTCTTTTGGAGATTTTCCATATGTCCCGTAGTCGTCAAGTATTTGTGGCTCTGCCCTTATTTTTCTGTAGATGTCTTCAATCTTTCTAATGTGCATCCCTTCCGAGTCTATTATATAAACTTCTGTCCAAGGAGCAACACAGTTTCTTCTTTTAGCTGTATGGAAATACGGATGAGCGTAGCATACGCGACCTTCTGTGAATCCAATGATTCTTCCAACAACTCCAGCAGAAGTGTGAGGTGCAAGGCCAATAACTAGGTGTCCAATGAGATCTTCTATTTTCTTTGCATTATAGAAAGGTTTCATTCCATAAAAATTTACAAGAAGATCATCGATGAATTTTGCCACTTGAAGGAGATAACGGGCTGCAGATTTAGGAATAATTATGTCGTGAGGAAATAGAGGTACAATTTGATCCTCAGAGGCGAGTTCATTACCGAGATAATCCCTGTCGTATCCTAGCTCCCTAAGTTTTTCTATACTGACGCCCACTTCTTTAGGCTTGAAATGGGTAAGTGGAGCATCCGTCATATCGTATCTTACTGTACCATCCCTAAAAACGAATATTTGATATTTTGCTCTAAGAATAGCTTTCTCAATAGGTTCCGGGATCTTTAGTTTAGAGTTAAGACCTTTTACACCCTTTATTTCTCTTGGGATTCCGGTTTTCAGTCTTTTTGCAGCATTTTCTAAGGCAAGTTTAAGGTCTATAGTGAACTCTCTAGGTCCTCCAGAGAATATAGTTGTGGGACCACCACAATATGGACATCTTGGGAATGCAGTAATCTTACCACATTTTTGACATTTTCTTAAGCTAACTTCGGTTTTTACTTTCCCTCCGTTTTGAACTGCTTTAATTATACTCCTAGTATTTGTACCAAGAAGTCCTACGGGAATCAATCCATGAACAGGTGGCTTAAGTTTTCGCTCCTTAGATTTCTCCGGACGACCCATTCTTGCACCTACTCTTGTTGGAGCTTTATTTCTTATTTCAACACCAGACAAAGCCGAAACGAATCTTATAACATCATCTTTATGCGCTTTAGAAGCCTCAATACGCTCTTCTACAGGTGCTATTACGTTACCATTCAAATCGAGGCCGCAACCCCGAATAAGCGGATAAGAAAACTGCTCATCTATAATGATATAATCTCCATCCTCTTTATGCAGAGCTCCAAGCTCTATCAAAATCTCCTTTATTTTGGAATCCTTTTTTATTTTAAGCTTATTATCCTCCCATTCTCCATACTCCAAAATAAACTCTCTGAGATCTTCAATGTCTTTTGGTGTTACATCTCCCCAAAAGAGCAGGAAGTTAGGATGTAATGGTACCTCATACTCTTCAGATTTCGAAAATGCCTCAAATGGGTCATTGATTTTTATCCACTCTTCTTCGTTTATTTCTCCGAGTTTCTCTCGAACTTCCTGTATCCACCACTCTATGGAATAAGCTCCAGGGAGTAGGGGATGATTATTCTCAAGAAACTCTCCAAAGGGTATTAAAATCTCCCCTAGATCTACAATTCTTTTTATTTTGTTTCTTTTTACGAGCTCTTTAGCCTGTTCAACGTCACTAATTTGTATAAGAGAACCATCATCAAGTAGTACAATAGGCCCCTCAATTGTGGTACACGGCGTTGCTATTGTGCCCTTCCCAGGAAGCTCTATTTTGAGTTGAGTTCCTATGGCTATGAACTCGTCCACAATATACATTGTCGCAGGATGTATAGCAGTGCCCGCTATTCCCCCAGTTCTTGATCTACCATACCTAAGTCTAAATCCACCTTTGAATCCTGGATGTGCAAAAACAGGTCTACCTGCTACAAGATCTCTGAGATACTTTGACTCTAGCTCCTCAAAGTTATATGTTTCACCTTCCTCTTCCTCCTCATAATACTCTTCCTCAACATCCTCATTATTTTCTATTTCCAGAGATTCTTTGGATTCTTCTGCTTTATGAGATTGTATTTCTATGATTTTATCAAGAAACTCCCATCCATCAATATTCAGCTTTTCCACGTACTTTTTTATTTTTGAAGCTTTCTGACAAACTCCCTCGGCAAGTACAAGACACATACCTCCACGTATCTTGTTTGTCTCTACACGTGGTAAGTCTCTATGTCCTGTGACCTCTCTATCTTCAGTTCCTTCTCCGTCTATACAGATGGGACAATTCTTCACAACAAGCTCGATTTCTTCTGGTGAAGGCTCATATTGAAGATGCTGTACAATTTTGTATAGACCAACTTCTTCTTTATACCGTTCTACTTCATCATCTGTAGGAACATATCTTCCTATTCCAAGCAGTCTTCGCGCATAGTCTGCTATAAGAACGCTTAGAGCTTGAGCAGTACCTCCTGCAGATCTTATAGGTCCTGCATAATAAACCGAAACATAATCGGACCCGTCAAGATTCTTTTTTATTTTTACTTCGGCAATACCCTCTATCGGAGCTACAACAATACCCTCAGTTAGAATCGCCAGGCCCGTTCTTATAGCTCTTTCTAAGAGTGTCTGTTTGTCTGCAACATCCTTCAGCTCATCAAATTCTCGTTTTACTATCATCTCAACAACTTTGAACGCGATAAGCTCTCTTTCGAGCCCTTCTTTCGTGAGTTTCCTTATTACTTCAGCAACCCCCCGAGGACCTACTAACTCCTCTACTCTTGCAGCAAGGTCAACAGCTTGGGGAATTTCGACTTTTCTTTCTGGATCAAATCCCTTTTTTCTAGCTTCTTCTGCAATTTTGTAAGCCTTTTCTATCTCTTTTTGAAGAGCCTCAAGATATTTTTCGATATCTTTGTCGGTATATGGTCTAGTCATAACTATTCACCAAAGCCTTTCTCAGACACGTAGTTTTCTTCTCCAAGGAGAAGCCTCCTTAAACTTACTTTTACGATGTGAGTGGGGATGGGATTAATGCCATGAGTCTTCTGGTAAGGCGTCTGGCTTTGCCATGCAGAGTCGTTTATTATCAATATTCCCTTGAAGAGTTCGTAATCCAGTCGGTGGACATGTCCTGTTACAAATATGTCAGGGGCTATCTCGTCTTCAATGACCAATAGGTCTTGACTGAGAGGCTGAATTGGTGTTCTCTCACCATAACAAGGTGCTAAGTGTCTCTTTTCAAGAAGGATTTTCATTGCCTCTACGGGTTTCTCGTGAGAGAGACCAGGTACTGTAGCAATGACATCCTCTAATGGCACGCCATGAAGCGTGAGGATCCTAGCAACGTCCTCTATTTTAATGGCCATGGGATTTGTCCAAGATTTAATGTTTCCAGAGGAGGGGCTTAAGATCTCTTTTGGTATGGGGGGTTGCGGTAAAGATAACCTCACGATGTCGTGGTTTCCAGGAGTTATGATGATTTCAATGGAAGTGTCGATCTCTCCTAAGAGTTCTATAAGTTTCTCATATTGTTTGTACACATCGGTTATCAGGAGCTCTCTTTCTTGGTTCGGGTATACCCCCACACCATCAACTAGGTCTCCAGGTATTATAAGGAACTTTACCCTCTCTGCTTCTTCAGACGTATTTAGCCACTTAATAAATTTTCTAAAAGCATCTTCGAGAAAATATTTGCTTCCTACATGAATATCAGAAGTAAATACAATTTCGAATTCTGGCAATTCTCTCACAGCTTCTTCGTTGATATTTCTGCGTGCCTTTAGCTCCGGGAATATTACGTAGTCTTTACCCTCAACAAACAAAAGAGTACCTCTAGAGGTTTTTCTAACTTTACCTACTAGCCCAACTACTTCTCCTGGATAAAGAACGACGTCTCCCTTATCTTTTTTAATATATGCGGTAACCTCTCCATCTTGATCAAATATAACTGCAATGTAACCTTCCTTCTTTGAATTTGCTCTGAATTCGTTGACAATACCAATGATTGCCACATAATTGTTAATGTGTCTTCCCACTTCTGAAGACGATATTAGCCTCACGTCTTTTAATTTTGGATTAAGCATTTTTTTGGCTCTAATTTTCTCTATTATGTATTTGCTAAGTTTTTCATACCTACTTCTGAACAATGATATAAAATCTTCCTCAATCCCTTGCGAGTATATTTTGGAGGGATTAAAGTGTATGAACTCATACTTTATGTCATATTCTTCACGCAGTTTTCTTTTTCTTGGCGTGATTTCATATATTTTCTCCTCAAAAACCTCTTTTGAAACTTCTGTCGACACAATTTTTTCTATAGGCTCTTCTACTATGCTTTCTTTTAGAAGGATACTTTTTCTCTCGAGACTTAATCTCTCTGTTGCTATATCGCTTATTTCAGCCGTGAGCCTTTCGGCTTCATCATGTTTAATCTCGATGGTAACTTCACCTCTTTCAGGACCTGCTATCAAGACTTCTGGCTCTCCAAACTCTTCAGATGCCTGTTCTTCTTCAGAAAAAGTGTCAAGATCAGTTGTTGGAGAACTCTCCTCAAGAACATTTTCAGATACTTCCTCTGATGGTTTTGAGATTGTTTCTTTAGAGCTTTCGGGTATTTTGCCTATTATTTCTGAGGCCTTTTGGAATCCTACCGAAAACTCCTCAATATCCTTTGTGGAAAGATCCTCTGAAGATTTTTCAGGAGGCTCAATTGCTTTTTCAATAGCTTCCTCAACAAACTCAGTGGTCTTCTGTGTGGGAGGTTGTTCTTTTCCCTTGTTAAGAATTGTCAGGATATCTGAGTCGTTTAAAATCTTTTTTGGATACAAATTTTTTGTAAGAGCATCAATTAAGCTCTCAATGGCGAAATCATCTAAATTTAGCTCAAAGATTTTATACAAAGCGCTTCGAGTAATCAAAAATCCCGCATCTGCAAATTTTCTTGCAATTTCCTTTCTTCTTCTTAGAGAGATAAAGTCGTCTACTGTTTTTATCACGTTTATACACCTTACTATTAGAACGTATGGTGTCTCTAAGAAACCTCTTTAAATACCCTTTTAAGGATCATAGTGAGAGATAGTATGAACTACTAAATACTAGGTAGTTCGATTAATATAGTGTCACTCTTAACCGAGTTTCTGAAAAATTTATGTAGGTAACCATCCCATCCGTAGTTAAATAAATTCCCTCAAAGACGAACCTTGGCCAAGTAATGAAAGCATCAATAACGACGTTTCCGGAGGCAAACGACATGAATTACAAGAGAATAATTAAAATAATCCTTAAAAATCCTGCTGTTGAAGCGTTGCTAGTATTTCTAGTACTTTTAGTCAGCATATATGCTTATGCAGGTATTTGGCCTGCGATATCTGTGGTAGAGTCTACTAGTATGATGCATCCGGAAAATGGTCCATTTTATATAGGAACTCTGGAACCTGGTGACATTCTTGTTTTAAAGAAGTTTGACGGTAACGTCGTTACATACGAAGAAGCAAAATCCACTGGATATATGCGTTTCGGAAATTTTGGAGATGTAATAATTTATAAGAATCCTTATACCGGGACGCTTATTGTACACAGAGCTATTAGATGGGTTGAAAAAGGAGAAGTTATTGTAGACTCCACTGGGATATGGAAAGCCCCTTGGAGCGGGTATATTACCAAAGGAGATAATAACTATTTTACTGACCAAGAATCAGGAATCTTGTATCATAAGCCCGTAAAACCATCGTGGATTGTGGCCAAAGCAGGTTTTGAAATACCTTACTTAGGAGTACTCAAACTCTATATGATGAACTCTAACTATGTTTCTCGTGTGCCGTCTACATGTAAGATTATGGCGATAATAATATACGTTTCATTGCTTTTTGTTCCCATACTCATAGAAGTGGCTATTATTGCTTACAGAAAAATTAGAATTTGGAAAGAAAAAAATGAATTTTAATCTTCAAAGTAATTTGTTAAATAAAGCTGGGATTGCCTTTTAGCAAAGAACGCAGAGAACTCAGGATCGTTTCTAAGGGCTTCTTCAATATACCCAAGATCCGAAGCTAGTTTTATTATCTTCGTTCGTCCATAACGGCCTCGAGAAATTATTCTCGCATTTAGAAGCCCTATCTCGTCTAGATAGGACACAAAGTCCGTAAACCTTCTTTGTGTGACAGGAGGAATTCCTAAGAAATCACAAACGTCAGAGTATTCTTGATATAGCTCCCCGGTAGTGAATTCTATGTCGTTTGCTCTCTTTCCAAGTTTAAGCTCCCTAAGAGATTTTCTGTACATAGCGTACATAACGGCTTTTCCATGTGTGGGCAAGGTTCTTATAGCCTCAACAACAGTATCCATTTCTAGTCTCTTTATAGCAAGCTTTACATGACCTTCTCTAACTTTGGGCTCATTATTTCTCTCTGCAATTTCTCCGGCAGTTCTTAAAAGGTCTAAAGCTCTTCTAGCGTCTCCATGCTCTTTCGCAGATGCAGCGGCACAAAAAGGTATAACAGCAGGCTCTAAAACATCCTCGTAGAACGCTATGTTTGCTCTATCTTTAAGAATGTCTTCGAGTTGTTTGGCATTATAGGGGGGAAACACTATAGTCTCGTGCATTAAACTACTACGCACACGAACGTCTAGCAAGTCTACAAATTTCAAGTCGTTTGCGATACCAATAATTGAAAGTTTTGCTCTGTTTAGATACTCGTTAATGCGTGTAAGCATGTAAAGTATGTTGTCTCCACTCTTTTTCACGAGCCTATCAATCTCGTCAAGGGCTACTACTACAACACCGCCATACTCGTCAAGAATATTTTGAAGCTTAGAATAGACCTCGTCCGTAGGAAGACCTGTAGGAGGGATACGTTCTTCCCATTGCTTTATAAAATTATTCGCTATTGTTTGGAGAACCCTATAGGATGTATCTACTACCTCACAGTTTATATAGATGCTTTGTACATGAGCCCCGATTTCCGCCGCCATCTCCTCTAGTTTTTTAAGCACATATCTCACGGTTACAGTTTTTCCGCTGCCAGTGATACCATAAACCATTATATTTTTAGGAGGGGAGCCATCTAGTGCAACACTTAGAATACTTGCAAGTTCGTTAATTTGATCATCTCTGTGAGGAAGCCTCTCAGGAGTATAGGTGTGTAAAAGAGCCTCTCTATTTTTGAAAATTCTTGATCTTCGGCGTTTTAGAAACTTGTTGAAAGGATTTTCGTCAGAGGACATAAGTGAAATCCCCCTCTTAAAGGTTGAGGAAATATGGAATCAAAGTTTAGTCGATTCAAGATTTGATTATTTAAATTCGTTCACATAATAATGTGGAATTGATGGAGTTGAAGCATTAGAAGAATATGGTAAAAAGTATTTTTAGATTGTTGTGTTTGACATAGGATATCAATGTAATCACGCAAATATTTAAAGAATTATAAACCAGAAAACCAATTATATTTGTCGTCTCTTTAAAAAATCCTCGACAATTTTGCGTAAAGCTCATACCAAAGTTTAATATATTATTTATAGTTTGGTGTTGAGAGAATGCGAAATTCATTTGGTGAGTAAAATGTTCTTTCTTAAAGTACCTCTTGACAGGGTACCAGTACTTATAGGCAAAGAAGGAAAAGTAAAGAAGTATATTGAAGAAATGACTGGTGTTAAGCTCCAAATAAATTCTAAAACTGGAGATGTAATTATAGATCCTCAAAACCATCCATATGAAGCTTTTAAGGTTAAGAACATTGTTACCGCCATTGGATATGGATTTTCTCCTAAAGATGCTATGAAGTTGCTAAATGACAATTATATGATTGAAATTATTGACGTAAAAGATTATACGAGGAAGAAACAGAGGATGGTAGAGCTTTTGGGTCGCGTAATTGGAAGACGTGGAAGGGCCAAGAAAGAGTTAGAAGAGCTTACAGACACGAGTATAAGTGTGTATGAGCACTATGTAGCGATTATAGGAGAATATAACAATGTAGACATCGCAAGAAGGGCTGTTGAAATGCTTCTTAAAGGGTCTATGCACGAGTCCGTGTTTAGGTATGTGAGAAACGAAAAGAAGAGAAGAGCGTTCCAAGAGGCAGGGTTATATGCATATTACGAACTTATAAATAAAGAGTAATGAAGCCCAGCCACCTATTTTTAGAACTTTTGTAGGAGGTAAATGAAATCGTATGGGTATGGGTAGATTATAGAGAGGAAAGGTCTGATGTTCCGAAGTTCTTGAAGCTTTTAGGAGCCTATATTATTACAGATAATCTTCCTGTTGGAGACTACTCCGTTAGTAAAGACGTTGCTATTGAGAGGAAAACAATAAACGACTTTATATCATCAATAATTGAAGGCAGACTTTTTGATCAGATAGATCGTCTAAGAAAAGTGCCTAGACCATATTTAGTTATAGAGGGCACTTACTCTGAAGTATATAAAAGAAAGTTTTCTGAAAATGCTTTTTGGGCGGCGATAATAAGTCTTACAGAATACGGAATTTTTGTGGTACATACAAATAGTGCAGAGGAAACTGCAAAATTCATCTATAATCTGGGCAGAAGAGTGCAGGAATCAGAAAAAAGAGGAGAGATCCCGAAGGTTTTAAGGCCAAATATAAAAAAGAAGAAGAGAGATGAGTATGGCGTGGCAATTAGCATATTAACATCATTACCGCATATTGGTGACAAGAAGGCCAAGGAAATCCTTAGGAAGTTTGGGAGTTTGAGGAGATTTTTTAATGCAAAACAACAAGATATAGAAGCATTATTGGGAGAAAAAAGAGGAAGAGATGTTTACAGAGTTATTAATTACGAGTTTAAACTCTCAAAGGATAAGAAACAACCAAGCCTTTTTGACCTTGACCAAGGGGAAGAAGAATAATGTCTCTACTATGCTTGAAAGGTTTATTTTCTGACTTCAAGACAATGTTAAAATATGTGTATGAGTTTCTTTAACTTGGTGATGACTAGGAGGTGAGCTGAGCATTTGCAATGATGATGGTTTCAGCATGCTGATAACTCTTCTAGTTTTCATTTTTAAGTACTCAAACGTTTTATACTAGTTTTCTCATAAAGGCTTTTTAGGGGTGACCGTTTTATGATGGCAAAACATCCGCTAGATCCTATTAAAAAACCTCTTAGCAAAGATGAAATTGCTCAAGCACTTAGATATGCTATAATTGCTGAGTTAGATGCAATCAACATGTATCTTCAGATTGCAGAAGCTATTGAAGATGAAAAGATAAAAGAAGTTTTTAGAGACATAGCAAGAGAAGAGAAAACACATTTTGGTGAGTTTTTAACTGTTCTTAAAGAGCTAGATCCAGAATTGGCTGAAGAGATTAAAAAAGGTGAGGAAGAGGTTGCTGAGATTTTTGAACAGGACTAAGCAATCAATAACTGCCAAGATAATGCGCTAGAATATCTTCCCCTAACACTTCTATTACATATTTTTTATGGTCAACGTCTAGTTTGTATCTTCTCTTAAAGTAATTTACTACGTTAATGATATCCCTTACTACCCAGCGATATGCCATGGGATGAGACAGAGGAACTCCTTGGCCGACATCAATGATTACGTAGTTGTCTTCACCCCTCATTAGCACGTTATACTCGCTCATATCCGCATGAACAAAACCATTCTCGTATAACGTTTTTATATCATTTATCAGCGATTCCATAAACTCTTTAGGATTTTCTATCAGCACATCTTTGAGTCTTGGAGCTGGCAGATCATCTATGCCTATAAATTCCATCACGAGTATGTTGTCACGATATGCATAAGGTTTTGGCACGGGAACACCAGCTTCATAAAATTCCTGCAGATTTTTGAACTCCTTTTGGCACCAGAGATATATTATATGCGACCTCTTTCTTCTGATATGTCTAAACCTAGGATCACCGTCAATATAAGGTATCATATCTTTGAAAAGCGTCGTATCTTTCTTGTAGATTTTCACAGCCACGGGAAAACCTGCAGAGTCTTTTCCCTTAAAAACAAAGGCCTCTTTTCCCATAGAAATAGTGGAAGTAAGCTCTGAAAGATATCCTTTATTAACTAACTTAGCAAGAGCAAGAAGGGTGGGTTTATCAAAAACCCAGTTCTCAATTTCTCGGTCTTCAATAGTTTTCTCTTTTCTAAATCTTTTGGGCATTATTTCTTTTAAAAGCTCCTCCTCAATTTCATAAATCTCTTCGTTCTCTTCATTAACCATGTGATGCCATCACCGTTAGCACTCTAAAGCTAGAGCGATTGTTTCTGGAAGCAAATTCTTTCTCTTTAGGTTGCATGCTTGCACTCTTGTATATCTAAACATAACATCTGCTTTCTCAGGCTGGAAGTCCCACGGTTTAATTATAAGCAGGTCCCCTACTTTTATCCACATCCTTTTTATCATTCTTCCAGGAATTCTTGCGAGCCTAGGTTTGCCGTCTTCACAAATCACTCTGAGGTGATTTCCACCGAGCATTTCGTCGGCTATTGCAAACATCTCTCCATTATCTCTGTCTGGAAGAGGAACCCTAATTACTTCTCCTTCTGGAATGCCCTCGGCAGTTTCACCTCTTATTTCAATTTCAGGTCTTTTCTTTGCCATGATCATCACCTCTTGAGAATGTTAATATTTTGATATTCATTTTAAGATATTAACCAAACACGGACTTATAATATGAATGGATGACACATTGGTTCAAGGATGAAGGTTTTACACGTTTCGAGAGGTAAGGTGGACATAGAATGTCGAAGATCATCGAAGAAAAAGGAAATATTGTTATAAAAGGTAAAGGTTGGGAAAGAATTTGGAAAGCAACAGGTTTTGGAAGACCGGAAAAGAATATGCTTGTTTTAACTCCTGAAGAGGCTTTAGCATTAAAAATTCTAGGAAGAGCTGAGTTTGATGGGGGCTTAAGGAAAAAAGGTTGGAACATTGTTTTAGGGAACAAAAATGCCTTTAAGAGGATAATAGCTCTTTTAGATCTTGTTGGAAGACGCGGGTATAAAGGACACGTAGGCCCTGAGCCTTATGACATCTCTCTTTGGAAACGATCAGAATCTCCTAGTAAATCGGTTCCTAAGATTCGGGTGAAACTTTTCTATGATTATGAAGATATAAGTGTGAATGAGCTCTCGTCCCTCCTAAGGTCAGCAATATTTAACAAAAAACAATTTATGATTGGTATCGTGGACGAAGAGGGCGATATAGTTTATTATGAGGTCAAAATAGCAAATCCTATTGGCGGAATGTCCTTAGAAATTAAAGGTAGTTGCGATATTACCTTAATAGGTGATAGAGGAGTCTTAAACGGAGGATATTCGGATATTTTGGAAAGTTTCTTCGGAAAAATTTTGTTTGGAAAGATAATTTTGTCACCACTTGAAACTGCATATCTTATAGAAAGGGGTCTAATAGCAAAGGAAAATAAGGATGAATTATTAAATTACATCTTTAATATTCTTGAGAAGTATGACCCCTCTATATCAGAAAAATACTGCGTCTTTAGAGATCTAAAGAAAAGGGGTCATGTGGTAAAAAGCGGATTCAAATATGGAGCACACTTCCGTGTGTATAAAGACAATCCGGATGAAACGCATTCAAACTATTTGGTCAATGTGGTAAACAGGAATTCAGTATTAAAACCTCAAATACTAAGCAGTAATGTAAGGACGGCGCATGCTGTGAACAAAAAACTAATGTTAGCGGTTGTTGAGGGAGAGAATATAGAATATATACTCGTGGAGTACGTGAGACCGTGAGGTGGTTTAATGAATAAAAATGAGAGGATAGACCCTTGGGGATCAGGGATTTATGAAAACTATGAAAGGCTTATAAAAGAATTTGGAATTTCACCCATGGAAGAGCTTGTCGATATGCTACCAAGACCTCATAGGTTATTTACGAGAGGAATAATTTTTGGTCACAGGGGATTTGAAACAATATTAAGTGCAATAAGGAGAGGAGATGGTTTTGTAGTTCTCACAGGATTTTCACCTTCTGGGAACGCTCATTTTGGTCACAAAATGACGTTTGACCAAATAGCTTATTATCAATCTTTAGGAGCTGATGCAATAATAACAATTGCAGATTTAGAAGCACTTGCTGCTCGTGGTTTGAGGCTAGACAAAGGATACGAAATAGGCGTGAAGGAATACGTTAGGGCAGCTCTAGCTTTAGGATTAAAACCAGATAAGACAGAATTTTACTTCCAGTCTAAGCGAAAGGACGTACTTGATATGGCTATATACTATGCTACAAAAGTTAAGTGGGGAGAGATGTCATCTATTTATGGTTTTAACGAATCCACGAGTATTGGACACGTGATGGTTCCTTTAATACAGGCTGGAGACATCCTTCATGTTCAATGGAGAAGATATTATCCTAGAGCCACCATAGTTCCAGTGGGGGTAGATCAGGATCCTCACATACGTCTTTCAAGAGATCTTGTTAATAGAACTAGAATACTTAACGTAAGAAAGTTTGAGCATGGCGTAATGGTTACCTTAAGCGATAGAGAGCTTAGGAAACTTCTTGAAGAAACGGAGAAACGTCTTAGAGAGCTCGGATATAGCGATCTCGAAGTAAATATACCGTATGGAGTTATAAAGGTCTTTGGTGCATCAGAGGAGGATGAATATCTAATAGAAAAGCTCACAACGGAGATAGAGCGCCCCATAAATCCTTTTGCTATGTTTAAACCTTCAGCAACGTATCATCGATTAATGAGGGGCCTTACTGGAGACAAAAAGATGTCCAGCTCAAAGCCAGAGACAGCGATATTCCTCTCTGATGACATCGAGGAGGCTAAGAAGAAAGTAATGAAGTCTGTGACGGGTGGTAGAGTCACAGCGGAAGAGCAGAGAAAGTATGGGGGAAATCCAGATATATGTCCTGTCTATGAGCTTTTTGTATACCATCTAACTGAGGATGATGAGGAGTTAATGAGGATAAGACAAGAGTGTCTTAACGGAGAACGTCTATGTGGTTATTGTAAGAGAGAAGCAGCAGAATATCTAGAGAGACTTCTTTCAGATCTTCAAGAAAAGATGAACGCTGTCGATGAAAAAACTATTAAAGAGGTTGTTAAAAATGACTGAAATCCCGTCTATAAGCCCTCAAGAGCGAAAGGTTCTGGAAATTTTAAATAAACGTGGTAAAATGTCCTTAGAAGAAATTACTAAAGAGGCAAATCTAAAAGATAAAAGTGAAGCCGCGGCAATTATTGCTAAGTTAGAATCCAAGGGACTTGTAGAAATTGAAAGAGTAAAAAGGGAGTATGTGTTATTAGGTCCTGAAGGAGAAAAGTATGCTGTTGAAGGATTTCCAGAGAGAAAGATTTTGGAAAAATTAGCTGAGGGAGACATAGCGGTAGAAAAAATAAGTGAAATAACAGGCCTTGAGAAAAATCTTGCCTCGATTGCACTAGGATGGGTGTTAAGAAAGAAATGGGGAAAGATGGAAAAGATAGGGGACTCAAAAGTTCTCAAAATAACTGACGAGGGCTATAGGGCATTAGGCATATTAGGCGAAGATGAAAAGTTAATAAAAAAACTAAAAGAAGTAAGAAGACTCACTAAGAGCGAAGTGAATGAGAGGATACTAAAAACACTTCTTTCTAGGAAAAATGTCTTAAAAATTGAGGAAGAAACTGTACTCTATGCCAAAATTACCGAAAAAGGTATAAAAGCCCTTCAAGAGGCAGAAGTCGAGGTAGGAGCCCTAACACCAGAGATGATAAGAGCGGGATCATGGAGAAACGTTAAGTTTAGGAGATATGGCCTTGAAGGGTACGTGGGAATGCTTTATGCTGGAAGAAGACATCCGATGACATATCTTATAAGGAAAATAAGAAGAATATTCCTCGAAATGGGATTTAAAGAAATCAGGGGTGACTTTGTTACATCGGCCTTCTGGAATATGGACGCACTTTTTGTTCCGCAAGACCATCCGGCAAGGGATTTGCAAGATACCTATTATTTATTAGAGCCCTCTGAGCTTGAGGTGGACGAAAACTTAGCTCTAAAAATAAAGGAAATCCATGAGACTGGAGGTACAACGCTATCTAAAGGCTGGAGATATGAATGGAGCTTGGAATTAGCAAAAAAGGCGCTTCTAAGAAGCCATACAACAGCAATTACAATCAAATATCTGGCAGAACATCCTGAGGAATATCCTATAAGAGTTTTCATTATAGGTAAAGTTTTTAGGAGAGAAGCTATAGATGCTACGCATCTTTCAGAGTTTACTCAGATAGATGGGATTATAGTTGAAGAGGACGCTAACTTGAGGATGTTAATAGGCGTTCTTAAAGAGTTCTATCGCAAGTTAGGTTTCAAAGAAGTTCGAGTAAGACCCTCCTATTTCCCATACACAGAGCCTAGCTTAGAGATTTTCGTTAAATTTAAAGGAAAATGGTTAGAACTAGGTGGTGCCGGCATATTCAGGCCAGAGGTAACAGAGCCGTTGGGAATCAAGGGTCGCGTCTTGGCATGGGGATTGGGTCTTGAGAGGTTAATAGCAATACTTATGGGATTAGACGACATTAGGAAGATATACATAACAGACATATCATGGCTAAGAAAAAGTCCCATCATCATTCGATAGCGGTGATAATGTATGGTTAGAGAGTATCCTATAAAAAGAGGTCATTATAAACACATAGAGGGAGAAAAGCTTAAGAAGATAATTCAAGAGTTCTTCGGTCATGTAGAAGAAAGAGATGGAAAATATTACACTTCTTATGGTAGTTTAGAAAAAATAGAGATATATCTCAAAGACAAAAAGACACTTGTCGTGAGCACAATTCCAAAGAAGGAATATTCTCCCGAAGAGGCCTATAAAACGTTAAAAAGATATAATAGATTCTTGGACGTCGTAACAGGATATACGGCAAAAGAAAGGGCAGAAAAACTAAAGAAGTCAGTAATAAAGGGTAAATAAAACTCAGGGATAAGTATTAAGGCCCAGGTCTTTTAGTTGCTCTAGTACCCTTTTTCTGATTTCTTTCGGATCTTCGGGCTCTTTTATAACTCTGCCATTTTCAATGTATTTTTCAAAGGTCGGCTTGAGAGTGCTACCACACACCGGACACTTTGTGGACTCCTTTCCTTTTGGAAATACAAAGTAATTCTTACATGATTCACACTTCATAAGCATCTTTCTTCCCGCAATTTTTCCTCTCTTAGCAATAGGATCTCCTTCAACCTCCACAAGATCCATGGCGAAGTCAACTGCAGGAGCGTTCGATATGCTGCTTCCAACACCAAACGCATCTACGACGTCTTTCAATTTTTCTATTTCTTCTTCGTCTAATCCTCCAGACACAACTATTTTCACATGGTCATATCCTCTGAGCTTTAGCTCCCATTTAACCTCTAGCACGATATCTTTCATGTTGCCTCTTCTTGAAGATGGTGTATCTAAGCGGACACCAAAGAGCCTTTTTCCTAAGATCTCAGCTGCTTTAAGAGCCTCTCTTTTTTCATCGGAAATGGTATCTACAAGAGCAATTCTTGGAACGTCTTCCGGCATATGTTTGTCAAAGGCAACCCAAGCCTTTTCCGGAGAACCTAAGGCCAAAATTAGTGCATGAGGCATAGTTCCTGTAGGCGTTATCCCAATAGTTTTAGCACCTATAACGCTAGATACGGCATCACAGCCTCCAATATAACTTGCCCTATCAATCATCGGTGCTATAGCGGGATGCATCCTCCTGATTCCAAATGCTAAAACTGTTTTATCCCCTGCTATTTTCTTTATTCTAGCCGCCTTTGTGGCGATTCCTGTAGCTTGAGAGATCATTCCCAGAATTGGAGTTTCGTATAATGCAAAGTCCGCATATTTGCCGTGTATGTACATCACGGGAACTTTCACGCCGAAGTAATCCTTATAGGGAATTATAGTACCCTCCGGAATTGCATATAGATCTACTGGAACTCCATCTAAAAGTTCGATTACCTCGTCGAGACCAGTAAAAACGACCCATGGCCAATTCTTAGGAGGCCTATGCATTGTAAATTCTGCAACTACGTAAGGATTTATGTTCTCTCCCTTTAGGATTTCAACAGTTCTAAAGAAGTATATATCTGAGGTGAGTCCGGATTTAATTTCTTCATAGTTTGCTACATTAAATCGTCCCTTCATTTAGAACAGCTCCTCCGATTCTACAATTTTTGCTCCGTAAATGGTTTGCATATACTTCAAAGCCCATTCATGACCTTCTTCATTTATACTCGCAACACAGTCTTTAACGATGAACACATTAAATCCTCTTGCAAATGCTCCAAAGGCTGTATGAAGAACACAAATATCTGTTGCCACACCTACGATATATACGTTTTTTACTCCGTGATCCTTAAGTATTCTTTCAAGCTCAGTGTTGAAGAAAGAGTCATAGGTTGTTTTGCTCACTACAAAATCTCCCTGGGTTGGAGCAAGATCTTCTACAACTTCCGAACCTTTAGAGCCTTCCATGGCATGCTCTCCCCAAATTTTAAGCTCAGGATCTCCAGGTTTGTGGGAATCGCGAGTATAAACTATTAAAACGCCCTTTCTTCTGGCCTTTTCGATGAGATCTTTTATCCTAGGAACGATCTTTTTTGCGTTTTCAGATCCAAACTTCCCGTCAACAAAGTCATGAATCATATCAACGACTATGAGAGCATCACTCATAAAAACCACCAGAAATAAAATTGCGCTATACCAATTTTAACTTTGTTGCACGTTTTGTGATAAGAAAAAAGGGAAAAGGTAGGTGGCTTGCGATAAAAACAAAAGGACAATCACTCTTGGCTTAACTCTCTCAAGCGTCTTATAAGATCCTTTGCACTCAAGAAGGTCGATACAAGCGGAACTCTCTCTTTCTCTGCCAGGAGTATTGCTAGATCATCAATTTTTTCTGGTTGATGGTATACGACCATAGCGGGCTTTATTGGGTGTGCTCTTACAGCTATCATTGGAGATCGTCCGTACTTAACTCCTGCAAAAATGAGTGCTCTTTCGGTACTTAGACCATAGACTTTCAAGTAGTCAAGGGCTGTAAAGTTGAGGATGGCTTTAATGCTATCTAGAAACGTATATCCATAAATGTCTCTTGTTAGACCCTCTTCATAGGCGTGTACTGTGCCGTCGATAGCCTCAATGAAGTCTTTAGCCTCAATCGGGACTTTGTAGTCGTACATGTCAATTATTGCATCGCTTTTTTCAAGAATAGTGTATACTCTAATTTTCTCCCCGCCACGCTTTTTGTCGATTTCTATTAGAGTCCTAACGTATCTCTGGACAAATTGGGATCCAGGAGATTTGGTCTTTCCCGACTCATAATCGCTAATAACTGATGGAGATACACCCATTTTTGAAGCTAATTCCGAAATAGTGATATTAAACGTTTCTCTCCATTTTCTCATTGTTTTACCAGGCTCTTTAGACATAATGATTTCTCCGGCTATTTTTTGGGCAAGTTCTTCTTCATTCATTCTTAACACCTTCAAGCTTTGGTCGGAACTTATAGCCATAAACGATCAAACCATCATCGCGGTATTCAGTAAGTTTGCGAACTACCATCTCCACAGGCATCCCTACATAGACATCCTCGAGATCCACATCAGTGATTTGAGCCTCTACAACGATGCCTTCTTTAAGCTTAACTATCGCGTAAATATAGGGTGTATAGGCATCAAAACCTGTAGCACCTCTGTTTACGACAGTATAACTTATAACTTCTCCCTCTCCGGAAAGTCTATATGGCTCAAGGTTGCGGCTATAACATTTATCACATATTAAGCGAGGAGGATAATGTATTTTTCCACAGTCCTTACAGCGAGTACCTTCTAAACGATATCTTTGATATCTTATCCTCCATGTACGTGCAATTTCAGGAATAAGCGGCACATTAATCACCCCTCTTAAGTATTGTCGTTATTACAGTAGTTGCTACGCCACCTACATTTTGTGCCATTCCAATTTCAGCACCATCTACCTGATTCTTTCCAGCATCTCCGCGAAGCTGTATGACGCTTTCTACGATTTGGTATACTCCAGTGGCTCCCACAGGATGACCACGAGCTTTTAGTCCTCCCATAGTGAGGATAGGAAGATCTCCGTTAAGGTAGTAAGCGCCATCGGCAGCCATTTTAGGAGCTTTCCCTGGTTCGGCAAATCCAGAAGCTTCTAATGAAAGGGCAGCCATGATACTATACGCATCGTGAAGCTCAAAGAAATCGATATCTTTTCGCTCTACTTTTGCACGTTTAAGAGCTTTTTCTGTAGAAACTCTTATTGCAGCGGGAAGTAGGATGTCTTCTCTACCTGCGAGGTAAATTTTATCTGTAGCAACCTCGGAAGCTTTTATGATCACTGGTGTATCGGTATACTTCTTAGCGATTTCCGCTGGGGCTAGGAGTACTGCGGCCGCGCCGTCTGATATTGGCGCAGTTTCGAAGAGTCTAATGGGCTCAGCTACGTAAGGGGACCTTAGAACTTTTTCTACGTTTATAGGAAATCTGTACATTGCGTACATATTATTTACAGCATTTTCGTGAGCTATTACTGGAAATACCGCTAGTTCCTCCTCTTTCACATCTTTGTACCTTTCCATGTAAAGTCTCTTAAGAAGCGCATTTAAGGCCAGAAATGAAGCACCGTGAAGGATTTCATACTCTCCATCAGCAGCCATAGCTAGACCTAGTGTTATATCCGTGAAAAACGCGTTTGTTTGTTGTTCAACTCCTACAACAAGAGCTAGATCAGAAAATCCTCCTGCTACAGCCATATATGCTGTTCTAAATGCTGCTGCGCCAGATCCACATGCAGCTTCAACTCTATATGCTTCTACGTTCTTAAGGCCTAAGGCTTCTGCTATAAGAGCCCCAAGATGAGCTTGAGTATCTGTAACCTCTCCAAGCATATTGCCAACTACGAGGAGATCAATATCTTTGATATCCACATTTCCGTCAATTACAGCTCTAAGACTTGCGTCGACAGCCATCTCTCTTAGTGGTCTTTCCCAGTGCTCACTAACTTGAATTTGACCTACACCAATAACTGCTACGTCCCTCATTCCTTCCAACCTCTGTCAATAAGCCTTCTATATCTTAGATATAGCGCGTAGTCGATGTACTTCTTCCTTCTTATGTAATCGTCAATTTTTGGCGCAAGGTCTCTAACTTCCTCAATTTTGTCCTCAACAATAAGCGAAAATGCGTCACTTCCTGCTCCACTACCAAATGAGACACATAGAATCCTTTGCCCTGGCTTTGCGATATCTAGAACCCTAGCCAACCCTAGAGGCACTGCTCCGGAATATGTATTTCCTATTTCGGTTGATAATAATCCAGGGAGAACCTTCTCTTTTGGAAATCCCATTTGCTTTGCTGCTTCAAGAGGGAATTTTGTGTTTGGTTGGTGTGGGACTACGTAGTCGATATCTGAAGGGCGCAGTCCTAGGCGAGACATTAACTCAATTCCCGCATATACGACATGCTTGAAGTAGGCGGGCTCTCCTGTAAACCTATAACCATGTCTTGGATATCTTTGACCTTCACGTCTCCAAAAGTCTGGAGTGTCTGTGATGAATGAGAACCACCCCTCTATAGAGGCTATCTTTCCTTCTTTACCAAAAATATATGCAGCACCACCTGCGGCAGCTGTATAGTCCAGCTCATCTCCAGGAGCGCCTTGGGCTGTGTCAGCACCTATAGCCATAGTATAATCTGCTTGACCAGCCTCAACGTAATTAATCGCAGCTCTCATAGCTTCTGTGCCTGCTTTACACGCAAACTCGAAATCTGCTGCGTTTATTTCAGGAGTTGCACCTATTGCTTCAGCTACAATTGTAGCTGTGGGTTTAACGGCATACACTTTAGACTCACTACCGAAGAATAATGCCATAATCTTCTTTGGATCAATTCTAGCTCTTTTTAACGCATTTAGTGCAGCTTCAATAGCGATTGTTGTGGAATCTTCATCCAAACCTGGTACGGACTTTTCCTTTATTGGAAAACCACCACTACGTCCCCATATTCTGCCTATTTCATCGTTTTTAATACGATATCTAGGAACATAGCCTCCGTAACCCACTATGCCTGTTTTTAGCATATTTTCACGACCTCCATTACTCCTCGGTTATCATAGTTATTCGGTTATTACTTATATGGATTTCGATTATTACATAAATAGCCAGCTAGAAGAATATTCGTGGATATAATAGTGGATGAACGACTAGGATTAAAATAAGCTGCAACACAAAAGTATCTAGGCATATATTAAAGAAATAGGAAAAATAGAACCAAAAATCAAGAGATCAATAAAATTTTGATTATAATTTTCTTAGTTTTGGTACGTAGTTAAGCATGACATAATCATCGATTGTGTACGTATCAACTATTTTAAAGGAGGGGTTTATTTTGACATACACTTGTTTTACTAATTGGCCATTATTGTCATATAGATCTATAGATATAATAGCATACTGGAACTCGCCGTCAGGAGATCTGTATATTATGAAATCTGTAATATCTAGCTTATTTGCAGTCCAGAAGTCGTGGCGATGCGCTATAAGACATTTGGAGTATCCTTTAATTTCCTTCAATACTGGTTCATATGATCTAATTGCTCGAAGAATTTCTTCAGAGTTTGCAGATAGCCAACTAAGTACTTCTAAGTCATCGTTAAAATTGGGTTTTTCAAGTTTTGTAAATATAGCACTTGCCGCCCCTAGCGTACTGGCTAGTATAACTAGCGCAACTACAATAACAAACCCTAATAACAGCTTGCCTCTAGAAAAGGCCATTTCACCCCCCGCCTATAAAGTACCTATACATATCCATATTGTTGTCTAAGTACGTCATGTCTCTATGAATATATTTTGTAGTTTTGTACTTATTTTTTTGACGAAATTTTACGAAAATGTAGTAAAATTATGTGAGCTCTTCGAGCTAGTACGGACATTCACTAGAGAATGCCCTTTGATGTTCTTAGGAATAAAAAATATGTGCAAAAAACAAAAAATCTTGAATAACAAACACCACAAAGGGTTAAGAAAAAATTGTTTTTGGCACAATCGTTCCTCCTCCAATAGATAACAAACATATAAATTTCTCTAACCATTATTTTACATATTGTTAAGAAATAGGTTCAATAGTTTTTTCAAAATATCATATATTGGGTGATATGAAATATGAAGCTTAATATAAAAATAACTGGAATGAGCTGTGCTTCTTGTGTAAGGACAATAGAAGCAGCTCTTAAGGATTTGGATGGAGTAAAGGAAGTAAAGGTAAATTTGGCCACGGAAAGTGCTTATGTTAAGTTTGATGAATCAAAAGTAAGCATATCAAATATTATTAGGGCAATAGAGAGCGTTGGGTATGGGGTTGTAAGAGAAAGACGAAATATAGTTATTAAAATTGGCGGTATGAGCTGTGCCTCGTGTGTTAGGACGATTGAAAAATCATTAAAAGAGCTTCCTGGAATTTTGGAAGTAAAAGTCAATCTAGCAACTGAAAAAGCCATGATAAGCTATGATCCAACACTTGTTGATATAGATGACATTAAGAAGGCAATAGAGCGTGTTGGCTATCAATTCTTAGGTATAGAAGGCGAAGAAAGTATAGATATAGAAAAAGAGGTCAGAGAAAAACATTTAAAGGAAATGAAGAAAAGACTCATTGTTGCTTGGGTATTCGGTGCGATAATAACGTTTATTACTTATGCTCATTTTATAGGGGTGGTTTTTGAAATCCCATATAAGCTTTGGACTCTCTGGGCATTAGCAACTCCAGCTATGATATACTCTGGTAAACAAGTTTTCTCTAATGCTTTTCGTGCGCTAAAACATAAGAATCTCAATATGGACGTTTTATATTCTATGGGCGTAGGCTCGGCATATTTAGCGAGCGTTTTTGCTACCGTAGGATTGCTTCCACAGGAATATAACTTTTATGAGGCAAGCGTTCTTTTATTGGCTTTCTTACTTTTAGGAAGATATTTAGAGCATGTAGCCAAGGGAAGGACACGTGAAGCTATAAAGAAGCTTATGGGACTTCAGGCCAAAAAGGCAACAGTACTTCGGGATGGGAAAGAGATGGAGATCCCAATTAGTCAAGTAAAGGTGGGCGATGTAGTCATAGTGAAGCCCGGAGAAAAGATACCAGTGGATGGTGTGGTTATAGATGGAGAAAGCTACGTTGACGAGTCAATGATCACGGGTGAGCCAATTCCAAACTTAAAGAGAAAGGGAGATGAAGTAATTGGTGGGACAATTAACAAGAACTCAGTATTAAAAATTAAAGCAAAGAGAGTTGGTAGCGATACATTATTAGCGCAGATAATTAAGCTAGTTGAAGAAGCACAAAATACGAAGCCACCCATACAAAGGATTGCGGATAAGGTAGTCACATATTTTATACCCATAGTTCTCGTTGTTGCTCTTACGTCTTTCATCTACTGGTATTTTATTGCAAAGGAACCACTTCTTTTTGCGTTTATAACTTTGATCAGCGTGTTTGTAATAGCGTGTCCGTGTGCGTTTGGTTTGGCTACGCCTACTGCGCTTACCGTAGGAATGGGTAAAGGAGCCGAAATGGGGATATTAATCAAAAATGGAGAAATTCTTGAGATCATAAGGAAAGCTACGGTAGTTCTCTTCGACAAGACAGGAACTCTAACAAAAGGCAAGCCAGAGGTTGTAGATATAATAACGTTTGACATAAATGAAAAAGAAGTTTTAAGTTTGGCTGCTTCAGCGGAGAAACGTTCAGAACATCCGTTAGGCGAAGCGATAGTAAGGAAAGCGCAAGAACTTGGTCTAGAAATCGTAGAACCGGAAAGCTTTGAGGTTATACCTGGAAAAGGGATAAGAGCAAAAGTAAATGGGAGAGAAATTTTGGCAGGAACAAGAAAACTTCTGAAAGAAAACGGGATTGAAATAAGTGAAAAGGTGGAGAATGTTGTTAAAAACCTTGAAGATGACGCCAAAACTGCAATAATAGTGGCTGTCGATGGAAAAGCAGTAGGAGTGATAGGGATTGCAGACACCCTAAAGGAATATGTAAAAGAAACCATTGAGGAACTTCATAGGATGGGTAAAAACGTCGGAATGATTACAGGAGACAACAAGAGGACAGCATACGCGATAGCAAGACAACTTGGTATAGACTATGTAATAGCGGAAGTTTTACCTCAAGATAAGGCAAAAGAAGTAAAGAAACTCCAAGAGAAAGGTGAAGTAGTGATTTTCGTTGGAGATGGAATAAACGACGCACCAGCATTGGCTCAAGCAGATATAGGGATAGCAGTATCCTCCGGTACGGACATTGCAATGGAAAGCGGAGACATAGTTCTTATGAAAAATGATTTGAGAGATGTTGTCAAAGCAATAAAACTTAGCCAAAAAACACTTTCAAAGATTAAACAGAACTTTTTCTGGGCCATGATCTATAATACTAGCTTAATACCTATAGCAGCGGGCGCGCTTTATCCATTCTTTGGAGTCATCTTCAGACCAGAGTGGGCAGCTGCTGCAATGGCAACGAGCAGCGTTAGCGTAGTCACGAACTCGTTACTCTTAAAAAGAACTAAAATATAAGGTGGGAACAACCGAGAAAAACAAGAGCGTTTTTAATCATGATGGTGGGCCCGCCCGGATTCGAACCGGGGACCTTCGCCTTGTAAGGGCGACGTCATAACCAGGCTAGACCACGGGCCCATCAATTGTACCTTCGAACGTCACTAAGTAGTAATATACGAATGTTCTTAAGCTTTATTATATTCCTCTCTCCCAATTAAAAAAGTTATATTTCATCATAAAGTTGGCATTTTACGCAAATACTCTTCCACATCAACAAGCTCTCCAGAGTCTAAGGCATATATATTATCATATAATGTCTTCAAAGGTCTAAAAATATGTGAGGATATAATCATGTTAAAGCCTACTTCTTTTAGCTCTTTGAGTAAATTTGTTATTTCATCATAACTTTTTAAATCAATTCCTGAAAAGGGTTCGTCCAATAATACCAGATCGGGCTCGCCAGCTAGTGCTGAGGCTATAGATAACCTTCTAAGCATACCTGCAGAGTAGGTGTATATCATTCTATCCCAGAACTTCTCTATACCAAGCACCTTCCATAGAGAGCCCCCTCTTGTTTTAGCAAGAATCTCTAGATATTCTTTACCTGTGTACCACCAAGGAATCCTTGGTGGATCAAAGGACACTCCTATCTTTGTAATTATCTTCTCACGCTCTCTCCACGGATCCTTGTTAAATACTTTTATAGATCCTCCTGTGGGTTTAATGAACCCAGAGATTATTTTTAATAGTGTACTTTTTCCCGAGCCGTTTGGGCCTATTATTAATGTGAGGCCTTTGCCAATCTCCAAAGAAACATTTCTTAGTGCATATATGAGTCGATATTTCTTTGTTAGTTCATGAGCTTTCACAATCATAAGATTTCCCTCCTAATAATACCATGGGCTACTATTACTAGGAATCCAAGGATTAGACCTACTATGATATTCCAATTCGAGAAACCTATTTCTGCCACCTTAAATATAATGCTTCCCTCTTTCATGAAAACAAACGTGTAAAATCCAGGTCCTAGGATCATCTCGTTCTCCCAAGGTGAACCTATAGTTGCGCTTTCCTTAAAAGGATAGTAGTACTTGTAGAACTTCCCTGAGCCCACTCCTTGAGTTATTATAATTTTACCAACAAAAGGAAACAAAATACCGCGCTTATCGTTTTCTTTTCCCTGAGTAAGAAATCCGCTTGAATAATTAAATGACGTTTCGTTAACGTATTGTTCTATGGAAATCAAGATTAGTCCGATAATTATCCCAATAAGTAACCAGTATACAATCTTCTTCATAGAATATCCCTCCTCTCAATCCATGCTAAGTCGAAAACTAGTAAAAACGCTGAGACGCAGAGAAGGGCTATAGCTCCTCCAATATTTATGTTCTCTAATAATAATATGTGCGGATAGAGGTTTATAAGTATGGGTTTTAGGATGTATACCCTTGGTATTTTCAATAATTCTCCGAAAGCATTGAAAGTTGCATGAATTTTGCTAAAAAGGACATAAGATAGGAAGATGCTTACTACAAGTGATATTCCTAAAGAACGTGTTAAAATGGCCAACGTTAGCCCTATTGAATAGGTCGGTATAAAAGCTAGAAGAATAACCATTAGATAGATAAGCGTGAAGAGGGCAGCAGTTAAAGGTCTTTCAAACGTCATTTCTGGGTACGCCAATAAAAATGAGAGAAAACCTACTAATGCTGAGATTAGAGCTATAATGAAAACATCGAATAAAATTATCCTTGCCAGAATGCGATACCTTTTGCTTCTAATTGAAAAAAGCAAAACTACTTCATTGGATTCGTATACATAGGCAAAAGAGGCGCCTAATGATGCAAAAAGTTGAGAAATCATTATCGAAACCCACGAAATTTGAGATACTAACTCATAGAATTGAATAGGAAATGTTGACGGCCACGGATAAACTTTGTAATCCATCACTATATTACGGTGACACTCGTATAACATAAACATAGCCATAACTAGGATGATTATTCTTCTTAGGATGGAATTATCAAGGACTCTGATAAGCATCTTGGATTTTTCGAAATATGGTTTAGCCATTTGCCTGCACCCTTAACTTCTTTTGCTTATAACAACATCTAGGACAATTATTCCGGCCGCCAAGACAGTTCCTAATATCACAACTAATGCTGAAGGGCCTTTCGGAAGGGACATCTGAGGGTTTCTTGAAGAGAAAACATCCACATTGGTGCTATAAATGACTATGCCAGGAAAAATAAACCTCTTAGATGAAAGACCATCTTTAGTAATGTTTTCTATGACCTCATTATGTCTAAAGTCATCAAAGCCCCAGAACCGAGTAATGATGCTTGTATTATTCTTAAACCTCATGGAAAATCCCCAGATTTCTTTAATGCCTATACAAAGCCCGTATTTAGTTTCGTAATAAAAAACTTCTGCCGGATCTCCTGCATTCCACAAGGAAGTATTTGTTTTATAACATGCACTAACAAGTAGGATAATTGGTGGAGGGATCGAGGAATTATATGTGACAAGCTTTTCATTGGTGAATACAAAATACCCGGCACCCTTGGTTTGTAGAAATCCTATTTGGGGATAGTAATGGGAGATGTTTAGGGTATAATTACGGAATTCTGGAGGAATTCTCCTACTTATCATGTTTATATTATTTAATTCATTACGTGTTAGCCAAAAAGGCCAGTATCCTAAGAATTCTCTCGTTTCTAAAAGGTAGCAACTTCCATTATACTTGTTTACGAAGTAGACGGCCCTAAATATTATTTTAGTATTGTGATACTCCTTTGTAACCTCTTCATTGCTGAGGTTTAACACGATTACGGTGGCGTTAATAAAGCTCACAGAGAAATTTACTACCCAGTACGGATCTTTAAAGTCTACAATATGCCACTTAATAAGTAAGTAATTGTCTTTTTTGGATTCGGGAGTAGGGCCGCTATCAATAATGCTGCCAATAATGAACTCTATATTTTTGCTATAGTCAATCAACCACCCTTGATACACGCCTCGCGCTATATATGTGGCATAGGCCCCTAAAAACGGAAAGTTATCCGAAGAATCATTCTCAGCAGAGGAGGTAGCACTAATTAAAATAGACGATAGAACCAATAAAAATGAGAATAAAAAGGAGAAAAGTCTTAGAGAAATAAAAAACGAGCTCTTTCCTTTCAGAAAAAAGACATTATGGAATCTTCGCATACACAATATCCTCGTAGTAACTCATACCTTCCAAGACGAAACCTTTTCCTTGAGCATATGCGTATGGAACATCATATATCGGGTCACCATATATATCGGTGGGATAAACTTCTCTCCAATACCATCCCGCGGGTCCAAATCCATGATCCCAGCGTGTTAGCCTTCCTTGGTACACATTAAGGTAACCGCCCACCTATACGCTTATAGTGGGAAAAGAGCCAACGTCTTCGTCGTATACATACTCCTCACTGAGAAGGCCTCCCACTTGGGGAGTGTTGGTATTCTCTGAGGGTATAGCGTTTAAAGATTGTGGAATAGCCACAAGTCCACAGCATCCAAAGAGTATCAGAATAGTTATCACAAAGCCTTTTAGAGAGCATAAATGTCTTGACATACTTCACCCCCGCCCCTTTGCTTATGTTTACTTTTTTGCTTAACGATTTATTTTTTTAACACTATAAGTGTGATAAATTGATTGTTATTGAAAAGGATAATGTCTTGTAATTCCGATGATAATGTTTAATTTTTATCGTAGGATGCTTATTAAATGTCTTCTAAAAATTTCCCCATATTATACGTATTCTTGTTATTTATTTTTTGGCTAATTTAATTAGGACGAAATTATAATATAAAAGGTAGAAATATACTCCAATAGTACCTAAGATATGTTAAATAGTGTTCAGTGAGAAAATACACTCTAGTCACAAAGGCATCGATTAAGGAAAGTTTTATATCTCCGATATTATTGAAATGGTTAGGCACGGATGCTCCCGTGGTGTAGCCCGGCCTAGCATACGGGGCTCTCAACCCCGTGACCCGGGTTCAAATCCCGGCGGGAGCACCAATATTTTATGCCACCGTAGCTCAGCTGGTAGAGCGCCGCCCTGGTAAGGCGGAGGTCCCGGGTTCAAATCCCGGCGGTGGCTCCACTTAGATTCTTTTTAATCAGTTGAATGGGATCTCGTGTTTCGAAAATTTTTATTAAGCACCTCTTTCTTAGGTTATAATGTCCCGCTCGGAGCTAAGATAGCCCCGTGGTGTAGCGGCCTAGCATGCGGGGCTCTGGACCCCGCGACCCCGGTTCGAATCCGGGCGGGGCTACCATACAACTTAATTTTACACAGCATTATCGAGGAAGCTTTATCCTCATGATAGAAATGAGTCGACAGGTTGAGGACACATTAATAAGAAAAGGATAAATACGCATCATCTAAAAGATCTGCAGAGATCTCTGTGCTTTATTGTGAGGAAGATGTCAAGGGTGCGTATAAAATCCTATAATTCTACCATCCTTTCCTTTTTCAACTCTACAATATCCAAATCTTTCTAGTTGGACCACATTTCCTAGACTTTCTTCTATGTATTTTTCCACAATTCCCTCGTATTTTTCGCCGTTGGGTTTAATAACAGTCATGGGAAGACCTTCAAGCAGCCAGTGTAATATTTTTGCACCTTTTTTGAGTATTGCAAGATCATTCCCTGCAAATTCGAGGATGTCTCCTCTTCTAGTAACATTGAAGAGATCTTTTAGTCTGAATGTCTCTCCTTCAGAGATTCTCTCCCAGTCGGATTTTGCTAAGTATACTTTCGTCGGTAAGGAAACTTTGTGTTCTCTGAAACCTCTTGAAGGATCGTTAGGATGTTTCGGAATTTTTGCTTCATATGTTCCTGAACCTTTTATTTCAACTTCTACGGGATCCCAAACGAAGAAATACCTATTTGCGTCCCTGTCAATGAGCTCTCTATTGTAGGAGTATAAGATATCCCACGAGAATTTAATGTCAACTTCCTTAAGCCCTACATCAAGCCAATACTTTCTAATGGCTTCTGGTTTTATTCCCCGTTTTGCCAAAGCCCTCAAAGTACCCAATCTAGGATCATCCCAGCCGATGTATTCTCCTTTCTTTATCCCTTCTTTTATCGTCGTCGTCTTTAAAATTACGTCCTCCATAGAGACTAGGCCATAATGATAGAAAAATGGCTTTTTCCAACCAAAGTGCTCGTAGATGTATTCCTGTCTCATTGTATTTACAAGATGATCTTTTCCTCTTAAGACGTGAGTAACACCCATAAGATGGTCGTCTATAGCAACTGCAAAATTGTACGTAGGATATACAATGTACTTTTCACCTGTCCTTGGATGGGGGATATCCTTTATTATTCTAAATCCAACGAAATCTCTTACAGCTGGGTTGGGATGATTTAAGTCTGTCTTTACAACAAAAACGGCTTCTCCTTCATCATACTCTCCTTCAAGCATCTTCTCCCATTTTTCTAATTGAACTTCTGGCGGTAAATCCCTCTCTGGAATCTTCTCTCCATGCACTTTCTTTTTTCTCCACGTTTCAGGATCCTCAGTACATATATAGGCCTTGCCCATCTCTAGGAGCTTTTTTGCGTGTTCGTAATAAATTTCCATTCTATCGCTTTGGATATAGAACTCATGCCATTTGGCGCCTAACCACTCTACGTCCTCTTTAATCATATCGTAGGCTTCTGGAAGAACATTTCTAGGGTTTGTATCCTCAAGACGTAAGATAAAAACTCCTTTGTACATTTTTACGTATTCATCGTTAAGAATAACGGCACGGGAGTGACCAATGTGGAGAGGTCCCGAGGGACCCGGAGCAAACCTCATTCTTACTTTCCCTTCTTCAGCGCCTTTTAGTGGTGGCAAGACCTTCTTCTCTTCTTTTTTAACCTCTTCGGGGAGAATATCTTTATATTTTTCGAATTCAGCCTTCTGTTCTTCAAGCGTCATGTTATTTACTTTCTCTACGATTTTGTTTATTTCGGGAATGATATCTCTTAGATTTTTCTTTATATCTGGCTTTATCGCGATAACTTTACCTATTATAAATTTAGGAGAAGTCTTTCCCCCATATTTAATCGAGTATTTTAAAGTTACAGCGTAAATTAGATCTAATACTCTCTGATCAATACCCATGGCCCACACCGTCATTTCACGCGCTCAACGACGTAGTGTGCGAGATCTTCTAACAGAGCTTTATATTCGTTTTCAGGAAGCCCGTCTAATGCCTTTAACGCGTCTTTAGCGTATTTTAGTGCTAGATCTTTTGCGTATTCAATACTTCCTACCTTCTTTATTATTTCTGTAGCTTCATTAACTTCTTCATCAGTTTTTTCTGGCTTATTTAGAATTTCTAAAAGTCTCTTTGCAGTATCCTCGTCTGTGTTGTTTAAGGCGTGAATTACAAGGATTGTCTTTTTACCCTTACGAATATCGCTTCCGACAGGCTTACCCGTCACTTTAGGATCTCCTATGAGGCCTAAAATGTCATCCTGAATTTGGAATGCGAGGCCTACGTAGAGGCCATAGTTACCCAATTTTTTAGCATCCTCGTAGGATCTGGTACTTATTAGTGTGGCACCATAACACGCTGTTTGCATAATCCTCGCAGTCTTCTTTCTAATCATTTCAATATATTCCTCTGTAGTGACATCTGCGCGTTTTTCAAATTCCACATCTTCATATTCGCCTTCCGCGAGCTCAATAACCATCTCTGAGAAATCTCTTAATATTTCCTTGAGAATTTCTCCTGGAACATTAAGCTTGGAGATCTCTCGATAGGCCATTGCAAAGAGTGTGTCTCCAGCGATTATGGCTGTCGGGATATCAAATGCTACATGAACAGTTTTTACGCCACGCCTGAATTCATCTTCGTCAATAATATCGTCATGAACAAGCGTGAAATTGTGTGTTAGCTCCAAAGCAAGGGCGAATGGCATCACATCCTCCTCATTAGCGCCTAGCATTTTACCTACAGCAAGCGCCATGACGGGTCTTAGCCGTTTTCCTCCTGCAAGAGGTAACCATCCTACAGCCTTATAGAACCTCTCTGGAGGTTTGACAATTAAAAGATCCTTAAGGTTCTCATTAACCCTATTTGCAAGCTCCTCAATGATCCTTTTGGAACTCTCTCTCAAGACAAACACCTCATAGTTTACACTATTTCTTAATGGAAAAATCTTCCATCAAATATATTCTTTAAGTCTTCCGACGAGATGGTATTTTACAGATCTTAAATCTTTTACATTCTTTGATCCTGTGAGGAACATTATTGCCTTTAATTCCTTAATGAAGTCCGATAAATCCGTTTTATTAAAGTAAGCTTCTAAAGCTCTCCTTGCAATTCCTGCAACGTCTGCACCAAGAACTAAAGCCCTTGCGGCATCTAGACCGTGTCTTATGCCTCCGCTCCCGATTATATAGACCTTTTTTCGAAGTCTCGATACAGCTCTTTTACAGTTTATTAGTGACACCGGCGCCGGGATACCCCAATCCCAAAGGATCTTGCCCAAATTTGCCTTTACGGAATCTTGATTTTCAAGGGCTCTATAGTATTCTATTGCTGAAAAAGACGTTCCGCTAACTCCACTGGAATCTATACCTTTTATTCCGGTCTTAAGTACCTTTAAAGCAACCTTATATGAGAAGCCAGCGCCCGTCTCTTTTACTATTACAGGTACATTTAAGCTCTTTGAGATTTCTTGGATTTTTTCAAGAAGACCTTTACTGATAAGATCTCCCTCTGGCTGTACCACTTCCTGCAAATAATTCAGATGTACCGCAATAGCATGGGCATCTATCATATCAACGAGGGTTTGAATATCGTCTATGGAAAGCGAAAGAAGTTGTGGTGCCCCTATATTTCCAACCCTCACAGGAACATCATATTCCCTAATGATGCTGTATGTTTCCTTTAACTCCTTTTTTACAAGCGCAGCCCTTTGACTCCCAACACCCATTGGTATCTGATATTTTTCAGAGATTTTTGCTAGATATTCATTTATTTCCATTCCCTTTTTAAATCCTCCAGTTATGGCCACTATCATCACGGGATATCCTATCTTTTTTCCTAAAAATACAGCTTCTGTGGATATTTCATCATAGTCGATTTCTGGTATTGCGTTATGCTCTAGAATTACGTCGTCCCAAAAATTGTATGAAGCTTGAGTGTTTTTACTTACAACTAATTTTATGTGATCTTCCTTTCTTTTTTCAATTAGCTTATCCTTTTCTAATTCTTGTCCCGACAAAATTTTCACCTCTGACGAACTTTCTTAGGTTCTCGAAGTTTAGTCCATTTAATACATAGACATCTGAAATTCTAGCAAGATCTCTTATAGTATCTACCTTTAGCCTCATACCTCCAGTAACATCTTTTGAAGAAGACTCCTCAAACTTCCCATATAGTTCCGACGCTTTTACATCCTTAATAAGCTCTGCATTGGGATTTTTCTTAGGATCTGCTGTAAAAAGTCCGTCTACATCGCTTAAAAAGACAACAGCATCTGGGTTTATTATTATGGAAAGAAGGACAACAAGAACATCTCCGCTACAAACGGAGAACCTATATTCGCCTAAATCTGGAACAACATCCCCATGAGTCAATATTATACTACCTAGCTCATAGTATGTGGCTAGAATATCCAAATATGCGTCATAAATTTTTAGATTTTTGTTAATTATAAAATCTCTTGGCTTTATGAGAATGACATTGGGCCAGACGCTTCTAGCAACGTTATATACAATTGTAGAAAGTTTATCCATACTTTCCATAACCTTTCTGGCATCTTCAACGGTCACTGGGCGTAAATTTAGTCCCACCTCATGAGCTACATAATGGCCAAATCCTCCCCCTCCGTGGACGATAGCTACAGCACTGTCCTGAACTATTTTGAGTATGCTCTCTATTACGCCTCTTCTTGCGACTTCTTTTTTGTTTTTATCTGTTATGACGCTTCCACCAAGCTTATATATTATTCTCTTCTGTTTTGACACCTTCAGCACCGCTATTGACTATATATACGTCGTATGGAGATCCTTTGAATATTTCTATGATTTTATCCTCATAACCTTCTTTGGGTATGCCTATTACGCTTCCGCCGCCACCAGCTCCTGTAAGCTTTGCTCCATAACAATATTTTGATAAAGTATGGATTATAGTCTCAAGCTCTTCATTAGATACTCCCAAAATTCTTAACAAATGCTGATTTTTTGTCATTAGATTTCCTATTTTTTCGAGATCATGCTCCCTTATAGAGTCAGTAGCTTCTAGGACAATATTTCCAATTTCTTTTATAGCATTTTTAACATCGTCATATTTTTCGTATCTATCTCTTACCATTGCTACCATTTGAGCTGTATTTGAGGGTTTACGCGTAAATATTATTGCAATTCTGATTGGTTCAAGAGAGAGCTTATTAATATTCCAATAAACATTATTTTTTTCCACTTTCCAAAGAAAACCCTCTTTTTTATCTCTTGAAAGCATTATGTATCCTCCCAAAGTTGCAACACTAGTATCATTTGGACTTGCCCTTCCCTGAGCACCATATTCTATCTGAAACGACTTTGTGGCAATATTTTTCAAATTCCAACTATTTTTCAAGATTTTCTCTATGCCTGCAATTGTAGAAACAGTATAGGCTGCGGATGATCCCAGTCCAGAGGAAGGAGGAATGTCGCTTGAAGTATTAGTGACAATTTTCTTTTTGTAAAGCTTCGTTATCTCTTTTAAATATGGATTTGAAATCTTCTCGATTTGGAAGTCATCATCCGATATTAGTATCGAGTTTCTGAGCCTTAACGAGATGGCCGTGGATAAAGAGGGCTCTCCGTAAACAACAGCATGCTCACCAAACAATATAACTTTACCAGGTGCACTTGTAGTTATTTTCACAAAGCTTCACCCCATGCACTTTTCCTAGCTCGTTGAGGACTATGATAGGGAGGGTTAAAGAGTAATAATTGAGGCATAGCCCACAGAGATGTCTTCATCACCGGAAATTTGAGCTGAGTTTGCATATTTAAGGAGTCTTATTTCTTTTGCACCAGCAATTTTGCTGTATTCCATTAAAGTAGCTATGGCTCCAACACCACATACGCTCATTTGATTCTCTTTTACAACCTTTAAGAATTTTTGAACATCAAACGAGAGAATAGCCTCTATAGCAATATTGTCTAGACGCTCTCCATACTCCCTCGCGGTAAGCCCCTCTGTGCGAACACCGTAGTATCTTCCCACATGATTTAAGTCGCTACTTGCAATTACAATAGCATTCCTGCCTAACTCTCTTATGGCATCAAAAATGCCTTGAGCCAACGATTTTATCAACTCCAGATCATGGTGTATTCCCATCGTAATGGCAACAATCCTAAACTCCCCAAGCCCTAGTTTCTTATGGATATACTGAATGAATGGGATTTGAACTTCAACGGAATGTTCTGCAAAATGTGCATATCTGTCAAAATCTGCAACCTTAGATTTTTTTATAATCTGCTCTGCAAGCTCCTTATCTAAGGGAACGCTTCCAAATGGTGTTATCCAGTCTTCAGGAGAGATGGATATTGGAAGGCCGTATCCAGTGTGGTTTGTACCTATAATAACATATGTCTCAAACCCACCAGCCTCTGAAATTGCCTTAAAAGAATGTGCTGCAATTGGTCCAGAATAGACATATCCAGCATGAGGAACTAGAACCCCAAAGATCTTAGCGTTACCTCTTCTCGGCAGCTCTCCAGGACCAAATTTGCTGTCTAGAAAACATTCTTCTATAGTTTTCTCTAAAGTCGAGGACTCAGAGGGATAAAATGCACCTGCTACGGCGGGATGACGCATATCACACACCAAATAAAATATATGTAGAATCCGGAATTAAAAGGTTTTAAAAACAAGGAATAAAAAGAGGGCACTCAAATCCTTACAATGAAGTCTTCTGGTTTATACTCAAACTCGTCGTTAGAGGAAATGTCCCCTCTAGCTTTTAGAATTTCTCGAGTAAGCAGCCAGTATAAGAACCCAAGAGAGTTTTTACCTCTGTTGTTACCAGGAATTATTAGGTCTACGAAGCTTGTAGTGTTGTGTGTATCACAGAAGGCAATTATGGGGACTCCTATTTCCACAGACTCTTTTACGGCTTGTCTATCATAATGTGTGTCGTTAATTACAACAATTTCAGGTTCGAAGTATGTGGGCGAGTTAGGGTTAGTAAACGTTCCTGGGAAGAACCTCCCTGTGAAGGCCTTACCTTTCGTAATTTCTGCAGTCATTTGTATAGGTTTTGAAGCGTAATATCTAGCCCCTATATAAGCAACCGTTTCTGGATCGTATCTGGCAATCATTTTTGCTGCTAGTCTAATTCTTTCGTCAATTTTTCTGAGGTCAATAATGGCAAGGCCGTTGTTCCTAATCTTGTAAATAAACTTCCTCATACCGAAACTTCTGTTTCTTCTGGTTCCTATAACCGCTCCATAGCGCCTGTATTCCTCATCTTTTACTAATAATGCCTCTGGCAAATTTACCACCCCATTAGCTCTTCCTCTATTCTAATGAGCTCATTTAGTTTCGCAATTCTTTCTCCACCGACGGCACCCGTCTTTATAAGAGGAGCCTCAAGACCTACTGCGAGATGAGCAATCGTCTCGTCCGTAGTTTCTCCACTTCTGTGAGAGATGACGAAAATATAACCATTTCTCTTTGCAAGCTTTACGGTTCTTATAGTGTCAGAAAGGGTTCCTATTTGGTTAGGTTTTATTAGAATGCCATTGGCAGCCTTCATTTCTATTCCTTTCTTGAGACGCTCATAATTTGTTGTGAAGAGATCATCTCCTATAATGTAGCATTTGTGTCCAATTTGTTTGGTGAGCTCTGCATAGCCTTCGTAATCATTTTGTTCTAGAGGATCCTCTACCGAGTATATTTCAAACTTGTCAACGAGTTCTGCGACATATGAGATTTGTTCCTCCTTTGTGAGTTTCTTGTCCTTGTACACGTAGTAGCCATCTTTATAAAACTCAGAGGCTGCGAAGTCTAGAGAAAGTTTTATTGGGAACCCTACATCATCTGAAATTTCATCTATGGCTTGTTTTACTATTTCTAGAGCTCTGTCGTTAGATATTTTCGCGACCCATGCACCTTCATCGCCCTTTCCTATAGCCTCTCCAGGAAGCTCTTTTCTTAGGAGCTCTCCAACCTTTCTATGGACTGCAGCATTTGCAAAAATGGATTCAGTCATTGTGGGCCCTAAAGCAACGGACAAGAATTCTTGAATATCTGTACCGCCAATAGCGTGTTTACCTCCACCAAGAACATTGCCCATAGGTCTAGGAATTCCTTCGACGAATTTTCCTCCTATGTACATGTAAAGAGGAATGCCCAATGTGTTAGCCGCAGCCTTAGCTACGGCGAGGGAGACTGCAACAGCTATATTGCCACCCAAGTTAGAAAAGTTTTCAGTACCATCTTTTTCGTGTAAAATAGCATCTATAATGTCCTGATCAAAAACAGATATTCCGAGGAGATCGTCGAGTACGTTTTCCATAAAGAATTTAATTCCTAAAGAGGGATCTCCCCTTGGAAACGCAACTACTTCATGTTCTCCAGTACTAGCACCACTAGGCGCTGCTGCCCTTCCATAGGTACCCTCATCAGTCCATACTTCTGCCTCAACCGTTATTTTACCTCTACTATCTAGAATTTCCCTCAGGATGATATCCGAAATGTACATTTTAATAACCTCCAATTATTATGACCACTTTTCTGGTCTTTTACGTCTTACTGTGATAGGAATAATACCCATATCGAATTCTTTCATGGCAATTTTCACAGGATCCAGTTTTTCTTTGATATCATTGACCTCGATTAAGGGAGGAGCTCCAGCTGAGAGCTGAAGCGCTCTTGCACCAATTATACGTGCCTTTTCGTAACGCGTATAGTGAAATTTTCTCATCATGATCCCTCCGAAGGATGATGTTCATTATGACTGTGTATTGATAAGGTGATAAAGAACTATGAAATCTTAAAAATAGATTTTGGTGGGGCCGCCGAGATTTGAACTCGGGTCGCCGGCGCCCCAGGCCGGAAGGATGCCAAGCTACCCCACGGCCCCATCATTAGAAACATCTCTACTTCTTGCCCTCAAAATATCTCTGTACTAATTTCTTTAATCTCTCAGGTCTATTAAGTGTTCCGCCAAATGGAAGCAAATCTTTATATAGATCCACGTGGGCGAGTATCGTTCTTCTGCAGCAATACCTATCGATCCCCAGCTCATTAAATGCTTCCTCTGGACTTTTTCCAGATTTCACAAGCTCCAAAAATTTAGGATAAAGGGGGGCAAGGACCTTTCCACAAGAGAAACAACGAACGGGTATAAGCACTCTTGATCACCTATATGATGTCTGTCTTCTCTTTCTAGCTCCTCTACCAAGGGGTTTCTTGGGCTCCTTCCTTCTAACATCCGGCACGAGTAGGGTTCTATCATACTCGAGGAACTTCTTCTTTAAGTCTTCATCTTGGAAGAACTCGACAAGTCCCCTAGCTATAGCAGATCTTGCAGCCTCGGCCTGACCCATGAAGCCCCCGCCGCGCACTTTTACCTCAATATCTACCCGTAAAGCTTTTTCTCCAGCGAGGACGAGTGGTTCCATTATTGTGAGTCTTGCTATTTCTGGTTCTACGAGAGGAAGAGGCTTCCTGTTAATCCACACTCTACCTATTCCGGGCCTAATATATGCTCTTGCAATTGCAGTTTTTCTTTTTCCGGAAGCAACAACAACTTTTTGTGATGACTTTCCAACGGCATCCATATTATCACCTTACTAAAATTTTGCACCCAACCATCTTGAGAGCTCTTCAATTGTAACATAATATTTAACTTCTCTTTTAGCTTCTGGGATCTCCTCAAATTTTTGCCCTTCAAATTCCTTTGGAACGCCAATGTAAACCTTGAGATTTTTCAAAGCCTTTTTGCCCTTCTCCTGTTTGTATGGAAGCATTCCTCGAATGGTTCTTTTAACGATTAAGTGAGGCATTCTAGGGAAGAATGGACCTCTGTGAGAGCCTATGTCTCTTTTGTGCTTGTATTTCTCGAAAACTACTTCCCTCTTTCCTGATATAATGGCTTTTTCAGCGTTTACAATGATAATTTTCTCCCCATTTAGTAATCTCTTGGCAACAACACTTGCCAATCTTCCCAAGACATGTCCGGTTGCGTCAATGATTGTGACATTGTCAACTTTTTGAGGGGTTGACATTTTTCAATCACCTCATCCAAATATTCTGATGTTACTCCCACTAGGATTCTCGTCTATTAACTCTTCTATAGTCATGCAACGTCCTCCAGCAGCTTCTATTTTCTTTCTTGCCGTCTCACTGAAGCTCACTGCTGCTACTTTAATTGGCCTCTTAACGTAACCACCACCCAGAGCTTTTCCAATGACTAGAGCAACCTCATCATCCTTTAGGATCTTGTCAATTTTTCCAACGTTCACACCTTTGCGTATTGAGCGAGGTCTCTGTAGCTCTTCTGCTACGGTTTTCCATATTGGTGCTTTGGTCTCTCCATATTTTTTCTTGAGCTTCTCAATGAGCTCAAGTACATATGGGTTTGTCTTCCTGATTTTTTTGCTCATTTTGAATACCTCCACGAGACTCTCATGGATACTATAACAATATTAGTCTTCCTCCCCACACTAAAGGCTAAAGAGCCCTTACGGGGAGGTTTGAGCTCCCTTGTGTGAAGTATCACTCTGAGGATTTTGGGAGTTGTAATAACATTGTTCGAGTTTATGAATAATGTGACAATTTTAAAACTTTGCTTGAGAGGATATCCGCCTCTAGTAATCTCATTTTTCTTTACTTATACACTTTACAACATGATATCATATTTCGCATCGAGGATATGGAGTTTTACAAAAGCATCCGAAAGCCAATCTTTTTAGTAGCGCAGAAAAATCAACACGATGTGAATTTGAGAAATCTAGGTCATATCCTAAAAAGCAAAATCAATATTTTGATAAATATTTCCCACTTTATTGAACATTAATTCACTCATATTCATAATGGTAGTTTCCAGGTGATCAAAAAATGACCAACAGTAATAATGAGGAATATGTCCTCATAGGTGTTGCATGGCCTTATGCTACTGGGCCTTTACATTTAGGGCATATAGCTGGAGCTATATTGCCAGCAGATATTTTTGCTAAGTATAATAGGATGAGGAGACGCAAAGTCTTAATGGTATCTGGAACAGATGAGCATGGGACTCCGATAACAATCAAAGCAAGAGAAATGAATATATCTCCTAAAGAACTCGTAGATATGTACTATAAAGTTATAGTACAAGAACTTAATATGTTGGGAATATCTTTTGACATATTTACAAGAACATCTACTGAAAATCATAAGAAATTTGTTCAAGAATTCGTAAAAAGGCTTTACGAGAGGGGATTTATATACGAAAAGGGAATGGAGATTCCTCACTGTAAGTCATGTGGAAGCTATCTTCCCGACAGGTATATTGAAGGAAGATGTCCATACTGTGGTCACGAACCTGCACGTGGTGACCAGTGTGATAACTGTGGCTCCTTATTGGAACCTAAACTTCTAATTAATCCTAGATGTAAAATATGCGGATCGTCTGATATTGAGTTCGTAATCCGCAAACACTTGTTTTTTGCTTTATCAAAGTTTCAAGATAGACTTCTAGAGTGGTTAAAGGATAAACACTGGTGGAAACCCAATGTGCTTAACCACACGATAAACTGGATTAAAGCAGGACTTAAGGATAGATCAATCACCAGAGACATCACTTGGGGCGTTGAAGTACCATTTGAGGGTTATGAGGATAAGAGGATTTACGTGTGGTTTGAAGCGTTATTGGGATATATTTCGGCAGCAATAGAGTACTCTAAGAAGATAGGCGATGAAAAATATTGGGAAAAATTCTGGAAAAACACAAATGCAAAGGTATATCTTTTCCTAGGAAAGGATAATATTCCGTTCCATACCATAATCTTTCCTGCAATGTTAATGGCCCATGGAGAATTTATTTTGCCTTATAATGTTCCTGCAAATGAATATTTACTAATCAGCGGTGAAAAGATAGATAAAAGTTTGGGAAACGTTTTTTGGGTATCTGAGGTGCTTAAAATATTAGATCCAGATGCGCTAAGATATTATATCTCTGCTAATATGCCAGAAACAAGAGATACGAGTGTAGATCTTGGAGATATGATTAGGAGAAACAATAATGAGCTCGTAGCAAACATTGGTAACTTTATTCACAGAGTACTTCATTTTACATATCACCGCTTTGGAGTTATTCCCGAACCTGGAGAATTGGATGACGTTGATAAGACAACGCTGGCGCAAGCAGAGGAGTACTTTAAGAAAGCAACGGAAAGTCTAGAAAACTGCCGCTTCAGAGAAGCCTTGGCTAATATAGTAAACATAGCCCATTTAGGCAACAAATATCTTGACGTTAAGGCTCCTTGGAAGACTATAAAAACAGATGTAGAGAGGACGAAGACTACGATTTACGTAGGTCTTAGACTTGTGAAAATGTTGGTTATCGGATTACATCCATTTTTACCATTTTCAACGGCTAAGGCATGGAAATACCTAGGATATTCAAATGAAGTAGGTGAAGTCTACTGGTTTGAAGCTCTAGAAGACATTCCTGTAGGTCAGAAGCTTTTGGAACCATCTCCGTTATATAGGGTTGTGAAAGAAGAAGAACTCATTCCGCCAGAACCTTGGGAGGAAGGTGTCGAGGCTCCGGCATCTATCTTAGATCTCAAAGTAGGAAAGATCTTAGAGGTTGAGGACCATCCTAATGCGGATAAACTCTATGTGATTAGGGTAGACATTGGTACGGAGCAAAGAACCTTGGTTGCGGGCCTTAAGAACTATTATTCAAAGGAGGAACTTCTAGGTAAGTCCATAGTTGTTGTGTGTAACCTTAAACAAGCAAAGTTAAGAGGCATAAAGAGCGAAGGTATGCTACTAGCAGCTGATGACGGCTCAACAGTTTCACTACTGTTACCCAAAGGAAAACCAGGTGACGTAGTATTCTTTGAGGGCGTAAAAAGGGTTCCTAAGAAAAAGATATCAGTTGAGGATATCAAGGCTGTAGAGATATATGTTGATAACGAGGGGCTTATAAGATCAAAGACTTCTAATAACGCTATAATGAGGACTAAGGATGACAAAGTAACCATTGATAGGCCGGTTAGACCTGGGGCAGAAGTTCGTTAACGTATTTGGGGTGAAATAATGCAAAGATTTTATGATAGGATGTTAGAACACTCTGATATTGAAAAAAAGCGATTAGGAGCAAGAGTTCTTAAAATATTGTATGAAAAGAGTTTAATAACGCCTAGATCTGGAAATATAAGCTTTCTATCATCGAATCAGGATGTAATAAATAAATACGGAAAAATCTTTTGGATTTCACCCGGAGGAACTCCAAAGCCAGATGTTTCAGAAAAAGATTTTGTACCAGTAACTATAACTGGAAAGATTCTCTCAAATGGGAAACCATCGTCAGAACTTCCAATGCACATGATGTGCTATCAGAAAACAAACGCAAAAGCTTTGATACATGCACACCCAATTTATACGCTCATAGCAGCGGAGCTAAATCTATTGACAAGAGAGAACCTTTCTGAATACTATGAGACGAAATATCTCATAGGGTCTGATGTCGAGATTATCGAGAGGATTGAACCAGGATCTGAAGAACTTGGCTTGGAAGTTTCAGAAGCATTAAAACGAGTAAACATAGTAGTTTTGTTGGGCCATGGTGTTGTAGCAAAAGGCGAGAACTTATGGGTAGCGTTAGATAGAGTGGAAGCCTTAGAATCATTGTCAAAAATAATTCTTATAAAGAATATCTTCAAGAATCGTTAATGAAATTACCCAATCTATTTTTTGAGAGGACATTTAGGGATTCATATGCAACCAACAGACACCAGAAAAGATCATCTATAGTATGAAGAATAGAACCGGCATCTTCTCCATGACCTTTTGCAACCAAGATATTCTCCTTTACGAAGAGCTTTACGTAAACATAATTTTCTGGATCTAATGATTTTTTAATTATTTCCGCCATTTTCTTAGAAGGAAGAGGAATTTCTATTTCGAATTCATATTTTGTAGTCATACAAATCACGTTAAACGATCTTTAGAGCTTCCTTTAATGCTCTTAATATTTCTTCTAGATCATGCTCTCCCGGAATTCTGGCTCCTGCGGCTACTCTATGACCTCCACCATGACCTCCAAACTTTTCAGCAACATTTTTCAATGACCATGAAAGATCGAGACCCTTTTCAGCGAGCGATTTATGGGCTCTGGCGGAGATAACATAGCTACCCTCTTCAAGGGTCATTACTATAAGGGGTTTATCCTTAGGAACAACATATGAGACGCCAAAAGTAGCCACCAAGGATCTTATTCTAGGATCATTACACATGTAAAACCAATATGTTCCCATGTCTTTGTAAGAGCTCTCAAGATCTCTAAGAGCTTTTATAGCATCCTTTTTTATGCTTTCAGCAAAATTGGTAAGCTGGAAAATAGTCCTAAGATCATATTCAGCAAGTCTCGGAAGAAGACCAGTATTTCCACTTCTTCCCATGGCATCGAGAATTTCTGTTAAGTCGTCTACGTAGATAGTATAGTTTTCGACTTCTGTATAATAGTGGGGACCTAAAACGCCTTTTATGTCCTCCTCATCGATACATTGTTCAGACAATTTTAAAGCTATTGCTGAGGAGAGTTTTTTAGCAATCTCTTCGTTCATTAGAACTTCTTCAGTAAGTAGTTCTGGATCTAAATTAATACTCTTTAAAAAGGCCTTAGCACCATCAACATCCCCTGTTACGTTAGAAATGTAGGGTGGTAAAGAATAAGCAAGAGACTCTGCGACACTGGCTCTTTTCAATATTATTCCTCGCCGGGTTTTAAGTCCTCCTTTTGAAATTGCAAGATCCAGTAAATATTTGTTTAACCCCACGGGATTTTGAAGTTGTTTGTCTCCTAATATTCCTGCAAATGCAAAGGGTGCAAGGGAAACAAATGACTCGTTATATGACAGGAGTACTGAAAACGCGAGTGAAGAGGTACAGGCCTCAAAGTCTCCAGATATTCCAAAGTTCCAAGGATTAAGTATAGACAAGTGCTCATACGTACCGACGGCCTCTGTCCTATGGTGATCAATAATAATTCCTCTTTTGCGCCTCATTCTGAGTTGGGCTTCAATAAAGTCTTCATATCCAGAGCCAAGATCGAGAATAAGAAGGACATCAAAACTTTCTTCGATTATTTCAAGAAACTTCTTTGAATCAAAGTTTCTCAAAAACTTTATGTGAAACTCTTTATCCATCTCCGAAAGAAGCTTATAAGTTTGGAGTGCTGAGGATACTCCATCAGCGTCTGTATGAGAAAGCACTAAGAAGAAGCCATCGTATTCCTCTATCATCTCAGCAACTTTTTTGGAATATGAAAGGAGAGTATTGACACCATTTGGCACTCCATCATCCATTAGTATCTCCTCAGCAATTCAAAGTAATTATGTAACCATTGTCAAAATTGTAAAGAGTAATTAATTCTCAGAATAAGACTTAGTAATTTTTCTAGTAATAAAAGTTTAGTGAAAATATTAAAATAGGGAGCAGAGCTTTAGACGTGACCAACAAGACGCTCTGCAAGTTCAGGAGAGTAGTTCCATCCCTTCGGAAGTTTGCCTGTAGATTTATAATAGTTGACAAGTCTACGAATACGGGATTCAATAATGATCAGAGCTCTTGCGTTATGAATATCCTTTTTATGCTTCTGCAGGTGCTTCCTAAGTTTTACAGCCTTTCTCATGAGATTCATAAGGTCTTCAGGTATTTCTGGCGCTAGACCATGCTCTTCGAGTATTTTGGTTATTTTTTTACCTGTTATCGCCTTAACGCTAGGGATTCCATATTGGTCTCTAAGTATTGTGCCTATCATCGCAGTAGTGTATCCTTTCTTTCTAAGCTCTATGACGAGTTGCTCAACTTCTTCTGGAGAGTATTTTACCCATGAAGGAACCTCTCTAGTCATTCGTTACCACCCTTAAATATGAGCCTAATTGGTGACATCACTCTAGGCTATTGAGGAAGCGTGAGAGATATTTAATAATTTTTATCGGTATATCCAATCTTCATCGGGGCGCTTGTACTGAAGGATTTCATCCTCGGTGAAGTGGATTTTTATTTCCTTTTCTGCAGTTTCTATTGAATCTGAGGCATGTATAATGTTTTTCCTTATATTAACTGAGAAATCCCCTCTTATAGTCCCTGGAGGAGCTTCTGCACCATTTGTTGGACCTATAAGCCTTCTTACGACATCAACAGCATGAGGACCTTCAAGAACCATAAGCACAACAGGACCTGAGGTCACATATTTTATCAAATCTTCATAAAATGGCTTTCCTTTATGAATGGCATATTGCTCTTCTGCCTTTTCCCTCGATAGCCATGAGAGCTTCATTGCGACTATTTTCAGACCCTTATTTTCAAACCTTCTTATCACTTCACCAACTATTCCCCGAAGGACACCATCGGGCTTTATCATTACAAATGTCCTCTGAATAGACATTTTATCGCCCTCATACAATAAAGATCATGTAGGAAACAGAGGTTGACATGATTATATTGGATAAAATTAAAATAAAATTGTAGAGAAGACTCTAGAACGTTGTTTTTCTCTTTATTCCACCTTTCACGTATTTCATGGTCCACTTTAGCTTTCTGGGATCTCTTCTGAGCTCTAACATGTTTTTCTGACATTTGCTTGAGCAGAAGTAATAAATTGTACCATCATTTTTAACATACATTTTTCCTGTGCCTGGCTTTATTGGGCGACCACAGAAGGAACAAATGCGAACTTCTGGCATTTACATCACCTTGCCTCTAGCTTGGTAGCTTCACGTTCGGTCTCTTTAAGCATCACGATATCTCCTACTCTCACAGGACCTAGCACGTTTCTTGTGATAATCCTCCCTTTGTCTCTACCTGCTAGGATTCGAACTTTTACTTGCGTTACTTCTCCATGCATTCCAGTTCTTCCGATGATTTCTAAGACCTCTGCTGGATATGCTTCCTCATCTTCTGGCATTTACACCACCCTAACGATGATATGATCTTGATTGTTACAAGTATCGGTTCAAACATAATGGGTTGAGGATATAACATTTTTGATTGCAAGGAATATCCGGGTCGAGAACGCACTTAAAAACATAACCTCAGAATTTAGTGGCTCTTTAAAATTGATTAAAAGAGAAGAAAGAATCAAGCTCCACCCTTCTTCAAAGTCTCAAGCTGCTTAACAATTTCGTCAAGATCCTTAGCAGCCTTCCCAGGATCTATTATACATGCACTTGCGGCAGCAACATCAAGACCGGCAGCTGCACCTAGCTCTGCTTTGCTAGGAACATAGGCATATGGGATGCCCTTTTCCTCACAGAGGTAAGGTAGGTGCATTACGATTTCCTCTGGCTGTACATCTTCAGCAATTACAACAAATTTGGCAAGTTTTCTCTCTACGGCCTTAGTAGTTTCGTTTGTACCTCTTTTTATTTTTCCAGTTTCTCTAGCCTTTGCTACGACTTCTAGAATCCTCTTGGCAAGTTCTGGGGGAACATCAAACTTTACATAAGATGGTTTTGCCATATATCATCCCTCCAAACACTTCATTGGTCTGTCATGTGGCTAACGGTATATGATAACATCAAGGTATTTTTAACTGTATTGATTAAGGCAAAGTTAAATGTGAAAATTTATATCACACTATAGGGATTTATGCTTGATAGATAATGTGCGTCTTACATCTTAGGTGTCACTGAAGCCCATCGCGATCTGCGGAGGAATATTCATGGCAGAAGTAAGGCTTGTTAATGTAACCAAGAAGTTTGGTGAAGTGACTGCTGTGGACAATCTCTCAATTGAAATAAGGGATGGAGAGTTCTTTGTTTTGTTAGGACCCTCTGGGTGCGGTAAAACTACAACACTTCGTATGATCGCTGGCTTGGAAGATCCTACGGCTGGCGAGATATATATTGGAGGAGATCTTGTCGCAAGTCCGGAAAAAGACATTTTTATTCCTCCTAGGGAAAGAGACGTAGCAATGGTCTTTCAGAACTATGCTCTGTATCCCCACATGACGGTTTATGAGAATATAGCGTTTCCTTTGAAACTTAGAAAAGTACCAGAAGAAGAAATAAAGAGAAAGGTTAAGGAAGTAGCAGAGTTGTTAGGTATTAGTGAATTGCTTAAAAGAAAACCAAGGGAACTTTCAGGAGGACAAAGACAGCGTGTTGCCCTAGGCAGAGCAATTGTAAGAGAACCACAAGTATTCCTCCTTGATGAGCCTTTGAGCAACCTAGATGCAAAGCTTCGTGTGAGAATGAGAGGAGAACTCAAGAAGTTACAGCATAAACTGGGCGTCACGACGGTTTATGTAACCCACGATCAAGTTGAAGCAATGACAATGGGTGATAGGATTGCAATACTTAACCTAGGAAAACTTCAGCAAGTAGGCACCCCTGATGATGTTTATATGAAGCCTCAGAACAAATTTGTAGCAGGATTCATTGGATCTCCTCCGATGAACTTTGCAGACGTAACATTAATAGAAGAAAACGGGAAAGTATGGGTTGATTTTGGAGACTTCAAGTTGGCATTACCTCAAGATATGGCTGAAGTTGTACGCAACTCTGGTTATATTGGTAGGGAAGCAATTTTCGGAATAAGACCAGAGGATCTATATGATTCGTTGTTTGCCCAAGTCAAAATCCCCGGCGAAAACATGGCAAAAGCAAAAATAGACGTCGTTGAACCATTAGGAAACGTAAAAATTGTTCACTTCTTCATAGGAAACGTAAGATTTACAGCATCATTTCCGGCAGATTCTAAAGTTAAAGAGGATATGGAGGTAGATGTAGTCTTTGACATGACTAAGGCCCACTTATTTGATAAGAATACCGAAGAGGCCATTGTGTAACATTTTTCCTGTTATTATCCTTATTATCTCAACTGAGGATTAGTCTATGTACAAGATTTTACGCTTTGTTGAAGACAATTTTTTTGGAAGGGTTTTGGAAATAGAATTCTCTAAAAAAGATTTGGGTGAAGAGTATGTATATTTGTTAGGAAATTTTAATGCGTTCAATGAAGGAAGTTTTAGAATGAAAAAAAGAGGGAGAAGATTGTATACAAGAATTTTTTTACCAGAAGGAATTTGGTATTACCTATTTTCTACAAGATATCGCTTAATTTTAGATGAAGAAAACGCAGAGGTGGAGTTTTATAAGAGAGAATCATACAAATTTAACTCAAAGGTAAACATCTGTAGGGCAGTTTATTTTGAGAATACTACGGAAGATTTGGTGTTTCATAGGCCGACACCTCTTTACGTTTATACCTTAGACGGAAAAAATTCTTTAGTAAGACTCCGCGCATCTAGGCACAAAGTTCCCAAGGAGGTTTTTATAGTTATTAACGGAATTAAAAGGAAAATGAAAAAAATAGCAGAAGACAGAGCTTTTGCTTTTTATGAGGCTATAGTGCCCGCAAAGAATCTGCTAGAGTATTCGTTCATTGTAGAGTATCCAGAAAATAGTATTAAATATGGAGAGTTTAGCATATCACTTGCGGAACTAATGGAATCTGTTAAAATTCCAAATTGGATTTTTGACCTAATAATTTATCAGATTATGGTGGATAGATTTGTGCCCCAAAGAACGACTCCTGATAGCTTTGGTCATTTTGGTGGAAATTTCAAAGGAATTATGGATAATTTTAACTACCTTATTAAATTAGGTGTTAATGCTCTGTATCTTACTCCCATTTATAAATCAAAGACGTACCATTCTTATGACGTCGAAGATTACTTTTTGGTTGATGAAAAATATGGAGGAAACGAACTTTTTTCAAAGTTTGTTAGTAAATGTCGTACATATAACGTTAAAATCTTCTTAGATGGAGTTTTTCATCACACTAGTGCGTATCACAAATTCTTTATCGATGTGCTACGTAATGGAAAAAACTCTAAGTATTTTGAATGGTATAAGATTTTTAACGAGAAAATAGCTCCTAAGGAATTTGTCGAGGAAGTCCTTAAAAACGCTCCAAAAAAGGAAAGAGAATGCTACTTTTCTAAGAGACTAGACTGGTACTACGAGAGCTTCTTTAATGTTTGGATCATGCCTCGGCTAAACCATGAAAATCCGGAAGTTATGAAATTTGTTAAGAAAGTTGTAAAGTTTTGGATTAATAACTATGGCATATCTGGTTGGAGAATAGATGTTGCCCACGGAGTCCCTCCGGACTTTTGGAAAGAAGTGTTTTCGGAATATCTAGATACCTATTATATTTTTGGAGAGGTTATGGACGATGGTAGAATTTGGATCCACAATAAATTCAACGGGATAATGAATTATGCTCTCTACGAACTCATTTTAGATTTCTTTGTTTATGGCAGAATATCTGCTGAGCGCTTTTTAAATGAGTTAATGGTACTGAGATCTTATTATGGACCGTATGAATACTCAATGTATAATTTTCTAGACAATCATGATGTGAGTCGATTTTTGGGACTTTTGAATGGAGACGTAAATAAATACGCATGCTCTCTTGCTTTTTTATTTACCTACCCAGGAGTACCCGCAATTTTTTATGGCGACGAGATAGGACTCTCTAATTTAAAAATAAATAATGAAGAGCAAAGAGAGCCTATGGTTTGGAATAGAAAATTGTGGAATTGGAAGGTATACAACATCATTAGAAAATTAATTGAAGTCAGAAAAAATAATGTGGAATTTAAGAGAGGAGTCTTTATTCCCATAGAGTTTTCAGGAAAGAAACTAGACTATATTAGAAAATATTGTGAAAGAGCGTCAAGGATCATAATAAACTACGGAGATAATGATATGATTTTGGATATTTCAGGTGACAGTCTCGAGATCTTGACTTTTAATAATGTAGATTTAGGGAACAAGATAGTATTGAGACCTCATAGTTTCATAATATTTAAAATTGGTGGGTGATATATAGGAGATTGTTACCATGTGTCTATTACGCTAAGTATCAATATATATTTTGAATTTTTTGACTGCCAAATTATATTAAGTCACATGGAAAAATTCCAATCGAGGTGTTAGTCAATGTATAAAGGAAAAATAGTTGCTTTACTGCTGTCCATTGCTGTGCTGGGAGTGGCATTTGCAGGATGTGTCGGTGGTGGTGGAGGAGAAGGAGAAAAAGGCGTTACAATAGTTATCTGGCATGCACTTCAAACGTCTGAGGAACAGGTTTGGAAATCCCTAATCGAGCAATTTGAATCCGAACACCCTGACATCAATATAGAGTTCCAACACAAAGCAGACCTTGAAACTGTTCTAAAGGCTGCAATACCACAGGGTCAAGGCCCAGATCTATTTATATGGGCTCATGATTGGATTGGAAAATTTGCAGAGGGAGGACTTCTTAAGCCAATTGATCAATATGTAACTCAGGATGTTTTAAACAACTTTATAGACGTGGCTCAGCAGGCTATCGAATACAATGGCCATTACTACGGCATGCCTGTAGCGGCAGAAACGGTTGCTTTAATATATAACAAAGATTTAGTGCCAAATCCGCCACAAACATTTGATGAGATGCTCCAAATAATACAGCAATATCACAACCCAGATAACGATATGTATGGATTCTCAACACCTGTAGATCCTTACTTTGTCTCTGCTTGGGCTCACGCGTTTGGAGGCTATTACTTTGACGACACAACTAAGACTCCGGGACTTAACGATCCAAAGACAATTGAGGGCCTGAAATTGTTCTTTGATGAGATATTCTTTAAGTATATGGCTCAAACAAGAGATTATAACTCTCAAATAGCACTATTCTTAGAAGGCAAGACCCCATTCCACATTAACGGCCCATGGAGCATTAAACAAATAAGAGACTCTGGAGTAAACTTTGGAGTAACCGTTTTACCTAAGATAGTTAAAGATGGCACTGAATACTATCCAAAACCATATGCAGGTGTGAAAGTAATTTATGTCACAGCAAATGCTGCTGACGAAAAAATGGATGCAATATGGACATTCCTCTCTTGGCTTACACTCAGCGAATCTAACATGAAGACACTATCATTACAATTAGGCTATATACCAGTCCTTAAGACGCTTCAGAACGATGCTGACATCCAGAGCGATCCAGTCATATCCGGATTCCTCGCAGAACTAGAGCACGCTACACTTATGCCTAAGAGTCCTGAAATGGGAAGCGTATGGAGCCCAATTGATACAGCACTCACGAAGATTGTAAGCGGTGAAGCAACTGTTGAGGATGCATTTGAGGAGGCCCAACAAAGCGTGCTTCAAGAGCTAGGTTCTGCGGGTTAATCTTTCTCTTAGTTTTTAATTTATTTTTTCTTTGGGGGTTAGGAGGGATGAAGAAAATAAGACCACAAGTGCTTGCGGCAATCATTTTTATTATTCCTGGGATGTTTGCTTTCTTGTTTTTTAATATCTATCCAATAATATACTCGATTTATATTTCGTTCACAAACGCTCAGTTAGGGAATTTCCCTATAGAGGCTACTAAAGAGATGTATTTCATTGGATTGGAAAATTATAGATGGGTATTTAGTGATCCAATGTTTAGGAGAGCGTTTATCTGGACTTGGATTTTTGTAATTACTAGTGTATCTCTCAAGGTTGTGGCAGGATTATTCTTAAGCTTGCTTTATACTAATAGATACGTCTATGGAAAGCCCCTCTTTAGAGCTCTCTTGATAATTCCATGGGCTTTACCTTTGTTATTCTCCGTTACAATATGGAGATTTATGTTTGACCCCGTTTTTGGTCCCGTGAATATATTGTTAAAGGATTTTGGTGTGGCGAACCCTCCTAGGTGGACTGATACATTCTCTTGGGGATTTATTGCACTTAACGTCATTGAAGTGTGGTTGGCTTATCCTTTCATGATGACAGTCATTACGTCTGCCCTACAGTCTGTGCCGCCAGATCTTATTGAGGCTGCAATTGTAGATGGAGCGACTTATTGGCAGAGACTCCGTTATGTAGTTATTCCGATAGTTAGTAGACCAATCATGTTTGCAACCATTTTAACGTCAGCAGCATCCTTCCAGTACTTTATGGTGCCGTTTATATTCAACGCAGGCATATTCGAGGATAGATTTATGCTGCTTTATGGATACAGGAAAGCTTTTGCAGCATCTGTTCCGAATTATGGCCGAGCTACTGCAGCATTGTTCATTGCTACAATAATCATTGCCATATACATGTTTATCGTTATGAAAGCCTCTAAGCTTCAGAGAGGTGCTGCCGAATGACAAGATTTACGTTGTTTAAAACAAAGAAGAAGAGCACCTTCGTCAAAGCAGCAATTCTCACTTTTATAGCACTCCTAGTGATGGGCATACTTCTATTTCCAGTTTACTATGCATTTATAGTATCTTTAAAGCCTTCTGGAGGATTAGCCACTACAGAAATTGAAATTATTCCTAAAGAAGTTACTTTAAGAAACTACAAGGACATTCTTTTTGGACACTACGAAGGCAATTTCATAGCTTCAGGTGGTGCAGAGTTCTCGGCAAGGGCCGCGACAATAAAGTTCACTAATGCCACAATAGACTACGAGATTAAGATTGAGAATATTGAAGGGAGTACGCAAACGTCTATGAGCATTATGGCGTACTACATTACAGAGATAAAGGAGGAAGAAAACAAACTCACTATAGATGCAGAAAAAATAGAAACCTTAGGGCTTGTTCAGAACGTTTCCATTCACGGAGGACGTGTTGTAGTAAAACTATATAAGGGGCTTATCGAGGACACTCCTATTGGAACACAGAAGCTTACATATATAGGGAACAACACATACGAGGGCGATGAAATTACCTTATTTATTGATCAAAGAGTAAGGATTAAGCTTGATGAAGCTCATTTTGTTGGGTATAATCCTATAGGTATCAATATCTACAAAATAGGTGGAAAGTTTCCAAATTATATGAAAAATAGTCTCATACTAGCAGGGCTGAATGTATTATTTACAATTTTGCTCGTGGTACCTGCTGCATATGCATTTTCTAGAGTAAACTTTGCTGGAAGAGGCCACATATTGTATTTCTACCTAATATTCACACAAGTCGGCGGAGGTCTTGGAATAGCAGGACTTGTCGCTTTATATGGCATCCTACTAAAGTTTGGACTTACAAATAATCTCGTAGCACTCTCTTTGGTTTATGCTGCTGGAGGGGTTCCTTTTAATACATGGCTTTTGAAGACATATATCGATACGATACCTACAGAATTTGACGAAGCTGCGCTTGTTGATGGAGCTACTTATTGGCAGGTCATATGGAGAATAATATTCCCGATGGCATTACCGGGCATAGCTACAGTTGCTATTTTTGCATTTATCGGTGGATGGACTGAGTTAATTCTGGCTAACCTTTTGATAACTAACGAAGGGCTAAGACCACTTGCAGTAAAACTTTATGCAGATCTAGCAATTATCAGAGAACTATCATGGACGTACTTTACGGCGGAAGCTATACTATTTGCAATTCCTGTTGCAGTGATATTCTTTATAGGGCAAAAGTGGATAAGGGGCGGTCTTACGTTAGGTGGTCTGAAGGGATGACACCTCTTACTTCTTTTTATTTTTTGAAAATTCAAACTTCCCACTAATTGAAAACCGCTAATTTTATTCGTAGTATACTAATTAATAACGAAGAATTGTTTTCACTTTGAGACAGCCTTCCATTAAAGGGGTGTTCAAAGACATGAAAAAGATTATGAGCGGTAATGAGGCCATAGCTAGAGGTGTTGTAGAGGCAGGAACTCATGTAGCTTCAGGATATCCTGGTACGCCTTCGTCTGAGGTAATAGATAATCTCCTAAAGGAGTATTCTAACTATTTGTATGTTGAGTGGAGCATAAATGAAAAAGTTGCTGCCGAATTAGCAATAGCTGCTGCATGGTCAGGATTAAGAGCCATAGCTACAATGAAGATGTCTGGAATGAATGTTGCCTCAGATTCTGTCCTTTCTGCAATCTATAGTGGAACAAAGGGCGGATTGTTGTTTTATGTTGCGGACGATCCAGGAGTTTATGCTGGAATGGTAGAGCAGGATACGAGAAACTATGCTGTTATGGCACCATGTCCCTGTGTTGAGCCAAGCACGCCTTCTGAAGCCAAAAATTTTGTTTCTTTAGCCTTTGATCTATCGGAAAAATTCGAGATACCTATAATTTTAAGAGGAACTACAGTTTTAGCGCACTCTGAGGAGCCCGTAGAGTTAGGTGACATCAAGAGCAGAAAAGTAGAGCCAAATTTTGAGAAAAATATTGCAAAATATACGAAAGCAGGAAGGAAAATAGTAATTGAACAACATAAAATGGTTTTAGAAAAATTGGAGAAAATTAAGGAGGAAATAGAAAAAAGCGAGTATTATACCATTGACGAAGGAAACCCTGATTTGCTAGTTATAACAAGTGGAAGCGCATCAGGATATGTATATGATTTGGCTAAGGGGAAGGCCAAAATTTTGAGATTGTGGCTATCTTGGCCAATTCCTAGGCAATTAATTTTAGAGCATATGAGTGAAGCAGAGAAGGTCCTAATAGTAGAGGAAATAGACCCCGTCATTGAAAGAGAAGTCCGTGCAATAGCGCAAATAGAAGGATTAAACACTAAGATTTTAGGAAAAATGACAGGTGACATGCCTTCCTATGATGAGTATACTCATAAAATAGTTGCTTATGGGCTAAGGAGGTTAGGAATAGATGTCGACATTCCCTCTTCGAAAATAGAAAATATACGTACATTTAGAAGACCTATAACATTTTGTCATGGATGCCCCCATAGGGTTACGTATTATGCGCTTATTAGAGCTCTTAGGGAATTTGGCCTTGATCCTAAAAGGAACGTTATTGTCACGGGCGATATAGGATGTACAATATTGGCAATGAATAGGCCATATGAGATGATTTGGACAGAACTTTCTATGGGAGCGTCTGTAGGTCTTGCGAGGGGATTCTTAAGGGCGGGAGAAAAAATAGTTATTGCTGCACTTGGAGACTCCACGTTTTTCCACGCAACAATACCTCAGATTATAAATGCCTATTTGACGAAAGATAATGTAAAGATAGTAATTTTAGATAACTCATGGACTGCAATGACAGGCCATCAGCCCACACCCACAAGCCCAAATGTAACGGCTCAAATTTTACCAGAAAAAATACTTGAAGGAATAGGGATTAAGACAAAAGTAGTAGACCCATACGACATAGATGCTACCATAGAAGCCATGAAATGGATGATTTCTCAAGATGGTCCAGCAGCTGTTGTTGCTAGGAGAGAATGCTCTCTCCAAGCAATGAGGAGGGGTATTAAGGGTATTGCGAGAGTATTAGAAAACAAGTGTACTGGATGTAAGGCATGTCTTACTATAACAGCATGTCCTGCGTTAAGATACGAAGATTCGTCAGGAAAGATGAGAATTATTCCAGAATTATGTAACGGCTGTGGTTTATGTGCGTATGTATGCCCCTTTAACGCAATAGAAGTTGAACCTCCAAAGGGTGAGTAATATGTCTTACAATATCGTTTTAGGCGGTGTTGGTGGTCAGGGTTTAATGACAGTTGCAGAGGTACTTGCTGAGGCGGCACATTCTGCCGGTTATAATGTAAAGATTATGAAGTACAAGGGTCTAGCCCAAAGAGGCGGGAGTATTAAAGCATATGTAAGAATAGGAGAGGTATATAGTCCCATAGTTCCGGAAGGCTCTGCAAACGTTGTTTTATCATTTGAGCTGAGCGAAACCTTAAATGTTGAAAGATTTATTGGGGAGGATACTATCGTAGTAGTGTTAGATTACAAAGTCCCATCAATTCTAAACATACTTGGCGTGGAGAGATATCCAGAGGAAATAAAAGAGGAATTTATAGCAAAGGGTTACTATGTACTTCCAGGAGAGGAGGATGCTAAAAAGTACAATATACCAATAATCTCGCTTAATTCCTATATGCTTGGAGCCTTTTCAGTAATCGCAGAAGATATTATTCCAGAAGAAACGTTGAGAGAAGTATTATTCAAAAGACTTAAGAGGCTTAGAGAGGAAAATATGAGAGCATACAAATTAGGGAGAGATAGAATGAAGGAAGCCATGATAAAAATGAAAGAGCCATAGTAAACTATTTTAATAGAGCTCTACTATTCAATTGTGACGAATTCTTGCCCCCGTGGGGTAGCCTGGATATCCTGTGGGCCTGCGGAGCCCGTGACCCGGGTTCAAATCCCGGCGGGGGCACCATTACTTCTCTAACTCTACCTCCTGCAGCTTCTCAAGAATAAGCATCTCCCAAGACCTACTTTTTATAGCGTTTTTCAATACTTTTTCGTCATATCCTAAATAATTTTTAAGTGTTTCAAGAGAGGGTGTAGAAAAATTTAGCTCTGTAATTTTGACGATTTTGGAGATCTTTTCAATATAATCTTTTGGAATATCCCATGCCACAATTATTCCATCTCCGCCAGAATATCCGCACTTCTTAAGGGCGTCTTTTATCTGTCTAGTTCCAGCAATGTGTAGAACCATTTCCATTCCGATGCTTTTTGAAATATTTTTTCGTCTTTTATGCGCCCTTTTTGCTAGAATATATGCTATTAAGATCTGTTTTGGGGAGAATACACAATTTTTATTCAGTAACGTAAAATTATCGCCCAAAATATCTTTTAATTTATTGAAAATTATTTTTGGATTTTCATTTGAAAAGAATCCAAGGATATGTACGTTAGACGATCCTATAGTATATTGGGATGCCATTATTTAGTGCCTCCTCGATTAGGGCACCTATGTTTGTGTTTCTCTTTATTCTAACCATCCCTTTACTCCCAACAATAGCTGTAAGCACATGCCTATCACCTACAAAAATCTCGACTTGTTTTCCAGAGAACTCTCTTCCAACGTCTATTATTACGCTTTTACTTGTAAATGAAGGCTCTACTCTAATAATATCAGGGGGTAGAGATTTTGTAGTGCCAACCTTCTCTAATGGAGCCACATCGATTTTTACTCCGAGGAATTTCTCTAGTTTCTCAATGTTCTTTCCGTCCTTTCCAATTATTTTTGGAATCTCCTTGGGCGGTACATAGAGCTTTATGAGATTCTCGGAGACTATGTCTACGAAGAAGGGCACTCTAAGCTTCTTTCTTAACTTCTTTTCGATTTCTTCCTTGGCAATTCTGTAAAGACCAGGCTCGCCTCTTCTTTCAACCTCTTTAATAGGCATAACTACGACTTCCTCTCCAAATGAGTATATTTCATATTCTAGATCCTTCGTAGCAAAGTCGAGAACCTCTATTACAGGCCTTGCCAGATCTTCAGCGTACATTCCAGTCGGAACCTTCACAGTATATTTAAGCTCGTAAACTTTGGAGATCTTGCCACCCTCGACAAAGAGAACAGTGTCAACAACTTGTGGAATAACACCTAGCTCTACTCGTCCAATAAGACGCTGGATAGCATCTACAGCCCTCGTAGCGTGGGTAACACCGATCATTCCTACGCCTGCAAGACGCATATCGGCAAACACTTGAAAATCTTCTGTGCGTCTTAGCTCATCATAAATTGTGTAGTCAGGTCTAACTAGTAATAGGACTTCTGCTGTTTTGGCCATACTTCCGTTTAGTCGGGTATATTGAGTAATGTCATCGGGAACTTGAAGATCTCTAGGATCTTCCATTGTTTTTACAATATATCCGTTATCTCTTAGAAATACTGCTATAGCTTGAGCTAATGTTGTTTTACCTGCACCTGGAGGTCCAGCTATGAGGATTCCTCTTTGTTTTTCAATTATTCTTCTTTTTAACTCTTCGCTTACCTTATAGTCATCTAGCGTGACCTTTGCTATGGGCCTTACTGCAGTAATTTCAGGACCATCAGAAAAGGGAGGTCTAGCTATTACAACCCTTAAATCTTCTATTTGAAGAATTGTGGCGCCCCCATAATCAATTTCCAAGAAGGCTTTGGGGTTTCTTCCAACCTCTTCCATGAGCTCTCTTACAATAGCTTCAAACTCCTCGGGTGTAAAAGGCGAGTCTCTGATTTTAACTAACTTGAAATGTCCAGGAGACCCGATCTTAGCGTATGGGGGAGCGTTGACTTTCAAATGTACAGACATAGTATTTATAGTAAAGAAATCAAGTATTCTAAGCCTCTCTCTCCTTCTACTCTCGACGTAGTAAGTTTTTATTCCTTTAGAAAGCGCAGACAAGGCTTGAACCCTGTCAGAGGTTACTAGAACTCCGTCAAGCTCTGCAACAGAGTCCCTAATTATACTATCTATCGAGCCTTTTTTTGCCAATAATATATCTTCATAACTAGGTCTTTTACCGTAATATACAATCGGAACCCCCAGTTTTTCACATTTCTCTCTTAGTCTAACAAGGTTTACAAGTCCCTCATATCCTGTTTCTTTATTAATATTTGCTTGAGCTTGGAGCTCATCTAAAACTGCGTTATGAATTACAATTTTGTCCGGAGATCTTCTTTCTATAATTTTGAGGATTCCACCATCAATAATTACGCTTGTATCTGGAATCCAAACTTTACCTTCCAAATCCTCCTCACTGATTAGATATTTTGATTTTAATCCTGGGGTTATCATATTAATCACCATGATTTTTTCATGATCGGGAGATGACGTGATTTTATGTGGTATTACAATAGGATAACATCTAAGTGCTTAATAATACTATCCCGGACACATTCGGGGTGTGTATTAATACGGAATATCAGTGTTAAGGCTACTAATTAATGATTAAGCTATAGTTAGTGGGGTTATTAAGTTTCTCTACCGAAATATTTGATCCTCAGTTTCAAAGACTCTTCGTAGATACTTTTTGCTAGTTCCTCACCAATCCCAGGGAACCTCTTCAGCCCTTCTGGACCAATTTTGAGAATATCATCTATAGATTTTATACCATATCTGTACAGCGTTCTTGCTCGTTTTCGGCCCACATTTTTAATCCTTGTAAGTTCTAAAAGCTCTTCTTTAACTCCGTATTTTACTCTTTCAACGATATCTCTAATAGGCCTATAATGTCTTGAACCTATTAGCCTAGCTATTTCGGAGAGAGAATATGTGAGCCATTCTGCGTTACTTACGAGTGTTCTAAGATCACCAATGCCAACTCTCCATTTTTCATAGATTAGATTTTCTGGCATTTCGTTAATCCAGTCATAAAGTATCAACGCGGCGTATAATGCTCTTATCACGTCCTCATCTTCGTAGATAATGTCTTCATCAACAGGAACAACACCTTCGTTTTTTACTAAGAAATCGCCAATAAGAACCTCGTGACGTCGCGAGGGCTTTAGATAAATGCCCATATCTGGAGACTTTGAGACAATATAAAATACTGCAACAGGATGCATAGAATCCTTCTTTTCGTAATCAAACAAGAATTTTCTAAACTCTATAGCAGTTGCAGGATCAATGTATAGTTCCGAGACTCTTTTTCCAAATTTTGTCGTTGTAAATTTTCTTTCTTCCATTTTTATAGCATCATTTACCTCGAGATAAGTTAGTATTCTATTGATAGCTCTCCGAATGGCTTGTGTGCCAAAAGACATGCCGTAGAATGTTTTCTCAATTATTTTTATTATGTCTTCTCCAGTTTTAGGATATTCTGCAATGAACGCAAGGATGTGCATTCTGAGGGATCGCTCATTTGCGAGATTTGAGTACACAGGCTCTATGGGCTTCAGAAAATATTTCTCATAAACGTCTTCGAATTCTTTGGCAGAGCGCGCATGTATTACTCCATATCCGTATTTATCGTATTGGGGTCTCCCAGCCCGCCCAAGCATTTGTTCTATTTCTCTTCTTGGAATAAGATCTCTTCCATATTTGGTATATCTATATGAGTCTAGAACTAACGAGAGTCTTGCCGGGAGGTTACATCCAGCAGCAAGGGTTGGAGTAGCGACGATAACCTTTATATAATTCTTAAGAAAGGCCTCTTCAATGGTGCTTCTTGCTGCAAGACTAAGTCCGGCATGATGAAATGAAACCCCATATTTTACTAGATCATAAACCTTGCTCTCCAGTTCTGTCATTCCTTCACGTCCTATATTTTTAGAGATTTCCGAAAGACCCCTCATAACGGCTTCTATATTTACATACTTAGAAGTGATGTGTGTAATTTTATTAGCAAAGCTTTCTGCGCGTGATCTGGAATTTACAAATATGAGTGCTTGTCCTCTATTTTCGAGAAAATATTCAATAAGTCCTCCAACGTCTTTTTTCTCAATCTCTATTCTATCCATAAGCTCTGATCCGTCATATAGGAAAATAGCCCCAGAATAATAGATTCCCTTATAGAGCTGTACGGGCCTCCACTCTGTGTAAATATACTCAGCATTAAGCCATTTTGCAATCTCTTCACCATTTGGCATAGTAGCAGAGAGACCAACTATTTGATATTCTCCACTAAGAAGCACCTTTGTAAGGGCAACCTCCAACGTGGGTCCACGTTCTGGATCACCAATCATGTGAACCTCATCCGCAACGAGAGTGCCGCCTAACTCTAACCAATTTTTATCGTGCCTTATTAAAGAATCAAACTTTTCGTAAGTACAAATTATTACATCACTCTTATAGAGCTCCCTATCCACTCGATCATAATCTCCAGTAGAAATAGAAACCTTAAATCCTAACTTTTCAAGGTTCTTGAGATCTCTATACTTTTCTTCTGCAAGGGCTTTAAGGGGTGTAAGATAAATCGCCTTTCTTTTTTGAAGCAGGGACTTTATTATACTCATATATCCTACAAGGGTTTTCCCAGAAGCAGTAGGAGCGGAAACCACCAAATTATTATCTTCCAGTATATATGGAAGGGCCTTATTCTGGTAGGAGTAAAGGCTATTTATTCCAAAGACCTGGGAAAGAATTTGAAGTATTTCATCTTTCATTCCTATCACAATAAAAAATTCGGAAAAAAGGATAAAAATTTGATGAACCGGGACGAAGAAGCTCAGCCGAAGAGTGCAGAAAGCCCGGCGAGAGCCTCCTCTTCCTTGGATTCCTCTTCCTCTTTCTTTTCTTCCTCCTCTTTCTTCTCTTCTTCCTTCTTGCCCTCTTCAGCTGCTGCAGTTGGCGCTGCTACGGCTACTGGTGCGGCTGCAAAGCTCATAGCGCTCTTAATGGCATCTTCTATGTCAATTCCTTCTAATGCAGCTACAAGAGCTTTGATCTTAGCGTCATCAGCCTCAATTCCAGCACTTGAGAGCACTTTCTTAAGGTTCTCTTCATTTATTTCCTTTCCAGCGGAGTGGAGTAACAAGGCAGCGTATATGTACTCCATAACGTTCACCTCTCATAGAGCTTGATTTTAACCAAATAGAGCGGATAGGCCTGCAAGGGCCTCCTCCTCAGATTCTTCCTCTTTCTTTTCTTCCTCCTCTTTCTTCTCTTCTTCCTTCTTCTCCTCGATGGTTTCTTGAGGTACAGCTACTGCTTGTGCTTGGAGACCCGAAATCAGCTCTATAGTCTTTTCGTCGAGTACATCATTTGGTAACTTAGTAGCTACAGACAAGGCAGCTCTGAAGGCTTTTTGGACAAGTAGATCCATGATTTCTGTTTCCGGATATGCTGCATCCAATGCGACGGCAATAGCCTCTCTGTGAGCTTTTTGGAGCAACGGAACGATAGTTTCTGGGGTTGGCCATGCTATGGACATTGCTAGAGCAAATGCGTTGCGAGCAAGGGAAATGACATCTGACCTAATTTGCTCTTCGTCGATCCTTAAGTCGTCTGGCTTAAATGTTATGCCATCTTCGTAAATTGCTTGAACATTAAATCCTAGCATTATAGGTTTTATATCGAGTCTAGTAAGTATTTGGGCAACGTCTTTGGGGATTTTCTCTCCTTGTTTTACTAGGACAGTATCCTTCTTTATGACGATTTTTCCACGCTCTACTGCGACAGGGAGTCCAACTGCCTGGAACTCAGAAAGTATTGGACCAGGCCTGAATGGAGTCTCTCCTGCAGGAACAACGATATCTTTAGGTGCGATTTCACCACCTTTTGCATAAGCTGGCGTTTTTGTCGACTCAATGAACTTAAAGAGTTTAAATGCATTCATTTTGTCCGTTCCTACAAGGGCGACTTCACCTTCCATGAAGTTTTTGAGGTTGATTATTCCTTCCTTCTCAGAACCAAGCTGTTCTAGTGCTTTTATTATGAGATTTTTCTTAGCAACCCTTATGGAGACACCATTTTCCCTGTAGATTTTTCTCAATTGTTGAAAGAAGTTAGCAGGAATTCCGTGAATGCCCACTACACCCACTACCGGGTATGAGGTGATGAATTCCTTGATCTTTCGAACTTCTTCATATTTCCATGGCGCCACCATTTTTACCATCCCTCCAGCTTCACTGCTGGTCCCATAGTCGTTTTAATGTACACAGAGGCGATGTTATTCCTACCTCGCTCTAGCCTGTTTACAAGTGCTGTAAGGACAGTTTCTATGTTTTCTGCGAGTTGCTCTAGCGGCATGTCTTCTGTTCCCACCATACAATGCATTGTGGGCCTGTCCTTGGATCTCAGTCTTGTACTCTTTTTTAGCGAGTTAATTATTGGTACGGGATCTGCAGTAGGTGGTAAGGGTCTAGGCATTTTTCCACGCGGACCCAAAATAGGACCCAAAAGTCTACCAATTGTAGGCATCAGTGTGGCATCAGCAATAAAAAAGTGGTGTTTCCTTGCAATCTTTTTGGCTTCTCTTTTATTTTCAGCGAGCTTCTGAAGATCTGCCGGATCGATAATTAAATCTGCAACACCCTTTGCTCTTGTTGCGAGCTCTCCTCCAGCAATCAGAGCAACTTTTGCAGGTTTTGATCCCCTGCCATGGGGGAGCTCGATTATCATATCTATTCTGTTTGCAGGATTTCTCATGTCTACATCCTTAAGGTTTATCGCTAGGTCGATGCTCTGCACGAAATTTCTCTTCTTACTTTTCTTTAATGCTTCTTCTACTGCTTTTAGGATCTTATCATTTGCCATGTACTCACCTCCCCGTAGTTCGGCGGGCCCCTTAAGGGGCCCTCCTACGGGGTTGTAATGATCATCTACTCAAGGACTAAGGGTTTAGCATAATATGGACATCTGCAACTAAAAGTAAGAACCTCTTAATAAAGATTATGAATCTCATGTCATTCTTCGGGTATTTCTATTTCTCCGTTATCAATCATTTTTTGAACTTCTCTGGGATCCTTCCCCATTACTGTGACTCCCATTGAGACACAAGTTCCGAGGACTTCTTTTACAGCGTTCTTAAGAGTATATGAAAGCATGTTCTTCTGTTTTAATTTTGCAATTTTGATTACTTGCTCAATTGTTAGATCTCCTACTTTATCTCTTTTTGGATCTGAAGAACCTTTCTCAGCGCCAATCTCTTTAAGTATCAACGCAGATGTTGGAGGGGTTCCTACCTCTATCTCAAACTGCCTCGTTGCTGGATCTACTATGATCTTTACTGGAACCTTCATTCCTTCGTAGGCTTTAGTAGCATCGTTTATTGCCTTAACAACCTGAGCGACGTTAACTCCTAATGGACCTAGTGCAGGACCTAATGGCGGACCTGGTGTAGCCTTTCCACCTTCAACGAGTACTTCTACGACCTGTTTTGGCATGACATTCACCTCATAATCATCTTTCTTCTTGCTTTACTAGCCTCACATAGTACGTTTTAATTGTAAGTGGAAGTGGATAATTACTATCAAGTATTTCGATCGTAACTTCCTTCTTCTTAGGATCTACTCTTGTGACACGACCTCTAAGCCCAGTAAGAGGACCTCTAATTATTTCCACAATAGCTCCGATTTGAATAAGCTCGACTTTCGGTTTCCTCTTAAATACCTTCATCATTTCGTCTGCAGTAGTGGGCTTTGGAGATGGAAGTCTAGCATATTTATGACCAATTACCACTTTTTCTACGTCCGTATACGTCTCTGCTTCTACAAAGACGTATCCTGGGAAGCCATCGTAAACCATAATAGAGTAAATCTTTGGATACCAAATATTTGTAGCGGAAACACTGAATCCTGTAAGTTTCTCTAAAATCCTTTTTGCACGATCTTCAAGATCTTTCCTGTTTATATCATAGAAGAAACTTCTCACATTCTCCAGAAGCTCAGCAAAGGCCTCTACATAACTTTGAAGATCAGTAGCGATGATTCTAAACTCATCAGCTATTTTTTCCCAATATTCTCCAGGAATCTCATCAAAGGTTACTAGAAGGTCATTTTTGGATACATAGTCTTGCATTCTCTCTCTTAATGTTTTAAATCTGCTTGAAATGCCCTCTAAGTCTTCTAAAATGCGCTTCATCGAGATTATATAGTTTTTAAGCCTTCTTTCCAATATCTTCTTTATAAAATCTTTCTCCGGAGGTATTTCAATATCGTCTAGCAAAGATATAAACTCTCGAAGATCACCTATGGCATCGTCTAGAGTGTTTGAGGAAACAATGCGCCTTATACTTTCTCTAACTCCCAAGATTTTGTTAACAATATCACGAGCTACATCATATTCCTTCCTTAGCTGGGTTCTTATTGCATACACATTCTTTTTTGGTTCCGTCATTAATATTCACCACAGTCTAAGGGTGTAAGAGATAAGCATAACTCTGGGATGCGTGGTCGTATCATATATAGGCAGTGAGTTGCTTATACACAAAAATAAGGAATAGTATTTAATGTTACTGATGAGACCAAATTGTTCACAAGTGAGTAGATATTGTTGGAGATATATTAACACTATAGGTGAAGGTATCTCATGAAGAATGTGCTAATAATTGATGGATATACGGATGAACCCTCAATGTTTGGAGTACCTCCATATATTTCTCCATATGTGCGTTACATTTACGGCGCAGTTTTAGATGCGGGGGCGAATCCAAAGTATATAACGATAGATAGGTTTCGTAAGCTTTCGAAGGAAGAAGAGAATAAAACTCTTTGTTGGGCCGATATAATTATAATTCACAGAGGAGTAATTGTCCCAGGGAAGTATTTAGGGGGAGTACCCATAAAATTTGAAGAAGTAATCTCAATTGCCTCTAAAACGAGAGCGATAGTTATTTTGGGAGGATCTGTAGCTTCCTATGGATTTGGCGGAATTGGTGGAAGAAAACCTATTCCTCCCTCTGAGATAAGGAATTATGTAGACTATTTAGTCTCGGAAGATGTAGACGCTTTTGTTTATGATTTAATAAAAAATGGTAAGGCTTCTCAGAGATATAGGACAAAAGAAGAGTGGTTTAGATGGGCCATAAAAGGTGCAAAATTGGTTAAGGAACATGATTGGTATCCCAATATTATTTGCGAAATAGAAACGTATCAAGGATGTCATAGAGCAATTGTGGGAGGATGCTCATTTTGTATGGAACCATTAAAGCCGCATAGGGTACGTGATGAGAAGGATATTGTTGAAGAAGCACGCGCATTATATAGCATGGGAGTGAGGTATATTAGAATTGGAGGACAACCATGTTTTTATTCATATAAGGCCATAAATTTTGGGTTTGTAGAAGTACCTAGACCAAATGTGGAAGCAATAAGGAGATTACTCATTGGAATAAATTCTGTAGGAAAATTTAAGGTAATTCATATTGACAACGGAAATCCAAGTGTAATAGCAAATTGGCCAGAAGAATCCAAAGAGATAACAAAACTCTTAGTCGAATATGCCAGTGATGGGAACGTGGTTGCGTTAGGGATGGAGTCCGCCGATCCTAGAGTGATACAAGCAAATAATCTTAATGCCACTCCGGAAGAAGTTTTTGAGGCAATAAGAATAATAAACTCGGTCGGCAGTCTCAGAGGACCATCCGGTCTTCCATGGATCCTTCCTGGAATAAATATATTGTTTGGTTTGAGAGGAGAAAGAAAAGAGACATATAGAATGAACTATGAATTTCTGAAAAAAGTATTGGATTCAGGGCTACTTTTAAGGAGAATAAACATAAGAGAGGTTGTTCCCATCCGAGGCAAGTTTCCAAGAGTAGATATTAAATTAGTACATCATTGGAAAGAAAAAATAAGAAGAGAGATAGATCTCCCAATGTTAAAACGCGTAATTCCTAAGGGAACTATTTTAAGAAACGTATTTATGGAAATGAGAGAGGGAGGATATACCAAGGGAAGACAATTGGGCACATATCCCATTTTAGTGGTAGTACCATATCCTATTGAGTTAAGGAAATTTTATGACGTTAAAGTGATAGATCATGGTTATAGAAGCGTTACTGGTTTGGTTTATCCAATAGACGTAAATAAAGCGTCTCTCAGAGAATTAACATCTGTTCCCGGGATTTCTAAAAAATTAGCCGGGAAGTTGATGGTAAAAAGACCTTTAAGTCACGAGGAATTAAAGAAAATGATTCCAAAGGAAACTTGGGAATATTTTGGTATAGAGGGTGAGGCGTCTTGATAGTTCTTATAGGAACGATGCATGCACAACCCATAGGCGATGATGTGAAAAGATATGTAAAAACCCTAGAGGGATGGCACGTTGCGATAGAGCTCGACGAGTTAAGGCTTAGAGCTTTATTAGACGAAAAAACAAAAAGAAGACCACCCGGAGTTGTAATGGGGATATTATATTATGTGGAAAAAATTATTGCAGAAAAGGGATTCGGAGAAAAAGTTGGTATTGACATGCTTTCTGCATATAATTTTGCAATTGAAAATAAATTCCTAGTTTCTTTGATTGACAAGCCAATTGTAAAAATAGTTGGAGAACTATCAAGTATATCCTTACAAGAGAAATTGAAACTTTTGGGAGAATTTTTATTGTATTTAGTGCTTTCACGTAAAGAAAAAAGTGAGGATATTGATCTAAGAAAGTTGAGTGATCATGAGGATTCTGTCTCGTCTCTTTTGGAGAAATTTAAAAAGAGATATCCAAAGATGTATCAAATTTTAGTAAGTAGCCGGGATGAGCATCTGATGAGGAAAATTATAGAAATAGAAGAAAATTATGGAAACGTTGTAGCTTTTTTGGGATTAGCTCATGTTATAAATATAAAAGAAAAATTTAAGGATATGGGAAGATCAATAGAAAAAATTGATGAAATAAAAAGCACGTTAGCATATAGAGTTTATTAGAAGCTTAACAACCTTATTAAGTCTGTACGAGTTACAAAGCCCATAATCTTCGGATAACCACGTATTTTTCCATACGAAATCCTCATTTCAAGAATTTCTCGAAGCTCTTCATCCATATCATCAACATTTTGTTTTTCATCCTCATAGCTCTTATATAGTACAACTGGCAACCCACCAATACCTTCATCCCACATTATTTTTGCAGCATCCTTTGCTGTCATATCGGGAGTTGCACAGATGACCTCGGTGATCATGGCCTCCTTTACTAGAGCATCTCTAAGATGCTGTTCAAGCCATTTTGTAGGAGTATGTTCCTTTATTTTTACTAAATGAACTGCTATGTCCATTTCAGAGATTATGCCTACTACAATACCTTTATGAAGCACGGGCAATCTCTCAATATTGTTATCTAGCATTATGTGGCGGGCATGAATCAGCCGGTCTTCAGGGTTTACACTATATACATTTCTTACCATAATTTTTTCTAGCGGAACTTCAGAATTTACAAGACGGAGAAGATCTGATTTAGTAATAACCCCAACAATCTCTTCATTTTCCATAACTATGAACATCGGTACTTCGTACTCTTTTGCTTGTCTGATAATATCATTTATTGGGGCATCTGGCGAGACAATAATGTAGTCCTTACCTTCCTCATGGCTGGTAAGGGAGCTTACATGGATTTGAGAGGGACTTATAGTTCCCGACCTAATAGAACCGATTTTGTCCAGAATACTTCTATCACTTATCACACCTACAAATTTCCCGTCATCTATAACGGGAACTTTTGTAATAGCTTTTTTCTTTATTATTCGTATAAACTCGTTCAAAGAAGCAGCCTTTGGTAGAACGACAACGTCTTCTGTCATAATATCTCTAGCGGTCTTAAAATCTGCCATAGAGTGCGGCACCTCCAGAAGATAACGAAAAAGCTGTCACGATCACACACTCCATTTTCCATATTAAAGAGTTGTTTTTTGGCCTTAAATAGATTACTAAACAGTTTTTGTGAATTTTTAGTTCATAGAGAGTGTACTATATATAAAATTTGGTCATTAAAAACACTCTTGGACATATTTCTAGTTAATATCCACCCACAGGTTGTTGCCTATCATAAAGCTTTGTACTTTAAATATTGTCTCTAGAAGTAAAAATGCGAATTTTTCTATTGTCTTATCAAAAATAAGAACAAGAATCTATGGTGCGGGGGCTGGGATTTGAACCCAGGCACCCCTACGGGACCGGCCCCTCAAGCCGGCGCCGTTGACCAGGCTTGGCTACCCCCGCATCCAAGTATCTATTTAAGGTTAAAAATATGAGCATTAAAAATGTTACTAAGTATTCACGACCTCTCAAGCATTTCTGTAGTGACTTTTTTCAACTCCTTAAGCTTTGTTCTCCATACGTGAGCTGCAGCCCAGAGGGCGTCAAGGGCACTCATTGAACCATCGGTCTCGTATTTCATAATATGATGATTTTCCTCCCACGAAATTTCGATAGCTCCAAAAGGACAAACTTCAACACAGTCTCTGCACATTTTACACTTTTCTACGTCTTTTATTTCTATTTTATCTTTTGATTTTCCCAAGAGGTTCTGAGGACAGATTTCTACACATGGGGCATTGGGACATCCTCTAGGGTATTGGCAACCCCCTATTTTAATTGTGGGATAAGGTTTAACACCTATTCCAGAGACTACTTGATATCTTGCATGTTCTTTTCCAATTCCAGCACGAGCATATATTGTGAGGTTAATTGACTGTTCAGGACCTAGAGCGAGAACGGGGATATCATCATATACGACCTTTGGATAGCCATCTTTTAGTGGCCTTATTTGTGAGCTGTAAACAATTATCTCGTCCTCATCTTCATTCTCTGCGGAAAGTTCGTAGGTATAAGTCTCTTCAGAGATTTTTTGAAGACCTTTAAAATTACCTTTTTTGTCGAAGTAATATTTGACATCTGTTTTTAGAGGAATTAGACCTATTCTATGTGAAATATACTCCTCGAAGAAGGCCGTATTGTTTTCATTAAAGACTACGTGTGTAAATGCAACTTTAGGAATCTCAGAAATAAGAATTCTACGGATAGAATTCACAAAGTAGGTGGGGGCATTAAAAAACTCCAACTCTATCTTATTCTCGGCAATCTCTTTTATTTTTAAGTCAATATTATTTGCCATTTTATACCACCAATGTGGACAAGAATGTGAAATAAGTAAGGAAATTAAACACGTCTTCCTCTCTTTCCACCAGGGCGACGTGTTGTGTCATGAGGTATTGGCGTCACATCTTCGATCCTATCGATAAGGAGCCCCGCTCTTGTGAGGGCCCTAATTGCTGCTTGTGCACCGGGGCCTGGAATTTTGGAGAGATGACCACCAGGAGCTCTTACCTTAACAGTAACGCCTACAAGACCCTTGGCTTTGGCTTCTTCTGCAGCTTTTGTTGCTATAATCATAGCGATATATGGAGAGGGTTTGTCTCTATCACGCTTTGCAATCATTCCACCGCTATAGCGGGCTAAGGTTTCTGCTCCTGTAATGTCTGTGATTGTGATAATCGTGTTGTTAAATGAAGCATATATGTGAGCTATTCCCCACTTACCCCTCCTAATCGTCATGCGTATTCACCTCATTCAGACTTTTCCGCTTCAGTCGAAGCAGCGATAGCCTCTTCTGGTAGCCCAACAATAGCTATGCGCAAGGGGTGTTTTTCGTCTGCAAGTGGTGAACCCTCATAATAGTGAATTTCGTTTTCTTCTTCAACAGGAACTAAGTATGAGGGTACTGTCATTCTTCTGCCTCTAATAGCAATGTGACCATGAACAATTAGTTGTCTAGCTTGTCTAGGAGTTTTAGCAAGACCTTTTTCATAAACAATCCAATCCAAACGTCTTCTAAGAACCCTCTCAATATCCATAGCGAGAATATCATCTAGTGTCCCATCTTCTGGTATGAGCTTGTATCGCTTGGCTTTGTTAAGAATGGCTTCCATTGTTCTCTTTATGTGAGGATCATCTTCTCTACCCGCAGCAATTGCTGCGAGAAGATCTCTAGCAACTCTTCTATACTTTCTTCTGATAGCTTCCATCTTCCATAATTCTTTTTTGTTTTTAAGAGCATATCTGATCATGAGAACGGCTTCTCTCTCCAAACGATCTTTCTGCCAAGGATGAGGAGGAGACTGCCACTTTTTTCTTGATCTCTTAGGATCTCCCATTTAGGTATCACCTCATCTTCTACCCTTAGTAACACCAACAGCTCCAAGCCTTCTTCTGAATCTTCTGTGGTGGCTCTTATTCCTTTGTCCCCTTACTGGGAGTCCAAGCTCATGTCTTATACCCCGATAGCATCTGATCATTTTGAGTCTGTTTACATCCTTTCTTATAGCCATAACAAGGTCACTGCTTACAAGGTGAAGATCTTTTCCTGTAGCGTAGTCCTTCCTTCTATTTACTAGCCATGTTGGAAGCTCTTCTGAAAAGCTCTCTATTAGTTTAGCTATTTTTTCTATTGTTTCATCTGGTAACTCGCCAATCTTTTTCTTTGGGTCAATTCCTAGTTTTCTCGCGATAGCGAATCCTGTCATGATGCCTATACCTTTAATTTGTGATAGCGCGTATGGTACTGGTCTATTTCCATCGAGGTCTGTCCCTGCAATTCTTACTATGTGCTTAAATTCTACGTTATCCTCAGGCATTATATCCACCTTAGTGAGATCGTTTACCAATCATTATAACCATTAACCTACAGCGTGATGATGCTGTAAGTTTAGAATAGATGAGATATTATAAAAGTTGTTATTGCCTCACTGAGAGGAAATAGCAATACTAGAAAAATGCTGAAAACTTGATATAGCTTCTATCTCAGAAATTACGCTACAAAAATAATAAGAGAGCAGAGATAAAAGTTAGCGACCCATTAAGTAATAAAACACAATATAAATGAGAAATCCAAGAAAACCTACGAATAGTAGAGCTGTTAAGGAAACTTTTGCAAGCTGTGCAAACTCGTCTTCTTCAGGTTTTTGGGCAAAGTGCAATACTTGCGAATATCTTCTATTAGATTTTAGCGATTTTGAAATCCTTTCTTGGATTTCGTAGCCTCTATTTATTATCTTGTCTAAGCCCATATCGTTCACCCTTTATTTATAGATCCTTAAAAATACCAGATTCTCTGCGTGTTTTGGTCTTTATTAGCACATCTTCTTGTTTAACACCGGAAGCAACAATCATGATCCTAACTCTTCCGTCGAGACTATCATCTATTGAGGTACCTACGTAAATATTAGCATCGCCGCCCACTTTGTTGTATATTTCGCTCATGACTTCGTTAATTTCTTCCATACTAATGTCCGATGGACCAGAAATGTTTACTAGTATTGCTTTTGCAGTAGAGAGATCAATATGCAGGAGTTTACTGTTGAGAGCATTTTCTAGAGCTTCTCTTACGCGGTTTCCTTGACCACCTCTACTCTTGCTCTCTCCTATAGTTATTATTGCTACGCTCTCCTCATCTTTTCTTGCACCACGCATGACCTTAAGGAAGTCGTTCACATCAAGGTTGATTTCACCAGGCCTAAGTATAAGCTCTGCCAAGCCCTTTATAGCCTTTCCAAGGATATCGTCTACAAGCTTGAAGGCCTCCCTAATGCTCATAGTTTTGATTTCTTCGTCAGAGATTAATGCGTCATTCTTTATCACAATCATCGTATCAACTTTCTCTCTGAGCCTCTTAAGGCCAGCATTTGCATTTTCTATTCTTACTCTACCCTCCCATGAAAATGGCATTGTAACTACTGCAATTACGGGACTTGCAAGACTCTCTCTTAGGATGTCTGCAATTACGGGGGAAGCTCCAGTTCCAGTACCGCCACCAAGACCTAAAGTAAGGAAAGTGATTACTTTGCTTGCCCCGTCACCGTTAATTCCTCCTACAGTGTTTAGAATCTTAGTTTTAACTTCTTCCCTGCTTTCGTTAGCGGCGGCCTCACCAATCTTGGGATCTCCACCAGCACCTAGACCCCGTGTAGTCTGCTTTCCAATTAAGATTTTTCTATCGGCCTTTGTTTTACTCAAAAGATGTTGAGCATCAGTATTTATAGCAATGAAATACACAAAGTCTCCTATATCAGAAGACTCTCTATACGTCCCCTCCTTACCGCCTTCGTGGGACCCCCCATAAACGCTAATTCCCTTAATTTCTTCGTATAGTCTAGTTACAGTATTACAGCCACAACCACCTACACCTATAACAAGAATCTTTGTTCTTGCTACAAACTTTTCAATTTCTTTATCGTCTTCTACTATTATCTGTTGAGGTGTCTCCTCTACTATTTCCTCGTGAGGTTGGGGAGCAGAAATTTGTTCACGAAGGGAAGTCATATATTCTGCCATTCTTTTTACCTCCTAGAGAGTCCTTAATTTAATTTTTGAACATTAACATGCTTTGTATAGTTTTTAAATGAAGTGGCTTATATTGTTTACTATCACAACATATTGTTACTTCCTTTCTACTAAAATTAGATGTAGGAACTATTATTATTGTTTTCTAAGATGCATTTACTACAAGAAGTTAACAACGGAGAGCAAGTTTAAACACATTAAGATTAAATAAAAGGATATAACTTTAAAGTTAGAATATTACAGCAATTCTTTAGCTCAAAAGGTAAAGAAGTCATCTTATATGTGCGAATAAATCCGAGAGAATGTCTATATTTTTCCTTTTGTACACACACTCGATTATATTTAAAAAATTGTGATTAGGAGTTTTTTAGCATCTCCAAATCTTCTGAGCTCTTTTTTAATCAAACAAAGAAAGCATGATCATTATAAAGTAAAACAAATATAGCCCCGTCCAGTTGTACACACTTAGTATTTAGACATCGGCATTTACCTCTTCCCAAAAGGGGCAGTAAGCATTAGTTACCACATCCAAAGATTATGCACTGGAAAACATCTTAGAAGGTTGTAAATGGATGTAGGAGGTGTCAAGCTTTGGGAGACGGTAAAAGAAAACGCGTAATAATTATGGGGGCAGCTGGAAGAGACTTTCACAATTTCAACGTCTACTTTAGAAACAACCCTAATTACGAGGTAGTGGCTTTTACTGCCACCCAGATTCCAAACATTGAAGGACGCAGATATCCACCGGAACTGGCAGGGGAATTGTATCCGGAGGGCATTCCAATATATCCAGAAGATCAATTGGAAGAAATAATCAAGAAATTTGACGTTGATGAAGTTATTCTTGCTTATAGTGACCTATCCTACGATTACGTTATGGATAGAGCATCTCGAGTTCTTGCAGCTGGAGCAGACTTTAAGTTAATGGGACCTAAATCTACTATGTTAAAGTCTTCTAAACCAGTTGTCTCTATCTGTGCTGTGAGAACGGGATGTGGAAAGAGTCAAACTACAAGAAGAGTTGTAGACATACTTCGTAAGTATGGACTTAAGGTTGTTGTTGTAAGACATCCCATGCCCTACGGAGATCTTGTAAAGCAGCGTGTACAGAGATTTGAAACTTTTGAGGATCTTGATAAACACAATTGTACAATAGAAGAAAGAGAAGAATACGAGCCCCATATTAGACGTGGCGTAGTTGTTTATGCAGGAGTTGACTACGAGGCAATCCTCAGACAAGCTGAAAAGGAGGCAGACATCATTGTTTGGGATGGAGGCAACAATGACTTTCCATTCTTCAAGCCAGACCTTCACATAGTAGTTACAGATCCTCACAGAGCAGGACATGAAGTTTCCTACTATCCGGGATCTACAAATCTGAGAATGGCCGATGTTGTTGTAATTAATAAAGAGGAAACTGCACACCCAGAAAACATTGAAAAAGTGCGTGAGAACATTATACGAACAAATCCAAAGGCTATAATTGTAGATGCGGCGTCACCAATATTTGTTGAGAATGGAGACATCATCCGTGGCAAGAGGGTACTAGTGATAGAAGATGGTCCTACAGTAACGCATGGGGAGATGCCTTACGGAGCCGGATATGTTGCCGCAAGGAAATATGGCGCAGCTGAGATTGTAGATCCAAGACCTTATGCAGTAAGATCAATAAAGGAGACTTTTGAGCACTATCCACACCTCAGAAACGTCCTTCCTGCCATGGGTTACTATGGAGATCAGATAAAGGATCTTGAAGAAACAGTAAACAACACACCAGCTGACGTAGTAGTTTCAGCAACACCTGTGGACATAACTAGACTCATTAACGTGAACAAACCAGTAGTTCGCGTCTACTACGAGCTACAGGAAATAGGAACCCCCACGTTGGAAGACATAATAACAAAATTCTTGAAAGAGAAAGGATTAATCTAAACTCTTTTTTCCTCTATTTTTACAATATTTGCGGTACCTTCTTTGCTTTCAATTTCTATCAGAAAGAACTTTCTGAATCGTCCTATTGATACGTTTACAAAAGTTGTTTTGCCAATTCTTTCAAATCCTAGGGCTTCATGAATATGTCCAAAAATGTGGATATATGGTGGAGAGGAATCTATAATTTCTCTGATTGCTTTACTTCCAGCGTGAAATCCAGCAGCAGTCTTATCTAAGATGCCATAGGGTGGCGCATGAGTAACAAGAATAGTATTTTCCGTTATTAGAATCTCTGACAACATCTTTTTAATTTCATCCTCTGAAAGTTCAAAAGGGGTTCCGAAAGGAGTTTCTGGAGACCCTCCAAAACCTACGAATTCAAAACCAGCTATTTTGATGGGATTCAAATGAATGTTGATTGCGTGACTTTCTTCTATATATTTTATGCTATCGATTGGATCCGCATTTCCGGGGATAGCGAGTAATGTTTTGGCCTCTATAGAATCTAAAATAGTTTTTACAGCCTCTGAAGGACCGAAAGTAGTTATATCGCCAGCAACGATTACTATATCAGGAGAGTATTCTGAAATTATCCGATTTATAGCTTTTACTTTTAGTTGGCTATTGTGAATGTCTGCAACGCCCAAAATTCGCAAGCGAACCACCTCTAGTATGCATGATATGCCAAGGCTCCAAATTCAAAGACAAATGCGTCAAGAAGCACTCTAAAGATCTTCAGTAATTCTTTTGAATTCAACTGTTTTGAAATATTGTAAACAGAAACTACGTTATAGAGAATTTCCGAAATTAATTCTTCATCGATTTCTTCATCTTCATTCTCTAAACACCAAATTGCGTCAGGAAGAATCTTCATTAGAGCTATATGGAGAAACTCCTGCATTTTTTCATTCTTTATTAGCTCGGATAAGTAAAATGCAATAGAAGCTGCAGGAGTTGGGTGTAGACTCATAATACTTTCATAGTATTCGCTGGCCTCTTCATTTTTTCCGTATATGGCGTCGTAGACAGCCTTAAAAAGGCTTTTTGTACCATGTTTATGATCCTTTATTAAGTCTTCTAATCTTCCGGACGCAAGAGCTTTAATTGCATTGTCTAAATCTTCGAGCGACATTTCAAACAAAATTCTAAGCTTATTGCGATTATATACTTTATGGAAATGGATAATGATACACGTTATTTTCAATTTTAACAACTTTAAGCTTAGTTTGAGCTCTGTCTATAGGAGACAGAAGCCTTACAATATGTTCTGCATATGTTTGCGGATCTAAAATAGAGACCTCATTTTCAGAAATGAAATATAATATCTGAGCTTCATAAGGTTTCGCGTGAATTATTTTGTACTTCTTTTTAATTTCTTCAACGTATTCTTTCCTTTCTTTTCCATAAACTAAATCGATTAGATCTATAGATTTGCCAAAAATTTTCTTAACAACAAAAACTCTTCCTGAGGAATCCATTAAAACAGACCCTCTATAATACTCTGGAACACGGTATAAGTATGTGAATCTATAAACGTCTTTGCCCTCTTTTCTTGTGTGTAAAGTTGCAGTTTCTTTAATTTCTCCGCCGTATTCATCGTGAAGTTTCCTTACAATTTTTCTGGCTAGTTTATACGAAGATACATATACGTTGATCCCACCTTTTACCCTCTCTTCTTTAAGAATGAACTCCTTAATGTTATTTTCAAACTCTCTTCTTATTTCTTCTAAGGCCTCAATTACTGGAGAGTCAGGACCTCTCAATTGAATTATAGCCTCATAATATCCAGAGTACCTTCTAGAGCATACGTCACAAAGAGCTTTGTGAATACGTATCCTAACGTATTTGCTTTGCTCAAATGAGAAATCGTAGATCTCCCCACCTACAATTACTTCTGCGTTGTAGTTTTTCTCGTCTTCTTCGAAAAGCTTAATATTGATCCAAAAAGAGTTGACATTAGAATCTACTTTTAAGTTTCTGAGAACGTGCTCCTCAATAATTTGAGTTAGGTTTTTGTTATCGTGAATCCAACTTTTTCCGATCATATATGAGCCACAATCCCTACATAGAACTATGTCAATGACCTGTGGTATCGAAAATAACTCGTTTTCATTAATAAAACACTCTTTACACATTCCCTCGTAAAGCTTCTCTACTTCTCTTCCACAAATGGGGCATAGGAGTTTATGGTTACGCATATCAATCACGGCGCTTATCTTCGAAATTTAATAACTATACATTGAGTCTCTTATCTAAGATAAACTCATACTTATGTATTTTGTAAAATGATTAATAAACTATCATAGGCTCTCTTTAGGAAAAATTATAAAAGCAATCATTATTTAACCTTATGTGAAGATTTGGGCCCGTAGCTCAGCTAGGTAGAGCGGTGGGCTCTTAACCCACTGGTCGGGGGTTCAAATCCCCCCGGGCCCGCCACTACCTAGAGCCTAGAGATCCTCTTTTTATCTTTAGAAAGTTTTTAATACAGGTCAACTTTAATGAAAGTTTTAGGAAACTTCCTTTGTGGTTGAAAAATTAATGCCACCGTAGCCTAGCCCGGCAGGGCGGCCGCCTCGTAAGCGGCAGGTCCCGGGTTCAAATCCCGGCGGTGGCTCCAAATTTATATATAATGCCCAACTCCATGGAAGTATGGAGGACCTAACGGAAAATGCCCGATAGTCGGTCAAGTATACTCCAAAAACTAAAGAAAAAGATAAATGAAATGAAGGAAAACTTCGAGTTTTATTTAGAGATTACAGGAGTGGGAGAAATAACCAGACGTTACTTCGTAATGAACGCTCTTGACGGAGCGCTTACAATGCTTGGTGTTACTGTAGGAGCATACATAGGAGGGCACTTAGATCCTAAAATAGTGGTTTCTTCAGGACTTTCAGGTGCTATGGCTATTGGGTTGTCGGGGATTTCTGGAGCGTTTCTAACCGAGTACGCCGAGAGAAAAAGGGAACTAAAAGAGATGGAAAAATCACTAGTTAGGAACCTAAATGGAACTGTTATGGAGAAAGGTGTTTATTTTGCAACAGTCCTGTCTGCAATTGTCGATGCAATAGCACCTGTTCTTGCAGCATTGGTTGTATTGGCCCCATATATACTTTCACTGTATGGGTTCATCACACCTCATACTGCTTTCGTGATATCCCTCGGGGTGACGTTAGTATTTATTTGGACTTTGGGGTACTATTTAGGAAGAGTAAGTAAGGAAAGACCGGTTCTTTATGGAGTTATTATGCTCATCGTGGGAATGGTTACTGCGTTTATTACGTATTCATTCTCCACGCATTTGTGAGGTTAGCTTTTTAGGAATTAAAAATAAGAGTAGAAAGATCAGATGGAAAATACCCAAATTTCGAAATCACGTATGCCGTTAATTGTGTTTTTGTCAAACTCAATACTTTTTCCTACTCTAATAATCTTCTCCTCAGGATAATACTTCAAAAAATCATCTACAGGCCTTATATTTAGAGCGAGACCCATAATCTTATAGTGCATTGGAATAACTACTTTTGGTGTTGTTATATCTACGATCTTTTTTGCCTCTTCTGGTTCAATGGTGTAATATCCGCCAACAGGAATCATTAAAATGTCAATTTCCCTAAATTCATTAATTGCTTCTGGAATATCCCCAATATCACCGAGATGTCCAATTTTAATGTTCTCAGCCTCGATAAGAAAGGCGTTAACCATCCCGCGTCTGGTACCACCACTTTTATCGTGTGGAACTTCTACGCTTTTTATTCTTATACCTTCTGAGACGTCAGTCCAATCCTGCGCTTCCCGATAGACTTTTGTGTTATCATGGGAAACGACCCGAACAGCGTTATGGTCAAAGTGATCGTGAGTAACAAGGACGATATCAGCATACGTCTTTGGAGGGTAAATTCCAAGAGAAGTCCCGTCGTGAGGATCTATAACAATTATTTTTCCCATCGTATTAATCTCAAAGCACGCGTGGCCGTGCCATGCTATACGCATATTTAACACCACTATATTTATTGTCAAGGAAATATAAAAAGGACGCTTTTTGAACACATATTTTTATTAAAGATCTGAGAGAGCACTCTGCGTAGTCTATGAGATATTATAAAAAATTTCCAAGAATTTATTGGACATTGAACAAACTTTTATCTTTTTAAAAGGAAAATATTCACAATATAACCCAAAGTAATTAAGAGCTATCATCAAAATTCTTTCTGTATAAGCAATTTTTATTTACTCCTTTAGCTAATTACTATACGAAAGGTGAGTTTCTATGAATGCTTCTGTGTATGCTAGTTTTGGAGATATGTTTTCAAAAATGAGCTCTCAAAAGTTTGTTGTTAGAGTTTATAGAGGAGATTTAGAGGATATGGTTTTTATTACTCCAAGCGCATCTAGAGTTAAGAGGTTTATCTCCGAAATATTTAGAGATGAAAATCCCAAGATATACATGAACGAGGATACATTAGAACTGAAATCAGAACGCATTAGGGTAGTAGTCCAAATTTCCTAAGGAATAACAAATAAAATAAGTTAGTCCTCCTCTCCTTCTCCCATATTCTTTTCCATATGGTCTAAAATGTTTAAAGGACCAAATCCGGTAGAATGTAGAACCATACACGTCATTGTTCTGAGAATTCCTGGCATTGTTCTAAGCCTGTCAACAATGAGATCACCAAGCTCTTTCACATTTCTTGCACGCACCTTAATCAAAAGATCCCACTCACCAGTAATTACATGAACCTCCTCTACCCCCGGAATTTTAGAAATATGCTCAATAAGTTTTTTCTGAGATATTTTTACACTAGGATCGTAAGTTGCCAATATATAAGCAAGTACGGGGAATCCTATTTTTTCGTAATTAAGCTCTATAGTGAAGTTTTTAATAATACCCTCCTTCTGAAGTCTGGAAATTCTATAGTGAATTGTAGTTTTTGGTATTGATGCGCCAATCTTTTTTGCAAGCAGTGAGATAGTGATCTTACTGTTCTTTACTAAACTTTTTAGTATTTCAATGTCAAGATCATCTAGGACAGGCATGGTTTTCACCATTAGTATTTGCTAAGGAAATTGTTCATACATTGTTCACTACAAAAGTAATATGTCGTCTTTAATACACTCTTTTTGAGGGGCTCGCCTTCTATAAGCTTACCGCAATTTGCACATCTAATTTTCAGACTAATACCCTCCTTTATTCTTGGTATTGGCTCATCTTTTATTGGCTCCCCTACAGCCATGTAGTACTCAAAGTTTATTCCACGGTCTCTGATGCTGCCTAAAATATTTGAAAGCTCTTCTAAATCTTCAACAGTTAATAACGCGAAATATCTGCCATCAGAGAGTCTATAAATTATACGGCATGCTTCGACTTCAAGCAATTCTTCTGGTAGCTTATCAAGAACTACAAAAACAACTATTTGTCCAAAGATTGCAGGATCTATTACTGCTTCATATCTTTTTATTACTCCTAGTCTCTCAAGACGCTCTACTTTGCTACTTATGGTTGGAGGGCTCACTTGGAGACTCCTGGCAATAATGCGATACGAGATGCGACCATTTCTGAGAAGGATATTGAGAATATTTACATCAATAGAGTCAAGCTTCATGACTATCACACAAGATAATATGATCAAAAAATTATTTTTTATTCTCGACTCAAAGTCGATTAGGTGACACGCGATGAGTGTAATTAATAACAGAAAACTAACGATTGTGGGATTGATACTTTTAGTATTATTACTTGCATCTATTTTTGGAGGATTTTACGTAACTGAAAAGCTTACAGACCACTCTAATGAAAGATTGAAAATGCAGAATGAGAGTCTAAGAATAGAAATTGAGAGCCCAACATTAATAGGGGACTTTGAGAGCGGATTTGTAATAAAGAAACTCACAGAAAATATACCATCGTTTTAATTGTTTGTAGAGGTATCTCGCGAAAGCTCTAATTCTTTTAGCGAATTCTCAATAATGTTCTCTACCTTTTCGTAGATCTTTATTAATAGAAGGCCAACATCTGTGAGTTTTGAAAATCCATGAGCAGCCCCACCCCTTTTACTTTCAATGATCTCTTCGTCGATAAGATCTTCAACTCTTTTGATGAGTTTCATGGCCTTTTTATAGGACATACCAAGAGCTCTACAAGCGTCCATTATGTTTCCATGTTTTTGAATTTCCTTTAAAAGAAGGTATGTTCCCCTACCCATCACAATTTTGTTCTCTTTCTTGAGGAAAATTCTTACCTCAGGCTCTAAGTCTAATAACAATTTCGCCTTTTTCATAACCCTTCAACTCTTTTATAATACTCAAAATTACGTTTTTGACAAGTCTTTTTACAAATGGATTTACAAATATTGGTTTATTATTTACAGAAATCTGTAGTTCAAGCTCTTTCATAAGTTTACACTCCACACTCTTATTTTCATACAAAGCTTGAGCCAAATCCCAACAGCCCATCCCGCACAACCCGCAGTTGATTCCTGGGAGAGCTTTGTAATATTTAGCAATTTCAGCAAATCGCTTTACTGCTTTCAGAACTTCCTCATAATTGCTACCATTGTAGACAGCAATGGTATCTTTATCGGCGAATTCATTGTTCATTGCAATATTTGGTCCTTTCTTGTGCTTCATTCCCTCAACAATAATGAAGTCAACGTCAAAAATATCCGTGAGCTTTTTGCATATCTCATCTATCGATACATCCTTGAACTTCAATAAAACTTCTTGTTGTGAGACTCCAAGAACAAATTGAGGGCCCGAAGAAAAGAGTTTTTGAGTATCTTTTCCTTCAACGTCAAAACCTTCTTTACTTGTTTTGATCACCCCTATTTTGTAATATTTTGAAAGATCTTTCAATAATCTCGATATTAATTCAGTTTTTCCGCTATTGGAATATCCCCTTACATAAAGAATTGCGATTGCCATATTTGCACCTCAATCAATAATGTAAACGTCTACAATATCACCTCTTTCCAGAAGATCCACGTCTTCTGGAATGTATATCAGACCCTCTGCGTTTGACATGCTAGTGATGGCTCCAGACTCCTTAAAAGCGGATTCTACAAGATCGCCATTAATACGAACGGGTAGTATTTGCATTCTTCCAAGAGTTGATGTAATTCTATGGGCCATGCGACCCTTTACGATACGCCACCTTTTTTCTGGTAGCCTTGCAAGTTTTCTAATTAGTGGTACTAGGAAGTAGTAGGCGTTGCTTAGACACGATGTAGGATATCCTGGAAAACCTAAGACAAGCTTTTCATTGATTATCGCAGCGAGGGTAGGTTTTCCAGGCTTTATCTTCACCCCATGGAATAATATTTCTCCCCTTTCTTCGAATATGTCTATGAGGAAATCTCTAACTCCAACAGAAGAACCTCCAGAGAACACTATTAGGTCGGCAATGTCAAGAGCTCTATCCAGGGCATTTCTTAGATCCTCCAGATCATCGGGTATGCGTTCTACCATAACCGGTAAAGCCCCATTTTCTATTGCTATTGCGGATAGCGTGTATGTATTAACATCATAAATTTTTCCGGGCTGAAGGTCTTTTCCAGGTTCTATGAGCTCATCTCCAGTAGGAATTATAGCTATCCGGGGCCTTCTGAAGACCTTTACTCTGTTGATCCCAACAGCTGCAAGAGCGCCTATTTGAGCAGGCTTAAGCAAAGTTCCTCGTTTAAGAAGGATTTGACCTTTTTTGATATCTTCGCCTCTTTTTGAGACATCAAAACCCGGATGTACGGCAGTATATATGATTACAAACTCACCATTTTCGTCTAGCTCAGTATCCTCTACACGAACGACAGCATTTGCACCTTCAGGGAGAACAGCTCCAGTGGCTATTTCTACAGCAGTGTTTGGCTCTACTTTAATGTTAGGAGTTTCTCCTGCCAGTATTTTACCTATAATTTTGAGTTTTTTTGGATGAACCCTAGATGCTCCAAAGGTATCTTCTGCACGTACAGCGTATCCATCTTCTGCTGCTCTATCAAATGGAGGTATGTCTATAGGTGCCAGCATATCCTCGGCGAGAACTCTTCCCAGAGCAGCTAGAATGTCCACTTCTTCAATATCTTCTATAGGCTTTGCGTGTTCAAGCAAAATTTTTAGTGCATCTTCCGCTGAGATGAGCCTCTTAAAGGGCCTCATGTTTATGCACCTCATAAAGAATGTGGGGAATCAAAGGGATAATGAGCCTCTCCAATGCAGTTTCAACAGCGTTGGGCGAACCCGGGATACAGAATACAACCTTTCCGGAGATTATACCTGCAAGTGCTCTCGAAAGTGTTGCACTGGGGCCTATTTCTTGATAACTCACAAATCTAAATATCTCCCCAAATCCTTCGATCTCTTTATCTAAAAGTGGTCTTACGGCTTCTATCGTAACATCTCTCACAGAAACTCCTGTTCCGCCATTTATGATTATTACATCAGAACCCTTTAGAGAATCCATAAGCGTCTGGCGAATTGAAACTATGTCATCTTTACATATCGAGTATTTGTGTATTTTGTGCCCAGCGTTTTTTATTTTTTCTATAATTATTCCTCCGCTAATGTCCTCAGACTCGGTTCTTGTATCGGAGACAGTTATAATCGAAACTTTTACACTACTATACATCTCTTTTGCAGCTTCCTCATGTTCGTTGTGCGGCATTAGCCTTCACCTTCTTTACGACTTTTATGTATTCAATTCTTGTATGAGGGTACTGCCCTTTTTCATCTTTTTCAAGATACTTTATCATATCCCAAATGGTCAATAACGCTATGGTAACTCCTACTAAAGCCTCCATTTCTACTCCAGTCTTTGACGTAGCTTTTACTTTACACAATGCTTTAATACCATCTTCGAGGATCTCAAATGAGATATCTATGTGTTCTATGGGAATTGGGTGACAATAAGGGATTACTTGAGGAGTATTTTTTACGGCCAATGCAGCAGAAACCTTGGCAGTTTCAAGAGGATCTCCCTTTTTTACGCTTCCTTTTTTGATAGTTTCTATGGTATCCCTTTTCAGTCGGATAAATCCTTCTGCAATAGCTTCTCTTACTATAACATCCTTTTTCGAGATATCTACAATAGGCATAATCATCCCCAGTAGGGCCTTCTTAAGTTATTAGCCTTTATAATAGACCTTTGAGGGTTGCTAAAGTCCATAAAAACTCTTTCATTTCCCCGATATATACACGGGATAATACTCCCATCTGGTAGCACTCTAAGTCTCGTACATCCTAGACACATTTCTTTTGAGTGCCAAGTTCTAAGCACATCGATCCAAGGGGGTAACAGATATGACTTTTTAAAATGTCTTCTTTTAATTTTGATGGCAATAGCCTCCTTTTCAAGCATTTTTTCAATGTACTCTAGCGAAATATGATATCTTTTATCCAGTCCTAGCAGGGGTTCGTACTCTATGAATTGGATATTTACGTCTTTCTCTCTGGCAAATTTAATGAAGCTTTTGACCTCCCCCTCGTTGAACCCATTAAGAATTAAAACATTGATCTTCACAAAAATTCCGTGTGATATCGCACTCTCAACACCTTTAATAACTTTCAGCAGACCTTTGACACCAGTGATTTTTTCGTAGACATTATCATTTAGTGTATGTAAACTCACATTTATTCTGTCAATTCCGGCATCTTTAAGTTTTTTAGCGTATTCTTGAAGATAGTAACCGTTTGTAGTCAATGATACCTCTTCAAAATATTTCTTTGCTGTTTGCACGAACTCAACTATTTGAGGATACAAAAGAGGCTCTCCACCTGTAATTTTTATTTTTCTTATTCCTAACTCCTTGGCTGCTTGAAATATCTTTTCCCACTCATGTACTGAAATCTCCTTGGGAGAATCATTAATACCCTCCCTATGACAAAAAATACATCTATAGTTACATGTATGAGTAACGGATATCCTGAGCTCTGTAAGAGGCCTCCCGTAAGGATCTTTTAACATATAAATCATCTCTTAAGTTTGTTGCTCGATATGTACAATTGTATATATCGAGAGTCAATAATAAATATTATGGAGCAAAAGCTCTCCCTAAAGCTAAGATGGGCGATTGCTAATAATTCTCTCTATTTATAATTTACTTTTGGACTATTAGTGTAAATCTGAGCAAATCTAAGCTTTTGTGGGAATTCTAGGATATTAATCAAAGATGTCGAAATAAACCTGTTTCGAATAAGAGATCTTTGAGGATAGAATAGGACAAGAAAGTGAACGGCATGAAAAGTTTTAGTGAAATAAATATAATTAATTGATTCCCTTCATAATTAATATTGAAAGGTTGTGAGGTAGCGAGAAATGATGGTCGTTACGCACGACGATCCCAAAGAACTAAAGGAGAACTTCAAAAAGAGGATAGATTCGATCAAAGAGGAGTCTAAAGAGTATTATCTAAAGCTCTATGGAAATCCAATAATATTTCTAAGTGTCAATTTTCTATTAAGATTAGAGCGGGCTATAGAAGAGTTCTTAGGTGATATGGCTAGAGAAATTATTTATAGCCTGGGTATTTTACGAGGCCAGGAAAGTGCCGAGAAGCTAATAGAAGTTATAGGGATTCGGGAGTATAGTTCGCTTGCTCTTGAAGAAAAACTGAAATATGCATTAAACATGCTGTTTTTAAATGGTGTGGGATCCCTCTCTTTAGAGCTCTCTGAGGATTGTAATGTAATTAAACTCAAAACTAACAAGACTAATGCAGCCATTTATAAAGATGGGAGAATAGTTAGCTACGTTTTGGGTTATGCAACAGGATTTTTGTCCAAAATACTCGAAAAGAAGTTAGACGTGAGCAATGTTAGAGAAGTCAACGACCTTATTATTATAGATTACAAAGTCGTGGAGAACGGCTTTTAGAGCCTTTAAGAGCGTATATTCGCATATTATTGCAATTTTCGAATTTTCTGGTAAAGACTCTATTTCTTTAAGAATTTTTTTAGAGAGTGCTATTTCTGAGGCCTTTAGAATCTCGACACGATATGTTTGTTTATAGAACCACGATAAAAACTCTTCAAGTGATTTCCAGAGTCTCTTTCTCAATTTTCTCAAGTACATGTTGAATTTAATAAGCTCCATCAATCCTGCTCTTTGAGGAAGCTCTTTAAATAGGTCTTCTTCCTCAATTTTGACAATAATGATTTTTTCAGGATTAAAGTCATATGCGGCATCAACATATCCGATTTTTTCTGATAAAAGGCCAAATTGTTGTAAAATGCCCTCATAAATCTCATCAACGACTTCTTTGGGATCTCTGTCTACGATAATATAATCAGGATTAAGCTCTTCTAGTACTTTAAGCGTTTCTGAGTAGGAATATTTGTGTTTCGGAATCATTGGGATGAAAATTATTTTTTTCATGGTTAATCACCAACTATTCTTATATGTACCCCATAATACGCCTGATATGGTGCGTACGGCTTTCCACAACTTATTTCAACAAGTTTGGCTTTATATCCCTTGTTCTCAATTAGATGTACTATATTATCGGCTGTTTGAGTAATTTTGTCGTTGTATTCAATAACGTATATATGAATATATCCTGGGGGTTTGATGGATTCTAAAGCGTAGTCTAAAAAGCTAATTGAGCCGTGAGGGTAGTTCATAACCACGTGATTCACTTTTATGAGTCTTGCAACTTTTCTACAGTCAGAGACAAGTCCTAATATTTTATCTTCTACCCTATTTAACTTCGCACTCTCATACAAATAATGAATTGCGTATGGATTGATATCGGTGGCAACTGCGGAGGCACCTTTTTTTGCAGCAAAAATAGAGAATGGGCCAAATCCAGAGAACATATCAAAGACAATCTCAGAGGGTTTTACATATTCAGAGAATTTTTTATGCTCTTCTGCAAGTCTAGGAGATACATACACCTTTGACACGTCTACAATAAATCTAGTACCATATTCTTTGTAAATTGTTTCTGTTTTTCTCTCTCCCGCTATATGTTCGAGATCTCTAACTCTGTATGGCCCCTTTACACCTTTATCTAAGTATACAGACTTTACACTTTTGTAAGCTTTTATAATAGCTTCACCTATTTGAGACGCGTAGTCTAGAACTTCTTCTGGAATCTTTATAATTACGATATCGCCTATTTGATCAAAAGACGTTGGGAGATATTTCTTTAAATTTTCAGGAATTTGGACAATATCTTTGTAAGATTTAATTTTTCTTTTTACTTTGAAGTCTCTGTACACTATCCTAAGACCTAAACTACGTGCTTCTGCCACTTTTTCCTCCTTTATAGGAAAAATAACATAGTTATCTTCATGTAGAGGTACCTTGTTGGGATCAAGAACATCTTTGTTTTTAAGTAGCTTCCTCACTTCTTCTGCACTCTTTTTACTAACTAAGACTCCCGGAAACATATGAATGCCACATCTCTATTTGAACAAGTATCTATTTTTTATGAGAAGTGCTATGCATATAATTATTAACACCACAGAGGCTCCGGAGAGGATAATATCGTAGAGAGAGCCGATTATTACTACAATTCCTGCAGAGTAAAATATTAACGTTGAGGTTATGATAATAAGTGCAACAATGTCTCTGGAGTACGACCTCCTTAGAAACCATGTGAGCACTATTCCTATGGCTGCAATAATTATAGAAGGCAGAGGATATGGACTCCAAGGACCAATTTGGGCAGTTTTAATTATGCTAACAGCTGAGAGTAGGTAAGCGCCCAAAACACCGTAGGTAGCTATGTCAATATATTTTAATCTTTTAGATTTAGGCCCTAACAATCTTGAGATTGCATCGAGATTTTGATGCAATTTGCTGAAAAACTCCTTTTTTCCATACTGTTTTATAAAAGATGCTCGAGAAATTGATAGAATGTCATCAATGTATTTTTTCAATGCTTCTTCGTCAATGTCTGTTGTTTCGGAGAGAATGTTGTATATGAAATTCATTCTCATATATATCTTGTATTTGTCTCTCTCTGAGAGAATCTCGTCGTTTATGCTCCTAATATTATTATATGCACTCTGTAATTGGTCTAAATATGGTTTTATTTTAGGATTCGGAGACATCTATATACCTCCATTTTCAATGGGATGGAAGATGAGTGTCTTTATTCGTGATTAGGAAATATCTTTTATATTAAAAAGACGTCGATAACATGCCCTCTCTGTGGCCACGTGAGTAAGAAGAATAGAACCGATAAGGAGGAGTTTGTATGCGAGAAGTGTGGATTCAGGTTCAATGCTTGCCTTAACATCTTCTCCCGCTTCTATGGGAGCGGGATAACCAGCAGAGGCAGGAGAATCGTGCTAATCCCTAGTAAGGCCGTCCACGTACATTTCAAATGTTTCCGTAGTTGCTCAAATATAGCACGTGGGAGGCCACTTACGATACAAACGTTACTCTTTGAAGTACTCAGTTACCCAAAACTACAATCCTCTCTCTTTAGAAGGGTTGAAAGAGAATCCCGGAGAGTAAAATCAAAAGAATTCTTGAGGGTAAGACTCCCGATAAAGTCGTTATCTACACAAGGGCCTCAAGCAGGGATCAGAAAGAAGACCTTGAGGGGCGGATCGAATACCTCAAGAGCTACTGTGCAACGAAATGTTACAAGGTCGCGAAAATCTTCACGGACATAGCTTCGGGACTCAACGAGAACAGCTTAAAGCCTTGAAAACAGTTTTCTAAGGGAGACTGCACCACATAACGCTCCTAGAAGAGTCATCATTACTCTATATAGGTTTCTTAATAGGTAGGATACTTCCACTGAGAACGCTGAAGGAGGCATACACAAAATACCACATATATGCTCTTGATACTGAGATTTTCATGCCATTTTTAAATAAATTTTTGTATTATTCCAGCTATTGTCACGGCGTGCATAACGTGCATATTTATATCAGAATACGATATATCTAATTCTGATATATTGGGAAAATAATTTGGGCGATGCCCATGCCAAAGATTGTTCTTACAACAGATAGAGCTCTCTTTACAGATTTTAGCGATATGAGCTTCTTAGGGTTTGGTTTATGTTTACCTTATCGCTTAGTGCCAAGGATTGTACAGTATAGATTCTTATCACCTAAAGTTTCAGTTGATAGAGAGCACAGAGCTAAAATAGCGCCCTATGGCCTAAGTAAACTAGAGGCAGCATTACTGAGGAGTGGATTTCCCAGAGAAAGCGTAATAATAACACCTCCAGAGCATCTCGAGTACGTAATTGATGATAAGACTAAAATTGTTGGTGTACACGTTTTAGATCCTTTAGGTTTAGCACCGGTTTCCTGGACGTTAAGATCCATTTTTGGTGGTGGTATTACTTGTACTGAATATGAGTTTAGAATTCTTATGCAAAAACTCAATGAGCTAAGAAAAAAGAAAAAGTATTCATACAAAATTATTGTTGGTGGTCCTGGAGCGTGGCAACTAAGAAATAAGCTTCATGAATTCGAAATTGACATTTTATATGAGGGAGAAGGAGAAAAAACAGCACCAAAAGTGTTCTTAGATGTATTAAATGGAAGAAAAGTTCCAAGAAGAGTTTTAGGAGAGGATATTAACGACCCAAGCGAAATTCCAACGATAAAAACACCATCAAGAAATGGTATTGTTCAAGTAATGAGAGGCTGTCCCAGAAGGTGTCAGTTCTGCTCTCCTTCAATGTTTAAAATAAAATATATGCCCATTGACAGAGTCCTTGAGGAGACAAGACTAAATCTAAAGGCTGGTGCAAAACACATAGATCTTGTATCTGAGGATGTTCTTCTGTATGGGGCGAGAGGAATTAATGTAAATGAAGAAAAAGTGTTAAAGTTATTCTCCGAAGTTCAGAAAGAGTGCGAAAAATTCTGGGAAAAAGATTATAAGCCAAGAGCAGTATTTAGCCATACTTCAATTGCAACAGTACTCTCTGCAAAAAACGTAGTTAGAAGGATAACAGAGATATGCAGATACGACTCCTCAAGGCCCATATTCCCACAGATAGGATTTGAAAGTGGAAGCCCAGATATCGTAAGAAAATATTTTATAGGGAAGCCCAGGCCCTGGTCTGCTGAGGATTGGCCAAGGATGTTAGTTGATGCGGCATATATTATGAATGAGAACTTCTGGTACCCATGCTACACATACATAGTTGGCTTTCCAGGAGAGAAGGACAAAGACTACAAGGCAACTATAAAAGTTATAGATAAAATACATGACGCCAAACTTTATGTTTGGACATTTCCTTTGCTTTTAGTCCCAATGGGAGGATCTCTCTTAGACGGTAAGCTTGATCATACAAAACTTTGTGAACTTCCAGAAAGTGCTCTTGAAACCATAATTGTTGGATGGAGACACAGTATATGGGTAAGCAAAAGGCTTTACAGGAAGCTCATAGAGCAAACAGCCCCGAAAGGAATAAAATCAAAGATTCTTATTAGAGTTGGAAAATATGCCTTAAATGCTCTCGAGAACGCAATAAAGAGCATAGAGTCCGATCCTAAGATCATAGAACATACATTTTCAAAGGTAAACATTAGAAGCTTTAACTCATTCGTGCATGAGCTCTTTAGATTTTTAGTGAGGGGTTAGTCAAGAAAATGCCTTTAGCATTCTCCTAGAAACTTTATATATTTCTGCTCTCGCGAGAAGATCTCCGACGACCTTGTATTTCTTTATAGTACAACTTTCCCCGTTTACGTCAAGCCTTCTTGAAATAGTGTCGTATAAAGTTTCAGCTCTTAGAGATGCAATCTTTTTATCGAGCTTGGGAGGCTGAAAGGTTAGCCGTAACGATATTTATGGACTCTACAAAAGTTGCAGCTGATCAGAACACGAGACGTCAAAATACGAAATAGTTTAAGACTTTAAAAACTTGCACATAACGAAGTAAATGTGTGCAAGAACAAATAATCTTTCTGATGTATGGATAAATACGACTTACAAAACCATCGCCGAGAAAGCCCTGCCCTACATAGCGGAGATGAATTGGCTGAGCTCAAAACACTTAAATACATCATCTTTTGAATCTACTTTGAAAGTACTCGCACTTAAGGCCGGGAGATTCCAAAAGGACTCTGGTAACTTTGCAATTTTATAGGTAGGCCTTCGTAGGATGTGTAAATTTCCATTAGTGGAAATTTTTGCATATCAATGCAAGGAAAATCAAATATTAAAAAGAAAAACATTTATATGCATATCAGCGAATTTTTGAGTTGGGTACTTGGCCATAAATAGTCATATGCTTAACATTATAACGTGGGTGCTAGGAGTATGGATCCATTTTCAGCACTAATGGGATTCCTCGTTGGAACTGCGTTAACTATGATAGCATTAGAATACATGTTTTACAAAAGCAGAGATAATGTGATTACTGCAGACTGGAACCTCGTTGAAGAGCGAAACCTAAAGATTTGTACTACTCAGATGGAGACAATCCCAATACCAGAGGACGTAAAAATATTGGTCCAAAAGGGTACAAAACTTCCTGGGGAAATTGTTAGAAAGGCTATAGTCAGAGAGGCAGATAATGTGCATATGAACTTTGCAGTGAGCGATGATAGAGCATACATATTTATGGGACCAATTGTGAAAGATGTAAAGGCCTTTGTAACTACGGATAATCAAGTGATAGAGGATCTAAACGAGATGTTCGATAAGCTATGGAAATCATCAGAACGTCAGTTTTATGATGTAGGTGAAATCGAGAGACTAGAAGAATATTTGGATTCTCCAATAAAAGTAAAAGGAAAGATATTGTCCCCAGAGTTACTTATTAAAGGGCTTGATGCACGTCTTGTTCTTCCCGATGGAAAAGTGCTTATGGTTCGAGCTTCTCCACGACTAAACGTGGACGAGATACAGATGTATAACCTCCACGGATCGAATGTCGAAATTCAGGGGATTCTCAGACTATTCCAAGGAACGTTATACATTGAGGCTACCTCGATAAGGAGGATATGATAATGATTATTCCCTATATTTTGGCCATAATAGCATTACTTTCTTGGGGAATTTCACCGCTTATTTACAAACCTTTTATTGGAAACCTCACCGGAGTTCGTGCTAATGCATTAAAAAATAATTTTGCTGCAATTTTAGGTATAGTTATTGGAGTCGGATATACGTATTCTCTATCAACTCTAGATGAGTTAACTATTTTGGCCGTGATTATTGCTACGATAATGAATGTAATTTTAGGAGACATCTTTTTCCTTGAAGCGATTAAAAGGGGTGGAGTGAGTATAGGAACGCCAGTATCTTATACGTTTCAAATATTTGTTTTGATTTTTTCATGGCTCTTCTTAAGGGAAATTCCAACACTTTTTAGTATAGTAGGAGCCTTCTTAGTAGTTCTCGGGATATTCCTAACTTCGTACTCTTTTAGAGATGTAAAAGACAAATTGATGGGCGTCGTATGCGGACTCATCGCGGCTTTTATATGGGGTCTAGGACTAACAATTTATGGAATGATGCTCAGAGCACAACTTCCACCAGAAATAGTTGTGATGATACGAGGGTTTGTAATTCTGGCCATATACGGCCCCTACGCTGCTATTCTAATGAAAAATTACAAAATAAGTGCTAAATCATTTGTTATGCTTAATATTGGCGGAGTTTTTGGAATTTTAGTAGGGAGCATAGCATACTACTACGCAATCTATCTTTCAGGCAACGTTGGGGCAATCACAGTGATAGCATCAGCATCTCCAGTCATAGGTTTTGTGGGTTCGCAAATAATTTATAAAGATGAGAGAACCTCAAATATTCCAAGGTTAGGATACCTTGGAGTTGTATTAGTTCTCATGGGAATACTCCTTACTTCCCTTGGAGGTGTTTAAGTTTTGAAAAATAAGTTCGTTGGAGCCCTCTTAGGATTTGTTGTGGGAGACGTTTTGGGATCTCCCTTCGAGGGTATAGGTGCCCCGGACATAAAGGAACAATATGGATACATAAAAGGACCCGTCAAAGCAAATGCCTACACTGATGATACAATAATGATGAAAATCGTTTTAGATACTATCTTAGAGGAAGGAAAGTACAATCCACAAAGTGTTCTTAAGAAGTATATAGAAAACAAAGACAAGATGATAGGGATAGGTCTTACCACTTATTATGCACTTTCTCACGCATCATTGGACGACATTTACGCTGGCGCAAAATATGCCTCTTCTATGGGATATGGATTTGGCAATGGCCCCCTTATGAGAATATCTCCAATAGCCCTTTATCACTTCTATAGTGACGATATCGAGAAATTTGTCAACGATATAATCTCGGAGACTTTGCTAACCCACTATACGAATAAAGCAGTCACCTCAGCGGTAATGTTTTCAAAATTTTTAAACTCAATCGGTGAGGGACTGTCTCCAGAAGATAGCTACTTAGAGGCTTTAGATCTTGTGCATTATATTCCATCAGAATTTTTGGATGAAAAAGTAGTGAAGATCTTTGAGGAATCCTTAAACATGAACATAGAATCCCTGGAACCTAGGGAGTTTAAAGGACTAATTACGAATACATTAAGAATAGCTGTTATTTCTTCTTTTGAGGAAGATTTTGAAGAGACGCTACTTACAATTGTGAATATGGGTGGAGATACTGATACAAATTGTGCTGTTTCTGGAGCAGTTTTGGGAATAAAGTTGGGATATGAAGCCATCCCGAAGGAATGGTTAGAGTATGTGTCTATAAAAGATGAAATTATTGAAAAAAGCGAAAAACTCTATGACCTCGCTAAGTCAAGGTCTGCGCAGAATTCTTGATGCACTTATTGCAGGCATGATCGCAGGATCAAGTATAGGTGCAGTTGGAGGAGTATATGCTGTTTCCAGCATTTCAAGATCAAAAACAGTACCTCCCGTAACAACGACAGATGCTATAATGTTAGCCCTTAGCCCTGCATTACGCCCGATAGCTTGGTATCCCAATATTCTCCCATTATTGTCGAAAATAAGTTTCGAAATGTAGTCTTCTCCACCTGGATAGTATTCTGGGAGATCTTTTGTTTGGGAAATAACTTGTTTAAATTTAATTCCAGCATTTTTTAATTCGGTTGCTGTTGGTCCAATACCGGCAATTTCAATATCAAAAATCTTGGATACTCGCGTATTAAGCACGCCAGGTGGAAGTCTTGTATTCCCTCCTGCGGCGTTAATTCCTGCAACCATGCCCTGTCTAAAGGCGATACTTCCTAGTCCGACAGGGACAGGATTTCCCGTTATAAGATCGGGATACTCTGTACATTCTCCTGCCGCATATATTCCAGGAATATTGGTTTCTGCACGTTCATTTATTTTTATTCTTCCAGTACTCCCAAGTTCTATTCCTTGATTTTGAATAATTTCTAGATTAGGTCTTATTCCTAGTGCCGAAACTGCCATATCAGCTTCTATAGTTCCCTTTGAGGTTTCTACCACAACTCTATCTTCCTGTTCTTGCACGTTTTTTACAGCAGTTCCTAACATCAACTTAATGCCATGACTTTCTAAGATCTTTGATATTCTAGAGCCAATTTCTTTGTCGACGAATTTTGGTAAAACATAGTCAAAGTATTCTACTAAAGTGACTTCTAATGACAACTCTTTTAGTGCTTCAGCAACTTCACACCCTATCGCGCCCGCACCCATTACTATTGCTGTCTTAGCACTTTTAGCAGCATCTTTTATTCTTAAGGCATCGTCGAGAGTTCTTAAATTAAATATTCTCTGATAGTTTCCATATTTGGGTTTATCGATCGAACCTGTAGCAATTATTAGTTTATCAAACTTTATACGTTCTCCAGAAGATGTTTCGACAAACTTATCCTTTACATTTAAAGAACGAACCTCTGTAGAAAGTCTAAGATCTATATCATGACGTTCATACCATTTTTTGTCAAACTCAATCGCCATCTCCTTAGAAACCTTCCCTGAAATAACAAAAGGTAGTACACAACGAGAATATAGCGGATATTTTTCCTTTTCTAGAATAATTATTTCATGCTCTCCTTTTTTATCGTAAAGTCTTGCCATCTGTGCTGCAGTTGTTCCAGCAGTCATCCCACCTACAATAACAATTCTCACGAGATACACCCCCTAGTCAGGAACAATCCTAGTGCCCGTCTTTCCTCTTAGTGCTTCAAGGGCCTTTTCTAGAGAGCTAATAATAGCAACATTTCCTGTGTTTTTCACAAATCTAATTGAAGCTAGGATCTTAGGACCCATGCTTCCAGGAGGGAAATGACCTTCTTTATAGTATTTTTCAGCCTCACTGACTGTTATTGTGTCAAGAGCCTTTGCGTTGGGTTTAGAGAAGTTTAGATACACTTTTTCAACTCCTGTTAGTATAATCATTTTTTCAGCATTAAGTTGTGATGCCAATCTTTCTGTTGCTAAGTCTTTATCAATAACTGCTTCGACACCTTTTAAATCACCATCTTTCGTCTTGATAACCGGAATTCCTCCTCCCCCAACGGCAATAACAATCACACCAGCGTCTAATAATCTCTTAATAGCCTCTATTTCAAGAATTTTTTTAGGGTCCGGCGAAGGCACGACTCTTCTCCAGCCTTTTCTGCCCACGTCGTATTTCATTACATACCCTTTCTCTTTCATTAATTTTTTAGCCTCTTCCTCCGTGTATGAAGGACCGATAAATTTTGTAGGATTTTTGAAGGCGGGATCATTTTCATCGACCAAAACCTGTGTTACTATTGTTGCAACTGGCCTGTGAATTCCCCTTCTTTTTAATTCTACCTGCAAAGCTTGTTGAATCCAATATCCAATCATACCCTGACTTTCTGCTCCACAAACATCTAAGGGCATAGGAGGAACCAAAGAAGCAGCAATTTCATTTCTTAAAAGAATATCGCCAACTTGAGGACCATTTCCATGAGTTATGACAAGGTTAACACCATTTTCTAACATTTCTGCGAGATACTTTGCAGTCATCCTTACATTTTTCATTTGGGATTCAGCGTCTCGTTCTTTATTATTTTTTTGGATCGCATTTCCTCCTAAGGCAACGACTACAAGTTCGCTCATTATTTAGTCACCTCACCCCAAAATAGTCAATATTTTGGTTAGATAAAATCCTAAGAAGTTATTTTTAAATGCATGGGAGCTAAAAAGTAGTGTAAAGATGCCTAATTAATGATAGGGAAAACTTTAACTTATTATTGATTGAATGTTACATGCTATCGAACGTCATTTTAGAACAACTTATTTTATAAGCCTCCTTCCTCACTTCTCAATGCGGAAGTCTCAAGTCTTATTCTCTAGTTTTTTCATTACCCACTCAAATATCTTTGAAATCCTGTTTATTTTTTCCTTGCTGCTTCCGTCGTACTTTACAGAATGCGAGCCATTAAGTACTAGGAGCTCCACGTCTTTTCCAAAGTATTTCAAAGTGTTGTAGAGCGCTATTGATTGAGAAAACGGACATCTCCAATCCTCTAAGGCACCTACTACGAGTACAGAGGCGTTGTATTTATTTGCCAGGAAAATTGGTGAGTGTTTCACATAAGCTTCTGGATCTTCAATGGGATGCTTGTTTTTGTATGTCAACATCCCAAACTCAATACCTTCATCTGAAGTCAACATTGCTGAAAGATCTTCATAAATGCCCCGCTCTAATACTGCGGCGTCGATATTGTCTATTAAGGACAATATAAACGCACCTATGAATGCACCAAAGGACTCTCCTATTAGTACATTTCTTTCCCCTTTATTAGCGTTAATATAGCCTGCAACGTCCCTTATTATTTCTTCTATGGAGCTTACTTCTTTAAACCCTGCACTACCCAGATAATTAATAAGATGCACCTCAAATCCACTTAAGGCATAAAGGCTAGCCTCAAAGTTAAACGCAAGACCATACGACGATCTAGGACCACCATGAACCATGAACATCTTTTTTTCACCTTTTCCAAGAATAATATGTCTATCGTTTACGATCGATACGTTAATAGGAGGAAGTCTAGTTGCGCTCGTAATTTCAAATTCTTTTCGAGTATTCCATCGATATATGCTTATTACAGAAGACCTTTGAGGATTGCTCCATAGGAGTGCAAGACCATAATTTGACGCGCTTATGCCGTGAAAGCATCTATCCCCTTCGAGCAATATTCTATGTTCAAGTGTGCTGAGGTCAAGCTCACGAACTACGCTTTTATATCCCTCAGTGGAAATAAAATAGAGCTTATCCTTGTAATAGGCCAAGGATTCGCCGTCTATCCCAGGATAAGTTTCTGTCCAATCTCCAGGATCCCCTGCTACATCAATAACATCACAATCGCCGTTTTCTTCCATGATTATGATATCTCTTTTACCAAAGAAACCATTTTTTGATAAATCTGTGACAATCATCACAATTTTTTCGTCTGCCCAGATCATTTCGTTGACAAAGCCGGTTATCTCTTTAATAGGATCTCCATCTACGTATATCTTTTGTTTTAGTGGGCCTAAGGATGAAACTTTGGTGTATGCTACCTTACCGGAAGTTGAGATGACCGCATTAGTAATCCAACCGTCGTCTACAAAGTTTTTTGACTTTATTATCTTTTTAGGAATGCTTTCTTTAAACAACGGACCAATCCCATCCATCACAGCAATTCTTTCGCTCACATAGCCCTTAGGTTTTTGAATCTTCTCAGAAGTAACAATCACCATATGCCCATTTTTGGATACATCGTAGTAGACAACATCTCGTGCAATCTCCTTTTCGTCTATATAGCCAACTCTTTTCATAACGAGTGTGGACTCTTGTAGATATAGGTATACGTCGCCTCTATACCATTTTGGAGAATGACCTACAGCATCCCTCATCACGCTTATTTTATCGTGAACCATCACCTTGCTTTTGGTTTCTTGTAAGTCGTAGGACTGAATGGTGAATAGAACATACCCTGAAGCATTTATAGAACAATCTGTAAAGAACTTGATGCGTGAAAGATCGAGTGGGGAAATTTTAGAATCTTGTGAAATCAATTTAATCAACCCCTAAAGATATTGTGTACTTCAATTTAATATTTCTTATAAATCGTTTTTAATTTTAGCTCTGAAAATAAACTAAGGAAATGGTTAAAAAATGAGATTATGGGGAAAGGCGAGAAATAGTTCTTGGAAACGGCAGAGAATCTCTTATATGCGAAAGCCCGCAAATCCACATAATAAACCTATCAGCACCAAGGCCGAAACCAGAGTGAGGGACACTCCCGTATCTCCTTAAGTCAATATACCACTCGTAGTCTTCTGGTTTTAACCCCATTTCGAGTATTCTGTCAATTAGCTCTTGTTTGTCGAAAATTCTTTCTCCCCCACCTATGATTTCACCATATCCCTCTGGAGCAAGAAGGTCATGACACAAAAGGGCTTTGGGCTCATTGGGGTCTGGTCTATGATAGAAACCCTTCTCTCTAGGGAAGTGGGTGATAAAGAAGGGGTTATCAAATTCTAACGTAAGTGCTCTCTCCTCATCTGCGCCTAAGTCATCACCCCACTTAAGCTCAAAGCCTTTTTTGTTAAGAATTTCCAAGGCCTCTTCGTATTTTATTCTTTCAAAGGGCAAAGAAAGATCTAGCTTTGAAATATCTCGCCCAAGAATCTTTAGTTCTTCTTCATTATGTTCTAATACCTTGTCGACTACATATTTAATCATTTGCTCTTCGAATTTCATCATATCTTCATTATGATACCATGCTGCTTCAGCCTCAACATGCCAAAATTCTGTTAAGTGTCTTCTTGTCTTTGATTTTTCTGCTCTAAAGCTTGGGGCTACAGTGTATACTTTCTCAAGACTAAATATTAATGCCTCAAGATAAAACTGCGCAGATTGGGTAAGATAAGCCTTTTTACCAAAATAATTTACCTCAAATAGTGTGGCCCCACCCTCTACAGCAGCAGTTATGAAGGTAGGGGCTGTGACGAAGTAGTATCCTTCCTTTTTGAAGAACTCGTGCAAGGCCCAGAAAGCTTGAGATCGGATTTTCATGATAGCACTCATTTTTCTACTTCTTATCCATAGGTGTCTAACATCAAGTAAGAATTCTTCACTATAATCCTTTGTTATGGGAAAAGGCTCTGCAAGATTAACAATCTCAATATTGCTGCCACGAATTTCAATTCCACCCGGAGCCCTCTTATCCTCTACAACTTCTCCTTCAACAATAAGTGAACTCTCAATGGTAATAGATGACGCCTTTTCAAATATATCGTCTGGAACGACTCCTTTTTTAAATGTACATTGTACTATTCCAGTAGAGTCCCTTAAGACAATAAATGCTATTCCACCGGTTTCTCTAGCTCTGTAAGCCCATCCTCGTACTTTAACTCTCTCACCAATCTTGTTTTTGAGCTCTGAAATAGGTGTATACATGATGACCCACCCTTTAATCATTGTTCAAACATTTGACGAAGAATTCATACATATCTCAATATATAGGAAGAGTATCACTATAAACCCTTTATTATTTTTTGGAGTTCCATGTCGTTTTTAGTGTTTTCATAATCCAAATTGTCATCAAGCTACAAAAGTTTTTTAATAATGAGGAAACAATACATGCTAATGGATAAAAATTAGCCCTTAATTAAAATAACAATGAAAAATATTCAATAAGATGTCATAATGTTGATGATTTCGGCTAAAAATGGATAAATAGCATCAAAGGTCGAAAAATATCAATTTTTCTGTGGCAGAAGGTAAATAAGTCAATTGGTGAGAATTAATGAGAGGAAAAATTGAAGAGTGGATTAGGAGACTCAAAGAAGAAGTATATCCACTTGTCGAGGACAAAGTATCTTTAGAGGAATTTGAAGCAAAAGTGAAAAAATGGGCATTAATAATTCCAAACTATAATGAACTGAAAAGGAAACTAATGCAAGATTTAGGCGTATATATGACTGCTGAGACCCAAAGAAAGAAAATTAGCGAAATAGAAGATGGTGATCGCCGTTTAGAGGTAATAGGAAAAATTCTTGGCGTGAGGGAAATAGTTACGGAGAGAGGAAAATATTACGTAGGAGTATTGGCTGATGAAACCGGATCAATAAGTTTCAGAGCTTATTTAGATACGTTTCCATATAAATCTGGTGAAAATATAAGAATTGTCAATGCGTATGCCCGATCTGGACCGTCAGGTTTAATGTTGTACATTACTCAAAATACGATTATTGAAAGATATAAAGAAGAGATATATGTTGTAGAGGCCGGAAAGAAGCGAATAATGGATCTTAAAGATGGAATGTTTGGCGTAGAGGTTGAGGCTCTGGTTTTAAAAATTAAAAGAAGGATAAACGAGGGCAAGGGACCTAAAATAAGAGGCCTTTTATGTGATGCAACGGGTAAAATCGCATTTTCTTCATGGGTTGATTTGGATCTTAATGAAGGAGACATGGTTCGTATTGTAGGTGCTAGTGTACAAAGTTTTAGAGGAATTCCAGTATTGATGATAGACCAGTATTCCCAGATTGAAAAGCTCTATGGGGGAGAAATTTATTGCGTAAGCTCAGAGACTTTGTACGATATTGCCGCGAGAGGTGGAGGTTTAGACGTAAGCGTCCAAGGATTAATCGTTGATGTGAAACAGGGCAGTGGTCTTATCAAACGCTGTGAAAAGTGTGGGAGAATATTAAAAGAGGGCGGTATATGCCCGGAGCATGGGAAGGTAAAGGGATTTCTGGATCTCCGGGCTAGAGTAGTTATAGATGACGGAACTGGCGCTTTGCTTGCGATAATCAACAGGGAAGCTCTTGAAAAGATTCTTGGAGAAACTTTAGAAGACCTAGTAAATAAAGCTAAGGAGGATATTGAGTTTGGTACGGGATACTCGTATATCAAAGAAAAATTATTTGGCAAATATGTAACGGCCAGTGGAAACATTCTTCCTGGAAGAACGGGATTAGTATTTCTTGTGGATTCGATTGAAGAGAACACTATAAGTCAAATGAGCGAAAAACTCTCTAAAATCTTAGAAGAACTTTCATGAGGGTTGATATTATGTTTAGAAGACAAATTGCATGGCGCGTATTTATTGAAGAAATTAGGAGATCTAAACAAATTCACGAAGAAGAAATGGATGGAAAAATCGTTAGATACCTTGTTTCACCTTTCGGAGCTCTTATTAATAGAATCTACATGGTAGGTACTGTTACGGATATTGTGGAAAGCTCAGAGAAAAAGACGATAAAAGCAAGAGTTTCAGACATAACAGGTGTCACATCCATTTATGCCGGAGAGTTTCAGCCGGATGTATACACATTTCTTAAGCTTATAGGGGATGAACCTACAATTATCATGTTCACAGCAAAAATCCGTGTTTTTGAACCAGAGGAGGGTAGAAAAATACCGCTTATAAGACCCGAAAGAATAAAGAAGGGTACGCTAAACGACAGGAATATATGGATTGTAGACGCAGCATCAAACGTAATAGAAAGAATGGAATATATGGAAAAGGTTATAGGAAAGTTTGATGGAGAATTAACCGAAGACATGCTAATCGAGCTAGGGATTCCTCCACATTATTGGAGACCTATTAAGATATCCCTAATGTATTATACTCCCGAGGAAATTTTGGATCAAATTAGGGATTACAAGAGTTTGTTGTCAGACAGTTTAGGATATGTCAGCGACGTAATTAGAGAGGAATACGTTGAAGAGGAAACAGAAGAGATTGAGGAGGAAATTCCAGAGTATTTCGAGGAAGAAGAAGAGGAGAGCCCCATAGTGAGAGCTATTTTGGAAGCTATAAGAGAACTTGATAAGGGATCTGGTGCTCCGTGGTCTGAGGTTGTGGAGAGAGCTCATGGACTAACAAAAGTAAGTCGAGAAATTATTGAGGAGGTAATTGAAGATTTACTCACTAATACAAGAATATACGAGGTTGCAAGAGGCAAGTTAAAGTTGTTAGAATAAGCGGAAAAGAAAAATAAATTTTAAAGAATAAAGAGAAAAGAATTGAACAAATTCAGCACTCGGGAGATCTTTATTCAATCTTAATAGATCCTGTTGGACAGCTGTTTGCGGCGTCCTGAACACAAGAAGCATCGGTCTCATCAACTTTTGCATAGGCTTTTCCATCCTCACCTAACTCAAAAACTTCCGGACAAACTTGCACACATATGCCACATCCTATACAGGTTTCCTTATCTACTATCACCTTTACCATACACAGCCCTCCATATTTTCTTTGAGTCCTTTATTAGCAAGGTTGATGTACTTCGGAAACAATATCTCTTAATAGTTTCGAGATGTTTAAACCTTTTTCTAAAATTGTGGGTGAAAAAGGATGTTGTTTCCACTCCTTGTCATAAACTTTCATGAGATAGACCACCTTAAATATTCGCCTACGTCTATCAGCCTCCCAGCATCCAAAGCAAATATGGAATCATACACCCCCTTCAAAGGCGCAAATATATGAGAGGCTATTATCATGTCCTGACCACGCTCCTTTAAATCTAAAACAAGATTTCTTATCTCTTCCTTACCCCTTATGTCTATCCCCGCAAAGGGCTCGTCTAATAATATAAGCCTGGGAGATCCTACAAGAGATGCTGCTATAGAAATCCTCCTAATCATCCCTGCAGAATACGTAAATATCTTCCTCTCCCAGAACTTCTCGATGCCCAAAACCTTCTCAACGTCGCCGCCCTTCATCTCAGCGATAGCATATAAAAACTCCTTCCCGCTCATCCACCATGGGATTCTGGGAGGATCCAACGAGAATCCAATTTTCCCCACTATTTTTCCTCTCTCTTTCCAAGGATCATATCCAAGAACCCTTATCTTCCCAGAAGTCGGCCTAAGGAACCCCGCAATTATCTTTATCAGCGTGCTCTTCCCAGAACCATTTGATCCTACTATAAGCGTTAGTCCCTCATTTATCCTCAAGCTTATGTTATCCAGCGCAACAATATGCCTAAATTTCTTTGTCAGATCCTTTGCCTCTACGATCATACCATTTTCCTCCTGAAGAGGCCGTATGCTATAATAACCCCCGTTAACCAGGTCATTATGATAATAACGTTCCAGTTGTCAAACCCCACTTTTTCTATACGAAACATTAAATTTACATCTCTTTCCGACGTAATTAGGTAGAATCCTGCTTTTTCTATTATTGATACCTTGTTCAGAGATCTCCATTCGGTGATATTAGTCGAATCTAAACCGTACATTGCATCTGAGATCTTAGCTCCGTATGGATAGGTTAGAAAGTTAATCACGGCACCATATGGCGTAATAATCCCTTCAGTACTCCCCTCACGAACGTCTATGTAATATCCAAGTTGACCTTCAAGGGTTCTCTGGACGGAAACTTGTTGTAGGCCTATAGCTATTGATGCAAGTAAAATGCCAAGCGCGACCCAATAAAACTCTTTTCTCATGGGATCTCCCTCCTCTCTCCGGCGATAAATATGATAATCACCATTAGAATCCAGAAGATTAATGGCAAGAAATGAGAAAACGATAGTTCATGACTTATAATCAAAGCTTGACCGCGATAGATGTAATTGATTATACTAACAATAATAGCTCTAGGAACATTTAGACTCAACACGAGATACTTTTGTAGGGACATTATTTCAATGTACGAAAGGTAAAAAACCGCTATCGAGGTTATAAGCGCGATTGGAAATGAAAGGGTAACAATGGCTATTAAAAAGCCGATGAGATATGTTGAAAATGCATAACCGACGAAAGATATTACAAAGTAGAGGAGAGCTAGAAGAAGGGATATTGGTCTATGAAAAGCAATAGAAGGATAAGACATCATAAATGCTATAACCGAAGAAAATGCTGAAATCATCAGCAACATTAGAAAATCGTTTAAAATCCTTTTGACGTAGATTGTACCTTTTCTCTCTTGAGATGTGAGCATATAATACAGCTCTCCAACTTCCTTTTCATACGCTACCATTGTGCCGAGAATAAGGGTTAAAAGTAAGGCGATTAGCGGAATGCCCCCATAGGTAATGACATAATAGAGCATAAACGGAAAACTATTGGGCCCTACAAAAGGACGGTAATTTTGAACTAATGACGCGTGATAGTCATATGTGAGGAAGAACGTGAGCAATGCTATAAGGATATTCCTCATCAGGCATTTGGACGTGAAGGCATCAAAAAATCTCTTACCCATTTATTATCACCTTTTCCTTCTGATTATTTCGTAAGAGACTAATACAGAACTGGAAACTACGGCAAAGACGATTACCGCTATAGAAGGTCTCCATAGACTGGGAGCCTCTATCGGCGGACGCTCCCATGGTACGTTTGTCTTATAGAGCGGAACGTAGTACGCATCGAACGTGTATTTGCTCATGTTATGAATATACTGTAAAAACGTGGAACGGTCAAAAGGCGTTATCCAGAGGTATACAGTATTATTTCTAAACACACCTAACGGAAACGAGTATTCTCCTCCCATAGCAAGGCAAAGTCCATAGGTCGGCTCGTAGAAGTACTTCATCACCGAAGTGCCCTTTTCCCACATTTTTGTGTCTTCCGTTAAATAGACCTCGAAGACTATGAGTGGTGGAGAAGCGTCCCCCTCTCCAAGGAGAAGTTTTTTATCGGTCAATATGTAATATCTCTCGTCTACTGAGAAGTGGCTAGGAGGTACATATCTATCCTTCAAAAGCTCCGGATTGGATATTTCCTCATGCGTGATCCAGTAAGGCCAGTAGCTACAGAAGGTGTGGTTGTCAGCAAAGTAAGTTTTCCTATCTTCTTTGTTCACAAAATAAGTCTGAGAGAAGTTCCAACATCCCACGTATTCGCGATTGAAATAGAGTCCCTGGAGTTCCAAAAAGGTAGCGTTCAATACTGTTATGGAAACCCTCACAGTATAGTAACTCTCGTTTTCATCTATAATCTCCCATCGAAACCTAAATTCTATGCCCCATACATCGATAAGATGTCTAGGGTTGTCTAAAAAGTAAATATTGAGAAAATGAGTACCATTAGGCATATCTTCATCATGACGGACATATCTTGCAATATACTCAGCGTAGTGCCCAACTTTTAGAGTGAAATCGTTCTCAGCAACTGTAACAGTACAAACATTATAAAAGGCAATCAAAAAAATTGTAAAATAGATAAACAGAGATCCAAGGCGCATGATAGCACACCTAATTTAGTGTTTTACATTATTACGGCGGTGTTGGCAGAATTTCAGCATATAGATATTCATCTCTCCCTATGCCTGGCCATAAAGGATCTAATACGATAACTTCTGCCTCAACGTAGGCGTATGCACAAGGGTATATGGGATTTCCGTCAGAATCTGTGGGGCTAGCCATGTAACCATCCCATTGGACATCATAATATGGGTCAGCTGTAGCGTCCATAATCCCAATTTATTATTTCGGAGGGTGGAGGGTATATGCGGGCCCAGCCACCGATCCAGATTCCTGCTGCCTTGTCGTCCCATATGCTTACGTAATCTTCGTCATAGACGTGCACTATGTTTCCTACACCTTCCGGGTTATTCGAGTACTCGTCTAAAGATGACGCTAGAAGGCTCTCAGGAAGAAATAGCCCTCCGACACAAGTAATAAGTAAAATCACTACAAATAAAGATGTACTAATGCGGATTTCCTGCAGATGCACCACCCCCGTCAGCTGTTATATATATTTGATCGCAAATTTTTAATATTTTTTCTTTTTGCACACAGAATTTTGCAAATTGTATGGTCAGTTAGCATCACAGACACAAAAAATTTGCACAGATTTTTAAACAAAAACAAATTTCAGAACCTTCTGTAGTACTCTATGCACAAATAATATCCCATCTTCTTTCCTATATCAAAAAGAGAACAAGTATCTATGGTGCGGGGGCGGGGATTTGAACCCCGGAACCCCTGCGGGAGCGGATCTTGAATCCGCCGCCGTTGGCCTGGCTTGGCTACCCCCGCACTTTAAGTGTACTATAACGTTCTAAGTGAATTAATAAGGAGGTGGTTTATGTGCTTTATTATGATTAGCGTGGCAATTTAAATACAAAATATCGACGCAAACATCCCTATCCTTCAGGACAAGATAGATCATTAAATCTATTTAAACAAATGAAACCTTTATCTAAGTGGAGGTATATGCGAAAATACCTTTGCCCTAATTTTGAGGTGGTACATTTTGCCACGTTGTGAACTTTGTGGGAAGGAAACAAATGTTCTTTATAGAACGATTATAGAGGGCTATGAATACCTGGTTTGTAAGGAATGCTCTAAGTTGGGACGAACTATAAGTAAATACGTTGCTGAGAAGCCGAGAGAAAAAACACTTTACGAAAGGTATGCCTCGATGCGTAGAGACGAAATGGAGGAAGACCTCCTTGTAGAGGATTTTGGAGAAAGAATTCGTAAAGCCAGGGAACAACTAGGAATGACAAGAGAAGAACTGGCTAAAAAGGTGGGTATTAAGGTGAATCTTCTTGCAAAGATTGAAAATAGTGAGATCATCCCCGAGGATCGGGTGAGGAAAAGGATAGAGAAGGTTCTAAAGATTAAACTTACATATGGGGGAGAATGACTTCCTTCTTTTGGAGGTGTAAGAGCTGAAGATCACAGATGACGTCCTTGAGAAGTTTATAAAGGCCGGAAAAATTGCCAAGGAAGTAAGGGAAATAGCTAGGAAAGAAATAAGACCATCGATGAGGCTGTACGATTTTGCGGAGATGTTGGAGGCTGAAATAATATCTAGAGGAGCTCGTCCAGCTTTTCCAGTAAATCTTTCGATAAATAATGAGGCAGCTCATTATTCGCCTAAAATAAATGATTCAAAAGTATTTTCAAAGGGAGATGTTGTAAAAATAGATTTAGGAGCACATATTGATGGATACATTGCCGATACCGCTGTTACGGTAATTGTTGGCGAAAGAAATCCAGAATTGGAGAGACTTATTCAAGCGGCAGAGGAGGCGCTTGAGAGGGCTGTTATGGTCATAGGTCCCGGAACAATGTTAAGAGATCTCGGGGGCGTCATAGAAGATACGATTGTTGGGTATGGATATAAACCCGTGGTTAATCTTTCAGGACATCAAATAGATAGATGGAATCTCCATGCCGGATTGTCAATTAACAATTATAGGGCCGGGGCAGGAAAAATCCCCGAAGAAGGTGTTTTTGCTATTGAGCCCTTTGCCGTGCTGAGAGGATCGGGAGTTGTACGAGAAGGACCGCCAGGAGGAATATATAGAGCAATCCGTAACGTGCCTATAAGAGATAGAGTTGCAAGGGATTTGTTTGAATTTATAAAAGAGAATTTTGGTACGTTACCATTCTCAGAAAGATGGTGCTTAAGATATGGCGATGAGAGTACCGTAAGGAGGGGTCTTTTAGTTTTACAACGAATGGGCGCTATCATGCAATACAGGGTTTTAAAAGATACTCCAGGATCTTTTGTTTCGCAGGCGGAGCATACGGTGGTAATAAGAAAGGGAGAAAAATATGTAATAACAGCAGAAGAAATTTAGGATAAAAAGAGACTCCCATCGCGAGAAAAATCACCTTAAGCTGTCCCAAACATCCCTTATGCGTTTAAAGGCCTCTCTGAGTCTATCTTCGCTTATTGCATACGAAATCCTCACTTTACCCTCTCCAGAGGGTCCAAACGATGATCCGGGGGTAAGAGCTACGTGGGCCTTTTCCAGAAACTCGTTAACTATCTGTTCTGATGGCTTATCGCTATTATATTTAGGAAAGGCATAGAATGTTGCTTTAGGTACGATTAGATCCCACCCTAGCTTCCGAATCTCTTCAACGACAATATCTCTGCGTTTTTTGTACTCTTCGACCATTTTTCTGTTCTCTTCAAAGGCCTCGTCAGTAAATGCATATATAGCCCCATATTGAGCAAAGGAAGTAGCACATGTGATTGTATGTTGCATAATCTTCGTTAGAGCTTTAATTGTTTCTTTAGAGGCTACAGCCCAACCGAGCCTCCATCCAGTCATTGCAAAGAGTTTTGAAAAGCCGCTTATAACTATTGTGTGCTCTAACTTAGGATCTAGCTCTATAAGTGAAGTGTGCTTTCCATCGAACACAATTCCCTCGTATATTTCATCAGAGATTATGGTCATAGAGTGCTTTTCTGAAATTTCGTAGATGTCCTCTAGAAAGCTTACATCTATAAGGCTTCCAAGGGGATTAGACGGTGAGTTTAGTATTATTCCCACAGACTTGTGGGCAAGATCTTCTATTACTTCGATCCTTGGGTTGGCTTCTTCGTCGTATGTATAGTACTCAGTTTTTAGTCCCGCTAGATACGCTTGCCATTTGTATGAAACCCATCCTGGATCTGGGATGAGGACAGTATCTCCCAAGTCTCCTATGGTAAGTAACGAAGCGTAGATAAGGTACTTTGTGGGGGCAATAATTATGTTGTCTGGCGAGACATTTACTTCATATCTTTGCGCATAGTACTCAGATACTTTCTCTCTGAGTTCAGGAATTCCCTGAGGACTTACATATTTAGTTTTTCCTTCTTTTAATCCTTTTATAGCGCCTTCTTTGATTATTTCAGGAGTATCGAAGTCCGGTTGGCCTATGTTAAGTGGGATTACGTCATATCCCTTATTTATTAATTCCTTCACTTTTTGGGAAATCTTAAGTGTGGCAGATTCTTGTATAATGCTTATCCTTCCAGACACCATCTCTATTATTCCTCCTCGATCTCTTTCATACGTTCATAAAGCTTTAAAACAGCCTCAACAGCCTCTTTAGCCTTTTCTTCAATACGTTCCATAGCCTGAAGCCTTGTCATTCCGTGACCAGAAATTCCAAGCGTTACAGGCTTTTCAAATTCTACAGCAAGGTCGGCGAGCTTTCTAGCTGCGTTGTGCATTACGATTTCATCGTGTTTTGTCTCTCCCTCAATAACAGTTCCAAGTGCAACGACGCCATCTATATCTTCTCTTCTTAGCAACTTCTTTACCATAAGTGGGATATCATAGACTCCCGGAGCATGTACGATTTTCTTTACTTCAATGTCCAGTAGCTTAGCATGATTAAGAGCTACCTGAAGCATCATGTGTGTTATATCGTAGTTAAATTCACTAACAACGATCCCAATTCTCATACGTGGCATATTAATCCCTCCATTGAATATTTTGAGATAGGAGTTACTTAGGATATAAATATGCACTTAATTATGTCCAATAAATACTCTTTAATACGCGGATCAGAGTAAAATTTATACTTATCTTTTAGGTTTTATTGGTCCTACGTCTTCAAATCCTTGTCTTTGACCGGTGCCTGCTAGTTTTGTTAGGTCTTGAGGCCTAAATAGAAGTTTTATCGCGTTTATTGCATGTTCTCTCGCTCTTCGCTCTGCTAACCATGCTAGCTCTTTCTCATCTTTTGCCTCATCTTCATGGACAAATACCTCGATGACATGAGTATTCGTCATAAGCTGAACAAGGATTAATCCCATAGAGGCCTCGTGAGCACACATTTTATCAATTTCAGTAGGTCCTGGCATCCCAAATACCATGACAATATTGCAACCCTCTTCTTCTATTAACTTTTTAGCAGCAACCGGGGTATCTTTAATCCCAGGAACGGTATATCTAATAATCTCAATATTTGTGGCATTCTTTTTAATTTCATCAATTGCAGCAGAGGCCATATCGTATCTGGCAAAGGTGGTATCAACTATTCCTATTTTCTTTTTCATTTGATAGCACCTCTAATACTCTTGAGATAATCTTACTTGTGGCTGCTATATCATCATCATATTTTTCAATCCTCACAACTTCTACGTTAATCCCCCTCCTCTTAAGCTCCTCTTTAATTTTTTCTGGATCATAATTCTGGTCGTATCCAAGCGCTATAATGTCAGGTTTTACTTCTTCGACGATTTTAAATATATCCTCACCTTCATAGCCCAACACAGCCTTATCTACAGGTTTTAGGGACTCTACAACAATCCGCCGATATTCTTCGGGCATTATTGGAACCCTGCCCTTTATTCTCTTTACAGTGGAATCTCTTGCTATCACAACAATAAGCTCATCACCTAACTCTTTTGCCCTTTTTAGATAGTAGATATGGCCTGGATGGATTATATCAAACGTCCCTGAGGCCAGAACTCTCTTTTTCTTTCTCAAGCCTCCACACCTCTAGTATCTCTTTACCTTCAATGAATATGAGGTCAAACTCTCTTGCAAACTCCTTTGCGGCCTCCTTTTTCAACGAAAGCCCCGTATCACCCAACATTTCAACAATCGCCATAGCAGGTGCTATGCCAAGTAGTTTTGAGAGACCTATTACAAGCTCCGTATGTCCATGTCTTTTGTCTAGTAATCCCTTTCTTGCATTAAGGATATGAACGTGACCAGGTGTTCTAAAATTATTTGCGAACAACTCTTTTAGATCTTCTTCTGAAATTTTAAAAGACATTTCTGCAAGTTTTCCAAGTTCAGAGATGGTTAAAGCACGATCTCTATCCGAAATTCCTGTGAAGGTATCTTTATGATTGACCGTTATTGAAAAAGAAGATTGCTCGTCATAGGGAATTCTTATTGAAGCAGCGCGTTTAATAACTAAATACTCCTCTAGAGACTTTAGAATGTCTGATAAATATGGAAGACCAAGTTTTTCCCACACTTCAGGACCCAAAGCTACGCAGATTAATCCTCCGCCATATTTCCTCATAAACTCAACACTTTTGTACGTTACTTTCGGCGCATAAAACACGATATCGGTCTCTCTTTCTCTATTGTCAAAGTCATAAACTAATATTGGCCTCCCAGACAAAAGATCGGCTTTGATATTTTCTAGGTCAATGCTCATAAAGGACACCTCGTGGTTATTGTGTTTTCTACATTTTAAGGGTAAAACATCATAAAATAGAATTTCGAATTTAATACTTCTCCTTAAAGTTTCTTAATATGGGGAAAAATATTTGGGAGGAAGAAAGCATTTTTCCAAATTCATCCTCTACAGGACCTTTGAACTTTTTAATAAGCCTATTTTTGGGTCCTAGCATCCACGCTATATGGCCGAAGTATCCTACTGTAATAAGGCCGTAAGGGGAGGAGGGGTCCCAGAAGTGATATATTTTTTCTGTACACAATTTTTTAAGAATACTTTCTAAAGAATGCGGCTCCTCAACACTTATTAGAAGGATTCCGCCCTCTGTTTTTAGTGTTTCGAGAAGATACTTTGCAAATGTTAAGAGAGAGTCAGTCATGTGGTATTACCTCTTATAACTCTATCTTTATTACTTTAACCTCTAGGGAACCTTTTTTGTATGATTTTACATAATGATTGTCAATAAATCTTTCAAACGGGATTTCTGAATCCTTTATTGTTGAGTTTACATTAAGTTTGGTGTTTATTTTAGGACTTTCTGATGAAACAATCCAAGATTCGTCTAGTTTATATGAAAAAAGGTCAAAATATCTTCTATCTTCTATGGCCGTCTCATTCTCATGGAAAAACTCATCTTTCAACACATTATGATATATGACGAATAGATTTGACTTCTCATCAAATATAAAGATGTTTGATCCCATTTTTCTACCACTGAAGTCTTTCATGAGGGTTTGATGTAATAGGAGAAACTCTACAAGGGTATTCTCTCCATACTCATTATATATGTGCAGTAAAAGCTCACTGTCAGTACTACTCATCCTATTCCTAACTTTAAGCTCTTTTTTAGCATATTCGATAGCCCTCTCATGAAGAGTTCCATTATGAAACAGGTAAGCTCTATTTGAAACGAATGGATGGACATTTTCTATCGTATTAGGCCCCCTAGAACCCTTCCTTGCGTGCATTATGATAAAGATAGGATTAAAGGCTTTAATGAGTTGGATAAACTCGTTGACATGGGTATGGGCGGGTGAAAGCGTTTTATAAACAATGGGCTTTTTTAGGGAAGTCAATAGAAGCGCTCCACAACCATCTTCATGAGGACCTCGAAAACCGTTTTTTGCCATTTCTGAGAGAAATTTAACGATATTATCATATCCAAACCTTTCAGGGATGTATGCTGCCAACATCCTACACAAATTTACCACCTGGTGCTAAGGATTTTTTCTATGAGATCTTTGACCCCCTCATATAATGGATGCTTTCTGATAGTTTCTATAAGACGTGAGAACTCCCTCACCCTGGAAAATCCGTCAGATACATAATCACCCGCTTGGAGAACCATGTCTAAGAGATCTGCAAGTCTTACTATTTTTGCCTCTAAGCTGCTCCCCTCAATATATTCGATGGAGAGCTCCCTATATTCTGGGACATCTATTGTATGTTCTATTGCATTTTTTTCTATCATTTTCTTAGTATTTGGATCCAGAGCTGGAGTAGGGATGTCTCCAATCACAGCCTCATGGAAATCATGTATTATGGCCATCTTCAGACATTTTTCTGTGTTTATGTCAAGTCCTCTCTTTTTTAGATGATCTGCAATAAGAATTGTTAGGAAACTAACTCCCCAACAATGTGATGCTATGGTTTCAGGATTATTTACTCCTCTTTGAATCCAGCCTGTTCTTGGAAGTCTTTTTAGAGTAAGATACCTCTCAATAAGCTCATTCACTGTTAACACCACTTAAAGAATTAACGCATGAACACACATATCTTTTATTTGTTCACCAACAGTCGTGGGATCTTTGTTAAAAATCACAAATTCAGCTCGATATCCAGGATAAATTTTTCCCACAATATTTTCTATACCCAATGCATATGCAGCATTCTCAGTGAATAACTTTACTGCTGTTTTTAAATCTACAGATTCCTCCGGCCTGAAAACACGATCTTCTGAGAGCGGTTTTCTATATATGGCAGCGTAGATTCCATATAATGGGTTTGGAGGCTCTACTGGGGCATCAGAACCTCCTGCAACAATAAATCCAAAGTTTATTAGCGATTTTAGCATATATGAATTTTTGACACGGTGTTTGCCTAACCTCGACTCAGCCCATTGTGAGTCCGTGTTTATAAAAATCGGCTGTATACACAGAATTATTTCGAGATCTTTAGCCTTCTTTAAGTCATTTTCTTTAATAACTTGACAGTGTTCAATACGAACTCTTACCCCATATTTCTTGACCTCTTTTGCTATGGCAAGAGCTATACTAAATGCCTTGTCGCCTATAGCGTGTATTGCAACGTCCAGACCTAAAGATGCCGCCTTTACAGCCTTCTCAATGAGTCTTTCTTGAGGTTCTATGAGCATACCTTTGTTGCCCGGATCATCAGAGTAGTCTTCATATAATGCGGCGGTTCTTCCACCAAGACTCCCATCCACGTAAAGTTTTATACCCCTAACAATGAACTTTTCCGAGTTCCTTTCCATGATATCTTTTACAGAGAATTTCGAAAGCACATCCGGACTTATATAGGCCACAACCCTAATAGGCAACTCTTCAGCTATTTCCCAATAAGCCTCTAGGTGGTCTGCGTCAATACCCATATCCGAGACTGTCGTAAGACCCATGCTTTTTAAGATTTCTCCTGCTTTTTTGGCATTTTTCTTAAATTTATTTAGTAAGACTGATCTCAATTTTTGATGGATGAGTGACAAAGCATTTTCTTTAAGGATTCCGTTTTCTACATCAATCTCTCCGCCGGAAACTTCTTTTATATCTATTTGAGAAAGTGCAGCGTCATTTACAACTGCAATATGCATGCATCTTCTAAAAGCAACGACCGGAAAATTAAAGTGTAAATCTTGCTTATTTAGCACTCTTCTCTCTTGAAAGTCACCTTCATTCCATCCAAACGCTATTACCCAATCTCCCTTCCCTAGCCTTTTTCCAGCATTTTCAATAAGCCTTTTTACATCTTCTATAGATTTAGCACATCTTAAATCAACAGCATCTAAGTAAGAGGCATACTCTGAAAAGTGCATATGAGAATCTATAAATCCTGGAAAGAGATATTTTCCGTTAAGGTCTAATATTTTAACGTTGCTCTCCTTTGAATAAGCTCTCTCTAGATCTTCACCACCAACAGCAATAATACGTCCATTTTTTACCACTATAACACTTCCACCGCCAAATACCTTTGCATTTTTGATTATAACATATGAATCACTTATCTGATTGGCCTTCATATACCTCTTCCTCAGGAGACTCCTCAAAACTTTCCGAGATATCCTCTATTTCCGAAGTTTCTTCAAGAGAAGCTTTGAGCAACTCTCTGGCCCTATTCACATCAGTCTCATGGAATTTATATACTTCTAACTCTAAACTTTCGGGAATCCAAGTAATCTGTCCATTTGAAACCCTATAGGAAATCCTAATTCTTACAACATCAGTCTTTTCGACATTATATTCTCTTAGGACTTCGAAGAGAGATCTGTTAAGCAGTGCTGTGGCTCTAACAATCTCTTTTGGATCGGCATAGTCTTTTAGCTGGGCAAATGCCGTTCTTCTTATCTTGTTTGCATATCCAGCGGCACGAATCAATCCTGTACTTAAAGATCCCACTCTCTCGTTAAACATATCACATCACCGATTGTTTTTAAGAAGTGTAGTGTGTAGTATAATTTTAGTGTACTATAATATTATGTTCTGCATTTACGCACATAATATTGTTGGCACTGTAAAGTTCCAAAAGAATATTAAAATGGAGGGGACTAAATGGATAACGAGAACATCACTGTAGCTTTATTACAATATGAAGCGGAGCTTGGAGACAAAGAGGAAAATGCTAACAGAATTTTGGAAGCAATAAAGAAACATAATGCAGACATCTATGTATTTCCAGAACTTTATCTCACCGGTTATAACATTATGAACCGCATAATTTATTTGGCTGAGAATATTCATCAACCTTCTAAGACACTTTCGGAGCTACTCAGTGAATTAAAAGAGAGCAAAAAGATAGTTATTTTTGGATTTCCGGAAAAAGATTATAGAGGAATCTTTTACAATTCTGCATTAATTGTAACTCCTAACGCTATTTCAGTATATCGAAAAGCCCACCTTCCTAATTTTGGCCCATTTAGAGAGTTAATTTATTATACGCCAGGGGAGCCCTATCAAAGCATTGTAACTGTGAATGACATACGTCTGGGCGTACAGATATGCTACGATATATTCTTCCCAGAGACGGCCAAATTCTACGCATTGCAGGGTGCAGATATTTTAGTGACAATATCAGCATCCCCTATAACATCCAGGCGATTATTTGAGACATTAATAGCTGCTAGAGCCGTTGAAAATGGCTTTTATCATATATATGTAAATTATCCAGGAGTTACTGAGGATTTACTGTTCTGGGGAGGCAGCAGAGTAGTTGGGCCACGTGGTAATATAATAGCCAAAGCCAAATATTTTGACGAAGATGTTGTAATAGCAGACATTGATCTCAAGATTTTGAATGCTTATAGGCCGTTTAGAATGACGTATAGAGATACATTAATTACTCATTAAAGGTGTCTCTAGAAATGGTCAAAGACCTAAGGATTTTTGAAATACCAACGGAACACGTTGAAATATATAAAAGACTTGCAGAAAGATTAGAGGAGGTATTTAAGGAAGTGAAAAAAGAATATCAAACATCTTCCGTAGGGGTGGCATTTTCTGGAGGTCTTGATAGCAGTATTGTTGGGTTTTTGGCTTTAAAATATTTAGATCCATGTTTTTACGTTGTAGGATTTGAGGGATCTAGAGACATAGTTAATGCTAAAACAGGGTTAGAATACATTTCGGATATTTTAGGCACGTACTCCAGAATGAAAATGCTTACAATTACTGATGGGCACGTTTTCGAAGCTCTGAAATTTTTTTCTAGTCTTGGCATCAAAGACGTTCTGTTGGCATCTTTTGAAGTTCCCCTTTATTTTGTCCTCAAAAACAGCAAGGAGAAAGTACTACTTTCAGGACAAGGTGCCGATGAACTGTTTGGTGGTTATGCGAAGTATCTAGTAAATCCTCATGGTATGGACGAAGATTTCAAAAAATTGGTTGAATATACGCTACCTATAGAGGACAAGATAGCAAAACACTTTGGTAAGATTATTGTGAGACCATATTTAGATGAAGAGATAGTCCAGCTAGCAAAGAGACTGCCCATCGAAGAAAAAGTTTACAAGGGAATAAGGAAATTAGCTCTAAGGAGAATAGCCAAATATTTGGGTCTTCCAAGAGAAATATATTTTCGAGAAAAAAAGGCCGCTCAGTATGGGAGCGGAGTGATGAAGAGTATAAGACGCATCTCAAGAAAATTGAATGTTGAGACTCGCGATCTTCTTAAGGTGCTAGCAGATGAAAGTGAAGGAATTGGGTGAACAGAAAATATTAGAAAAAATAGTTAAAGAGCTTCCCTCTCATCTTTTGGGAGATGATTGTGCACCCATCCCATTTGGAAATTATTATATTCTTACAACTGTTGATGGAATACACGAAGATACAGACATTCCACCTGGAATGACTTATTATGAGGCTGGATGGTACTCTTGCGCATCCTCTTTGAGTGATATTGCAGCTAAAGGAGGATTTCCAATTAGCGTCCTAGCCTCCGTGTTTGTCTCTGAAGATTTTGATGTAGAAAACCTTTTATCTTTTTTAAAAGGGGTTGATGAGTGTGCATCTCTTTTTGGAGCAAAATTAGACGGTGGAGACCTAAATTTTGGCGAAAAATTTTCGGCAGATGTATTTGTTATGGGCATTACAGAGAAAAAATCTTACGTCTCAAGGTCAGGCGCAAGACCTGGGGATGTAATCATAGTTACAGGGACGTTCGGAACTCCTTCTGGAGTTTTAAAGAAAATTTTAGGCGGAGAAAGTGTACCAAATAAATTAAGGGAAAAACTTATGAAGCCCAGACCTAGAGTCTGGGAGGGAGTTGTGTTAACATCTTTGGGAATAATAACAGCATCAATAGACTCCTCAGATGGTTTATACGAATCTTTGAAGACAATCTCTAAGGATTCGGAAGTAGCATTAGTAGTAGACTACGACTCCATACCGAAAGACGAGTGGCTTATTACAAATTTCTCGTCAGAAGAAGTTTTTAACCACGTATTCTTTGGTGGTGGGGAATACGAACTTGTCATGACGTCTAAACCGGAAATTTTGGATAGAATAGAAGAAATAAGGGAGGATTTAGAGATAGACATAACTGTAGTGGGTGAAGTGAAGGAAGGGAGAGGAGTATATGTGAAGAAAGATGAAAAAATAATGGAGGTGAAAGGTCGTGGATGGGAACACTTTAGAAGACACTAGGAGGATTATTGGAATATTGGGCGGGATGGGACCTTTAGCTACAGCAGATCTCGAGTATAGAATAATTACGTATAATCGTAGAGCAAAGAAGGATCAAGATCATGTTCCAATAATAGTAATAAATGACCCAAGGGTTCCGGACAGAACTGCCTATATAAAGGGCTTAGGCAGGGATCCTAGGCCAAAGTTAATCGAAGGTATAAGAAAACTGGAAAAAGTTGGTGCAGATATAGTATTTATTCCATGTAACACGGCTCATGCTTTTTATGAATATTTGGTTAGGGAATCATCAATACCCATATATCATATGCCATACAGGACACTTCTAGAAGCTTCTAGAGAGTATAGCAGAATTATTTTATTTGCAACATTAGGAACATATATTTCTAAAGTCTACGAAAGGGCTAATGAATTTGTAGGAGTGAACCTCATAATTCCCAAGAGTGATGTAAAAGAGGATCTGATGAGAATAATATATGATAAAGTAAAGGCGGGAAAAGAGGTAACAGAGGAAGAGATAGAAATAATACTGGAAAAGGTACCAGAGGTTGACGTAGTCATTCTCGGGTGCACAGAACTCTCAGTATTAAAAGATAAATTCAAAAAATACGTTGATACGGTAGACCCGCTAGATGTGGCTGCAATGGACGCAATAAAGTTTTCATATGGCGAAATATCTGTTGAAGAAATACTTCCACCACATGCTAGAAAATGATTAATAAAAAGGAAAAATCAGGCTTTAAATCTCTCAAGAGAACTCTTGAGATCAAGAACACTCATATCTAACGTGTCTGATGCCTCACTCATTTCTTTAATGTTTGCCGTGAGCTCCTGCATAATACTATTTATCTCTTGAACTGTACTAGTAAGCTCTTCGAACATTGAAGTAAGCTCACTTATATTGTCTCTAATAGACTTCATCGTATTAAGGCCTTGGGTAGAGAGCTCTTCTGCTATTTTTTCTGCGGTTTCTGCAATTTCAATTATACGGGATCCAATATTCGAAATTTCACGGAATGTTTGTTCTACTTGCGAAATAACATCTCCAATTTGAGATAAACTTTCCTCTATGAACTTTACATTGCTTTCCGATATTTCTGTTATGTTCTTTATAGCGTTTTCAATTTCAGAGGCCATTTCTTTTGAGGTTTCAGCAAGCTTTCTGACTTCCTCAGCAACTATTGTGAAGACACTACCTCCAGAACCAGAACTTTCTTCCCTAGCAGCTTCTATTGCAGCATTAATTGCAATGATATTTGTTTGATCAGCAATATCCTTTATCGAGAGTGTTGTTGAACTAATTTTCCTGACATAGTCTTCGAAGCTCTTAACCCTATCTAAAATCTCACCTAGATTTTCTTTTGTTCTCTTAATATTACCAAGAAGCTCCTCAATATCGGACAAGGCCTCTTTAAGATCGTCCGAAGATCTCCTCATTTGTTGAGAAGATTCGTTAAGTCTCTCAATTTGCTCAGTTAATGTTGAAATGGCATTTTCAGTACTCTCACTTACTCTTATGGCTCTGTCGGCAGCATCTTGGGTCGTATATGCAAACTTCTCAACACTTTGGGCTATATTTGTTGCATTAGTGCTAATGGCTTTAATCCTAGTAGACAGCTCCTGATTTTTACTTTTAACCTCATTAAATAGCTTCATAGTACTTTCGATAATCTCTCTAACATTCTCTTGAAGGATTAGTATACCCTCTGCGAAGCTTTGGAATTCTTTTATAGTAGTCTTTTTAGAGATCTCTCTGAGCAAATCCAAGCCGGTAAAGTCACCCGAACCTAGTTTTTGAAGTGCTTTAAGAACTTCTTTTCTAATATTTTCTTCCTTCTTAACGTATATGGCCGATATTATTAGCACTATTATGAGAATAACCATGGGTACAGAAAACTTAACGAATAAGCCAGCTTGCAAATGTTCGAGGATAATATAAGAGATCAAAACAGATAAACCAGATGAGATTGCAAGTATAAATGCCATAGCTTTTAAAGACAATTTAGCCCTAGCCAACTTCCATCACCACCAGGGAAAATTCTCTAAAATTTGTGACCTCCGTAGAACCATCTATGAAGCCTTTTTGGAGGATTCTGAGATTCAAATCATCCTTTGTGACAATATTATATAATGAGTTGCTAAGTATATTTAAATATGCTTATATGCAGATATGCAAGGATACGTGAAAGAACCTTGAGCCCATTATGGCCGCGGAAGAAACAATTATTATGTAATTACTATAGGTCCCTGAAACTCTATGAATAAAATTACTTTTCTGAGTTTGACCTAATATTTCTGATATCTTTTAGAAAGACATTTTATTTTGAGGAGTATTTACGATTTTAAATAAAACATCAGCTTTGAGTATACCAAAAAGTATTTATCTTATCGACAATAGATTTTAATGGAGTCATGGTCAAATTATACAGAAGAGCGTATCCTTTTGCCAAGTTTGTGTTCATTATCAAATTTTCAAGAGGAGGTGGGCTTCGTGAATTATGCTTTGGCGGGCCTAATCACGGGAACAATAGGGATGGCTCTGGCAATATACTTTTATATGTGGGTTAACAAACAGCCGGAAGGAACAGAAGAAATGAGCAAAATAGCATCATACATCAGAGAAGGGGCTGCTGCATTTCTTGGAAGAGAATACAGGACGCTAATGATTTATCTCGTATTAATGTTCATAATTTTACTGGTTACAGGAATTATGTTCTCTAATTATGGTTTAGATTATCGAACGGCATTTACCTTCGTTTTTGGTGGAATACTATCTGCTTCTGCAGGATATTTTGGTATGAAAGCTGCTACATTGGCTAATGTAAGAACAGCTAATGCGTTGAAGAGAGGAACCCCTGCGGGCCTAAAAGTGGCTTTTACTGGTGGAGCTGTAATGGGGCTGAGCGTTGCTAGTCTAGGACTTCTAGGAGTCTCTATTGCATATATAGCCTTCTCCAAAGATACTGCTAAATTGCCTATTATATTGTTTGGATTTTCATTTGGAGCATCGTCTATAGCGTTGTTTGCTAGAGTTGGAGGAGGAATATATACTAAAGCTGCTGATGTTGGTGCAGACATTGTAGGGAAGGTAGAGGCAGGAATTCCGGAGGATGATCCTAGAAATCCTGCAGTAATAGCAGATAACGTTGGTGACAACGTGGGAGATGTAGCAGGAATGGGTGCTGATTTGTATGAGTCTTACGTGGGTTCTGTAATTGCCACTATTGCTTTAGGCGTAGTTTTGGGTCTTCGAGAATATGCTGAGTATGCTATTCTTGTTGCAGCCGCAGGAATTGTAGCGTCTATTTTAGGAATATTAATCACAGCGAATTATAAGGGAGAAAACGTTTTCAAAGCATTAAACCTCGGCACTCTTGTCAGTGTATTTTTAACGGCACTTATTGCTGGCATTGCAGCCTATAAAATCCTACCTACAGAAATTATAACAGATCCTGTATCAAAAATCCAGGTAACATTTACATGGTATAGAGCGTTTATCTCTTTAGTTCTTGGTCTCCTTGTGGGAATAATTATAGGATTCTCAACCCAGTATTACACCTCCGACCAATACAAGCCTACCCAAGAAGTGGCTAAAGCAGCTACAACCGGACCTGCAACGGACATCCTAGCTGGCATGGCCGTAGGAATGTTCAGCACGTTTATCCCAATGGTTTCTGTAGCCATAGTAATGATATCCGTATACTATCTTATTGGGATATATGGCATCTCAATGGCGGCAGTGGGAATGCTAAGCACTTTGGCAATGACAATGTCCATGGATGCCTATGGACCTATTGCTGATAATGCGGCAGGAATATCAGAGATGGCAAAATTAGGTAAGGACATAAGAGAGAAGGCAGAATCATTAGATGCCGTTGGCAACACAACAGCTGCCATTGGAAAGGGATTTGCGATTGGAAGCGCAGCGCTCACAGCATTGGCATTCTTTGCAAATTACAGCAATTACTTGGCAAATGAGAATATTGCAATTACCAACCCTTCAATAGTTGCTGGAATATTCCTAGGAGCGCTGATGCCATTTATATTTAGCTCAATGGCTATTAAGGCTGTAGAACGTGCTGCGATGGAGATGGTTAATGAAATTAGGAGGCAATTTAAAGAAATTCCGGGGATACTTGAAGGAAAAGCCAAACCTGATTACGCACGATGTGTTGATATATCAACGAGGGCGGCATTAAGAGAAATGATAGCCCCAACTGTAAGCGCGATATTAGCTCCTATAGTCGTAGGTCTTGTACCGTTCCTCGGCAAGGAGGCTGTAGGAGGATTCATTATAGGAGCTACTGCTTCCGGATTCCTTCTAGCAGTTTATATGGCAAACGCTGGGGGAGCTTGGGATAACGCGAAGAAGTATATCGAAAAAGGAAATCTTGGAGGAAAAGGGAGTGAACCACATAAGGCGGCAGTTGTGGGAGATACTGTAGGAGATCCCCTAAAAGATACTGCAGGACCTTCGCTGAACATCCTTATAAAGCTAATGAGCGTTGTTGCGCTACTATTTGCACCCATATTCCTTTGAACTTAATTTTTTTTATTTTAAGGAAACTTTTAAATTGTAACCCGTTATAGATTACCTTGACGCTTTTCAATAGAGCCTTCTCATAGTCATGAATAAACTAGAGGTGCATATAATCATGTACAAGCTTGTCACGGTTGAGGATACTGTGTTAATACCGCCAACGAGAATATCGGAAGACCCGAAAAAGGTTTGCTGGGAACTAGTCATGGATAAGCTCATAAAAATGCCGTATATGGAAGGGTTAGGAATTGTAGTAATGGTCTTGGATGTTGAACCCGTGGGCGATGGACTCATAACCTTCGGAGATCCAAACATTTATCAAAAGGTAAACGTGAAAATGATCGTTTTCAATCCAGAACTTAAGGAAGTGTTTGATGGTATTGTCACAAGGGTTATTGAAGGTTTGGGTCTTATAGTAAACTTTGGAGTAGTAGAAGGACTACTACACGTAAGCCAAATTTACGATGATAAATTCCAATTTTCTAGCGGAGGGGTAAGGGGAATAACTACAAAGTATACTGTTAATGTAGGCGATAAAGTGAGAGCAAGAATAGTATCTCTCTCTAAGAACAAGAATTTTGAAATGACATATAAAATCACAGAGATGAGGAGACTTAGACCATGGCGCATAGGACTATCAATGCGTACTCCAGGGTTGGGTAAAGAAGAATGGCGCAGAAAATCTGAGGAGGGGTAATAAATGCCTCGTGGAGAAACTAGATATGAAGCTTGTAGTGAATGTGGGTTTATTTTTGATGAAGAATATTTTCCACAACATCTAAATGATGTGAATTGCCCAATTTGCCATTCCGAAGGACCAAGGAGTACTCATTGGACTGGAAGACTCATCATAATTAACCATAAAAAGTCCAGAGCATGGAAGCTTCTCAAGGAGTATAGAAACATTGAAGAGGACTCAGAGGGCATGTTTGCGGTGGAGCTGGAATAAGGATGCCCTCATACAGGCTTCCAGAAAATCTAAGAAAAGAGCTAAAAAAGCCGATTGGAGAGCTTATAACAGACGATACAAAAATTTGTGAAAAATATAATGAAATAGACGGAACCTTAATAACGGTTGGCGATGTGTGTACCTTAAAAGCGATTTCTTGTGGTAAAATGCCATTTTTGGCTATTATAGATTTTAAAACTAAGAGAAGTGAGGTTCCAGCCCACCAGAACATATTGAGGAGAGTCCCACCAAGCTATAGGAGAGTTAAGGTTAAAAACAGTCCGGGAACAATTTCAGATGAGCTGATTAAGGTTATTGAGGCGGTATTTAAAAATAAAATACCCTCACTCATAGTAATCGAGGGCGAAGAGGATCTTGCGGTAATCCCTGTAATAATACACGCTCCCGAGGATAGCTGGGTTGTCTATGGACAGCCTGATGAGGGAGCAGTATTTATAAAGATCAACAAGTTGTTAAAAGAGAACGCTCTCAAGATCCTCGATATGATGGAGGTGTTCTAATGGAACTCACAATAGAGTCAAAGCGTTATAATCCGCTACTAAAAAGAACCGAAATATATGCAAGAATAGTGCACAAAAAGTCAGCAACACCCTCAAGGGAAGACGTGAGAAACCTCATAGCCTCGGAGTTTGGCGTCAAAAAGGACTTAGTCGTCGTACATTATATAAGGACAGGATTTGGTTGGACTGTAAGTAAGGCATACGTAAAGATCTATGACACTCTAGAAGATCTAAAGAAAGTGGAGCCTAAACACATTCTCAGAAGGCATGGATTATTAGAAGAGGCCAAGGAGGGTGCCTAATCATGGCAAAGGGAGCTGAGAGCATATATAAGTATTATGAAGTAAAGGATGGAAAAATTGCAAGAAAAAGGAGATTCTGTCCTAAGTGTGGTCCAGGAGTATTTTTAGCTGAACACAAAGACCGATGGACTTGCGGAAAGTGTGGGTACACGGAATTCAAGACCAAGAAATAAAATTTTACTCCGGCTCTACTACAACAGCTGTTCCATAAACCAATGTTTCTGCGGCACCGCTCATAATAGCAGAAGAAGAAAACCTTACACCAATGACAGCATTTGCGCCCATTTTTTGGGCTTTTTCTTTAAGCCTTTTCAATGCTATGTCTCTTGCCGTTGCCATAAGTTCTGTATACTCTTTTACCTCGCCACCCGCAATGTTTCTCAAACCTGCTACTATATCCCTTCCTAGGTTTCTTGCTAGAACTACGCTTCCACTTACAACGCCCAATACCTTAACGATTTTATATCCGGGGATTATCTCGGTAGTGCTTATTAAAACATCTTTCTCCACAATTTTCACCCCCTTAAGTTAAATTTAATAGTTTTTGGGAGGAGCCTCAATCCAAGTCTCCCAAGGACCTTTAATTGAACAGAATACCATGTACAAGATTATGTAACTTAAGTATGGTCCTAGAACAAGCCACGTTGGAATATACTTTGTTAGAGATCTTATAATGAGACCTCCAGTGTATCTTTCTGTAGAGTAAACTGCAAGGGCCATTATAAAGAACAGAATCATTAGTCCCATAAATGCGGCGATTGCTGGTTTTATTCTAAGTTTGTCAACGAAGATTTGCGTAAAGCCTCCAGCAATGACTCCCCAAATGATACCGTTAATTAAACCGCTTATTGGAAGAAGGTATGCTACATAACGCATGGTATTTTCGACACTTTTTACAGCAATTTGAATTTCATCTTCTGGAACATTGTATTGCCTAGAGGTCTCTTCAACGATATATTTCATCATGTTTGTAAGCTCGCTCGAATACGCGATGGCAATTATCCCCCAGAAGAGACCTACAAGAGCTCCTGCAAGAACTCCGTAAAATATGTATTTATTCGTCATAAGCTCACCGTTTGTACTTTGACTTGTCTAGAGAGACTCAAAATAATGTATGTTAATCCAGCTTTAAAAGAATTGTGCAATTTACTATTTAAGGTAGATTATGCGATTTTATTGAGAGTTTAATGAAGTCTGATATAAGACAAACCCAAATATCAATTTTTTGCATATATAAAAATGATTAAAAAAGTGTAAAAACGGGTGTGGATAGAGGAAAATCAAGTAAAAGGTAAAAATAAAAAGGTCACATTCAAGGTACTGTGAACGTGTTTTCGTATATAATGCTATTGCTTGGATTGTGGATTACTTGTACTGTTATAGACTCACCAGAGCTTACATTGGAAACTGTAAGAGAAAGAACGTCACCAGCTTGCACGGCTCCTGACTTTGTGATTGATTGCTCTTGGCCGTTTACTTTGACTTGAAGATCTTCCCAATTAGCGTTTCCTTGT